>JBBEBP010000036.1:0-1560 GCA_040882255.1 Pseudohongiellaceae bacterium | reverse complement strand
ATAATCGGCAAAGTCTTTTTTATAGGGCAGGTCGCCCGCACCCCTGCGCTTGGGAGGTGCGGGCGAAGGGTCACGCTGCTTGATCATCTTCTGTGGCAATCAGCCCGGCTTCGTGCAGGGCTGCTTCGAGGCCATCAGCGAGCAGGCAAATTTCCGCAACGGCCGGATCCTCAGGTTCGAGCAATGCAAGGCAGCTATCGTCTTCCCAAGCCTCATTCCCGAAATGCTCGAGAAACAGGATGTCGCGTAACTCGAGCAGGCGTTGGCGCAGACGGTGCGTGAGTAGACCGGGTTGGTCGAGCCCATCGCGGATGGCGTTGACGAGCCTGGCGCCCCTGCGGCCTGACAACAGCACCGCTGCATGGCCAAGCGCATCGGCATTCGACGCCAGGAATGTCCGCAGCTCTGCTTCACTGGCCCTGAACGCGTTTGTCCCGTTGGAGATGATTTTCCCATGATACATGATGATACCTCTGATTGGTGAGTGGTTGATCCGGGTTTCGTCCCAGCGTCAAAAAGGCTCAGAGGTCTTTTTCTTCGGCGGTCGCTGCGTCTCGCGCCTCACAGAAAAGGCGCGCAGACCAGCGGATCATCATTTGTCCTTTCTTCAATAGGGTTCCTTGTTTGCCTGCTTGTTGAAAATGAGATTGGCCAACTTGCGCAGACACGAAACATTTTCTTGAATTTTTTTTGGAGAAGTTTTCTGTTCACCTGACAATGCGCGTTCTGGACAGGGCCTCTACTCATCATCGCATCACGGCCGACCAGCCGGATGAGCGCGCGCCGGTGGACAAGATGGAACTGCAGCGCGGTCTGTGGCAGCATTCTCCTGTGATCGAATTCCGCACTCTCGCCGACGACCATCCCGACCTCGCGCATTCTCCACTGCTGCGTGGCGCACTCCTGACATTGCAATATGCGCAGGAGCACGGATCAATCGGTCTGACCTAAACCAGGGCCTTCAAGCGCGTCTTCGTCCATTGGGCCGTCGCGCATTTCGACTGGCCGGGCAAAAGCGCAGAAGAGATGTTCCGCTACAACAAGGTGATCAACGAATACGCATTCCCCCCGCTCGAGGTCCTGCACTTCTTGCTGATTTCCCTGCGCTTGGGCGCCACTTGAAGGGGGAGTTTCGGCAGACCAAGCGTGGCACAGAGCTGGCGCATCCGGAGTTCGACAGCAAATCCGCTAAACGATTGATTTGATTCAGGCCGGATGGTTCAAAAATGTGACAACACAGACGGCGTCAGGCCGGTTTTGGCAGGTCGAGACTGTCGAAGAGATCGAGTTGCTCCGGTGTTGTCTTGCTCAGCCCGTGGAAACTGCGTTTTCCGGCGGGAGCGGTTGATATCGACGCCGTTCTGCTTCTGCCCCGATCGACCTGCGGCCCTGAGCTGCCGCTCGCTTGACTTCCCAACGCCGCGAAGTAGCCTTCATATTGCAGCTATTGGTACTTCGTGCAGCATATCCTGGCTTCATTGACGTTCAGCTGACTTCAATGACTCGGCCGCACACCTGAAAACAATATTTTCTTAGGACTGAAACCTCCGATGCGATTGG
>JBBEBP010000035.1:0-1579 GCA_040882255.1 Pseudohongiellaceae bacterium | reverse complement strand
ACTACCGGCGGTTCGTCGATATGCTGGTGGCCCGGCGCAACCGGCAGCGGGCCGATGCCGTTCAGGCAGAGCGGGGCCATTTGAGGCCACTGCCACAAAGACGCACGACAGACTTCACCGAGATCGTGGTGCCGGTCACGCGAACGGGCGGCTTCCTGGTCAAGAGCATCTTCTACAGTGCGCCGTCGCAGCTGATCGGGCAGCGCTTGCGGGTCCATCTCTACGATGATCGGATCGATGCGTTTCTTGGCAGCACCCTCGTCGTAACCCATCCCCGGGCCCGCGGACGCGGCGACGGACATCGCGTCCACGTCATCAATTACCACCACGTGATCCATGCTCTGCGGCGCAAACCGCAGGCCCTGTGGAGTTCAATCTACCGCGACAGCCTGTTTCCCCGGACCGAATACGCTGAAGCCTGGAAGGTGCTGCAACGGGATCTGCCACGACGCGACGCCTGCCGCCGCATGGTCGATCTGCTCTTCATCGCCCATGAACAAGCCTGCGAAGTAGAACTGGCGCATCTGCTGGCGGTAGACCTCGATGCGGGCCAGGTGCCAGATCCCAAGGCACTGACGTCACAATTGGCTCCAAGGCTCATGGCGTTGCCGAAGGATGTCGCCGTCACCCACCCGACACTGGACAGCTTCGATGCTCTTCTGGGGGCAAGCGCATGACCGCCCGCGAGGTCGACATCCACGCGCTGCCCGGCATGCTGACCGCGCTGCGGCTGCCAACCTTCCACAAGCTCTGGGCCGAGATCGCCACACGCGCTGATACCGAAGGCTGGCCGGCCGCCCGTTTCCTCGCCGTGCTGGCGGAATACGAACTGGCCGAGCGCGACATGCGGCGTATCCGGCGACACCTGAACGAGGCGCAGCTCCCGGTAGGCAAGACGCTGGCCACCTTCGACTTCAAGGCACTGCCGACCCTGCCGCGCGCCCGCGTCGAGGCTCTGGCGGCAGGTGACTGGCTGGAGGGCGGCAGCAATCTGATCGCCATCGGCAATTCCGGCACCGGGAAGACCCATATCTTGTCTGCTATCGGTCATGCCCTGATTGAGGCAGGACATCGCGTCTTCTACAGCCGGACCAGTGATCTGGTGCAGCGGCTCCAAGCGGCCCGGCGCGATCTCGTTCTCGAGGCTGCACTGGCGAAGCTCGACAAGTTCGACCTGATCATTCTCGATGACATCACCTACGCCCACAAGGATCAGGCCGAAACAGGCGTTCTCTTCGAACTGATCGCCAGGCGCTACGAATACCGTAGCATCGCAATCGCGGCCAATCAGCCCTTCAGTGGCTGGGATCAGATCTTCCCGGACAAGGCCATGACCGTCGCGGCCATCGACCGGCTGGTCCACCACGCGACCATCCTCGAGATGAATGCCGAAAGCTTCCGTCAACGTGCGGCTGCCCTGAACAAGCGAGCACAGGCCGAAGCCCCAGCGACAACCATCACCGACAACCAGAATGAAGGAGAAACCTAACCCAGAACACCAAACGATACGCCAACCTCAGCGGCCTCAAAACCGGCCAAGGTGGTTGTCGCCCGCGGACAAGGTGGTTGACGCTCTACA
>JBBEBP010000034.1:0-1633 GCA_040882255.1 Pseudohongiellaceae bacterium | reverse complement strand
CAAAACGTCCAAATCGAGATTTCGGGGCTTGCAAGCGATCAATAAACATCCATATACCATCCAATCAGATGGAGAATGGACATGAACAACGTCAGGCAGCTTCGCGACAAGACCCCGGATAGTGAAAAAATCACGATCAATCTCGGCTATGTCGATCTGGGGCGTATCGACCTGCTGGTGCAGGAAGGCTTCTATTCGAACCGCAGCGATTTCATACGCACCGCAATTCGCAATCACCTCGGCGGCCATGCTGACGTCGTCACCAAATCGGTTGAGCGGCACACGATGGAACTGGGTCTGCGCGACTACACACGGGCCGATCTGGAAGCGCTGCGCGACGCCGGTGAAGTGCTGCACGTCAAGGTCGTCGGTCTGGCCCGGATCGACCCGGACGTGACACCGGAACTGGCACTGCAAACCATTGGCTCGATCACCGTTCTGGGCGCCTTGCAGGCCCCCCCGGAGATCAAGAAGGCCCTTGCCGACCGAATTCTGTGACCCAACCCAACCCCAATACAGGATATCTGACATGTTTGAATTCAACGCTGGCGCATCTCGCCCGGTGAAAGATGCCGCACGCGACAAACGGATTGCCGACGCACAGGATCTGGTGCAGCGGACACTTTCCCAGCACGGCCTTGCGCCGCCTGCCATGGACGGGCTTATGCCCTCTGGCGGCCTGCCCCATCAGCATGGCCCTGATGGACTGATGGGCATGCTGAACATGGCACAAGCCTTTGGGGGGCAGAGCCCGCACGCGGCAAAGCCGCAGAGCGTCGCCACGCCCGAGGGTGCACAATTTCTCTCGGCCACGCATCAGGGCAAGAACGGCAGCCGTGCCTATCGCACCTACGTGCCTGCCTCGACAGACGCGGGGGTCACGGGGATCGTGATGATGCTGCATGGTTGCACGCAAAACCCCGAGGATTTCGCCATCGGCACCGGCATGAACGCCCTCGCCGACCGCGACGGCTTCGTCGTGATCTATCCTGAGCAGTCACGCGGCGCGAATGCGCAAACCTGCTGGAACTGGTTCAGTCCGGGCGACCAGCGGCGCGATCGTGGAGAGCCGGATATTCTGGCCGGTATCGCCCGCAAGGCGATGTCCGAGCATGATGTTCCCCAGAGCCGCACTTTCGTCGCCGGACTGTCCGCCGGCGCGGCCATGGCCGTCATCCTCGGGCAGACCCACCCGGACGTCTTTGCGGCTGTCGGGGCGCATTCCGGACTGCCCTATGGGGCCGCGAAGGACGTGGCATCCGCCTTTGCCGCGATGGCAGGTCAGGGACAGGGCCGGAACACCAATGACAAGGCCGAAGACACCCGCACCATCGCCTTTCATGGAAGCGCGGACAGCACGGTTCACCCCGCCAACGGCGCGGCCATCATCCGGGACGCGGAACGGGCCGGGCCTTCCCAGACCCTCCAGACCACCCGCAATGGCAATGCGTCGGGCCGCGCCTACTCCGTGGCGCTCAGCATGGGGCAAGACGGACAGAGCCATTTGGAGCACTGGGTGATCGACGGCCTCGGCCACGCCTGGTCAGGCGGCCAATCTGGCGGCTCTTACACCGACCCGAAGGGCCCCGATGCCAGCGCGGAAATGATCCGGTTTTTCTTTAACTCCAAGGGG
>JBBEBP010000033.1:0-1779 GCA_040882255.1 Pseudohongiellaceae bacterium | reverse complement strand
CCCAAATCCGCGCGTAAGCGCGGGACTTCAAAAAATCGGCGACGCGATTTCTCTCCGAGGCTCGATTTTCGCGGCTTGGCGCGCCGGGTTTCCTGTTATTGGCCGCCGGACCGGTCTCTTTTTGGCTCGTCGCGCAGATCAGAGCCGGGAATTGACGAAAAAGCGCGACATGTGGGCGCGGCAGTGCCCCCGGTGACCGGATGAAGAGAGCTTGGGGGGGCGATTTCCGCGAATCGGGATCAGGAAAAGGCCGTTGCCTGGGTGGGAAGGTCAAAGACGTCCCAGATTTTCTGGATGCGGGCGATGGTTTTGGCCGAGGCCTGCAGACGCAGGCGCAGTTTGCACTGGAAGCGGCTCATGCGTCCGGCGATGTGAACGAGCAGAAGCCTGTAACGCTTGAAGCGGGCCGTTCTCTCCTCGGGATCCAGGCACAGGCTTTTGATCGCACTGGCCACGTTGTAGGCTAGCAGTGCGATGGTGAACCAAGCCGCGTTGACCGCGAGCTTCTGGCTGGGCATATGGCCGCCGCCAAGCGCATTTTTGATTTCATCGTGGGTGTGCTCGACGGTTCCGGCCTTTTCCCGGTGCCAGTTCAGCAAGCGCCCGCCTTCCCAGTCCAGGTTGGTGAGCACCGCGTAGTGTTTGCGGTCGCTGCCATCGGCGAAAAGCACTCCCTGGGCCTTGAGCAGGCGCAGCCCCACGTAACGCAGGGGCAGGCTGTCTTTTTGCTCGTAGGAGTCGGCGGGCACGAAAGAAACTTCCGCCCACTGGCGCAAGGTGCCGTCGGCCTCGGTGGCGTAAGTCTTCCAAGCCTTTTCTTCCACAGAATGGACCGCGGCACTCAGAGCCGACTCCATCACCGCGCTGACACAAAAGCCGATGCGCCCGCCGGATTCCGATGCGCGGGCGGGATCCTTCAGCCAGTCGATGAGTTCGTTTTCATGGCAGGCACTGTCGCCGCGGAAGTATCTTTGTTTGATCCCCGAAGGCAGTGCCTCAAAGGCCATGCGCGCACAGTTGAGGGGAGCCTGTCTGGCCGGCACATTGCCATCGCGGAACTCGCTGGCCACCACCAGATCGGCCTCGCTCCAGAGGGCCACCATTGGTTGGTAGCCTCGCCCCCCTTCATAATGGCAGAGTGCACTTTTTTTATGACTCTCAATGATGGTGGCATCTTGGTCGATGGTGGCGATCTTTTGTTCCTGGCCGTGTTTCTTGAAGAGTGCGGCCACCTGTCCGACGAGACCGGACAGCACCTGATCGAGTCCCTGCTGGGGGCAACTGCGGGGCATGATAAAGCTCTTCTGCACTTCGCGGGCCGGACGCATCGCGGAGAGCTCCTCGTCATGAAATCGATTCAGGAAAGTGCGCACCGCGCTGGCCTTGGGGGGCTGGTAGCCAAGTCCGCGCGACAGGCACTGGTCATCGGCGAGCAAGGAAATGTCCTCCGGACAGTCCCCGCCCAGAGTTTGGAGCAGCACGAGGCTCTCGATCATCTGGCCTTCGGTGAAACCGCGTTGTCGGCTTTTGAGTTGGAGGTTGGCTTCCACCAGACCGCCCAGGTTGAGGGAACGCAGCGCCCGTGAGGTGGCCAAAAGTCCGGCGTGGGCGCTGCCCATTTCCTGGAGAGGACGGGGGTCGATGGCAAAAGGAGATTTGTTGAGAGTCGGGATGCGGGCGGGCATAAATAGTTATAGATACTATATCTACAACAAAATCAAGAAAAAAATGAGCTCCCAAGAGCGATTTTTTCTAAAACTCAAATATTACGCGCGGATC
>JBBEBP010000032.1:0-58149 GCA_040882255.1 Pseudohongiellaceae bacterium | reverse complement strand
CCTTGGTGGTAATATTACCACCTTAAATGGTGTCCGGTTTCATTAGACCACTACAAACCTGTACAAAATCAAACTCCGCCAACTTGGATACCGGTTGGTCTATTCGGTATCCGATACTACCGTCACGGTCACAGTTCTTGCGGCGGGCAAAAGAAATCGTAATGAAGTTTATGATCTGGCTCTTTCACGCGAGAAGGCCGATAAGCCATAACAACCTTCGGAAAAAACCGGGGGGAAACCGGGGGCAAAAAACCGGGACAGTCCCCCTTTTCCGTCTCCCATCTTCCCTATTTCCCGGAAAGGAGGGAGCGGAAAAGGGGGACTGTCCCGGTTTTTTGCCCCCGGTTTCCCCCCGGTTTTTCCCGAAGACTCCTTTGTTACAAATCAGTAGCCGCTGCGCACCTGCAATGTCCGGCTTACATCCCCGCAGCTGCCTTCGCTCACCAGAGTGAAGTAGTCGACCTCATCCACAGTGGCGTCCGCTGAGCAGTTGACCTGTACACTGCAGCCGTTCAGTCCGTCCACAGTGAGCTCATAGTCGAGCGGAAAGGCGCTGCAACTGGCCGTGTAATCCGGATACTCCTCGGGCGGATACAGGGTACTCATGCCGAAGCCGATACCCGACTCCGCTGCGTAAAATGCACGGGTCAGCCGCACCTCTTCTTCAAAGGTTTCCGCGTTCTGCTGGACCAGGCGCAGAACAGCCACCGCCAGGGCAGCCATAACGGTGATCACGAAGATCGCGGCCGGGAGGCCAATGCCACTCTGTCGTCTCATTCCGCCAGATCCTCTTCCGGGTCACTCAAGACCGGCTCATGGTACGTTTCTCGCCAGAACGTCATGGGTCAGCCGCACTGTATCGCCCCGCGCCGTGAAATTCAGGTCCAGCGCGACGATGGCGTTACGCCGCAGCGCCGAAGGCGAATACGTGAAGGCAGTCAGGCCGCCGTCCACGCTGTTGTCCACGTTATCAGTGATCAGATGGCGTCCGGTGGCGGGGGAGCCGGGCAGGCAATCATTCCAGTCAACGCCCAGTGCGGCCACGTCCGGAGAGGCACACTGCGTAGCCTGGAAGCCATACTCGCTGTAGCGGTAGATCCTGTTGTCCACGACACAGAACGTGACCGGCTGGCGTGTAATGAACATCCGCTCCACCGGTGAGCGCCGCGGAAAACGATGCTGTTCTGTTAATGTGATGGTTTGTACGCCACCAGACACCCCGCCAAACGAGTCGATGACGGCTACAGACCCCCGATCAGTCGCTCCACCCACATCATAAAGGTCGCCCGTATTGTTTGGATAAACCACTGCATAGTACCCACCTGCGGACGACGAATCGAACCCGGGGCGTGACTGTACGATATCGAACGTTTGGCTGCCCTGTCCGGTGGTCGGGGCATCAATGGACGTGGTCACCGCCTCGAATGGCAGAAACTCAAGACACTGATCGCCTGTCGCCGTGGTGGGGGTAACGCGGATGCTGTTGGGGACGGCGTTTTCCAGCTCCAGTGCCAGGCGGTCAATGACCGTGCGGCCGGAACTGGCCAGCTGGTTGCGGCTGGCCGCAGAGGTGTAGCCCTCTACTGAGTTACCAATATAATCGATAATGCCTACTGCCAGTATGGCGGCCACCACAATGGCAATCACGGCCTCGACCAGTGTGAAACCCGCTGCCTTCGCGGTCTGTATTGGGCTCCGGCGTTTTTTCATCAGAAGTTCGACTTGTAGACACTGAAATCCCAGCCATCATCGTTGTCCGGATGGCTGATATTGACGGTGATCAACTTGGCACAAGGGAGTGTTTCTGGTTCTGCGCCACTGTTGTCCACACAGCTCAGATTCAAGCCCAGATTTCCCTCTTCTTCGCCAGTACGCGCATCAACATAGCGGACAGAAACCCGTACCCGGAAATTGTCATACCCGTTGCGCACATTGCCTTCCGCATCCCGCAACGATACACCACCGGTACTGTTCCAGCCCTCGTCCAGGTCATCATAATCGTCCACATCATCATATTCTGCCCGACTACCATCATCTCCGTCCGCCGGAAAAGGATCACCATCCGGGTTTGGAGCACACAACTCCAGCTCCACGCCAGGTACATCATACCAACAAGGGGGGATACCTCTGGGATTAGAGGCTTCATCGAAGCGCCGGCCGATGATTTCTTCCAGGTAGCTTTGCGCCAGGGCCACGGCGCGGGTTTCCGTCAGCACATCGCTACTACGACCGAGGCCTCTTGAGAGCATGGCCGTTACAGCCGTCAATGCGATAGCCAGAATGATGATGGTGGCGACCATTTCCACCAGGGTGATGCCGCGCTGTCTAGCTGCCATTTTCGCAGTCTCCTGCGTAGGCATAGCCGGTTTTGGAGATACAGACAGAATAGCGAGGGTCATCGTTGACACAAATTCGAGCACCGGTGGTCACATCCTGAAGGCTTCCCTCTATACCTGCACGGCGCAAGTCACCAAAGGTGTCAAACTCGAATACAATGGAATCAGACGAAGTTAGCGGATTTGCGCCCGGAATGTTGGCGCAGCTAGCCAACTGATTGACATCTCCGGCAATCGTCACCTCATCGATAGCCACCCGGTCTCTCTGGATTTCCCCATCAAAGTCTTCAAGGATGAAGTGCAACTCGTCAGACACCAGATTGAGTGTCAACGTGCTATCAACGCGTCCAGTCGCATTTTGATGTGCAGAGCGGACCGAGGAAATTACCTGATCCCTGATCACTGAATCAGAGAATATATCTGATCGAACCAATCGCGATATGGTAACTGCTGAGACTATCCCCAAAATAACTATCACAATGACCAATTCGATTATGGTGTAGCCGCTGTGAACTCGTTTATGCAAATGACCCACTCCAGCCTCGAGCCACTTTGTCGCCGCCTGATCCCTTTCGACACTGGAGAACAAAGGGATCATCCTTTGGAGACAGTCAAGCTAAACAATTCAGAAACCAGTCTCCCCCCAAGCACGGCAGCGGCAATCAACTCGCCATGAGATACCAGCCTTCCCAAGGACCCCAGTTGCCAATGTAGTTATGCTAGGCGATACTTCGAAGCACATAACTACTACTGACCTTTACTAACTTCCATAAGCTGGTCCTGAATAGGAAGCCGCTACTGTCACTGAAGAGTTACAGCCCCACTTGAAGCAGCATACCGAATCGTCGGGGGAGTCGCTAGATCTCCTGCATCACGAAGATAAAGAAAATCACACGTGCCAGCAGCTTGCAGGAATGCAATATATGAGTAACCGGCCTCTGCTGCTTCTTCAATCAGATCCGACTCACCAGTAGGAGTGCCCGTAGTTGTGGCATCGGAAGCAACCGTATTACCATCAGGAAGCGCCACCGTATCTGCAGCAGAAACCACTTGCGGCCTTCCACCTTGCAAAATTCCATTAAAAAACTGCACGCATTCCGAATTTGCGTCTATAGTGGCGCTATCGGCGCCTGAGGGATAGCCGCCTGAGGTTGGATAGAGGTTATTAAACTCAGGCAAAGGGTCTGTAGGCTCCCCCTCAGCAAGCCACTGCGCCTCGAACAACGCAACCCCTGTTCTCAATCCACCGAGAAGTCCATCTACAGCTGCAGTATGAGCTTCATCGGTAGTATCGATGAAGCGCGGTAGCGCTGTAGCTGCGAGAATTCCCAGCAAGAGAATGACGACCACCAATTCGATGATCGTGAAACCTGCCGCTGGACGGCTTATCCTAACTTGATCCATTCGTCGTCTCCTTCGGCCAATTTAAAGCGCCTAGTATGCCAACACATTCTCACCAAAATATTTCTGATATGCACTAGCACCATTTCATTAGGGGGCAGGCAGATTCCCGGTGCTGGTATAAACCGCATCACCATTGGCTTCATCATAGTAGAAATATGGAATCCCATCGGCTCCTGCTGTATCAGCGGCATCGTGATCTGCATATTGGGCTGTATAAAAATAGTAGCAACGATGCAATTCTTCTGACCCGGAAGCATCGGATGCATGTACTGCGACGAAGTCGCTACCAGTTGAGGTACCAAGTTGGGTATCAATATCGGTCAAATCACCTGTGTCAGAAAATAGCGTATCAGTAGTTCCATCACTTACCGATCCACCGTCACCAACGGTAGGATGGCCATCCTGTAAAACTGTGTCGAATGTCGTCTGGCATTCGCCGTTAGTTGCCCCGTTCGGATAACCACTTCCATTAAGGCTCACGGTACCACCTCGCAGAGAGACGCTGGTCCCGGATTGCCCATCTGCAACCCATTGAGCTCGCGCCATCGCTACTCCTGTGCCAAAGCCTCCATACGTAGCCTCTGCGACTGCTGCGTGGGCCTCATCCGTAACATCGACAAAGCGCGGTAGCGCGGTAGCCGCTAGAATCCCCAGCAGCAGAATCACCACCACCAGCTCGATGATCGTGAAACCACTCTGTTTGCGTGGTGCTTGCATGGTCACACTCCTTGATTGGGCCCGCAACGCTGTCAGGCCGCTCAACTTTTAATCATGATCGTCAGAACGCATGTCCCGTTATTCAGTAGTCGCAGGGTAGCACCGCAACGCAGCTCTTCCCATGATCCCTATCGCATCATCCGCCTATTTCGACCCTCTTTTTACCAGTCACAGCACATATGCGGGCTAGCGTGGCAACTCCAACCGGCTGTTGCGCCAATCAAACGGAGTCACCGCCATCAGAGTCAGGCCCGTCCAGTCACCCTGATCTCTGGAAGGAGACAGCGCTTCCTCCCTATCTGCTCCGGAAGCCGAGTTCTCCGACGCATCGTCTCCCTCATAACGCATGTCAATGCGAAACTGCAAGCTATCTGCTCGCTTCCATCCGGCTCCTTGGTCGACATATAGATGTTCATTGTCATTCGGCAAATAAACAAGTTGCCCGCGCGTCTCATCGAAGTACCATACCCTGCGTGGCATGCTGCTTTCAGCTACCGCCATGAATTCTCCGACGTAGTTATCCGGTGTTTCAAGCAGCAGATCCATGGGATTGCTGTCCTCCAATGACTCCAGCTCTTGCCAATTTCCTGTCGCGATAGCAGCCATCATCTCCATGTTCACTGCCGAACGAAGCTGTGCCAGTGTTGTCTGAAAATTTGCCCGCTCGGCGGCACCTGGATACTCCCTGAACCGGTCAAATGCCGTTGCAAAAATGATGGCCACCACCAGGATGAACACCACCAGTTCAAACAGGGTCAGGCCTCGCTGTTGCCGGCCGGTCCGTGGCGCGGCGCCCCTGTGTTGTACGCCGCGCCGTCCCGTCATAATGCGGCGGCCCCCAGATCCCATATCGGCAGAAACACGCCCAACGCCAGTACCAATACCATGGCCGCGATGAACATGATCAGAATGGGCTCGATGGAGTCGCCCAGGCGCTTGAGGTCGTACTCCACCTCCGTGTCATAGAAATCCGCCACCTCGAACATCAGCTCGTCGATGGAGCCGCTTTCCTCGCCCACGGCGATCATCTGCAGCACCAGCGGCGAGAACATGCCGGCATTGTTGGCCGTGCGGTGCAGGGATTCACCACGGGAGATGCCGTCGCGCATTTTCTCGATGCGTCCGGCAATAAAGGTGTTACCCACAGCGCCGGCCACCACGGACATGCCGTGCACGATCGGAACGCCAGCCCGCATGATCATGGCAAACGCCCGCGAGAAACGCGCCAGGGCGATACGCTCCAGAATGCCGCCCACCAGCGGAAACTCCAGTTTGCGCCGGTCCCAGGTGTGACGTCCCTTCGGCGTCTTCAGCCAGGCCCGGAAACCGAACACGGCAGCCACCGTCGCGCCCAGCATGAACTGCCACCATTGTACGACGAACTCGGAGATACCGATCAGTATCCGCGTCTCCAGCGGCAGCTCGGCCCCCAGCCGGTCAAAGGTGTCGGAGAAGGCCGGGATCACAAACACGGTGATCACCGCCAGCGCCACGGCGATCACCACTATGACGAACATCGGATAGCGTGTCGCCGCCTTGACCTGCTTGCGGGTGTCGCGCTCCAGCTCCAGATAGCGACCGATCTGTTCGAAGGCCAGGTCCAGGCGGCCGGTGTTCTCTCCCACGTTGACCAAGGCCAGGAACAGCGGACTGAAGGTTTTGGGATGACGGCCCAGGGAGGTGGACAGATCCAGCCCCGACTCCAGTCCGTCCACCACATCGTCCAGAATCCGCGAAAACAGCTTGTTCTTCAGTGACGCCTTCAGCCCGATCAGCGCCCGGTCCAGGGGCATGCCGGCCTTGGTCAGGCTGTACATCTGGCGGGCGAAGATGATCAGCTCATCCACCTTGACCTTGTTGCCGGCCAGGAAATCGTTGATCTTCTCCACCGGCGTCAATTCGGGACCGCTCTTGCGGGACGGACGTGCCACTTCGCGTATATCGATGGGCGTGGCGCTCTGACCGGCCAGTTCACCGGCCACGGCGTCGGCGGAGGCGGCGTCCATGGTGCCGGTCATCAGGTTGCCGGAGGCATTGCGCGCCTTGTACTCGAAACGGGCCATGCCGGTTTACTCCTCGTCCACCGCGTGTTGCACCGCAGCGTCAGCCGCCTGGTCGGCGTCCTCATCCTCGTCCACGATCCAGTCGCCGGATTCGTCAATCTGTTCGGCCACGCGGAACACCTCCTCCAGACTGGTGACGCCTCTGGAGGCCTCGGCCAGGGCACTGACCACCAGCGGCCGGTAGCCCTTGCTGCGCCGGGCGGCCTGCACGAAGGCCGCCGAGTCCTCGCGGCGCAGCGCGTCGGCCATGTCATCGTTGATGATCAGCAGTTCGAATACACCGATACGGCCACGGTAACCGGTGTTGTTGCAGCGGTGGCAGCCCGTAGAGGTCTTCAGCTTGATACGCTCGGCCAGCTCCCGGCCGCTCTGCGGGCTGCCGGCCTGCTCCAGCATGTGGGCCATCCAGGCCCGCTCCTGTCGACTGGGCTCATGGTCGGTGAAACAGTTGTCACAGAGACGGCGCACCAGGCGCTGGGCCAGCACTGCCTTGATGGACGTGGCAGCCAGGAAGCCTTCGGCGCCCATGTCCACCAGGCGCATGGCACTGGAGACCGCATCATTGGTATGCAGGGTGGACAGTACCAGGTGACCCGTCATGGCGGAGCGCAGGGCGATCTCGGCGGTTTCCTGGTCGCGGATCTCCCCGACCAGCAAAATGTCCGGGTCCTGGCGCAGGGCGGAGCGCAGGACGCGGGCAAAGCTCAGGTTGATCTTGGGGTTGACCTGCACCTGGTTGATGCGGTGCAAGCGGTATTCCACCGGGTCTTCCACGGTGATGATCTTCTTGCCGACGTCGTTCAGCTCCTGCAGCGCACCGTACAGCGTAGTGGTCTTGCCCGAACCGGTGGGGCCGGTCACCAGCACCAGGCCGTGCGGCAGGTGGATCAACTTGCGGAACTTCTCCAGCATGGCATCGGACATACCCACCTGATCGAGACGGGCGGCGCCATCGGTCTGGTCCAGCAGGCGCATGACCACGGACTCACCGTATTCCACCGGCATGGTGGAGAGACGCACATCCAGCTTGCGGTCCTTGACCTTCAGGCTGAAGCGCCCGTCCTGCGGCAGGCGGCGCTCGGAGATGTCCAGACCGGACATCAGCTTGAGGCGCAGCACCAGGGCCGGGGCGATACGCCGCTCCTTGACGATCTGCTCCTGCAGGACGCCGTCGACACGCTGACGGATGCGCAGCACGTTCTCGTCGGGCTCGATGTGAATATCCGAGGCGCGCACCTGCACGGCGTCCTGGAAGATGGACTGCAGCAGCTTGACTACCGGGGCGTCGTTGTCCTCGGCGTCCGGGGTCAGACTGGCCAGGTCGAACTGGCCTTCGCTCAGTTCTTCTTCCAGCTCCTCGGCGTAGCCGGCGATCTCGTCGGTGCGGCGGTAGACCTGGTCCAGGGTGTTGAGCAGTTCGCTTTCGCGCACCACGGCCTGTTGCACCGGCTGCTGCAGGATGCGCTCCAGGGCATCGAAGGCGTAGATGTCGGTGGGGTCGGCCATGCCCACCAGGTACTCGCCGTTTTTCTCGTTGAGCACGATGACGCGGTAGCGGCGGGCCTGGGTTTCCGGCAGGCGCTGCACGGCGGACACATCAAAACGGTAACGGCGCAGGTCAATGAACGGGATGTTGAGCTGTTCGGACAGGAACTCGAGGAAACGCTCTTCCTCCACGTAGCCCAGATTGATCAGCGTGCGGCCCAGCCGCAGTCCGGTGCCCTTCTGTTTCTCCAGAGCCTGTTGTAACTGTTCTTCGGTGATCTCCCCGTTCTGTACGAGCAGATCACCGATACGGAGCTTCTGGCGGCTTGCAGTCATTGGCTGGCCGTTCCCCTATGGTGCCGTGAGTTGGGCGATGCGTTCTTCGCTGCGCTGGCGCAGCCGGCTGCTCAGTGAGCCGCTGCGCTGCGCGCGCTGGTAGGCTCGAGTAGCGTTATCGCCCTCCCCCTCGCCTTCCAGGGACGTGGCCAGACCATACCACCAGCGGCCCTCGCTATCATCCGTGCCCAGCAGATTCTCGTAACTGCGCCGGGCGACCCGGTACTGCTGCGAGGCCAGTGCGGCGGTCGCCAGCAGTTCATGGTATTCGCTATCCCCTTCGGCGGAGGGCGGGCGGTTGTCCAGCAACTCCAGCGCCTCCCCGGGCTGGTTGGCCGCCATCAACAGGCGGGCCTTGAGCTTGCGGTAGCCATTGTGCATGGGGGCGATCTGCAGCCCGATATCCGCCACCTGCGTGGCAATGCCGGTCTCGCCGCGCTGCAACAGCAGCTTGCCCAGCATCTCTCGGGACAGGTGCGCCTGTGGATGGTCCACGGTGAACTGATCCAGGGCTTCCAGCGCCTCGGTGCGCCGGCCATCGCTCCACAGGGTCAGGGCGTCCTGCACCTGGCGCCGGTCCCGTTCTGCGAAGGACGGCTCGCGGGGCGTCCGTGTGGCCGCCTCATCGGTAGTGTTGGCAGTTTCCGGCACGGACACCGGCGCGGCGGTGTCCACCATCTGGCGCTGCGCCGGCGACGGCGTTTGCGCTTCCTCTTCCCGGTCCGGCGCCGACCAGTCCCGCGCCTCCCAGTCACTCTGCCGGCTATCGTCCTGGCCATTGGCCGCCGTCAGGGGATTCTCCGTTGCCGCCCCGTCCTCGTCCTGCCCTTCACCATTCCCGGAGTCCGATGAGGGTCCGGAACCGGCTTGCTTCTGCTGCAGACGACGGTTTTCCGCTTCCAGCTCTGTCAATCGCGTGGCCAGTGCCTCGAGCTGCTGCGCGGCCTGATCGTTGGCGCCGGACTGCGACTCCGATTCCGCCTGTACCGGCGCACGGGCCACAGGCAGTTCGGAACGATCACTGCCGCCACGGGGAGTGGCCATCAGATACAGGGCCACCGCCACACCGGCGGCGGCGGCGAGCAGGATGACAGCCGCCATCAGCCACTTCTGTTGCCGGTCGGAGCCGCCCTGTTGGCGTTCGTCCGCAGCGGGCACGAGTTTCTCCGCACCCGCACCCCGGGCCGGGGTATCGCGGCGGCGCGCGTCGAGGTCGCGCAGCATGTCATTGATCAGGCTCATAGAAAACCACTCACAGGTAATAGCCGACGATATAGAGCAGCGCCACGGCACAGACCACCACGCCGGCACTGACCATCATGGCCGGCCGCAAATTCTTCACGGGCACATCCACGCCATCCGTATCCTCGGCAGCCTTGCGCACATGTGCGGCGTCCACCGTGCGATCCCCCTTGCCGAAAGCGACCATCATGGCCTTGTGGCAAAGAATGTTGATCAACCGGGGTATCCCTTCGCTCGCCCGGTACAGGGCATTCAGGGCACCACGGCTGAACACGGACGCGCCGTTGTAACCGGCCGTGGCCAGGCGATGGGAAACATAGCGGTCCAGGCCATCACGGTCCAGGGCCTCCAGCCGGTAGCTGAAAGTGATGCGCTGCTGCAACTGGCGCAGGGATTTCTGCCTCAGCAGCTCATCCAGTTCCGGCTGCGCAAAAAGAACCACCTGGAACAGCTTCTGTGTTTCGGTCTCCAGGTTGGTCAGTAACCGCAATGCCTCCAGTGTCTGTTCCGGCATGGCATGCGCCTCGTCGATGAACAGCACCACCTGCCTGTCCTCGGCGGCATACCCCATCAACTTGCGGGTGATCTGTTTGAGCAGGCTGTGGTGTCCCACATCGGTAGTCACCTCCATGCCCAGCTCCTCGGCGAACGCCAGGAACAGGCCCTTGGGACTGAGCACGGGGTTGGCGATGTAGGCGGTCACATAGTCCTCGTCCTCTCCCAGGGAGTTGAGAACCTTGCGGCACAACATGGTCTTGCCCGTCCCGACCTCGCCCGTCACCTTGATGAAACCCTCGCGATTGGCGATGGAGACCATCAACATGTTGTAGGCTTTGTGGTAGCTGGCCATGTTGAGGAAGAACTGCGTGTTCGGGGTCAGCGAAAAGGGCAGCTCCCTGAGTCCGAAATGTTCAAGATACATGAATGCCACCTGTCACCGGTTGTCGAACGGATCAATGGAGCGCCGCATGTCATCCTCCAGCGCCTCGAACCGTTCCCGGCTCTCGCGCATCATGCGGCGCTCGGACTCGGAACTGGCAATGATCGGCCGCAGCAGGATGATGAACTCGCTTTTCACGGTGCGCCGGCTGCGCTGGTCGAAGGCACCACCCACCAGCGGCAGATCGCTGGCCACCGGGACTCCGGCCGCGTCATCAATACTGCGCTCGTAGGCCAGGCCGCCCAGCACCACGATCTTGCCATCCTCGGCGCGGATGATGCTGTCGAGTTCACGGACCGATGTCCTGGCCAGCGGCACCTGCTCGTCGGAAATGGTCTTGATCTGCTCGTTCACCGTGGTGATGGTCGGGTGCACGTGCAGGGTGATGTCGCCGGCTGCACTGATCTGCGGCGTGATGTCCATGGAAATGCCGGAGAAGAACGGTTGCAGGTTGTTGCTGTCATTGGTGCTGATCGTCTGGCCGCTGGTCACGGTGCTCGAGCCGGTACTGGTCTGGAAGAACTCCTCGTCACCGTCCTGGAACACCGCTTTCTGGTTGTTCAGGACTTTCAGGCTGGGGCTGGACAGCACCTGCGTGGTACCCCGTGAGTTAAGGACGCGGAACACGGCGTTGAAGTCCGTGAAGTTGGTGCTGATGGCCATCGGATTCGAGGCGGCATCCAGACTGCCATCCGAGCTGCCCGACGAAAAATCGCCCGTGACCAGGTTGTTTCCTTCGTCCGCACCTCCGGGCCCGAAGGTGTCAAAATCAATGGCGGTCTGGTAGCCCTTGTTCAGCACCACTTCCAGGAACTGCACCTGAATGGTCACCTCGCGGCTGAGGATGTTCTGCGCCGATTCGATATAGGACGACACTCGATCCAGCTCCTCGGCCGAGGCGGTCACCATGATCATGCCGACCTGCGGCTGCACCACCACACTGCGGGTGCCGCCACCGCCACCGCCGAGACCGGCCAGCAGGCCGCTGCCACTCTCGCCGCCATCCTCGTCGATGTTGATGATGCTTTCCAGCGTCTCCTCGATGTCTTCCCAGAAATCGGTCTCGGTCTGGGTGGATACCTGGCCACCACCCCCGGAGCCACCACCGCCACCGAAACTTCCGGCGCTTCCACCGCGGCCACCGAGTCCGCTGTTGATTCCGCCGACGCCGCTATTGAAGCCGCCACCGATACCGCTGTTGAAACCGCCGCCGACGCCACCAATGCCGCCGCCTATTCCGCCGCCAAAGCCTCCGAGACCGCCACCGCCGCCCATGCCGCCCGAGCTGCCACTGGTCACCTGCACATCCGAGCTGCCGGAGCGTTGTACATCCAGATAATCGATGGTGAAGATACGAGTCTGCAGACCCGGCGGGCGGATCTGGAAAATATTGCCGTTCCGTTCTACCTGGTAGCCATAGGTGCGCTCCACCGCGCGCAGCGCTTCCTCGATGGTGACGTTGGGCAGGGAAATGCTGATCTCGCCTTCCACCCGCGGATTGACCGCCACGCCGTAGTCGGTGCCGGCCACCAGGTTGTTGAAGAAATCGCGGGCGTTCTCGCGGTTGGCAACGATATTGAAGCGTTCTTCTACCGGCGTGAGCAGCTCGTCGGACACCGACAGGCCGGGCATCAGGTCTTCCAGAACATCGGGCGAAGGCGGCTCTGACACCGGTTCGATATTACTCTCCTCGGCGGCGATCAGTGCGTCCTGGATATTATCCACCACCGCAGTATCCGGGGCCGGCCGGGCGCCGGTATAGGAACAGGCGCTGAACACCAGTGACAGCACTGCCGCCAACACAACCCTGCCGATATCGGTTTCAGTTCGCATCAGTCATCCGTCTCTTGTTCGTTATCCATGGTATCAGTATCCATCGCCTCGCTGGAGATCGACTGCCGCACGCTTTCTCCCTGCCAGGTGCTGTAGGTACGGCGTTCTCCGTCCACATCCAGTGCCACGACGCCCGTTTCAATGGTCAGTACGCGCGCGCCATTGACGACCTCGCCGACGCGCACTGTTTGATCGTTGACCACGGCCATCGGCTGGCTACCCCCGGCACGGATGAAGCTGACCCGGTACTGGCGATTCACCATCGCGCCGGCATCCAGACGGCTGCCGCCGATCTCTCCGCGTGATGACTCCGGAAGCGCGGCGCCGGCGGGACGAGTCGGGTCACGCAGTGTCTCGTCTCCAATGTTACGCACCAGATCGCTGTCCGCCCGCTGCCCCAGCGCCGGACCGGCCGCTCCGAGGCAGCAGAGCATCAACATCATGGCGGCCGCGCGGGCCCGCTGACTATACACCGAAACCGACAAAGCCTTCCTCCGAACTCAGTGTGTGCAACTCCAGCGTGACACTGGCCGACGGCCATTCGTCTACACGAAACTGCAGGCTGTCCCAGAAAAAACTCTCCGACAGCGATTCCAGATAGAGCAGGTACTCCAGCGTATTGAAGTAGCTGCCACGGAGCTCCAGCACCAGGCCGTGACGGTACACCTGCCCCGTCTCGCCATCGTCATCATCGCTCAATGAGCGCAGCTCATCAGGGCCGGTATTCTCTACGCGTTGCAGCTCCAGCCCGGGTTGTTCATCCAGAACCGTGGTCAACAGCCGGGTCATTTCGTTGGGCGGCACCAGACGGCCGGCCAGCTCCTCGATCTCGTCATTCACTGCTCGCTGCTGCTCGATCAACCGGCTGATCTGTTCTCGCACAACCTGCTCCGGATCGCTTTCTGCATCGGCGCGCGCCTGCGCGGCACGAGCCTGCAGACTGGAGATCCTGGCCTCACTGGTGGCGATCCGGCGCTCGGCATCATCAATATCAGCCCGCACCGGATCAAACGCAGTCATCAGCCACAGCCAGCCGACCATCCCGACGACCAGCAAGGCGATGATGGCCTTTTCCGCTGGCGGCCGTTGCTCGTAGGCATTGGCCACTTTGCGCCATTGTGCCGCCAGATCCATCAGCGAGCCTCCAGTTCGAACTGATAACCCGATCGATCACCATTGATCGCCGCTTCGCCGCCTGCTTCGTCCGACTCATCCGTCCGGGTGCCCAGCAGGCGGCTGAAGCGCCGCTCGCGCAGAGAGCTTTCCCCGTTGCTGAGACGGCCGATGAAATCCGGCACCATGGCGGATCGGCGCGCCACGCCACGCAGCGACACTGCATCACCGCCCGCCTCTATCCGGACTTCGGTCAGCCACAGCCCCTCAAACGATGCGCGGGACAGGTCCTTCATCATGGAAGAGAACCCCTGTGTATTGCCCAGTCGCGTGTCCTCCAGAAATCCCAGCAGGCTGCGGGTCCGCTGCAGCTGTGATTGACGATTTTCCAGTTCCCGTTGCAGGCGCTCGTTCTCCATGCGTTCGGCCACTGCGCGTTCCAGCGCTTCAGTCTCCCGGGTCTGCTGTTCCACACTGGCCTCCAGCTCGACCGCCTCACTCTGCAGGCGGTTCAGGCGCCAGTAGTCATAGGCACTGACCGCGCTCATCAGCAGCACACCCGCCAGTACCAGCCACAGCAGGTGGCTGGCATTCAGCCAGTCCCGGCTGGGGCGGAACTCCGACAGGTACAGGTTGACCTGCTGGTTCATGACACCACCTCGTCGCTGCGCAGCGCCGCACCGATCGCCATCACGCAGGCATGCAATGTCACCTCCCCGATCTGGTCATCATGGTCCAGGCGGTCGGCAAAGGACAGGACGCCGACTTCGGGCCCCATGGCCTCGTCCAGACTCGCGGCCAGCTCCGGGGCGTCGGTACGGCGCGGCGCCAACAGCACCCGGGAGACGGGGTTCTGCCCCATCTGGCTCTCGTAGTAGTCCAGGGAACGCTGCACTTCCAGCACCAGCCGGTCCCGCAGCGCCTCCCATTCCCCCGAAGCCACGACATCGGCACCGACCTGGGTATTGATACGGCGCGCCAGATACAGATCGCCCTGGCGGGTCAGGTTCAGGTTGCTGCCGGCATTCTTCAGCGCCAGAAAGGCCAGGCCGTTGCTGTCATCAGCGAAAAGGCTGGTAATGTTGCGCATCGCCAGTTCGGGAATATCGATGCTGCGCAGCTCCAGGTCCGCGCGATTGACCGCTTCAATCATGGCCTGCACCCTGGATTTTCGGGCAGCGACCACGTACAGCATCCGGCCGCGCCCCTGAAAGGCATCCTCTGGCACCGGAAACACGTCAATCACCACATCGGTCAGCGGCAGGTCCAGCAGGTCCTTGACCTTCCAGCGCACGGCCGCGCGCATTTCGGACTCCTCGACCGCCGGCGCATCCACCAGGTACAGGTTATAGTCCTCGGCTGCCAGCAGCGCATTGCAGGGTGCCCCGCGCAACCCCATCGAGTCGACCTGTGCGGACAGCAGCTCCCCCATCGACTTGCCGCCCTCCAGTGCGATGCGCTCGCATTGCCGCACAAAAGGGCCGTCCCGCTGCTGCCGCAATTCAACCAGCGACACGTGATCGTCAGCGATGTCCAGGCCCACCAGGCGGCTGTCTCCGTCCCGGCGGCGTGTCAGTCGTTCAAAGAGCTGGCGCACTCGTAATCCTGTTCCCTTGGCATTGTTCTTGATATGCTTTGATTGTAGAGCATAAGTTCATAAAATCTATAGTAAAATGACTCTTAATCGGGTATTTTTGGGGATAAAGAGGACCCGCCCTGATGCAGATCGCCTTGCTTGAACCCGAGATCCCCCCCAACACCGGCAATATCATCCGCCTGGCAGCCAATACCGGAGTGGCCCTGCATGTCATTGAACCGCTTGGTTTTTCCCTGGACGACAAGAGATTGCGGCGAGCCGGCCTGGATTATCACGAGTTCAGCCGCGTGCATCGGTGGAACAATTGGGGTCATTTTCACCGCGAAAACGGCCATTGCCGCATATTCGGTTTCTCCACCCGGGGAACCCGGCTCCATACGTCGGTGGACTATCGACCGGATGACATCCTGCTGTTCGGTCCGGAAACGAGGGGGCTGCCCAGCGAGTTGCTGGAGTCGCTGCCGGAGGAGCGGCGATTGCGGATTCCCATGCACGGGAACAGCCGGAGCCTGAACCTGTCCAATGCCGTGGCCATCTCGCTGTATGAGGGATTGCGCCAACTAGGATTCCCGGGGCTGGGGTAGAACGGCTTACAACAAACTCCCGGGTAAGCGAAATGGCGATTGTTGATCTCGCGGAGATCGCGGAGACCGCAGAGATCGCAGAGAAATCAATGTGAAAATCGGCCCCGTCAGGGTGTGCCCTCCTTGGCGCACTCCGCGATCTTTGCGAGAGGAAAAACCGGGACTGTCCCTCTTTTTTCTCTTACTGCTTCGCCTCGCCTTCCTGGTCGACCGTGCCTGAAGCGGCGGTCTCGCCATTGCCGGCCGCCTGCTGGGCCTGCTGCTGCTTCGACTGCTGGTAGACGGCCTCGAAGTTGACCGGGGCCAGCATCACTGGCGGGAAGCTGCCGCGCACCACCATGGAGTCGATGGTCTCGCGGGCATACGGGAACAGGATGTTCGGGCAGACCGTGGCCAGCACGCGCTCCAGGTCCTCTTCGCTGAAACCGGAGCAGGTGAACACACCCGCCTGCTGCACTTCGATCAGGAAAGCCGTGTTGTCTTCCTGTTTGGCATCGACGGTCAGCGTCAGCACGACGTTATAAACGCCCTCGGCCAGCTTGTCGTTTTTCGTGTTCAGGTTGAAACTGATTTTCGGGCTCCACTGCCCCTTGAAGACGTCCGGCGCCTTCGGGGACTCGAAGGAGGCATCCTTCAGGTAGATGCGCTGCAGCGCAAACGTCGGCCCCTGTTGCTCGTTGTTCTGGCCACCCGCGGCCGCCTGCGTGTTCGCGTTATCGTTCTCTGCCATGGTTCATTCCTGCCATTGTCATGTTGAAGTGAGGGTTCTCTTGCCGATGCCATCCCGCCGTCAGGACTGCACCAGCGGCAATTGTTCGGCACGCCAGGCGGTCACGCCGCCTTTCAGACGCACGACCCGCTCGAAACCGGCATTTCCCAGTGTCTTGCAGGCCTCCCCGGAGTGCTGCCCCATCTTGCAGGCTACTACCACAGGCCGGGATTTGTACTTGTTGAGTTCCGATAAGCGGTCGGAGAGCCGGGCAAGCGGAATATGCACGGCATCGACAATATGGCCGGCGTCGTATTCCTTCTTGTCACGGATATCCAGCACCAGGGCATCCTCCCGGTTGATCAGGGCGACTGCCTGCTGCAGGCTCACTGCGCTGGCCCCGGTTTTGCTGCGATGCAGGAGAAAGGCGGCCAGCAATGCCACCCACAGACCGGACAGCATCCAGTTGTTGCCGACGAATTCTATGAACTGTTCCATAAGCCTTGCTTGCGAAAAAGGGGGAAGTATACACGCCTCAGGCGCGCTACAGAAGTCAGCAGCCTGTGAATACATGGTACTTTGACGCTTATTTCGCGATAATGGCGCCTTTTACACACCGGCCTTGCGGGGCCGCCGTTCACGCACTTGCAACAGACAGGGAGTTGACGATACTTCATGAGCATTACCGCCCGCCAGACAACGCTGCTACTGGTCCTGGATGGCTGGGGCCATCGTGAGGAAACCGAGTACAACGCCATCGCCGCCGGTAACACACCGGTCTGGGATCGCCTGTTGGCCGAACGCCCGCATACCCTGATCAGCACCTCCGGCACCGACGTCGGCCTGCCGGCCGGACAGATGGGTAACTCGGAAGTCGGCCACATGAACCTGGGGGCGGGCCGTGTCGTCTATCAGAGCCTGACTCGCATCGACAAGGCCATCGAGGACAGCGACTTCTTTCTCAACCAGCCGCTCTGCGATGCCGTGGACAAAGCGGTCATCAACGGCGGCGCCGTGCACATCCTGGGCCTGCTGTCACCGGGCGGCATCCACAGTCACGAGGAACAGATCCGCGCCATGATCGAACTGGCCGAGCAACGCGGCGGCGACCCGGTCTATCTCCACGCTTTCCTGGACGGCCGTGACACACCGCCACGCAGCGCACTGGCCTCACTGCAGAAGGCCGACCGGCAGTTGCGCGAGGCCGGCATCGGGCGCATCGCCAGCATCACCGGCCGCTATTTCGCCATGGACCGCGACCAGCGCTGGGACCGGGTAAAAACCGCATGGGACTTGCTGGTGCGGGGCGAGGCAAAGTACGCGTACGACGACGTGGAAGCGGCACTGGAAGCCGCCTACGACCGCGGCGAGGACGACGAGTTCGTGCAGGCCACCCGTATCAATGACCCGGAGGTGCCCGATTCCGGCATCATCCGCGACGATGACAGCGTGGTGTTCATGAACTTCCGTGCCGACCGCGCCCGCCAGCTCTCGCAGGTGTTCGTGGACGAGTCATTCGACGGCTTTGATCGCGGACCGCTGCCCGGGCTGAGTGATTTCGTGACGCTGACCGAGTATTCGGCCGACCTGGGTGTGCCGGTGGCCTTTCCGCCGCAGCCCATGGACAACGTGCTGGGCGAGTACCTGGCCCGCAACGGACGCACCCAGCTGCGCATTGCCGAAACCGAGAAATACGCCCACGTCACCTTCTTCTTCAGCGGCGGCAGAGAGAAGGAATACGAGGGCGAAACCCGGATCCTGATCCCGTCCCCTTCGGTGGCGACCTACGACCTGCAACCCGAAATGAGCGCGCCGGAAGTCACCGACCGGCTGGTCGAGGCCATCCGCTCCGGCCAGTACGACACCATCGTCTGCAACTATGCCAACGGCGACATGGTCGGCCACAGCGGCGATTTCGACGCTGCGGTCAAGGCCGTGGAATGCGTGGACGAGTGCCTGGGCCGCATTGTCGGGGCGCTGGAAGAGACCGGCGGGCAATGCCTGATCACCGCCGACCATGGCAACGTGGAGCAGATGGTGGACCCGGCCTCCGGCCAGCCGCTGACATCTCACACCAGCGGCCCGGTGCCACTGGTCTACGTCGGCGACCCGTCCTGGCGCTTCGACCGGGAAGGCAGCCTGTCCGATATCGCGCCCACCATGCTGGCCCTGATGGACATGCCGGTACCGGACGAAATGACCGGCACCACATTGATGAGCCGGAGCTGAACCGGTGAACCGCTGGCTGGCACTGCCCGCACTGTTGATGCTGGCGGCCACCGCCGGCCGGGCCGCCGAGGCACCCCCGCAGGAACGGCTCGACGAGGTGAATGTTGCCATCGAGCAGATCGAGACCTGGCTGGATGAAGCTGCGGCATCGCTGAGCGAAGAAGAGCAGACCCTGCGGGGCATACAGCGCGGCGTCAGCGAACGGGAAGAGGACATCGCCGCCAACCGGCAGCGCATCCGGGAACTGGAGACCGGGCTGCGGGAGCTGCAGGCCGAGGCGGCGGCGCTGGACGATGCCATCGAGGAGGACCGGGAACTGGTGGCCCGCGCGGTTCGCGCATCCTGGATGACGCGCAGCGACTCCCCACTCAAACTGCTGCTCAACCAACAGGACCCGGGGCGCAGCAGTCGCATGCTGCAGTACTACGATGCCTTCAACGAGGCCCGCATCGCACGGATCGAGGCCTGGCAGGACAATCTCATGGCCCTGCGGCAGACCCGGGAGCAGATTGCCTCCAGCCAGCAGGCCCTGAATGAGGAAAATCGCGCCCTGGAGCGGCAACTCACCGCCCTGAACCGGGACCGCGAGCAGCGTCAGCGCCTGATCGATGAACTGCAGGCCGGGATGGATGAACGCGGCGAGACGCTGGAGTCACTGCAGGAAGATCGCCAGCGGCTGGAAACCCTGGTCGAGGAAATCAACCGCATCATTGTCGACATTCCGGCACCGGAGGAGGCGGCGCCCTTCGACGCCGCGCGGGGCGAAATGCCATGGCCGCTGCAGGGTGAGCCCGCCAACCGCTTCGGGGACAGCTACAGCGATGGCAATATGCGCCGCCGGGGTATTATCATTGCAGGTGAAACGGGCGCGCCGGTGCGCGCCATCCACCAGGGCCGCGTGGTCTTTGCCGAATGGATGCGCGGCTCCGGCCTGCTTGTGGTCATCGATCATGGCGGCGGCTACATCAGCCTCTATGCGCACAATGGCGCGCTGGCCAAACGCAGCGGGGACTGGGTCAACCGGGGCGAACCACTGGCCACGGCCGGCGACGACGCGGGCATGGACACCCCCGGCGTCTATTTCGAGATTCGCCAGAACGGCACCCCGCAGGATCCGCTCGACTGGCTACAGGCACCCTGACAGGAGTACATGATGCGACATCTGCTTTTCCTCACCAGCACCCTGCTGACCGGTGCCTGCGGTCTCTCTGCGACGGCCTGGTCCCAGCCCGCGCCCACCCCGGGCGAAGAGCAGGACCAGCCCCTGACTGTCATGGAGGATGAGCGCCTGGACCGTGATGGCAGTGATGAGAAACTGCCGCTGCCAGTGCGTGAAGTCCGCCTGTTCACAGAGGCTCTGGACGTCATCCGCTCAGCCTATGTGGACGAGATTGATGACAGGACCCTGCTCGAGTTCGCCATCCGCGGCATGCTGGAAGGGCTGGACCCGCACTCGGACTATCTGAGCGAAGACGATTTCGATTCGCTGGAAGAGAGCACCCAGGGCGAGTTTGGCGGCCTGGGTATAGAAGTCGGCGAGGAAAACGGCTATATCCGCATCATCAGCCCCATCGATGATTCACCCGCCGACCGCGCCGGCATCGAGGCCGGCGACCTGATCGTGGAAATCGACGGCCGCCCGGTGCGCGAAATGTCCATCAATGATGCCGTGGACCTGCTGCAGGGCGAACCCGGCAGCAACATCGACCTGACCCTGATGCGCGACGACGAGACCGTCGACGTGTCCCTGGAGCGCGAGATCATCACGGCCAACAGCGTCCGCACCCGCATGCTCGAACCCGGCTACGCCTACCTGCGCATCTCCCAGTTCCGCACCAACACCGGCAGTGAAGTGGCCAAAGCCCTGGACGCACTGTACGAGGACAATGACGAACTCCGCGGCCTGGTGCTGGATCTGCGCAACAACCCCGGCGGTGTGCTGCAGTCCGCCGTGGGCGTCTCCGACGCCTTCCTGACTGACGGCATGGTCGTCTACACCGAAGGTCGCATGGACCAGTCCGACGAGGAATACCACGCCGACGCCGACGATCCCAGCCGGGGCGTGCCAATGGTCGTGCTCATCAACACCGGTTCGGCCTCAGCCGCCGAGATCGTGGCCGGTGCGCTGCAGGACCAGGAGCGGGCCGTCATCATGGGCACCCGGAGTTTCGGCAAGGGCTCGGTCCAGACCCTGCTGCCCCTCAGCAACGAGCGGGCGCTGAAACTCACCACCTCCCTGTATTTCACACCCGATGGACGTTCCATCCAGGCCCAGGGCATCACACCCGACATCGAGGTCCGGGAAGGTCTGGTGACGCGGGAGACCTCGCGGCGCGGCATTTACTCGGAAGCCGATCTGGCCGGCCATCTGGGCAACCGCGAAGAGACCGGTACGGAAGACGAACCGGCTACAGAAGAGGAACCGGCTACCGAAGAGAGCGAGACCGAAGGCGAAGCCCGGCCCGTCACCTCCGGGGAGCAGATCGTCATCGGTGACTACCAGCTCAATGAGGCGCTCACCCTGCTGCAAGGCTGGCACATCATGCAGGGCCGCAACCGGAGCGGTAACCGCTGATGGCGCAGCCCCGCTCCGTGCACCTGGTGATCCGCGCCCTGCTTGCCCCCGGCCGCCGCCAGTCGATCCTGCTGCTGGCACTGCTGATACTGGGCACGCTTTTACTGCTGGCCTTTACGGCACCGGATCCGGGACAACCCCGCAGTGATGAAACAGTGCCACCTGCCACTGGAGTGATCGAACGAGCGCCGGCCCCGCTTCCGGACACCGGTAGTGCGGATGTCGCCGGTACGGAAAATCCCGCAGAAAGCGATGTCCAGCTGCTCCCGCTGCCGCTGTTGGACGCCGCGCCGCCGCAGGGCGCGGATGTCGTGCTCATCATCGATGACCTGGGCAACAACCTTTCTGCCGGACAGCGCGCGCTGGCACTGCCGGCCGGCATCACCTTCGCTGTGCTGCCCCACACGCCGCACGCCCGCACCCTGGCCGAGCAGGCCCATGCGGAAGGCAAGGAAGTGATGCTCCATGCGCCGATGAGCAACCTGTCACGGATGCCACTGGGCCGCGGTGGGCTGACGCCGGACCTGGACAAGGAGGAATTCCGGGAAACCCTGGAGGAATCACTGGCGGCGGTGCCGCATATCCGGGGCGTCAACAACCACACCGGCAGTGACCTGACGGCCAGGGAACAGCCCATGCAATGGCTGATGGAAACACTCGGACAGCGCCACCTGTATTTTGTCGACAGCGTGACAACCCACGACAGCGTGGCCGGTGATGTAGCGGAGAAAGCCGGTATTCCGGTATTACGGCGCCATGTATTTCTGGACAACAGTGACGACCCGGCCGACATTGACCGGGAATTCCGAAGGTTGCTGGATGTGGCGGGCCGCAAGGGCCTGGCGGTGGGTATCGGGCACCCCTACCCGGAAACCCTGACCTACCTGGAAACGGCCCTGCCATTGCTGGACGCGCTGGGCTACCGGCTGCGCTTCGTCTCCGAGATGCTGCCCGGGGAGGCCATCGACTCCACCGCGCCGCTCCTCACACCCGAACTGTGACTCCCTGCTCCGCCATGTAGCGCTTGGCTTCCTCGATGCTGTACTCGCCGAAATGGAAGATACTGGCCGCCAGCACCGCATCGGCGCCACCCTGCTGAATCCCGTCCACCAGATGCTGCAGATTCCCGACCCCACCGGAGGCGATGACCGGTACGGAAACCGCGTCACTGACCGCCCGGTTCAGGTCGATGTCGAAACCGATCTTCGTGCCATCGCGATCCATGCTGGTGAGCAGGATTTCACCGGCCCCGTGGTCGACCATACGCTGTGCCCATTCGATCGCGTCGATGCCGGTCGGTTTGCGGCCGCCGTGGGTGAAGATTTCCCAGCGCTTCGGCTCATCTTCCGCGCTGACCCGCTTGGCATCAACAGCCACCACGATGCACTGCGAACCGAAACGCTCGGCGGCCTCGCGGACGAACTCCGGATTGAACACCGCAGCCGTGTTGATGGCCACCTTGTCGGCGCCGGCATTCAGCATGGTGCGGATGTCCTCCAGACTGCGGATGCCCCCGCCCACCGTCAGCGGGATGAACACCTGCCCGGCGATCGCTTCGACGGTGTGCACGGTGGTTTCCCGGCCTTCGTGGGATGCCGTGATATCCAGGAACGTGATCTCGTCCGCGCCGGCGTCACTGTAGCGGCGCGAGATCTCCACCGGATCGCCGGCGTCCCGGATATCGACGAACTTGACGCCCTTGACGACCCGGCCGTTATCACAGTCCAGACAGGGAATGATGCGCTTAGCCAGTGCCATGTCTCACCTCATTGGTCGCAGTATCGCTGCGCTTCCGCCAGGTCCAGAGCGCCTTCATAAATCGCCCGCCCGGTGATCGCGCCCATGATGCCGGCGCCGGTGGCGGTAGCGGCCACTGCCTTCAACGCGCGGATGTCCTCCATCCGGCTCACGCCACCGGAGGCGATGACCGGAATGGTGGAGGCCTCGGCCAGCGCCACCGTGGCCTCGACATTGACGCCCTGCATCATGCCGTCACGGGCGATATCCGTGTAGATGATCGCCTCCACCCCGGCATCGGCAAACTTCGCCGCCAGGTCGATGACATGCAGCGTGGACACTTCCGCCCAGCCATCGGTCGCCACATAACCGTCCTTCGCATCCAGCCCCACGATGATACGGCCGGGAAACCTTGCGCAGGCTTGCTTCACGAAAGGAGGATCCTTCACCGCCTGCGTGCCGATGATCACATGGCTGACGCCCATGCGCAGGTACTGATCGATGGTTTCCAGATTGCGGATCCCGCCGCCGATCTGCAAGGGCAGGTCCGGACAGGCCCGGGCGATCTCTTCCACGGCACGGCCATTGACCGGCTCGCCGGCGAAGGCGCCATTGAGATCCACCAGATGCAGACGCCGCGCGCCTTGCTGCTGCCACTGGCGGGCCATGTCGGCGGGGTGGTCGGAGAAGACGGTGGAGTCTTCCATCCGGCCCTGTCTCAGGCGGACGCATTGGCCGTCTTTCAGGTCGATAGCTGGTATAACAAGCATGTTCTATGTTCCCGGTGTTCGTGGTCTGTACTTCGTAGCACGGGCTCGGGGCGGGGGATACCGTTCAGGAGACGCCCGTGAATCCATCCCTGGAGGGCTCGGCGACCGCCATCCATGGCGGTCGACGCTCCTGCCCGGTATCCCCCGCCCCAAGCCCTGGCTGCAATTGTTCATTCTGGCCTGTCACCGTCACCAATCTACCGTGGTACTCCCCTGCAATGCGGTGGCTGAGGAGCCAGACGGCCATGCGTGCCAGTGTAGCGCGAGTCTCACACTTTCCACTGTATGCGGTCTGCCACGGCGCTCCGAAAAAGCAATTGGCGGCGCAGTGGGGGTATCTGCCTGTTTGTTGGCACAGGAGGTGGCGTCGGGGTGTGGCGTTGAGAGACCCTCGTCCGCCATGGATGGCGGACGCGGAGCGCCCCATGGACGGGTTCAAGCGAGTCTCACAACGCCACACCCCGACGCCACCGCCCTCGAAAAAAAGCACTACCCGACTACTACCCACGCCACCGCAGAAAGTTCGAAAGCAACCGCAACCCCGCATGTTGACTCTTCTCAGGGTGAAACTGCACCGCAAACAGATTCTCCCTGGCCATGGCCACCGCAAACGACTGCCCGTATTCCGTGACACCGTACACCTCGGCGTCGTCCTCCGGCTCCACGTAATAACTGTGCACAAAATAGAACCGGCTGCCGTCCTCGATGCCCTCCCACAGGGGATGCTCGCGCTGGCTGACGGTGTTCCAGCCCATGTGCGGCACCTTCAGCCGGTTTCCTTCGCCGTCATGCAGTTCACCACCGCCGCCGAACCGTTTCACCTGCCCGTGGAACACCCCCATGCAATCGACATGGCCGTTCTCCTCGCTGGAATCCATCAGGGCCTGCATGCCCACACAGATGGCCAGCACGGGTCGGCTCTGCACGGCTTCTCGCACGATCTCGTCGACACCCAGGCGGCGGATCTCCGCCATGCAATCCCGAATGGCGCCTACCCCGGGGAAGATGATCCGGTCGGCGCCCAGGATGGTACTGGCGTCAGAGGTAATGGCGACGCGAACATCCCGGTCCAGGCTTTCAACGGCCTTGGCCACGGAGTGCAGGTTACCCATTCCGTAATCGATGACTGCGACGGTTTTCATAGATTCGATCTTACAGACTGCCCTTGGTGGATGGCACGACGTCCGCGCTGCGCGGGTCGATCTCCATGGCCATGCGCAGTGCGCGGCCGAAGGCCTTGAACACCGTCTCGATCTGGTGGTGTGCATTGTGGCCACGGAGCGTATCCACATGCAGGGTCACCAGGGCATGGTTGACGAAGCCCTGGAAAAACTCGTGGAACAGGTCCACATCGAAGCCGCCCACGGCACCGCGCTTGAACGGTACATGGAACTCCAGGCCGGGACGGCCGGAGAAGTCGATGACCACACGGGACAGCGCCTCGTCCAGCGGTACGTAGGCATGGCCGTAGCGGCGGATGCCCTTGCGGTCCAGCGCCTTGAACACCGCCTGACCCAGCGTGATGCCCAGGTCCTCGACCGTGTGGTGGGCATCGATCTCCAGGTCGCCGTCCGCCTTGATGTCCAGATCCATCAGACCATGGCGGGCGACCTGGTCCAGCATGTGATCCAGAAACGGCAGACCGGTTTCACTGCTGAACTCTCCGGTGCCATCCAGATTCACGGAGACGCGGATCTGTGTCTCCTTCGTGTTGCGTTCGACGGTGGCCTGGCGCTTTGCTTGTGACATGACTGGTGACCTGGTCCGGTCCGCCTCGGCGGACGTTGGCTGGAACTGCGGAACTGAAAAGTGACGCCGCATTATAAAGGATGAGGGTGTCGAGTACCACGACCTGTCAATCCCGCTTTCCGCACGGTATCATGGACCAATGAAGTGGATACCCCGGCTCAGCGGCATCTATAACCTGCGGGTCGCCCTGCTGGCTTATGTACTGATTCCCGTCATCGTTGTGCTGGCGCTGGCCGGCTCATGGTCATTGCGTCTGCTCGAGCAGCAGGTGGACGAGCGCATGCAGGAGGACATCGAGCTCATTGCCCGCGCCATCCGTCTGCCGCTCAGTCACGCCCTGGAACGCGACCGGCCCGGCAGTATCCAGCAGGCGCTGGATTCGGCGTTCAGCATCGATGTCGTCTACGGCGCCTATGTCTATGACGAGAACGGCGAGGAAATCGCCCGCTCGGGCCTGCCGGAAGGCACTGTCCAGACGTCCGAGGCCGCTGCGCTTGCCGCCGCCGGCGACCGGCTTGGCGAATTCTCGCAGGCCGGCAATGAAGTGATTTTCTCTTATTTCGTACCCCTTACAGACACCGGTGGCCGGATCAGCGGCCTGTTGCAACTGACCCGGCGCGGCAGCGATTTCAGCGACTACATCACCATGGTACGCCAGGGCTTTACGCTGGCGTTGTCGATCGCATTGTTGCTGATCGCCGCACTGGTTCTGTTGGGCCATCACCGGGCCATCGGCCAGCACCTGCGCCGCATCGCCCGCGACATGACCCGCATCAATGTCGATCAGACCGACCGCCGGCTGCGCGAAGAGGGACCGGCTGAAATGAAGGTGCTGGCGGGCGGCATCAACGACATGCTGGACCGGGTCAATGCCTCGCAGCAGGAGATTGCCGAACGGCAGGCGCACGAAACGGAACTCAAACTGCGATTGCAGGAATCCGAAAAGCTGGCTGCCATCGGGCAGCTTGCCTCCGGCATCGCCCACGAGCTGGGCACGCCACTCAGCACCGTGGACGGCAAGGCCCAGCAGGCCCTGCGCCGGGACGACCTGGACAGGAATCTGCGCAACAGCCTGGAGCGCGTTCGCCAGGAAGCGGGCCGCATGGAGCGCATCATCCGCCAATTGCTGGACTTCGGCCGCCGCAACCCGCTGACACGTTCGACGATGGATTGCGGCAACCTGCTGCGATCGGTCATCGAGAAACTCGAACAGGAGATCGCCAACCGGGGTGTCCAGGTGAACATGCCGCACAGCAGCGATGCCCCACCCTGCGTGGTGCAGGTCGATCCCATCCGCTTTGAACAGGCGCTGAGCAACCTGGTGGCCAACGCTGTGCAGGCCTGCAACAGCCAGATCCGGATCCATTGGCACAGCGTCCCGGACGGCACAATCATCACTGTGGAGGATGATGGAGAAGGCGTGGCCGAGAAGGACCTGCCGTATCTGTTCGAACCGTTCTTCACCACCAAGGCGGTCGGCCAGGGCACCGGCCTTGGCCTGTCGGTGGCGCATGCGGCGGTCACCGACCACGGTGGACACCTGGAGGTGGCACGCAGCGAGGAACTGGGCGGCGCCTGCTTCACCATTTATCTCCCGGACCATCACCGCAACCCGGAGTCACCCGATGAGTGAGCCGACCCGGACCGACCCCGGCCGTATCCTGGTGGTCGAAGACGACCAGGCCTTGCGTGAATTACTGACCGAGGAACTGACCGACGCAGGCTACGACATCGAGGCGGCCGGCGATGCCGAGACCGCCATGGCCGCACTGCGCGAACGCCCCGCCGAACTGGTGGTCAGCGACCTGCGCCTGCCCGGCGCCACGGGACTGGAACTGCTGAAGGCGCTGAACGAGGAATCCTCCCGCCCCGGCTTCATCATGATCACCGCGTTCGGCACCGTGGAGCAGGCCGTGGATGCGCTGAAGCAGGGGGCGGACGACTTCCTGACCAAGCCGCTGAAACTCGACCACCTGCGCATCAGCGTGGAGCGGGTACTGCAGCGACGGCGCCTGCAGGAAGAGGTAAGCCGGTACCGCAAACTGCTGGGAGAGGCTGGTTTCCATGGCATGATCGGCCGCAGCAGCGCCATGCGTCAGCTTTTCGATAATATCCGCATGGTGGCTCGGGCCGGCGGCCCGGCGCTGGTGACCGGCGAGAGCGGCACGGGCAAGGAGCTGGTGGCGCGAGCGATACACGCGGAAAGTGCTCGCGGCGAAGGGCCTTTCGTGGCCGTCAACTGCGCCGGCATCCCGCCTGAACTGCTGGAGAGTGAACTGTTCGGTCATACGGCCCATGCCTTCACGGGCGCCAATCAGGCCCGCAAGGGACTGTTCGCGGAAGCCGACGGCGGCAGCCTGCTGCTGGACGAGATCGGCGAGATGCCGATGGAAATGCAGGCCAAGCTGCTGCGCATCCTGCAGGACGGACGCATTCGCCCGATCGGCGCCAACCAGGAGCAGCAGCTGGATGTACGCATCATTGCCGCCACCAATCGGAACCTGGACGCGGATGTTCGTGAAAACCGGTTCAGGGAAGACCTGTACTTCCGCCTGGAAACCTTTTCCATCAATGTGCCGCCGCTGCGCGAGCGTGGCGATGACGCCGAACTGTTAACGGTTCACCTCATCAATGAATTCAACCTCAAACTGCAGAAGAAAGTCCAGGGCATCAGCAGCGACGCCCTGCAGCGTATCCGCCAACACAGCTTCCCCGGCAATGTACGGGAACTGTCCAGCGCCATCGAACGCGCCGTGGCGTTCTGCCGGGGCGACGAAATCGGTATCAGCGACCTGCCGGAACGCCTGCGCGAGGGCACTTCTGGCGGCGGCAACCCGGACGAGGCGCCTGCCACTGGCGGAGCGGCCGGCCGGCTGCTGGATGCAGCACTGCAGCAGGATGCCCTGCCATCATTGAATGAACTCGAGCGACAATACATCGAGCTGGTACTGAAACAGCTGGACGGCAATAAAAGACAGGCGGCCGAAGCGCTGGGCATCGGACGCCGCACACTGTACCGCCGTCTGGGCGACGAGGAGAATGACAGCGATGACTGACTCTGGCAGGGGCCATACGGGCATGCGCAAACCGATCGGATGGCTGTTTTTCACGCTGGCCGCTCTTGTCGCGGCTGTGGCGTTGGCCGCTATCGTCCTGTTCCTGCTCGTCGACCCCAACCGATACCGGCCCGCCCTGGAGCGCGTCGTCATGGAGGCCACCGGCTTCGATCTGACCATCGACGGCGACATCGGCTGGACGTTCCGGCCCCTGTTCGGCATCCACCTCAACGACGTGCGGCTCGCCAACCCGGCCGCCCGGCAGGAACTGGCTTCCTTTTCCGGGATCTCTCTCAGCCTCGCTCCCTCCCGCCTGCTGCGCGGTGAGCTGGTCATGGACGAGATCATCGCCCGCGACCTGCATGTGAACTGGCACGTCAACGCGGAAGGAACCAGCAACTGGGTGACGGGCGGTCCGCAGGCCACGCCCGCGCCACCGGAGCAGGCTGATGACGGACTGCCGGTCAGCGTCGACATCCGCCGCCTGGACATCAACAACACCAGCCTGTCGTTTCGGGATGTACAGCAGGGCATTGATGCGCGCCTGGAGAACCTCAACATCTCCAGCCGCAACACCAATCTGGACAACCGCCCGTTCCCGCTGGAAGTCACCACCCGCATCCTGGACTACGCCGGCGATCGCGACCTGCGGGTGCGCCTTCGCACACAGGCGCAGGTGGACTTCGATGCCGGCGATATCATACTCAATGAGCTGCGCTTCAACCTCAGCCCCATGGTACTGGAAGGCCGCGTCGCCCTGCAGGACTTCCGGGATGCCGCCCAATGGGAAAGCGAACTGGAAAGCAATACCTTCAATCTGTTCTACCTGCTGGAAACCCTGACCGGATACGATGCCGGCCCGGGCATCGAACTGGATGACAATCGCTTCCAGCTGGCCACCCGCTTCAATGGGGACGCTCGCGGGGCGACTGTATCCAGTCTCGAAATTTCGCTGGACGACATGGGCGCCTCCCTTGATGGCGACATTCTCTATCCGACAGAGAACCGCCCGCTGACCCTGGCCTACCGGCTGCAGGCCGGTGAGCTGGAACTGGACCCCTGGCTGCCTCCGCCGACGCAAGAGGAACCCGACGATGCAGCCGGGGCTGAAGCCGCCACAGGCGAAGAAGAGACCGCGCCGCTTCCCTTTGCGCTGTTGCAGGACGTTAACGTGCGTGGCCAGCACAACATCGAGGCACTGCAGGTCAACGGACTGCGCCTGACGGACATCGAGGCCGCGCTGGTTGTCGACAACGGCGAACTGGACCTGCAATGGCAGCCGGCCGAATTCTACAGCGGCGAGCTGGCCGCCCGGGTCCGCATCGACAGCAACGCCACCCCGCCGCGCATCGATACCCGCCTGACTGCGGAAAACATCAATGCGACCGGCCTGGCCGAACGGTTCACGCTGCTGTCGCCGTTTACCGGACGCCTGGACCTGGATGGCGAGCACAGCCTCGCCGGACACACCGTCGACGAGCTGCTGGACAGCATCACGGGGCTGTCCCACGCCAACATGACGGAGGGGTCCGCCGATATCACCATGATCAAGCGGGTGTTCGATGCCATCTCCGTGCTCAGCCCGGACGGCAACATGACCCGGGACTGGCCGGATCGTGTGCAGTTCCGTGAATTGCAGGGCCAGTGGCTGCTGAATGACGGGCTGGCTTCCGACCAGGAAATCACCCTGACCATGGACAATCTGGACATCAGCGGCAGCGGCGGCATCGAGCTGGACGAACAGCGCTTCGATTACCGTTTCGGATTCACTGTGCTGGGCGACCCGGCGCCCCGGATGATCCGCATCGACCCGGACTACCAGGACATCGCCTGGCCGGTACGCTGTGACGCCGACTTTGACGCCCGTCCCCTGCAGTACTGTTCACCGGATCTTCAACGGGTCCGCGAAGTCTTAACGCAGATAGCCCGCGATGAGATCGAGCGCCGGGCCCGCGATGCGGTATCCGATGAAGTGGAAGAGCTGCAGGAGCGCGCCCGGGGCCTGCTGGACCGTTTGCGGCGATGACCGGCAAGGCCCCCGCGGGCGGAACCGGCACGACGTTCGCCAAGCGGATGCTGGCCTGGCATGCGCGCCATGGGCGGCATGACCTGCCCTGGCAACAATCCCCCGATCCTTACCGGGTGTGGATCTCCGAGATCATGCTGCAACAGACCCGGGTCTCCACCGTGATCCCGTATTACCAGCGATTCCTGTCGCGATTTCCCACCGTCACCGACCTTGCAGCGGCCACAGAGGATGAAATTCTCCACCTGTGGACCGGGCTGGGCTATTACGCCCGGGCACGCAATCTGCACCGTGCCGCACGGGAAATCACGGACACGCATGGCGGCCGCTTCCCCGACAGCATCGAGTCACTGGAAAAGCTGCCCGGCATCGGACGGTCGACGGCCGGCGCCATCCTCTCGCTGGGGCACGGAATACCCGCGCCGATCCTGGACGGCAATGTGAAACGCGTCCTGGCCCGCTGCTTCGCGGTGTCAGGATGGCCGGGGCGGACAGCCGTGGCGCGGGAGCTGTGGAGACTGAGCGAGGAGCTGACCCCGGATGACCGACGCGCGGGCGACTACAATCAGGCCATGATGGATCTCGGCGCCACGGTCTGCACCCGCAGCCGGCCCGACTGCGAACACTGCCCGCTGGCCGGGCAGTGCATCGCCCGGCGGGAAGCAACCATCGAATACTTCCCGGGCCGCAAACCGGCCAGGACCCTGCCCCGGCGCCAGGCCTGCATGGTCATGATCACCGATGACCACGGCCGTGTACTGCTGCGGAAACGTCCGTCCCCCGGCATCTGGGGCGGACTGTGGAGTTTTCCCGAATGCGATACCCCGGGCGAGGCATTGCCGCTGGCGGACAGTCTTCCCGGCGCCGCCCCGGTCCACAGCCGGACAACCCGCACGCCGGAACCCTGGACTGCACTGCGCCATATCTTCAGCCACTACCACCTGGACATCACGCCGGTTCGCATCAGCGCCCGGGCAGTGGAAACGGTGGCTGAGTCCGACGACACTCTCTGGTATCCTCTGGACCATTCCATTCCCGTCGGTCTGGCCGCGCCCGTACGCCGCTTGCTGGACCGCCTCGCCGAACACTACAAGGAGCAGACCGGATGAGCCGCACCGTCTACTGCAGGAAGTACCAGAAGGAGCTCCCCGGACTCCCCGCGCCACCGTTGCCCGGCCCGAAAGGCCGGGAACTCTACGACAACGTCTCCCTGCAGGCCTGGCAGGAATGGCAGCAACAGCAGACCATGCTGATCAACGAGAAACACCTCAGCCTGGCATCCGCCGATGACCGCCGCTATCTGCAGGAACAGATGGACCGTTTCCTGGACAATGAGGATCACGACCAGGCGGAAGGGTACATCCCTCCGGATCGGTCCTGACCCTTGACTTCAGGGGCACACAACAGGTTTAATACGCGCCTTGTCGTTTTCGACAGTACCGGCTCCTTCGCCCAGGTAGCTCAGTCGGTAGAGCAGTGGATTGAAAATCCACGTGTCGGTGGTTCGATTCCGCCCCTGGGCACCATCTTCCCCTTTGCCAGTAAGTCCATCAGGAAATCCGGTGGCAGGTGCGATATGATTTCGATGTAATAGCTGTTAGTGTGCCGCCCCCCCCCCCGGAATATTTTGTAGACCTGGTACTGTATAATACCTATTATTCTGCCCCGCAGAGGTGATTATGGCGACAAAGCAAAACGCTGCGATGAGCCAGCCGGACGGACATGACTACACCGGGGCTTCCGGTACCGAGGCCCCGGTCTGCGCGACCGGCATTGAGGGCTTCGATTTCATCATGCACGGCGGCCTGCCCGCCGCCTGCCCGACCCTGTTGCGCGGCGGACCGGGTACCGGCAAGACGGTCATCAGCCTGAGTTTCCTCTGTCACGGCCTGGATATCGGCGAACCCGGCGTGATGGTTACCTTCGATGAATCACCGCAGGCCCTTATCCGCCACGCTGATGCCCTGGGCCTGGGCCTGGGGGAGCATGTCGAGGCTGGCCGGGCACGCATTCTGGATATGCGCCCGGATCGCGAGGAGATGACCAGTGGCGAGTCGCTGGAGTTGAGCGCCATTCTTGCCCGCATCGGCCACGCCCTTGCACAGACCGGCGCGCAAAGGCTGGTGATCGACGCCATCGACGTGCTGGAAGGCGCTTTCGCCGGTGCCGAGGGCAGCGTGGAATCCGAATTGCGCCGTGTCTTCGGCTGGATCCGCGAGCGGGAAACCAGCACGTTGATCACTATCGGCGAGCACGGTGACTTCAACCGCCGCCACGGTATCGAGGACTACATCGCCGACTGCGTCATCGCGCTGAAACAGGAAGTGACCGAGCGCACCATGATTCGCCTGCTGCGGGTGGTCAAACGGCGCGGCGGCGGCCATGGGACCAACGAGTTCCCCTACCTCATCAGCGAGGAAGGCATTTTCGTACTGCCGCTGACCGGTTCGCGCCTGCGCCCCACCCCCACCAGGGAACCGATCTCCACCGGTGTCGCCGGCCTCGACGGTATGTTGGGCCAGGCAGGCATTTACCGGGGCGCCACGGCCATGTATTCCGGCCAGTCCGGCACCGGCAAGACCACATTCGCCGCCTCCTTCGCCCAAGCGGCCTGCGAACGCGGCGAAGACGTCCTGTATCTCTCCTTCGAGGAAGGAGCCGAGGAACTGATGCAGAACCAGCGCAGCGTTGGTCTCGACTTGCAGGGCTGTACCGAGAATCCCGCAGGCGCGGGGAAGCTGGTTCTGGAACCCATGCTGGCCGCCGAAACAGGTTGGGAGGAGCATCTGTTGCGGATACTGCGCGCGGTACGCCAATACCGGCCCTCCGTGGTGATTCTGGACCCGCTCAGCGCCCTGAGCCACAAGATAGCCGACGCCAACAGCAAGGCCATGGTACTGCGTCTGCTCTCCCTGCTGAAGGTCGAGGGCGTAACCACCGTGGCGACTGAATTATTATCGGATATCAGCGGCGGCGAAAGCCCCCTCGATGTCTCCTCGGCCGTCGACGTGTGGGTCAAGCTGCGGCGCGAAGAACGCGGCGACACGCTGCACCGGCTGCTGACGGTCGTCAAATCACGCGGCATGTTTACCGCGGACTATCTCAACGAATACACCTTGAGCGACCGGGGCGTGGCGACCCACGGTCGTCCGGGCAAAACGAAGGATGGTGAACAATGACCGCCATCGTTCTGCGTCTCTACATCGCCGGCAAGACCGCCACGGCCGAGCGCGCCATCGGCAATTTGCGCAGGCTGATCACCGAGATCGAGGAAACCGGTCAACGGGTGGATCTGGAAATTGTCGATATCCTGGAGCAGCCACAACTGGCCGAGGACGAGCGCATCCTGGCCACGCCCGTGGTGATTAAAAAATTGCCGGAACCGTTACGACGCATCGCCGGTGATCTCTCGGCACTGGACCAGGTGCTGATCGGCCTCGATCTCCAGGTGCGCTGATGCTCCGGGACGAAACGGCATTCCGGTCCCTGGTTGAATTATCCAGTGACACGATTCTGCTGCTCGACCCCGACGGCACCGTTGCCTATGCCAACCCCGCCGCCGAACGGCTTTTCGGCCGCCCCCTGGACGATCTTGTGGGAGAGCCGTTCGGCGGCATCGTCACCGCCGAGGAACAATCCGATATCTATATCACCCATCCCCGGCTGGGGCACGTGGCAACGAGTGCCCGCAGCACCACCATACGGTTAAGCGGTATTGCCTATACCGCAATTTATCTGCGCGATATCAGCGAGCGCATCCGCACGGAGGAGGAACGGCTGCGCCAATTCTCCGTGGCCCTGAACGCAGTTGATCAGGGCATGATGATCACCCGATCGGATACCAGCATCGTCGCCGTCAACCCGGCCTTCACCGCCATCACCGGCTACTCGCAGGAGGAGGTTATGGGCCATACCCCACAATTGCTGCGGACGGGACAACCGGAGGACCGGGAAAGTTATACAGAGATGCGGCGCATTCTGGAGCGCGAGGGGCACTGGGAGGGAGCACTGCGGAATCGCCGCAAAAACGGTGAGATCTATGAGCAGTGGTTGAATATCAGTCCCGTCCACGACGATAGCGGCAAACTGATTTATTACGTGGCTCTTTTCTCGGACATGACCGACATCAACAGGCTGCGGCAACTTGCTCACCACGATTATCTCACCGGTCTCTTCAACCGCGCCGCCCTGCAACTGCATCTGGATGAGGAACTGCGCCGTATAGCGCGCTACGGCGGCGTGTTTTCGCTCATCATGTTCGATCTCGATCACTTCAAGGCAGTCAACGATAGCTACGGGCACGACACGGGAGACCGGGTTCTTCAACAGATCGCCGAGTTGACCCTGGACGAAGTGCGTGACACCGATATAGCGGCGCGCTGGGGCGGTGAGGAATTCATGATCCTGCTGCCCGAGACAGATAGCGACGATGCGCTGGTCCTGGCCGAACGCCTTCGCCGGTGCATAGCCGCAACCGCGTTTCCGGAGACGGGCTCTATCACCATCAGCCTGGGTATTGCCGCAGCCCATAGGGACGAAACCCTGGAGGATATGCTCATGCGCCTGGACCAGGCCCTCTACCGGGCCAAGGAAAGCCGCAACCGCGCTGAACTGGCCCCGACTCCCGGGCCACGAGATATGTAACGCCCCCGATGAGTTGAATGCGGGAAAATGTAATGCTGTGAATACTCCTGTGCGAGGAGTTACACTTGACGATAACCTCCTGGCACCACACCTTATTCGTACCCATGGTCGCTACAACAAAAAAGAGCTCCCGACGAAGATCCGGACAACGTCCGCGCAGGCGTTCCGAATCGACTCGGGACAGTAACCGGCGGAGTGCACTGCGCACGCTCCGTCTGCCGTTCATTCTCACTCTGTTGCTTTTCCTGCTCATCTTCACGCCCCGCGTGCAGGACAGTCAGCCACTGTTGCTGTCGCTCTTCGGTGCCTGCGCCGTGTTGCTGGCCTTCCAGGCGCTACTGTACTGGCAGTTTCGCAGCCGGGCCGCTGACGCCCCATCGGCGCAAAGCGGCCCGGTACTGGAAGTCATGCTGCGCCCCCAGCACTACGTGCAGGCCTCGGTACAGGCCAGCGTATTCGCCTATTGGGGCTACTACTGGCAGCCCGTCTACGAGCACATCCCGCTGCTGATCGGCCAGTTGCTGTTCGCCTATGTGTTCGACATGTTGCTGCACTGGTCACGGCGCGCGAAATACGTACTGGGCTTCGGCCCCTTTCCGATCATCTTCAGCATCAACCTGTTCCTGTGGTTCCGCGACGAATGGTTCTACATGCAGTTCGTGATGATCGCCGCCGGCTTCCTGGGCAAGGAGTTCATCCGCTGGCACCGTGAAGGGCGCAGCACCCATATCTTCAACCCGTCCGCCTTCACCCTCGGCCTGTTCTCACTGGTGCTGATCCTGACCGGCACCACGGATCTCACGCAGGGACAGAACATCGCCTCCACGCTGACCCTGGCCCCGAACATCTACACCTTCCTGTTCCTGGTCGGCCTGATTGTCATGTACCTGTTCTCGATCACCCTGGTGGCGGGCATGGCCGCACTCGCATTGTTCGGTCTGAGCGCCCTCTACTCGGCCTCTACCGGCGTGCCGTACTTTGTCGATGCAGAGATCCCCGCCGCCGTGTTCCTGGGCCTGCATCTGCTGATCTCCGATCCGTCCACCTCGCCGCGTACCCCGGTGGGCAAGGCCCTTTTCGGCACCGCCTACGGGCTGGGAGTATTTGCGTTGTATCGTATCCTGGGCGATGTCGGTGCGCCGACCTTCTACGACAAACTGCTGGTGGTGCCCCTGCTCAATCTGCTGGTGCCCTCCATCGACCGCCTGGTGCGCGGCATCCATGCCCGCACGCCGCTGGACATCGCCAACCAGCGCCAGGTCTCTTCCCGTGCCAATGTCATACTGATGGGGATATGGGCCATGGTGTTCATCGCCATGAGCGCCACCGGCAAGACCGACGGCCGCCATGCCGGCGACAGCCTGCCGTTCTGGCAGCAGGCCTGCGCCGAGGACCGGCCCGGCGCCTGCGCCACGCTGATCCGGCTGGAAACCACCTACTGTGATGACAACGCCGGCTGGGCCTGCAACGAGCTGGGCGTGCATCTGCGTGAGGGGACCATCACTGAAACTGAACCCGACGTGGCACAGGGGTATTTTTCCCGGGCCTGCGAGCTGCGTTTCCAGGCCGGCTGCGTGAACCTGCTGGATGACAATGCCAGTGCCCGAGCCAACCCGAGGCCGCTGGATCTGCAGCTACTGCTGCGCGAGGGCGGACGCAATCTGTCCGACATGCCGGAAGCGGCACTGTACGCCCGTGCCTGTGACCACGGCTGGTCCTTCGCCTGCACGGGGGAGCAACCGTGAACGGCCCCGTCGCGGAAAAGCCCCCGATCCTGAAGGGCTCGACGGGTGTCATGGTGCTCAGCACGCTGGTTGCCTTCATCGTATCCTGGCTGTTTGTGCTGGGGTCGCGTGACGGAGAAACCGGCTCCGCCGCCATCACCAGGTCAGAGGACATCCTTTCGGTACTGCCGGATGACGGGACACTGGGATTCGTGGCAATCGAGGCCGGCCCGTTCATCATGGGCAGTGACCCGGCCACGGACCACATGGCCTATGACAACGAGCGCTGGTCACGGATCCGGCGTCAGGGAGAAGTGACCCTGCCGCAATACTACATGGCCCGCCACGAGGTCACGGTGGAGCAGTTCCGCGCCTTTGTAGATGGCACCGCGTACACCGTCGCGGGAGATGCCTGGAGAGGCCGATCCGATCATCCGGTGACACAGGTCGCCTGGACCGACGCGGTGAATTATACCCGCTGGTTGCAGGAACGCCTGCGCGGATCAGACGAGACACCGGCGGAGATCCGGGAACGACTTGCGGAGGGCTGGCAGCTCTCGCTGCCGTCCGAGGCCGAATGGGAGAAGGCCGCACGCGGCACGGACGGGCGGATTTTTCCGTGGGGCTCGCAACCGGTACGCGGGTACGCCAATTTCAATAGCACCGACACTGTGCCGGCGGGCAGCCTGAACTGCATCCGCTGTGCCCACGGACTGCAGGACATGGCCGGCAACGTATGGGAGCTGACCCGCAGTCCGATGCAGCCCTATCCGTGGGACCCGGGCGATGATTTCAACGATCTGGAGTCAGAAGCCCTGTGGGTGATGCGGGGCGGGTCGTTCAGCGACCCGGTGAACAATATACGAACCGCCGTGCGCGGCGCAGTGGACCCCGGCGCGCGGCGCGACAACATCGGCTTCCGTCTGGCGTTGGTACCACCCGAAAGCCTGCCCTGAGCACGTCCTCCGGCGCAGTAGCCAGGTGACACGAGTAACTGGCAGTGCGACGATACGTGTCCATACAAAGTCATATTGAGCCAGTAATACTGTTACGTGAGGTTTTATGGATTTTTCAAGAACACCAGAAGAACGTTTCCAGAACCTGCCCGGTTATGATTTCGCGCCCCACTATCTGATGGTCGACGATACCGAGGGCGGCGAGCTGCGTGTCCACTATCTGGATGAAGGACCGTCTGATGCCGACCCGGTTTTATTGCTGCATGGTGAACCGTCCTGGTCTTATCTCTATCGTAAAATGATCCCCTTTCTTACAGCGGCGGGACACCGGGTCATTGCGCCGGATCTGGTGGGCTTTGGCCGTTCCGACAAGCCTGCCCGGCGCGAGGACTATACGTACCAGCGTCATGTGGACTGGATGCAGTCGGTTCTGGATCAACTGCAGCTCAACAGGATGACCCTGGTATGCCAGGATTGGGGTGGCCTCATTGGTCTGCGCCTGGCGGCGGAAAATCCGGATCGCTTTGTTCGTATAGTGACCGCCAATACCATGCTGCCCACAGGCGATCATGATCCCGGTGAAGGCTTTAAAAACTGGCAGCAGTACTCCCAGGAAACCGAAGCTTTTCACGCCGGGGGCATTATCAAGGGCGCCGCCGTCAGCGAGTTGCCCCAGTTGGTGATCGATGCCTATAACGCCCCCTTTCCCGACGAGTCCTATAAGGAAGGGGCCCGACAGTTTCCCGTGCTGGTTCCCACGCGCCCGGACGATCCGGCATCCGCTGCAAACCGTGCCGCCTGGGAAGTGCTCAGCCGCTGGGAGAAGCCGTTTCTGACCGCTTTTAGCGATTCAGACCCGGTGACCCGGGGCGGGGACAAGATATTTCAAAAGCTCGTACCCGGCACCCGGGGCCAGGATCATGTCACGATTAGAAAAGCCGGCCATTTCCTGCAGGAAGACAAAGGCGAGGAGTTGGCTCAGGTGGTGGTGCGTTTTATCGAAGAGAACTCTTGATGCCGCGCTTGGGAGCCGTCTCGATGTATTCCTCCGATTCACTGGCTTTGCGCAGGGCGCCCGGGTGCGCTCGAAAGTCGACAGCGAGCTCCTGTAATCGTCGATCAATCCCGAGTTCAATACCAGTTCGCACCGATCGCTGAAACGCCTCGGTCTGCTTCAATAACAAAGCAGACCGAGGCGTTGTTGTTAAGGCCGCCTCTATTACTTTACTGCGCCTGGGTAACCGTAAAGCTCATCGGCGTATCGTTATAGATCAGCTCGTCATCGGCTGCCGTATAGCCGATGTAGACGTTGTACGTGCCAGCATCCAACAGACTTGCGAACAGTTCGTCAGTAACGCTTGCGCCCATGCTCGCCGTGCGAAAAGCTGGCTGCAATGTGGCCACGTCCTGATTCCAGGCACGGAAATCACCCGATTCGGTCTTGTATACCCACTGCTCCGCGCCTGTCACTGGTACGTAACGAGCTACAACGAACACCTCTGCGGCCTGATTCAGATGGGCGGCTTCCGGGAACAGCTCACCCATCACCGTGATTGTCTGGTCCGTAGTAAAGCTGCTCGAATAACTCACACCACCATCAGCGGAGCTGCCTGCCCGGAGTACAGCGGTGGTAGATTCACCGGTCAGTGATATTACGCCGGAAAGCGCCGGGACTGATGCCTTTGAGGGTGCTGGCTCATCACCGTCAACAGGAGATGCATCCACGGTCGGTTCGTCCGTGATGGTGACCGTATTGGTATCCAGCGTCACGGCGGTCTGCGCAAGAGCCCGGCCATTCAATACCGCACCGGTATCAAGAGTTACACCCGCTCCTGCCAGAATACTGCCACTGAACCTGGAGCTGGTACCCAGTGTAGCTGAAGTACCTATCTGCCAGAACACACTGGCAGCCGAGGCACTGTTGATCAGTGTCACTTCCGCATTGCTCGCCACGGTCAACGCTTCCTCTACCTGGAAGACAAAAACCGCGGTGGTATCACCCTCCGCGTCGAGCACCAATGAACCGGTAATGTCGGCGGCATCGGTAAAGTGATAAACCCCCGGCGTAAGCACCATGCCCATACCCATAGCCGCTGCCTGCTCCGTGGTCACGGACTGACCAGCCAGGTCGTTGTACGCGCTCAACAGGTCGGCAACAGCCTGCGCCGCGACATCATCATTGGAACGGATCTGCCCGTCCCGTACCTCGCCAGGCGGAAAGCCTGTTATGGCGGTGCCCGGACTCACACCCAGTTCTCCTGTCACAATGGTAGAACCCGTGTTGGTCACCGTTGACCCGGCCAGCACGGCGAACTGAGCGGCTTCACCAAGATCCGGAACACTCTGTGCAGATACGGAGGAAGGGATGGCCACTGCAACAAGGACGGCCGTCGATACAGCAAGCCTGGACAGGGAAAATTGTAATAGTTTCATTAGTGTGCACCTGATAGGTGGGTTGTGCGCGAGCAGTATGCTCATCGGTCTACCGCGAGAAATTCGGGCAGAAAGAAATCTTTACAACGGGAAAAGCGGTAAAAACAGAAAAGCGGGGGAAGGCAGGCTGAGGGGTGTCGCCTGCTTCATCGGCGCGCCACTCTGAGACGGTTTCATCTCGTAGTCTTGACTATACACCTATTCCTGTGAATAGATACATTTATCGTACCACTGGTCGAAGCTGAACCTGCGCTGCAATGCTGGCCGGGTAATCACTCCGCCATCCCGGCCAGCAATGACTGCCAGGGGTAGTCCACATCTCCCACGGCAATGAAGTGCGGATTCAACACACTGTCCTTGCTGTTGTAGCGCAGCGGCTCGAAGGAAGCGGTCACAATGTCGCCACCAGCGGCGCGCAGCACGGCATGGGCGGCGGCCGTGTCCCACTCCGAGGTCGGTCCCAGACGTGGATACAGATCGGCCTCACCTTCGGCAATGCGGCAGATCTTCAGTGAGCTGCCCATGCTGACCAGTTCGACGTCGTCGAAATGTCCGCGCAGCTTCTCCAGCATGACTTCCAGCGCCTCGGCACCATGCCGGCGGCTGCCGACCACCTGCAGCGCACGATCTTTCGATACTGGCCGGACGCTGATCGATTGCGGCGTCTCGCCCTCGCGGTAACACCAGGCGCCTTCTCCAACCAGGCCCGTGTACGTGAGTCCACTGACGGGTACATGCACCACCCCCAGCACGGGCTCGCCCTTGATGACCAGGGCAATGTTGACAGTGAATTCCCCGTTGCGGTTGATGAACTCCCTGGTGCCATCCAGCGGGTCGACCAGCCAGTAGGTCTGCCATTGACGGCGCTCGGCGGCCGGGATCTCGTCGGACTCCTCGGACAGCACCGGTATCGCCGGAGTCAGCCCCTGCAGGGCGCCACTGATCACGTGATGGGCGCGCCGGTCGGCTTCGGTCAGCGGAGAGTCATCCGCCTTGGTTTCCACCCGGATCGCAGAGTCACGCTGGTAGATTTCCAGTATGGCCTGGCCGGCCTGGAAAGCGATCAGGCCGGCTCCGGCCAGCCATGCCTGCAGTTCCCGCGAGTTGTCAGTCTCTGTCATGGTATTCCTCCTTCGTGGCCGCGCATCATAGCGCAACCGGCCGGGCCGTGAAACTGGCGTCCCGTGCGGCCCCGCGATAAGATGGAAGGCATCTTCCAACCGCTGTTCCGGAACAACCCGGATGGAGCCTGACATGCTGAGCTGGCCTGACATCGACACGGTGATGTTCGATATGGACGGCACCCTGCTGGACCTGCACTTCGACAACTATTTCTGGGAATACCTGGTACCCCACACCTGGGGGCAGCGCCGGGGTCTGAGTGTGGAAGAGGCATGGGGACAGCTGATGAAACAGTACGCCGCGCACAACGGCACGCTCAACTGGTACTGCATCGATTTCTGGACAGACACGCTCGAGCTTGATATCCAGCGCATGAAAGAGGAACTGCGCCACAAGATCGCGCTGCGCCCCAATGTGACCACGCTGCTGGAACGTCTGCGCGCCCATGACAAGAAAGTGCTGCTGGTCACCAACGCACACCCCGGCAGCCTCACCCTGAAGATGGATCACACCGGCCTGGATGTGCATTTTCACCGCACCATCAGCTCCCATACCCTGGGCCGGGCCAAGGAAGACGACGGCTTCTGGGAAGCACTGCTGGACGTTGAGCACTACGAGCCACAGCGTACCGTGCTGGTGGACGACAACGTGGCCGTGCTGCGCAGTGCCCAACGGGCCGGTATCCGCCATCTGCTGGGCATCGAGCAACCGGACAGCCAGCGTCCGCCGCTACCCATGGCGGAGTTTACCCAGCTGCGGGATTTCGAACAGATCATGCCGGCTGATCCGCTACTCCGGCCCTCCGGCCAGTATGCCAGGCGGGAGAGCGAGACGTCTTCATGAGTGCCTCGGACCGGGTGCGTCTGGATAAATGGCTATGGGCCGCGCGGCTCTTCAAGACACGTTCCATCGCCAAGCAGGCCGTGGAAGGCGGCAAGGTGCAGGCGGAAGGGCAGAAGCTCAAGCCCGGCCGCGAGATCGACACCGGTCTGGTGCTCACCGTCCGGCAGGGCTGGGACGAGCGCACCATTGAAGTGCTGGCCCTCTCCGAACAGCGCCGCAGCGCGCCGGAAGCACAACAGCTGTACCGCGAACTGCCGGAAAGCGTGGAGAAACGCGAACGCCTGGCGGCCCAGCGCAAGATGCAGCCCAGCCTCAGCCAGCCGGCCGCCAAACCCGACAAACGGGACCGGCGGCTGCGTCAGAAACTCAAACAGGGCGAGTTCTAGACCATTACCGATGGCGCCTTGCCGGACCGGTACCCACCCCCGGGTATTTTTGGCATAATGCAGGCTTGTCCAGTGCCCTCTCACCCCGACCGCCAGGAAGCCCGTATGTCACAGATCACACAGGACGTCGTCCAGGACGGCAACCGCACGATCCACCGCAATCTGACTCCCAGCCAGTTGGTCGAGATTGCCCTGCAACGCGATGAAGGCCGCCTGGCCGACAACGGCGCATTGGTGGTGGAAACCGGCGAGCGCACCGGACGCAGCCCGAAGGACCGTTTCATCGTGCAGGAGCCTGGCACCAGCGACCAGATCGACTGGGGCGCCGTGAACCAGCCCTTCGACCCCGAACGCTTCGACGCCCTGTGGCAGCGCGTCAGTGACTACCTGGCGGACCGGGATGTGTTCGAGGCCGACCTGCACGTGGGCGCGGACGCCCGGCACTACCTGCCCGTCCAGGTCACCGCCCAGTACGCCTGGCACTGCCTGTTCGGCAGCACGCTGTTCATCAAGCCGGGCGACGATCACAACCCGGAAGACAAGCCGGTATGGCAGGTCATGAGTGCTCCGGAGTTCGCCTGCAAGCCCGAGCGCGATGGCACCCATTCCGATGGCGCGGTCATCATCAATTTTGCCGAGCGCAAGGTACTGCTGGCCGGTATGCGCTACGCCGGTGAGATGAAAAAGTCCATGTTCTCCGTGCAGAACTTCCTGCTGGCGGAGAAAGACGTGCTGCCCATGCACTGCTCGGCCAATGTCGGAGAAAACGGCGACGTGTGCCTGTTCTTCGGCCTGTCCGGTACCGGCAAGACCACCCTCTCCGCCGATGAGAGCCGCTACCTGATCGGCGACGACGAACACGGCTGGGGCAAGGGCACCGTATTCAACCTGGAAGGGGGCTGCTACGCCAAGTGCATCGACCTCAGCCAGGAGAACGAGCCGGTCATATGGAATGCTATCCGCTTCGGTTCGGTGATCGAGAACGTGGTCATCGACGAGAAGACGCGCAAGGCGGATTACACGGATACCAGCCTGACGGAAAACACCCGGGCCTGCTACCCGCTGACGCACATCCCGCGCAGGGTACCGGCCAACCAGGCGGGCGAGCCCAAGGCCATCATCTTCCTGACCTGTGATCTGACTGGCGTCCTGCCCCCGGTGTCGATCCTGTCCAAGGAAGCGGCGGCCTATCACTTCCTCAGTGGCTACACCGCACTGGTCGGTTCCACCGAAGTGGGCGCCGGCACCGGCATCAAGTCGACATTCTCCAACTGCTTTGGCGCACCGTTCTTCCCGCGCCCGGCCGGCGTCTATGCCAAACTGCTGATGAAGCGCGTCGAGGAGTTCGGCAGCCAGGTCTATCTGGTCAACACCGGATGGACCGGCGGACCACACGGCACCGGCAAGCGTTTCAGCATTCCCACCACGCGGGCCGTGCTGGCCGCCATCCAGGGAGGCACATTGCGTAACGTGCCCACGAAACATCTGGACGGCATCAACCTGACCATTCCGACCGAAGTGCCGGGTGTGGACAGTGGTTTGCTGGACCCGCGTGCCACCTGGGACGATCCGGCAGCCTATGACGAAAAAGCCGCCGACCTGATCCGCCAGTTCCAGGAGAATTTCAGCCGCTTCGAGGTGCCTGATACCATCGTGGCGGCGGGCCCGGGTAACTGATTGCGCCGGGATGCTCCCCATTCGCTGAATCAACGCAGGAAACGAGACATTGAGCCAGCAACTCAAGGCAGCACTGGAACGCTTTTCCCTGCCGGAATTCCGGACGGCATGGGGCCAGATCAACCGCGGCATTGAAAAGGAGAGCCTGCGGGTGGACCGTGATGGTCACCTGACGCAGACCCCGCACCCGGATGCCCTGGGGTCGGCGCTGACCCATCCCTACATCACGACGGACTACTCGGAAGCCCTGATCGAGCTGATCACTCCGGTCTCCGGCCGCATCGATGACACGCTGGACCTGCTGACCGACCTGCACAAGTATGTCTACCATCACCTGCCCGACGGCGAGTTGCTGTGGACCTCCAGCATGCCCTGCCTGGTGGGCGGCGACAAACAGATTCCGCTGGCGCACTACGGCAGCTCCAATATCGGCCGCCTCAAGACCCTGTATCGCGAAGGGCTGGGGCACCGCTACGGACGGCTGATGCAGACCATCGCCGGCATCCACTACAACTTCTCCATGCCGGAGGTGTTCTGGGAGGAGTACCGGGAGCTGCTGGGCAGCACCGAATCCCTGCAGGATTTCCGTACGCGCCAGTACCTGCACCTGATCCGCAACTTCCACCGCCACTCCTGGCTGCTGCTCTATCTGTTCGGCGCCTCGCCGGCCGTCTGCCGCTGCTTCACCCGCGGCCGCCAGCACAGTCTGGACGATTTTGACGAAGCCACGCTGTACCGGCCCCATGCCACCTGCCTGCGCATGGGCAACCTGGGCTACCGCAGCGATGCGCAACGCTCCATCTTCGTCTGCTACAACGATCTGGACACATACATCGACACCCTGCACCGGGCCATGTCGACGCCCTACGGCCCCTATGAGGCCATCGGCCTGAAGGCGGGCGACCGCTTCCTGCAGATGAACACCAACCTGCTGCAGCTGGAGAACGAGTTCTACGCCACCATCCGGCCCAAACGCGCCGATGACTCGGGCCGCCGCCCCCTGGAAGTGCTGAAAGCCGAAGGCATCCAGTACATCGAGGTACGCGCCCTGGACCTCAACCCCTTCCTGCCCCTGGGTATCGATGCCCGGCAGATGCGTTTCCTCGACACCTTCCTGCTTCACTGCCTGCTGGCGGACAGCCCGGAATGCACGCGGGAGGAATACTTCGAGGTGGAGAGCAACCTGGCCCGCACGGTGACCGAAGGGCGGAATCCGGAACTGACGCTGAAACGCGGAGGCCAGGACGTCGCGCTGCGGGCCTGGGCCGGCGAGCTGGTGGCAGACATGCAACACAGCGCCGCGCTGCTGGATTCGGCACACGGTACGGGGGAATACAGCGCTGCCGTCTCGACCCAGGTCGACAAGGTCATGGATGCCTCACTGACGCCATCGGCCCGCATACTGGAAGCGATGCGGCGGGATCAGCAGAGTTTCTTCCGGTTCGCGTACCAGCAGTCGATCAAGGCCCGCGACTGGTGTCGGGCCTCTCCACTGGAACCGCAACGCTTCGAGCACTTCACGGCAGCCGGCAAGGAGTCACTGAGCGACCAGACATCCCTCGAACAGTCCGATACCCTGGCATTCGATGACTTCCTGCAGGACTACAACCGGCTTCAGTTCTGAACCGGGAAACAGCGGAAAACGGGGAAAACCGGGACAGTCCCTCTTTTTCCTGGAAAAAGAGGGACTGTCCCGGTTTTCCCATTTGTGTAGAATGGTCGGCTCTGATCTCCAACCATCATCAACGGATCTTCCCCATGCTTGCCAGAATCGATGCCATGATGCCCCGGCCCCGCCTGCTGAACCTGCTGATCTTCATTGCCTGTATCACGATCATGGCCATCGTGCTCTACATGGAGTATGTCATGCTGCTGCAGCCCTGCGGCCTGTGCATCACACAGCGGGTATTCGTGATCCTGGCCGGGCTGTCCTGTCTTGCTTCGGCCATCCACAATCCGGGCCCCACGGGCCGTGCGCGTTATGCCTGGGGCGGGGCGGCGATGTGCGTGGCGGGCAGTTACTTCGCCATCCGCCAGATCTGGCTGACCTATCTTCCGGCCGATGAAGTGCCGGCCTGTGGTCCGGGCTTCAGCTATATGGTCGAAAATTTTCCCCTCATGGAGACCATGGCCTTCCTGCTGCAGGGCGATGGAAACTGCGCCGAGGTGCATTGGCGCTTCCTGGGTCTGCTGTCCATTCCCGAGCTGGCGCTGACCGGTTTCGTTGCCCTGTTCGGCCTCTGCATCTACCAGGCGCTGCGCCGCAGCTGATCAGCCACGACGCCAGCGGAACCAACGCTCCGACCAGCGCAACAGACCGTGAGGGAGACGCTCACTGCGCCAGGCGTTGGCGGCAAAGCGGTTCGCCTCCAGCCAGGTCGGGTAGATGTGGTTGGTGGCGGCGATCTTCTTCAGACCCAGCCCGTGCGTCATCGCCGTGATGAACTCCCCGATCAACTCGCCGGCATGATCACCGACAATGGTCGCTCCCAGGATACGGTCACTGCCGGGCTCGGTCAGCACCTTGACGAAGCCTTCTGCGGCACCATCGGCCAGTGCCCGGTCCAGTCCACCGATATCGAAACGGGTCACCTCGTAGTCGATGGCCTGGTCCCGGGCATCGCGTTCATTCAGACCGACGCGGGCCACTTCCGGTGACGTGAAGGTCGCCCATGGCACAACCGGGTAGCGCACCCGGAACTTCTTCAGCCCGGCCGCCAGTGCGTTCAGCGCGGCAAACCAGGCCTGGTAGGAAGCCATGTGAGTGAACTGGTACGGCCCGCAGACATCACCGCAGGCGTAGATGGTCGGCACCGGGGTTTGCAGATACTCGTTGACCGGCAGGGTACCCTGTCCGGTCGGCTCGATGCCCAGCTCCTCCAGACCGAAGCCTTGCACATTCGGCTTGCGGCCCAGCGCCACCAGCACCCGATCGAACGGGATGCGCAGTGTCTCGCCCCCACCGGACTCCGGCGCGGCGACCAGTATCCGCTGGTCCCCCTCCACGACGAACTCCGATGCCTTGTAGCCGTTGACCAGTCGGATACCATCCTGCTCCATGCTCTTCTGCACAATGGCGCTGGCATCCTCGTCCTCACGCGGCAATATCTGCGCCGCCATGTCGATCAACGTCACACTGGACCCCAGACGGGCAAAACTCTGGGCCAGCTCACTGCCGATCGGGCCGCCACCCAGCACCAGCAACCTTCCCGGCTGCTCGCGCAGCTCCCAGACCGAATCCGAGGTCAGCGGATCCACGTTGTCGATACCCGGAATCGGTGGCACCAGCGGTCCGGCGCCGGTGGCCACAATGATGCTGCGGGTACGGATCGTCTCGCCATTGACATCGACAGTCCAGGGAGACGTGATCTTCGCCTCGCCCTGTACACAGTCCACACCCAGTGATGTGAAACGCTCCACCGAATCATGCGGCTCGATGGCGCGGATCACCGACTGCACACGCTCCATCACCGAAGCAAAATCAACGCCGTCAGGCTTTGCCCTGACACCGAAATGAGCGGCATCACGGACAGTGGCCGCAACCCGCGCACTCTGGATCAACGACTTGCTGGGCACGCAGCCGGTATTCAGGCAGTCACCGCCCATCCGGTCGCGCTCGATCAGTGTCACCTTCGCTTTCGCTCCGGCGGCGATCAGGGAAGCCACCAGGCCGCCGGAGCCGGCCCCGATCACCACCACGTTGGTGTCAAACCGCTTCGGTTTGCGGTAGCCCCGGAACGCCTTGCGGCGCTTGATGAACGACACCACGCCACGGGCCAGCCAGGGCAGCAGGGCTACCAGAAGGAAGGACAGGATCAACGTGGGGCTGACCAGGCCGCCGAGGCTGCTGATCTGCGCCAGTTCCGAGCCGGCGTTGACGTATACCGCCGTGCCCAGCAGCATGCCGGTCTGGCTGGCGATATAGAAGGTGACCGTTTTCATCGGGGTCAGCGCCATGACCAGATTGATCAACCAGAACGGAAACAGGGGCACCATCCGGATGCTGAACAGATAGAACCCGCCATCGCGCTTTACACCTTCGTTGACCGTTTTCAGGTAGCGGCCGAAACGTCGCTGAACCCAATCGCGCAGCACCAGCCGCACAGCCAGGAAGGCCAGCGTGGCACCGATCGAGCTGGCAAAGGACACCAGCACCAGCCCCCAGACCAGTCCGAACACGGCCCCGCCCAACAGCGTGGCAAGGGCCGCCCCGGGGATCGACAAGGTGACCATCACCACATAGGCCAGAAAATAGATGGCCGACGCCAAAACCGGCCGCTCGGCGGCGAACGTCTGCAGCGTGCCAAGCTGGGACTGTACATAGGCCAGGTTGAGAAAACGGCCCAGATCCAGCTGGAAATACAGGAACAGTGCCACGGCAAAAACGGTGACGATCAGTAAGCGGGTCCGGTTCATTGAGTCATCCTTATTTCAGAGGCTCCGTAATTGAAAATCGTGAGCAGTCTACATTGAACGCCCTTCGTTTGCCCCAGGGGATCCTCTGACAATGTATGTCATGCCTTTGCGTGAGTCTGGCGCGGCTGAAGGCCAAAGGTATGCCATACATTGTCAGAGGACCCCCAAGGGACGCTGTGCTATAGTTTTTGTTACAGGGCCCACCATGGCCCGACACCTCGCCAATCCGACACCCAGGGAGTGCCCAGTGAGTCAACGACAGTTCCCGCACACGCGCATGCGCCGCATGCGCCGCGATGAGTTCAGCCGCCGATTGATGCGTGAAAACCGCCTCAGCACGGATGACCTGATCTACCCGATGTTCATCGTCGAGGGCAGCCGGCAGCAGCAACCGATTCCGTCCATGCCGGACATCCACCGCTTGAGTATCGACCTGCTGTTGAAGGAAGCCGAGGAGCTGCTGGCCCTGGGCATTCCGGCCATCGCTCTGTTCCCCTCTCCGGACCAGGGCAGCAAGACCCTGGACGGACGGGACGCATGGCACCCGGAAGGGTTGGTCCAGCGCGCGGTGCGCAGCCTCAAGAGTGAATTTCCCGAACTGGGCATCATCACCGACGTTGCTCTCGACCCGTATACGACCCATGGCCAGGACGGGATCATCGACGACCACGGCTACGTGATGAACGAGGCCACTGTCGACGCCCTGGTCCGGCAGGCCATGTCCCATGCCGAGGCGGGCGCCGACATCGTCGCCCCGTCCGACATGATGGACGGACGCATCGGCGCCGTGCGCCAGGCCCTGGAGAACGGCGGTCACAGCCTGACCCGCATTCTCGCCTACTCGGCCAAGTACGCGTCCAGCTACTACGGACCGTTCCGTGACGCAGTGGGCTCCAGCGGCAATCTGGGCAAGGGCAACAAGCATACCTACCAGATGGATGTGGCCAACAGCGACGAAGCACTGCACGAAGTCGGCCTGGATCTCACCGAGGGCGCCGACATGGTGATGATCAAGCCCGGCATGCCCTACCTGGACATCGTGCGGCGCGTGAAGGACGAATTCGGCGCTCCCACGTTCGTCTACCAGGTCAGCGGCGAATACGCCATGCACATGGCGGCCGCAGAGAATGGCTGGCTGGACGAAAAGGCCGTGGCCCTGGAGTCACTGCTGTGCATAAAACGGGCCGGCGCCGACGGCATTCTGACCTATTTCGCCAAGAAGGCGGCACGGCTGTTACGCGGCACGATGTAACAGATGGCCAACCGCAACGTCGAATGCCGCAAACCCGGGGCAGAAGCGACCGGACTTGAATCCTGAGAATTAGTCCTTATGATAGAGAGGGTTCACATAAATGCCCTGTCACTAAGCCCCTGATCGGAACCGCGTCCGGTCGATACCGGGTGCTTACCCTGACTAGCCGATGAAAGGAAACCGCTTTATGAGCGACAATATCGTTCAGATATCCGATTCAAGTTTCGAAAACGACGTACTCAAGGCCGACGGCCCGGTGCTGGTGGACTTCTGGGCGGAGTGGTGCGGCCCCTGCAAGATGATCGCACCCGTGCTGGAAGAGCTCGCCGACGAATACGACGGCAAACTCAAGATCGCCAAACTGAACATTGACAGCAACCCGGAAACGGCACCCAAGTATGGCGTGCGGGGCATTCCCACGCTGATTCTGTTCAAGAACGGTCAGGCCGAGGGCACCAAGGTGGGCGCCCTGTCAAAGTCACAACTGGCCGCTTTCATTGACAGCGCGATCTGACGCCGCCCGTCCCGGGCTGGCATGCTCGGCCGGGAACGAAAAACCGGCCGATCATGCCAGCATAAAATTTTTGCTGGACAAAGGCGTAAAAGCCGTTTTATAGTGGTCCGCGATCCAGTGCTTCCCGGCACATCCTTACCCCGTCGCTGACCAATACTGATCAACTTTAGACAGAATCCATTAAACCCTGTACGCACAGTACGCCGCCGAGCCCCATCATATCCTGATGACCGGCCTGCCCATCGATGCAGACTGACTGCCGTACAACACCTTCATATCTGAAAAAACTGACAACTATGAATCTGACCGACCTGAAGAAAGAACCCATTACCGACCTGCTGGAACGCGCTCGCGAGATGGGACTGGACAATCTCTCCCGTACCCGCAAGCAGGACATCATTTTCGCCATCCTCAAGAAACACGCCAAAAATGGCGAGGACATCTATGGGGACGGGGTACTGGAAATCCTGCAGGACGGTTTCGGCTTCCTGCGTTCGGCGGATTCATCGTACCTGGCGGGCCCGGACGACATCTACGTCTCGCCCAGCCAGATACGGCGCTTCAATTTACGTACGGGTGACACCATCGCCGGCAAGATCCGGCCCCCCAAGGACGGGGAACGCTATTTCGCCCTGCTGAAGATCTCCGAAGTCAACTTCGCCAAACCCGAAAACTCCAAACACAAGATCCTGTTCGAGAACCTGACGCCGCTGTTCGCCACCGAGCGTCTGACGCTGGAAGTGGGCAACGGCAGTACCGAGGATCTCAGCGCCCGCACCATCGACCTCACGGCGCCGATCGGCAAGGGCCAGCGCGGCCTGATCGTCTCCCCACCGAAAGCCGGCAAGACCCTCATCCTCCAGAACATCGCCCAGTCCATCGCCCGCAACAACCCCGAATGCCGTCTGATCGTGCTGCTGATCGACGAGCGTCCGGAGGAAGTGACGGAGATGCAGCGTTCCGTACGGGGCGAAGTCGTGGCCAGCACCTTCGACGAGCCGCCGGCCCGTCACGTGCAGGTAGCCGAGATGGTGATCGAAAAGGCCAAGCGCCTGGTGGAACACAAGGAAGACGTGGTCATCCTGCTGGACTCCATCACCCGCCTGGCCCGCGCCTACAACACCATCGTGCCCTCTTCGGGCAAGGTGCTGACCGGCGGTGTCGATGCGCATGCCCTGGAGCGCCCCAAGCGCTTCTTCGGCGCGGCCCGGAACCTGGAGGAGGGCGGCAGCCTGACCATCATCGCCACGGCACTGGTCGACACCGGCTCCAAGATGGACGAGGTGATCTACGAGGAGTTCAAGGGCACCGGCAACATGGAGCTGCACCTGGACCGCAAGATCGCCGAGAAACGCATCTACCCGGCCATCAACGTGCGCCGCTCCGGTACGCGCCGCGAGGAGCTGCTGACCTCCGAGGAAGAGCTGCAACGCATGTGGATCCTGCGCAAGATCCTGGCGTCCATGGAGGACGTGCAGGCCACGGAATTCATCCTGGACAAGCTGAAGGACACCAAGACCAACGACGAGTTCTTCAACTCCATGAAGCGCAAGTAACGCGCGCCACAGATGAGCTGCCGGGACCTGAGAGAATTCATTGCGCTGCTGGAAGCCGAAGGGGAACTGAAGCGCATCACTGCGGAGATTGATCCGTATCTGGAAGTCACGGAAATCTGCGACCGCACACTGCGCGCCGGCGGACCGGCCCTGCTGTTCGAGAATCCTAAAGGGTCGAATGTCCCACTATTGGGCAATCTGTTCGGCAACACTCGCCGGATCTCGCTGGCGATGGGGCAGGAGAACCTGGACGGATTGCGCGAACTGGGCAAACTGCTCGCTTTTCTGAAGGAACCGGAGCCCCCGAAAGGTCTGAAACACCTGTGGGAACAGCTCCCTGCTTACCGGCAGGTACTGAACATGCCGGCCACGGTGAAAAAGTCACCGCCCTGTCAGGAAGTGATCATCGACGAGGCGCATGTTGACCTGGATTTCCTTCCCGTGCAGACCTGCTGGCCCGGCGACGCCGGCCCACTGGTGACCTGGCCGCTGGTGATCACCCGGGGCCCGGACAAGGAGCGGCAGAATCTCGGCATCTATCGCATGCAGAAAATCGGCCGCAACCGCCTGATCATGCGCTGGCTCTCGCACCGGGGCGGCGCACTGGACTTCCGGGACTGGCAGAAGAAACACCCCGGCGAACCCTTTCCGGTCAGCATCGCACTGGGCGCCGATCCGGCCACCACGCTGGCTACTGTTACACCCGTTCCCGACACTTTGTCCGAATATGCCTTTGCGGGCCTGCTGCGCGGTTCGAAAACCGAGGTGGCCAACTGCCTGACCAATGATCTGCAGGTGCCCGCCACGGCCGAAATCATCCTGGAAGGTGTGATCCATCCGGATGACATGGCCCCGGAAGGCCCCTACGGCGACCACACCGGTTACTACAACGAGGTCGAGCAGTTCCCGGTGTTCACGGTCACGAAGATGACCCACCGGCGCGACCCGATCTACCACAGCACCTATACCGGCCGCCCGCCGGACGAGCCGGCCATGCTGGGCGTGGCCCTGAACGAGGTGTTCATACCCCTGATCCAGAAACAGTACCCGGAGATCACTGATTTCTACCTGCCCCCGGAGGGCTGCTCCTACCGCATGGCCGTGATCAGCATGAAGAAGCAGTATCCCGGTCACGCCAAGCGCGTGATGATGGGCGCCTGGTCCTTCCTTCGCCAGTTCATGTACACCAAGTTCGTCATCGTCACGGATGACGACGTCAATGTACGGGACTGGAACGATGTGGTCTGGGCGATGACCACGCGCATGGACCCGGCCCGGGATACCGTACTGGTGGAGAACACGCCGATCGACTATCTGGATTTTGCCTCACCCGTCTCCGGACTGGGCTCCAAGATGGGGATGGATGCCACCAACAAATGGCCGGGGGAGACCGACCGGGAGTGGGGGACGCCTATCACCATGGATGCGGCGGTCAGGGCGCGTGTTGATGCGTTGTGGGACTCATTGGGGATCGAGGGAGGTTCGTAGCTTGGATCACGGGAGTGAGAAGAGATATCTCGCGGAGATCGCCAAGAACGCAAAGGAAGGTATGCCGGGTAATTGAGCCTCTCTTTTCTATCCGACCGTTCCTGGCGCTCTTGGCGAGATAACAAGACACCCCGCCGCTATTCCCCGTACATGTAGCAGGCGGGCTGCTCCTCACGCTTGGCGCGATACATGGCCTCATCGGCATGCGCCATGAGCTGCTCCACCGAGGAAGCATCGCCGGGGTAGAGACTGATACCGATACTGATCCCGACCGTGACCGGATGAGGTTCACCACCGGATGAGGTGATGGTGATCGGCATGCGGATGGCTTCCAGCAGTTTTTCCGCCACGATACGGGCGTCGGCGGGTTCCTTCAGGTTATCCAGTAGCAGAATGAATTCATCGCCGCCCATCCGGCAGGCAATATCGCTTCCACGCAGCTCCTCACTGATCCGCCTGGCGGTCTCCACCAGCACACCGTCTCCCGCCTCATGCCCCCAGCGATCATTGATCGACTTGAAATGATCCATGTCAACGAACAACATGGCCAGATTCGCCCCGCTACGTTCTGACCGCATGACGGCCTTTTCGCACAGAGACATGAACAACCGCCGGTTCGGCAACCCGGTCAGATAGTCGTAATAGGCGATCTTGCGAATTTCCTCCTCGGCCCTCTTGCGCTGCCGTATCTCGGCCTGCAGGTTCTCATTGCTCTGCTGCAAGGCTGCCGTGCGTTCCCCGACAAGACGCGACAGCTCGGCATTGCGCTGCCGCATTCGCGCCGCCTTGTACCAGTACAGCAACACCAGCGCCAGGACAACGGCAGCCACGACAATGATCCTGAACCAGACGGTCTGCCAAAACGCCGGACGTATCTCCAAAGGTAAAGTGGCGGTATGGCGACTCCACCTGCCGTCCGAATTGCTGCCGCGCATCTCGAAGCGGTAGGAACCCGGACTGATATTGGTGTAGCTTACGAATCGCCGCGACCCGGCTTCAACCCAGTCATCGTCGAAACCCACAAGCCGGTAGGCATAGCGGTTGTTGTCCGGCGCCGAGAAATCCAGTGCAGCAAACTCGAAGGCAAGCTGGTTTTCGTCATGAAGCAGTTCAATCGGCGCTTCACCGGAATAGGGTACACCGACAGAGCGTGCCTCGTTCTGCACCTGGAATCCGGTGACATGAACCTGCGGCTGAAAGTCACTCGCTTCAATACGGGCCGGATCAAACACATTGAAACCATTGATGCCCCCGAAATACATTTCACCGCTGCCGGCTCTGTAATACGCGCCGTTGTTGAATTCATCCGCCTGCAAACCATCGCTGCCATCGAAACTGACGATCTCTCCGCCCTCCGGATTCATGCGGGCGATGCCACTGTTGGTGCTGAACCACAGGTGGCCCTGATTATCCTGCAGGATGCCGTATACGACGTTATTGGGCAGTCCGTCCTGTGCCGTGTAGCGCGTGAAGCGGCCGCTTTGCCGGTCATCCAGGCGGCTGATCCCGCCCCGGGTACCAAACCACATGGTGCCACTGTCATCCTCCAGGATCGAGAATACATAGGAGTTGCTCAATGAGGCCGGATCATCGGGCTCATGGGTGTACTGGATAAACCGGTCGCGCTCCCGGTCATAGCGGCTGACGCCGGTGGACATCGTCCCGGCCCAGATGTCCCCGGTCCGGTCTTCATACACGGTCAGCACACGATCGCCCGGCAGGCTGTCCGGATCATCCGGGTCATGAACGAAGCGCCGGACCTCTCCGGTTTCAGGATTCAGCCGGTTCAACGCATTCAGGGTTCCCGCCCACACCATACCGTCGCTGTCGACCACTACCCGGAAAACCGTATTGTCGGCGATGGAATCGGGATCCTCGGGATCATGCCTGAAAACGGTGAAATCTTCGGCGGCGGGATCGTAATACACCAGGCCATTGTGTGTGGCCAGCCAGAGTCCGCCACGGCCATCGCTATCGATATCCCGGATGATGTCATGGGGCAGGCCACCGGAGCTCTCCGGGTCATGCACATGGTGAGAGAAATCGCCCGTCTCCAGGTCGAGCACGTTCAGCCCACCTTCAGTGCCCACGTACAAGCGCGAGTCGATACGATGGAAAGCCCGTATCGTATTGTTATTGAGACTGTTGTCCCGATACGGCTCATTCCGGTAATGCTGAAAACGGTAGCGCCGTGGATCGTGGCTGTTCAGTCCACCCACCAGCGTCCCGACCCAGAGGATACCGCTGTCATCCTCGAGCAGGGCCTGTACGTCACCACCGGAAAGGGTGCCGTTCCGGCCGGGCTCTGGTGTGTAGGTGGTGAACGTATCAGACTGGCGGTCCAGACGGTCCAGACCACCGCCATGGGCATGTCCGATCCACAGGCGTCCCTCGCGATCTTCGTACAGGGTTCGCACGGCATCCGAGGCGATACCGGCCGGATCCTGCAGATCATGACGATATCTCCGCACATCCCCCGTGTCAGGGTCCACACGAGCGAGACCGCCTCCATTGGTCGCAACCCAGAGCATATTGTCACGGGTGACCAACAGCTCCATGATCACATCATCACTGAACAGGACCTGATCGGTTGCACTCCCATCCTGTATCCGGGTCACTGTACCCGTACGCGGATCCATCCGATTGAGACCGGCATCGCGAGTACCGATCCACAGCGTGCCGTCATCAGTCTGCGCCAGGCTGGCGATGTTGTTGCTACTGAGAGACTCCGGGTTTCCCGGTTCGTGCTGGAAGTGTCGAAAGGTGCCGGTATCGCGGTCCATGAGATTAAGCCCGCCACGCTCAGTGGCCACCCACAGGCGCCCGTCTTCATCGTCCAGGATACCGGTCACCGCCGAGGCACTGATGCTGTCCTCTCTGTCCGGATCGTGGCGATAGTGCACGAAACTGTCACTGTCATGCTGGTAACGATCCAGTCCACCGGCCGTACCCATCCACAGCACGCCATCACTGTCTTCATGCAGAGACCAGATGACGTTCGCCGAAGGACCCGGTTGTGACACCAGCCCCTTCTCCGTTTGAATCGGGCCCGGGCGATAGACCCGGAAGGAGTACCCGTCGTAGCGGTTCAGGCCGTCCTGCGTCGCGATCCACAGAAAACCATGGCGATCCTGCAACAATGCATTGACCGAGTTCTGAGACAGACCATCAGAAACATCCAGTTGCTGGAAACCCGTCTGCTGCTGCGCCAATGCGAATGAAGCCACCAGGGCCCACAACAATCCGGCGACCCAACGCCCGACCTTCATCACCCGACCAACCTGCCAGCATAGACTGCTCATCAGAACCCCACGCTGCTACACCAGGCGCACCAGTTGTTTGCCGAAGTTCCTGCCTTTCAGCAACCCCATGAATGCCTCCGGCGCGGAGTCCAGCCCCTCGGCGATGGTTTCACGGTACTTCAGTTTCCCTTCCGCGATCAGGCCAGTCAGCTCCTTCAGGCCTTGCGGCCATTCCTCCATATGTTCAGCAATGATGAAACCACGCATGGAAAGGCGCATGGTGAGGAAGACGCGCACGTTTTTCAGACTCAGGTCCTGACCGTCGTAGCCGGAAATCAGTCCACACAATGCGATGCGGCCGAAGGGATTCATGCGGGCCAGGCAGGTGTCGAAGATCTCGCCGCCGACATTCTCGAAAATGCCATCGATACCATCCGGAGTCGCTGCGGCGATATCGGCCTCCAGGTTACCGGCCTTGTAATCGATACAATCGTCAAAGCCCAGCTCGTCCTTCACATAGGCACATTTTTCCGGCCCTCCGGCAATGCCCACTGCCCGGCACCCGGCCAGTTTTGCCAGTTGTCCCACTACACTGCCAACAGCACCACTGGCGGCGGATACCACCACGGTTTCACCCGCTTTCGGCGTGATGATCCGGTTCAGCCCATACCAGGCCGTCATACCGGGCATCCCCGCCGGCCCCAGATGCGCTGATAACGGAATCCGGTCACTGACCTTGCGCATGGCATTGCCATTGGCCACGCCCATCTCGGCCCATCCCAGCATGCCATTGACCTTGTCGCCGGGTTGATAATCCGGGTGCTTCGACTCGACCACCTCGCCCACGGTGCCACCGATCATGGTCTCGTCCAGCGGCTGTGGGTCGGCATAGCTCTTGGCATCTTCCATGCGCATCCGCATATAGGGATCCAGCGACAGGAAGTGATTGCGTACCAGCACCTCGTTGTCTCCGGGTGCGGGAACCGGTACGGTTTCCAGCCGGAAATTGTCGGCCCTGAGCTGGCCCTCGGGGCGCGAGGCCAGGACGATCCGTTTGTACTCACTCATTATTCGGCTCCTTCACTCTTGATGATCTCAATTCAATGCTTGCAGACAATATAATCGCACTGATCACGAGGACGGCAGGTGGGGGAACCGCTCAGGAGACGCCCGTGAATACGTCCCTGTAGGGCTCGGCGTCCGCCATCCATGGCGGCCGACGCTCCTGATCGGTTCCCCACCTGCCATCCTCTCATTCTGTGGTACAGCTGCTACTTCATATGACTCTTCAACTCTGCGGAAGGGCGAATTGACCGGCCGGCCGCAACCACTAACACGAGAGGGTCGGGGGGGGGGGGGGGGGGGGGGGGGGGGGGGGGGGGGGGGGGGGGGGGG
>JBBEBP010000031.1:0-63117 GCA_040882255.1 Pseudohongiellaceae bacterium | reverse complement strand
GCTGTGATTCGCGGTGCTCGTACAGGGGGGCGGCGGCGCGCAGGTCGCTATAGGATAGAAAACGACCGCCATTGGCGGCCTCCGGTGTCAACCCGCTGCCGGGGGCATAGAAGGGAAACGCTTCCTCGTTGTTCCCTGTCTCGTGATCCATGCTCGAGTGGTTCATCCCTGCGTGGTCCATTGCCTCATGGTTCATGCTCCCGTGATCCATCGCTCCATGATCCATGTCCGAATGGTCCATGCCGGGCATTCCGGCCATGTCCGCCATGGTCAGCAACGGGGCGGGACGCAGCGCCGGCACCTCTGCCGTCATGCCGCGGCGCGGTGCCAGAGTGCCCCGGGCATAGCCCGAGCGACCCATGGATTCGGCGAACAGGGTGTAGGCACGTTCCTCGTCAGGCTCGACGATGACGTCGTAGGTCTCGGCAACGCCGATGCGCAGCTCGTCGACGGTAACCGGTTGCACGGCATTACCGTCGGCTTCGACCACGGTCATCCGCAGCCCCGGAATCCGGACATCAAAGTAGGTCATGGCCGAGGAGTTGATCAGACGCAGCCGCACCCGTTCACCGGGTTCGAACAGGCCGGTCCAGTTCTGCTCCGATCCCTGGCCGTTGATCAGCCCGGTGAAGCCCTGCACATCCTCCACGTCGGCCTTCATCATCCGCATCCCGCCCCACGTCCACCGGTCGCGCAGGGTGGCCAGCAGTCCGTCGCTGCTCACATCGCTGAAGAAATCGCCGACCGTCTGCTGTTTGCGGTTGTAGTAGTCCGGCATGCGCTTGAGATTGCGCAGAATCCGTTCACCGGAATGCGGATGCTTGTCGGCGAATTGCACGACATACTCCCGGTCGTATTCCTGCGGCTCCGCTCCGGCCGGTTCGATGACGAGGGCACCATAGGCCCCTTCCGGCTCCTGCAGTCCGGTGTGGCTGTGATACCAGTAGGTGCCGCTTTGCACGATCGGAAAGCGGTAGGTGAAAGTCTCGCCGGGCGCGATACCGGGGAAGCTGATGCCTGGCACGCCGTCCTGGTCAAACGGCAGGATCAGACCGTGCCAGTGGACAGACGTCCAGTCATCCAGGTTGTTGGTAACCCGGATCACCGCTTCTTCGCCTTCGCGGAACCGCAGCACGGGGCCCGGCGAAGCCCCGTTGTAGCCGATACCACTTTTCACGAACTCTCCGGTGTCGATCTGCACCGGGTCTACGCTCAGTTCGTATTCGATCGTCTGTGCGATGGACGCTGACGCTGCGGTCAGTATCCATGACACCACACCGGTAATGAACAGTGCCTTCATTGCTGCTGGTCTCCTGCTGCCTCGTGAAGTCCGGAATCGCTTCGCAGACTCGTACGGGCGGCTGTCATCAGTGATTCGAATGGGAGTGGCTTCCGGCCGGTGTGATGTCAAGATCACCGTGCATACCGGACTGGTAATGGCCCGGTATATTGCAGGCGAACTCCAGGGTGGAGCTCGTGGTGAACTTCCACAGAATTTCACCGCTCTCTCCGGGTTCCAGCAGAACGCTGTTTTCGTGATCGTGATCCATGCTCTGGCCAATCCGGTCGGCGTGAATGGCTCCCTGCTCGATCATTCGGGCCATCTCTTCCTGATGCTCTTCATGCATTGCGGCGGTGCCAATATTGAACTCATGCACCAGGTCGCCCTGGTTCCTGACGACGAAGCGAACGGTTGTTTCTGCGTCTATCTGCAGTTTCTCCGGCTCGAAATAATTGTCTCTCATGATGATCTCCACCGTCCGCCCGACCGCTTCCGCCGTGCCCGGCTCTCCCGCCGGTGTCTGGTGGCTGTGTCCTGTATCTGCCACTGCAATTGAGGTGATGGACAGCAGGCAGAACAGTAGTGGTTTCACAAGTCCTTTGAAGGTGCTTTCTGATACTCTTTCAGGTTTTTTCATCGACTTGCTCCTGTGGCTTGCGGTATAACACGCTTGCCCTTCATGATGCGAAATACTGACAGTGCAGGCAGTGTGTCACGCCAAGCTGAAACGAGCCTGAAAATTGCCACCGGAAAGGCGGCACCACTGTACAGCCACCTGCGAATACCGTTGGGAAGAGGGTTGGGGTCCGGACATGAGACTGCTGTTGGTCGAGGATGACAGTCTGCTTCGAGACGGCTTGCGCAACGAGCTGGATCGGGCCGGGTTCAGTGTGGATACTGCGTCGACGGCGCGGGAAGCCCGGCTGTTAGGAGAGCAGGAAGCCTACCAGGTGGCCGTGCTGGATCTGGGCTTGCCGGATGGAAGCGGGTTCAGTGTATTGTCCGATTGGCGGGACAGGAAGATCCGCTTTCCCGTGATGATCCTGACGGCACGTGGCAATTGGCAGGACAAGGTGAATGGTCTGAAGCTGGGCGCCGACGATTATCTGACCAAGCCGTTTCGCAACGAAGAGCTGATTGCGCGCCTGCACGCCATCATGCGGCGCAGCGAAGGCCGCGTCGAGTCGGCGCTCCGGGCCGGTGATTTTCTGCTGGACGAGAACCGGCAGTCCCTGCAGGTCCCCGACGGAACCGAGCATCTTTTGACCGGCACCGAATTTCGCCTGCTGCGTTGCCTCATGAGCCGGCCGGGGCAGTTGTATTCCAAGGAGCATCTCATCGAACAGCTCTATAGTCTGGATGACAGCCCGAACGAGAATACGATCGAGGCCTACATCCGCAGGCTCAGAAAACTGGTCGGGCACGATGTCATCGTTACCAGACGGGGACAGGGGTACCTTTTCAATGCAAACGCATGAACGTCGTTACTCGGTGCGGAAATCATTGTTGTGGTTTCTGGTCCCGGTCAGTGTGGTACTGATGGCGGCAGCGTGGATGATGCACGGTCTGCTCCTGGACCGCATGGCTACCGATTTCGTGGAGGAGCGGTTGCGGGAAGAGGCAGGCTTTCTGCAGCGTCAGGTGTATCGGACCGGAACAGGCCTGGAATCCCTGGACACTGGTGAGTATTTCGAGGATGTCTTTCATCACGCCTTTGCTATCCGGACAGCGTCATCCACCATCACGTCGCCATCCCGCTGGGAGTCTGTCCTGACTGATCTGCTGAGCGCGGACAGGGAAGGATTGCTGCAGTCGGAAGAGGCGGTCGACTCGGGGGCAGCGGGTGTGCTGGCCTATCGCCGTATATTCCAGTTCGAGGGCGAGCCGGTAGTGGTGGTGGTGGCGGAGGACCTCGGTATACTGGAAAGCAGGCACCAGCAACTGCACCGCTGGACGGGAATCGCGGCGATGCTGATGATCGTTGCCATGGCGTTGGCCATCTGGGTCGGCATCACGGTGGCCATGCGGCCGGTCAGACAGCTTCGTAAGGCCGTACTGGATCTGCAGTCAGGGCGTAGTACCCGTATTGCTGTCAGAACCCCTGAAGAGTTCCAGCCACTGGTAGAACAACTCAATCAGTTGCTGGACACAATGGACCGGCGGCTCGAGCGTTCCCGCGAGGCGCTGGCCAATCTCTCTCACAGTATAAAAACCCCGGTGGCAGCGGTACGCACGATTCTGGAAGACAGGCAGCAACCAGTGGATGACGCGATGCGGGCTGAAATTGTCCGTCGGCTTTCCGATATTGATCAGCAACTGGAAGCGGAAATGCGGCGCAGCCAGTTTTCCGGCCCCCAGGCCGGTCAATCGGCACAACCGGTGCGGCAGGCTCGTGATCTGTTGTGGATGTTCGGGCGGCTGTACCCCGACAAGCGTTTTGAACTGGACACCTCCCTCGCACAGCAACAACGGTGGCCGGTGGAACAGCATGACCTGGACGAGGTGATGGGCAACCTGTTGGACAATGCCGGCAAATGGGCGGAGAACGCGGTGGAGCTGTCGTTGCGCGAAGACAGCGACGGCTATCATTTGTTCGTCTGTGATGACGGCCCGGGTGTGGATGAGTCGATGTGGGAATCGCTGGGTACCCGGGGGATGCGACTGGATGAGAAGAAATCCGGGCATGGCCTGGGCCTGTCCATAGTCATCGATATCGTGGAACGATACGGAGGGCATTTTACCTGGCGCAATACCCGGCGCGGTGGTTTGAGAGCTGAAGTACAGTTGCCACGGCCTTCCTGATCCGGGTTGCTACCGGCCGATGCCGATGAACACTGCTCGGAAATAGCGGGAGTACCCCCGCGCGCCGGAAAACAGCGCGCTTTTTGTGCTACTGCCGGATAGCCTCGAATTCAAAGCGCAGCGTCACCTCGTCACCAACCAGATTGCCGGCCACACCGTAGTCCATGCCCCAGCGGCTGCGCTGAATTGTCGTGTGTGCCGAGATGCCCAGTGTTTCCTGTCGGTGCCCCATCGGATAAGGGGCCTGCTTGTTGATGGTCACGTCCAGCTCCACTGGATGAGTAGTGCCCAGCAGCGTCAGGTCGCCCGTGAGCGTCCCGCCTTCACCACTGTCGTCCGGTGTGTAGCCGGTGGCCTCGAACACAATGGAGGGATGGTTCCCGGTATCGAGGAAATCCCCGCCGCGCAGGTGCTCGTCACGCTCGTCGTGGTTGGTGAAGACGCTGGCCGCCCCCACCTCGACCCGGCCGCTGGGCAGCTCCTGCGTTTCCGGGTCATAGCGGAAGCTGCCCGAGCCGTCCAGAAACAGGCCGATTTGCTGTTGGTAGCCCAGGTGCTCGATGTCGAACGCGATGGAAAAGTGCTCGGGATCGATGTCCCAGGTGGCCGGCTGCGCGTGGGCGGTGGCCGCTGACAGCGTCAGCACGGCAAGCGCGGTCAGGGTTTTCGTGGTCAGATTCAGTACCTGCATGGTCACCTCCTCGGTGAATCGTATCAGTGAGTCTGCTCCACCGGCAGGCCCGCCGCGCGCCATTCCGGTAATCCTTCCTCGAAACGGCGCACCCGGAAGCCGAGCCGGCGCAGGTGCTGCACGGCCTGATGGGACAGGACGCAGTAGGGGCCACGGCAGTAGGCGACGATTTCCTGCTCCCTGGGCAATACCTCCAGCGCGTGATCCAGCTCTTCCATTGGCAGATTGACGGCCCCCGGCAGGTGCCCCGACCGGTATTCGTCCGCCGGCCTCACATCCAGCAGGGTAACGGCGCTCCGCTCCAGTGCCGCGCACAGCTCATCACGGGAAACCGGCTCCAGCGCCCCGTCGGCGTCCGAGTCGTCGAACAGCCGGCTGACCAGGCGCTCGGCCTCGGCCAGGTTGCTCTCCGCGACGTCCCGGATCAGGCCCATCAGTAGGATGATCCGGTCATCGGTGAGCCGGTAGATCATCTGCCGGCCTTCCCGCCGGGCTGTCACCAGGCCAGCCCGGCGCAGTTGCTGGAGATGCTGGGACGCATTGCCCACCGACAGGCTCGCCGCCGCGGCGAGGGTCTCCACCGGCGCCTCCGCCTGGGCCAGGCGCTCGAGCAGTTCCAGCCGGTTGCCGTTGCCCAGCGCCCGGGCGACGATCGCCAACGTGTCAAAGAGTTCGTGTCGTGAAATGGGCATGTCGCTCACCTTGTTACTGGTCTCCGGATGATACCGGCCCGCTTGACAGTGCGTCATCCTTTAGCGCAATATTCTACCATTCAATAGAATATAATCGGGAAATCCGGAGTAGGCGGAATAGTATTTGTTGATCTTGGCGAGAGAACACAACGAACCGTAAAGCCAGCAGCCACCGGCTAATCGTATCAGGTGCCTGCTTTCTGACCACCCAGTTCGCGGAGGCAAACGATGACAGAGCAGATCCTTGAGCAGGAGCCGTTCATCCGCTTCGGGGTATTGCTGGCGGTGCTGGCAGTCATGGCCAGCTGGGAGATGCTGGCCCCACGCCGCGCGCTGACCGTGGGCAAGACCTGGCGCTGGTTCAACAATGGCGGCGTCATTCTGACCGGTACTTTGCTGGTCCGCCTGGTGTTTCCCGCCGGCCTGGTCGGGCTGGGCCTGTTCGTGGAGGCGCAGGGCTGGGGGCTGCTGCAGGTGGTGGAGCTGCCTGCCTGGGCCGCTCTGCTGGTGGCCGTGGTGGTACTGGATTTCACCGTCTGGGCGCAGCATGTGCTGTTTCATGCCGTGCCCGCGCTGTGGCGGCTGCACCGCATGCATCACGCGGACCTGGACTTCGACCTGACCACCGGGCTGCGGTTCCATCCTGTCGAGCTGCTGCTGTCATACGGCATCAAGGCGACGGTGGTCGTCGCCATCGGCGCGCCGGCGCTGGCCGTGCTGGTGTTCGAGGCTATCCTCAGCTCCCTGGCCCTGTTCAATCACTCCAATGCGCGGTTGCCGCTGGCTCTGGACCGGGTGCTGCGCTGGTTCATCGTGACCCCGGACTTCCACCGGGTGCACCACTCCTGGTATCCGCGGGAGACCAACAGCAACTTCGGTTTCAACCTGTCGCTCTGGGATCGTCTGCTGGGCACCTACCGCGCCCAGCCCCGGGACGGTCACGAGGGCATGACTATCGGCCTGGCACAGTTCCGCGAACCGTCCTGGGAGCGTCTGGACCGGATGCTGGTGCAGCCCTTCCTGTCGGATACCCCGCAGTATCCGCTGCCGCAGCGCGGCGGGTCACTGGAGGACTGACGCAGCGGGTGTCAACGGCGCTGGTAAACGTGTTTGCGGTGACCGGTTTTGACAACGGTCACGACGAGATGCTCATCCGCCACTTCGTAAATGATCCTGTACACACCCTGCCGGATCCGGTAACGCTCCTGCCCGGAAAGCTTTTCACTGCCCACTGGCCGTGGGTCGTCCTGCAGCGCCTGCATGCGCTGAAGAAGACGGGCAACATTCTTGTTCGGTATTGAGCGAAGGTCCTTTGCAACGGATTTTCTGAAGACGAGTCTATATTTTGCCATGGGCCTTCAGATCGTCCAGCAGTGCCTCATAGCTCATCGTCGGCTCGGAAACCCGTTCCTCGAATGCGGCCAGATCTTCCTGGTCCTCGGCCAGTGCCGCGCGGACCGCCTCGTTGACAATATCGGACAGGGAACGGTGCGTATGGGCGGCCTTCAGACGAAGCGCGGCGTGCAGTTGGGGGTCAAAATAAACAGTGGACCGCTTCGATGTCTCGCTCACGGGATTCTCCGGGTATGGCATCAGTAACTGCAGTGTAGCGTCATGGCGTTATAGCGTCAAATCAGGTGCCCCGGGGTCGCCTCTCCAGGAAGTCGGGTGGGTGCGACTCGCCATCCGCTGATGTATGCGCGTATATTTGCTCATATCATGTATTTATTTACTTTTATGAGTGATATTCCGCTCAATAACCAGGTGACAAGCCAACTATTGTGTAATAATCTGCTCATGTAGATCTGTTTCCGGAAAAGACAGGAAGACCTTGTGAGCGCCTCTCTTACCATCCAGCTGTTCCATGGAGCCCGGTGGCACGATGCCGCGCGGTTGCAGTTGGAGCAGCCGGAACTCGGACGCCAGGGGGAGGCGGCGCTGGGCTATGAACGCGACTACGCGCTGCAATGGCTGGAACGGGATGACGAGTATGCCTGCAGCCTGGTACTCCCGGTCGAGTTGATGCTGTCCCATCGGGCGCCGCACTGGTTCGGCTTTCTGGACGACATCATGCCGTCCGGAGCCGCCCGCCGGTACTGGGTTGGTCAACTGGGTTTGCAGGGGCTGCGCGGTGACCGGCAGGATTTCGAGTTACTGAAATGGGGTACCATTGCACCGGTGGGCAACCTGCGGGTGCGGGAATCGATGGAAAATCTGCCCGACTACAGCACCGTTCGTGAGCGTCGGTTCACGGTGGGCGATGTGGCCGAACGGCATACGGATTTCCTGGAGTATGCGCAGCAAATGGGTGCCGTCAGCGGAGGCGCCACCGGCGCGGGTGGTGAGGCCCCGAAACTGCTGCTGCGCTGTTCGGAACGGAACGAGGTCTGGATCGACACGTTTCAGGACGATGTGGTGTGTCCGGATCGGCACTATCTGGTGAAGTTTCCCCGTGGCCAGCGGTCAGAACGGGACTGTGACATTCTGCGTGGCGAATATGCCTACTATTGTGAACTGGATGCACTCGGAATCGATACCATCGATGCGTCCGCCATGCGTCTGGTCGAGGGGGAGCAGTATCCTTCCCTGTGGTTGCCGCGATTCGATGTCTGTCATGTGGACGGACAACTGCAGCGTTTCGGTCTCGAATCGGTCTACTCCATACTGCACGAGCCGCCGGCTACCCCTCTGCGGCATGGGGATGCCATCCGCCGGCTGGTCGCTGTGCTCCAACAACAGTACCGGGTTCGGGAGCTGGACGAATCTTTCGACCGGGAAGCGTTCGTCAGTCAGTGGCTGCAGCGCGATCTGCTGAATATCGTTTTCGGGAACAGCGACAATCACGGTCGCAATACCGCATTTCTGAAAACGCCTGCAGGTATCCGTCTGTCTCCGGTCTATGACTTCGCGCCCATGAAGGCGGACCCGGAGGGTATCATCCGTACCTTGCAGTGGGGGGCTCCGTTGGAAGCGGGGGGTGACTATAACTGGCCGGCTATCGCTGCTTCCCTGTCGGATGTCGCCACTCCCGAGCGGCTGATGGCCGATTTACGGACGTTGGCCGGGCGTCTGGCCGGTTTGCGTGACCGGCTGATGACCCGGGGAATGCCGGAGACGCTGCTCCGGGTTCCGGCTCTGGGACTGGATACCGTGGATGACCGCCTCAAGCGCTGGGAGTTGCTGTGAAGAGCAAGGATACACTGTCACCGGAAGCGCGGGAGGCGCTGCTGCTCGAATGGCTGGACGCGGTCCACGGCGGTGAGATGACCGAAGGTCAGCTGCTGCGCCGGGTGCGCAAGGAAGTGCTGGACATGAATCAGTCGCGCTATGCGGATCTGGCGGGTGTCAGCCGTCGCACGCTGTCCGACATCGAGCGGGACACTGGGCAGCAGACGGTGTCCGTGCTCAACCGTGTATACCGGCCACTGGGATTGAAAACGGGGCTGGTGTTGCGCAGACGGTGAATCACCGGCGTGCTGCGGACTACTGCTTGTGACCATGCCTTTGATGGCGCCCATGGCCGACCTGCTGGGCGTGTCGCGGCAGACTGCGGTGCTGGCCTTCCAGTTCGGCGATGGCTTTGCGAACATGGTAGTGCCGACCAACGCCATCCTGATGGTGGCGGTATGGATCGGCTATTGAACAAGGTGGTCCGTACGCCGCAAGGATCAAAGTATGCGTCGCTATATTCGTCATCCTTCAGATATTCCCATTTCATTCTCGGTAGGCAGCGCCAGCGATTCCGCAGAAGCACCCCGGCTGAGGAATGTCGGCCTGGGCGGCCTCTGTTTCAGCTCGGATATCCCGTGGCAGAGCGGCGCCCCCATCCACATCGAGATCCCGGTCAGCGATGAGGATTTCGTCGCCGATGGAGTGGTTGTCTGGTGTCGCAAGGAAGGAGGCAGATACTGCGTGGGAGTCGATTTTCGCGATCAGTCCACACAGTTTTCCATTCGCATGGTGGAACAATTATGTCATATCGAACACTATCGCGCGGAAGTCCTGCGGGCTGAAGGGCGCGCGCTGACCAGCGAGGAGGCGGCGAAGGAGTGGATTAAAAAGTACGCGGCGAATTTCCCCGACTGATGCCCTTCCATTGAGGTGGTCTGGCGCGAATCGGGTCTGATCATGGCCAGAACACATCATCATTATATTCGCTGATGGCGACAATGTGCGGCGGTTGCTGTGGAAAATTGCAGCCATTTGCGCGAAAATACGCCTTTTCACCAACCCCTCTCCCCGACAGGAGCTCCAATCGTATGACAGACCCGGTCACTTCGCGCCGTGAACGCGCCAATGCCATTCGTGCACTTGCCATGGATGCCGTGCAGAAAGCCAATTCCGGCCATCCGGGTGCCCCGATGGGCATGGCCGATATTGCCGAGGTCCTGTGGAACGATTTTCTGCGGCACAATCCAGTCAACCCGGGCTGGGTCAACCGTGACCGCTTCGTGCTGTCCAACGGTCACGGCTCCATGCTGGTCTATTCCCTCCTGCATCTGAGCGGCTACGACCTGCCCGTCGAGGAGCTGAAGAACTTCCGGCAGCTGCACTCGAAGACCCCGGGACACCCGGAGCTCGGTTATACCCCGGGCGTGGAGACCACCACTGGTCCGCTGGGTCAGGGCCTGGCCAATGGCGTGGGCATGGCGATCGCCGAGAAGACACTGGCGGCGCAGTTCAACCGACCCGATCACGACATCATTGATCATTATACGTACGTGTTCGCTGGTGATGGCTGCCTGATGGAAGGCATCTCGCACGAGGTCTGCTCCCTGGCCGGCACGCTGGAGCTGGGCAAGCTGATCGTGTTCTACGACGACAACGGCATATCGATTGATGGCGAGGTGCAGGGCTGGTTCACCGATGACACGCCGCAGCGTTTCGAAGCCTACGGCTGGCATGTCGTGTCCGTGGACGGCCACGATCCTGATCAGGTCAGCGAGGCGATCAAGTCGGCCCGCGCCGAGACCACCAAGCCGACGCTGATCCGCTGCAAGACCGTGATCGGCTTCGGCGCGCCCAACAAGAAAGGCACGGCGGGCATTCACGGAGCGCCGCTGGGCGATGAGGAAATCGCCCTGGTGCGCAAGGAACTGGGCTGGGAGCATGGTCCGTTCGAAGTCCCGGAAACCATTTACCGGGACTGGGACGCGCGCGAGAAAGGTTTTGCCGCCGAATCGGCGTGGAAAGAGAAAATGACCCGCTACGAGGAGGCCCATCCCGAGCTCGCCATGGAACTGGTGCGGCGCCTGAAGGGCGAGGTGCCGCAGAGCTTCGCGGAGGAGGCGGACGACTTCATCCGTCAGTGCCAGGACAATGGCGAGGATGTTGCCACCCGCAAGACATCACAGAAGTGCCTGAACGCGTATGGCAAGCTGCTGCCGGAACTGATCGGCGGTTCCGCCGATCTGACCGGTTCCAACCTGACGAAGTGGGACGGCAGCAAGCCGCTGACCGGCGCGGATGCCGACGGAAACTATATTTTCTACGGTGTGCGCGAGTTCGGCATGACCGCCATCATGAACGGCATCGCCCTGCACGGTGGTTTCATTCCCTACGGCGGCACCTTCCTGATCTTCATGGAGTATGCCCGCAATGCTGTGCGTATGGCCTCCCTGATGAGGCAGCACAGCATCATGGTATACACGCACGATTCCATCGGTCAGGGCGAGGACGGGCCCACCCACCAGCCAGTGGAGCAATTGGGCACACTGCGGTCCACGCCGAACCTGTCCACCTGGCGCACCGCCGATGACGTGGAGACGGCGGTGGCCTGGAAACTGGCGCTGCTGCGCAGCGGCGGACCGACCGCACTGGTATTCTCCCGTCAGGGCCTGCCGCACCAGGATCGTACAGAGCAGCAACTGGCCGATATCGCCCGTGGCGGCTATATCCTGGAAGACTGTGACGGCACACCGGAGCTGATCCTGATCGCCACCGGTTCGGAAGTGGCGCCGGCCCGCCAGGCCACGAAGCAATTACAGGCGGATGGCAAGGCGGTACGACTGGTTGCCATGCCGTCCACTGATACCTTTGACGCCCAGGATGCGGACTACCGTGAGCAGGTACTGCCGTCATCGGTGCGCAAGCGCCTGGCCGTCGAGGCCGGCGCTGTGGATGGCTGGTACCGTTACGTGGGCCTGGACGGTGACGTCATCGGCATGCGGAGTTTCGGTGAATCGGCTCCGGGTGGCGCGCTGATGAAGGAGTTCGGCTTTACAGCGGAGAACATCGCCGCGAAGGCCGGAGAGATGCTGTCCCGCTGAAGGAAAATGACGGCGGACGCCGTCCTGCCAGGAGACACATGAGCTACCGTGTTGCCATCAACGGATACGGCCGGATCGGCCGTTGTGTGCTGCGCGCGCTGTTCGAGTCCCGCGCGCACGACGCGTTGGAGATCGTCGCCATCAACGATGTCACCGGCATCGATACGCTGGCGCACCTGACCCGTTACGACAGCACCCATGGGCGCTTCCCGGGCACGGTCACGGTGGATGGCGACATGCTGTGGATTGCCAGCGGCGGGCGGGAGCAGTCCATCCGCATACTGCGCGAGCCGGACATCGCGGCCCTGCCGTGGCGGGAACTGCAAGTCGATCTGGTGCTGGAGTGCAGCGGTACTTTCGATGACCGGGAAACTGCCGAGCGGCACCTGGATCAGGGCGCCGGCCGGGTATTGTTCTCGCAGCCGGCGCGGCCCGACGTCGACGCCACCATAGTCCACGGTATCAATGACCGGACCCTGCGCCCTGAAAACCGCATCATATCGGCGGCTTCCTGCACGACCAACTGTATCGTGCCGGTAATCCACTGCCTGGACCAGGCCTTCGGCCTGGACTACGGTGTGATCACGACCATTCATTCCGCCATGAACGACCAGCCGGTCATCGACGCCTATCACAACCAGGATCTGCGCAAGACGCGCAGCGCGGTTCAGTCCATCATTCCGGTGGATACGGGGCTGGCGAAGGGTATCGGCCGCATCCTGCCGCATCTGGATGGCCGCTTCTCGGCGCAGGCCATGCGGGTCCCGACCGTCAATGTCTCCGCCATCGATCTCAGCGTCACCTTGCATCGGGATGTGGATGCGGCGGCGGTCAACGGGGCCATCCGCGAGGGTTGTTCCCGCTACCCCGCCGACGTGCTGGCCTGCACCGATGAACCGCTGGCTTCCTGCGACTTTAATCACGATCCCAGATCAGCTATCGTCGATCTGAGTCAGACGCGGGTCAGCGGACCCCGGCTGGTCAAGGTGCTGGTCTGGTTCGACAACGAATGGGCTTATGCCAACCGGATGCTGGATGTGGCCGGCCTGATCCGCCAACTGGAACAAGGATAATGCCATGACGCTGCGACGTATGCAGGATTTTGACCTGAAGGGAAAACGGGTGCTGATCCGCGAAGACCTCAACGTCCCGGTGAAGGACGGCACAGTCGGTAGCGACGCCCGGATCCGCGCCAGTCTGCCGACCCTGCGGGCGGCACTGGACGCGGGCGCCCGGGTGCTGGTGATGTCCCATCTCGGACGGCCGAAGGCCGGAGTCGCGATCAGCGAGCAGCCGGAAGCCTCCCTGGCCCCGGTGGCCGCTTATCTGCAATCCCTGCTGGGCAGCCCGGTGCGCCTGGTGCGCGACTATCTGGATCCGGACAATGTGCCTGTACCGGATGAGGGCGAGGTACTGTTGCTGGAGAATGTCCGTGTCAACGCTGGCGAAACCGACAACGATGAAACCCTGTCGAAGCAGTATGCCGACCTGTGTGACGTGTTCGTCATGGACGCGTTCGGCACGGCCCACCGGGCGCAGGCCAGTACTCACGGCGTGGCTCGCTTTGCGGCCGATGCCTGCGCCGGCCCGCTGCTGGCCTCGGAACTGGATGCGCTGGAGAAGGCACTGGAGAAACCGCAGCGCCCCATGTTGGCCATCGTCGGCGGCGCAAAGGTGTCCAGCAAATTGCAGGTGCTGGAAAGTCTGGCGGAAAAAGTGGACCGCCTGATCGTGGGCGGCGGCATTGCCAACACCTTCCTGCTGGCAGCCGGAAAACCGATCGGTACATCGCTGGCGGAAGCCGATCTGGTGGAGGCGGCCCGGTCACTGATGGCGAAGACCGACATACCACTGCCTACCGATGTGCTGGTGGCCAGCGAGTTCTCGGCCGAGGCGGAGGCCACCGTGAAGCCGGTGGACGAGGTGGGCGACAACGACATGATCCTGGATATCGGTCCGGAGACGGCAGCGCGCTTTGCGGCCGTGATCGGAGAGATGAAAACCATCATCTGGAACGGACCGGTCGGGGTGTTCGAGTTCGAACGCTTTGCCGGGGGGACTGAAGCCGTCGCCAACGCGATTGCCGCCAACCCCGGCTTTTCCATCGCCGGGGGCGGCGAGACCATCTCCGCCATCGACCGCTTCGGCATCACGGATCAGGTGTCCTATATTTCCACCGGCGGTGGCGCATTCCTGGAGTTTGTGCAGGGCGAGACGCTGCCGGCCGTGCAGGTGCTGGAAGACAAATACAAGTAATCAGTCAGGAATCAAGAGGTACAAGACATGGCGCTCATCAGCCTGAGACAGTTGCTGGACCACGCCGCCGAACACGAATACGGCGTACCGGCTTTCAATGTGAACAACCTGGAACAGACCCGCGCCATCATGGAGGCTGCAAACGAGGTCAGCAGCCCGGTGATCATGCAGGCCTCGGCCGGCGCCCGCAAATACGCCGGGCCGCGATTTCTCAAGCACCTTATTGAGGCCGCTATCGAGGAGTTCCCGCATATTCCCGTGGTCATGCACCAGGACCATGGTGCTTCGCCGTCGGTCTGCCAGCGCTCGATCCAGCTCGGGTTTTCCTCGGTCATGATGGATGGCTCGCTGGGCGAGGACGGCAAGACACCGACTGACTTCGATTACAATGTGCGTGTCACACGTCAGGCCGTCGATATGGCGCATGCCTGCGGGGTCTCCGTGGAAGGTGAAATCGGTTGTCTGGGCTCGCTGGAAAGCGGCATGGCCGGTGAGGAAGATGGCAGCGGTGCGGAAGGCAAGCTGTCCATGGAGCAGATGCTGACTGATCCCGAGGAAGCGGCCGCGTTTGTCGAGGCCACCGATGTCGATGCGCTGGCCATTGCGGTCGGCACCAGCCATGGCGCCTATAAATTCACGCGACCGCCGACCGGCGACACCCTGGCCATCAGCCGTATCAAGGAGATCCACAAGCGGATTCCGGGTACGCACCTGGTCATGCACGGCTCCTCGTCTGTACCGCAGGAATGGCTCGATATCATCAACGAGTTTGGCGGTGACATTCCGGAGACCTACGGTGTGCCCGTCCAGGAAATCCAGGAAGGCATCCGGCACGGGGTCCGCAAGGTCAACATCGACACCGACCTGCGCCTGGCCTCCACGGGGGCGGTGCGCAAGTTCCTGGCCGAGAACCCGACCGAATTCGATCCGCGCAAGTTTCTCAAGCCCAGCACTGCCGCCATGAAAGCCATCGTCAAGGCACGTCTGGAAGCCTTTGGAACAGCTGGTCAGGCAAGCCGTATCGGCAAGGTGTACAGCCTGGAGGAAATGTCCGAGCGCTACATCAAGGGGATCTGAGCCGGCCATGGCCCGCGACCCCGAGGTGTTTGACGAAGCGGCGGCAGAGAGCCTGAAACGCTCACTGCAACCGCTCTCCCCGGGCGGGGGCTCCCCCCTGTCTCCGGCGGTGGAAAGGTACCTGGCCCACTACGGTATCGACTTTGCCGATCTGCAATCCCGCCATGTGTTCGGCAAGGTGACAGCCGCCGGCCTGGAGCTGGCCACACATGTCTATCATCCGCGCGGTCAGGCCCGTGGCACATTCATCATTCTGCACGGGCTGTTTGATCATGCCGGGATCTACGGGCATGTGATCCGCTTCTGTCTGGAGCAGCAATACGCAGTCTGTATTGCCGATCTCCCGGGCCACGGTCTGTCAGGTGGGGAGCCGGCGGATATCGACGAGTTTTCCCGCTATCGCGAAGTGGTGAAGGAGTGGATCGGTTGCCTGGCCCCCCATGAGTTGCCAGCCCCCTTCCAGATGCTTGGTCAGAGCATGGGCGGCGCGATAGCCATGGACTGTGTGTTGCACTGGTGCAGGCATTCGCCGCAAGAACCCTTGCAGCAGGGAGTGGTGGAGATTGACAGACTGTTTCTCCTGGCGCCTCTCCTGCGGCCGGTGGAATGGCTCCGTGTGCGGTTCTATCACTGGATCGGGCATCATTTCCGCAGTCACATCGAGCGGGAGTTCACGGATAACAGCCGCGACGAGGTGTTCCTGCGGTTTCTGCGCGAACAGGACCCGCTACAGCCGCGCCGCCTCAGCGGCCGCTGGGTGCGGGCCCTGGTGCGCTGGCAACGGCAGTTCCGGCGTCTTCCGCCCTGCTCTCTGCCAGTGAGAATGTTCCAGGGGGACGATGATGGCACCGTGAACTGGCGCTGGAATCTGCCCCGGATACACGGCCGTTTTCCGCAACTGTCGGTGACCATGTTGCCCGGCGGCCGGCATCATCTCGCCAATGAGTCGGCCGGTCACCGGCGCCGGATGTTCGCCGTCATGGCAGACGATCTGAAGCCGCCGGAGACCTGCTAGAAGAGGATACGGCTACGCACCGTACCGGTCACCTTGCTCAGCTTCTGGCGTGCCAGATCACTGTATTCCTGATCGATATCCGTGACCACGTAACCGATGTTCTCGTTGGTCTGCAGGTACTGCGCCCGGATGTTGATGCCGTATTCGGAGAAAATGTTGTTGATCTCGGAAAGGACACCGGGCACGTTCTTGTGGATATGCAGCAGCCTGTGCATGCCCGGATGCGACGGCAGTGCCACCTCCGGGAAGTTCACCGCAGTGGCCGTCGAGCCATTATCGCTGTAGAGCGACAGCTTCTCGGCCACTTCCACGCCGATGTTTTCCTGCGCTTCCATGGTGCTGCCCCCCACGTGTGGCGTCAGTATGCAATTGTCGAACTGACGCAATGGCGAGATGAATTCCTCGTCGTTGGAGCGCGGTTCCACCGGGAACACGTCAATCGCCGCGCCTGAAAGCGCCCGGCTCTCCAGTGCGGCGCTCAGCGCATCGATGTCTACCACCGTGCCGCGTGAGGCATTGATCAGGATGGCCCCTTTCTTCATGTGGCTGATGGCTTCGGCGTCGATCATGTTGCCAGTCTGCGGCGTCTGTGGCACATGCAGGCTGATCACGTCGCAGGTCTGCATCAGCTCCTTCAATGTCGGCACCTGAACGGCATTGCCCAGCGGCAGTTTGGTGACCACGTCGTACAGGTAAACCTTCATGCCCATCGATTCCGCCAACACACTGAGCTGTGAGCCGATGTTGCCGTAGCCGACGATGCCCAGTTTCTTGCCGCGGGTCTCGAAAGAGCCTTTGGCCGCTTTCTGCCATATACCGCGATGCGCTTTGGCGTTCTTCTCCGGTATGCCGCGCAACAACAGGATGATCTGCCCGATGACCAGCTCGGCCACGCTGCGGGTGTTGGAGAACGGCGCGTTGAAGACCGGGATGCCCCGGACCAGGGCCGCATCCAGGTCCACCTGGTTGGTGCCGATGCAGAAACAGCCCACGGCCTGCAGTTTTCGGGCGGCCGCGAAGACCTCGGCCGTGAGTTGAGTGCGCGAGCGGATGCCGATGAAATGGAAATCACGGACCTTCTCGATCAGCTCGTCCTCGGGCAGTGAGGTCTTGAGGTATTCGATGTTGGTGTAGCCGGCTTCATTGAGGGCGGCCACTGCGCTCTGATGGACGCCTTCCAGCAACAGGAAGCGGATTTTGCTTTTTTCCAGCGAGGTCGGTTTCATGGCGGATCGTGGCCCTCCGGGCCGGTTTCGAGGGTGCGTCATTCCAGTACGGGTGTTCTTCGGAGCCAGCCCGTGAGGGGCTGTCGCAGGCGCCGTATGTTATCATAATGCGATTCACCAATCCCGTTTTCACTGCAGGATCAGCATGACTTCATCGCAGCAGCCCCCCTCCGCCATGGAACACGACGCCCTGATCAATCACCTGACCGGCCTGCTCGGCCATGACCGGGTACTGACCGATCCGGAATCCCTGCAGACCTACGGCCGGGACTGGACCCGGTTCCGCGATCCCCGGCCCTCCGCCATCGTGTTGCCGGGCAGCGTGGAGGAGGTCCAGGCGCTGGTGCGATGGGCCGCCTCAGAGGGTGTGGCGCTGGTGCCTTCAGGTGGGCGGACCGGGCTCAGCGGTGGCGCGATCGCCGCCAATGGTGAAGTGGTGGTGGCCTTTGACCGGATGAACCGGATCCTGGATTTCGATCCGGTGGATCGTCAGGTGGTCTGTCAGCCCGGCGTGGTGACCGGGCAGCTGCAGCAGTTCGCCGGGGACGAGGGCCTGTTCTACCCTGTGGATTTCGCCTCCTCCGGCTCCAGCCAGATCGGTGGCAACGTCGCCACCAACGCCGGCGGCATCAAGGTAATCCGCTATGGACTGACCCGCGACTGGGTCATGGGGCTGAAAGTGGTGACCGGCACCGGCGAGTTGCTGGATCTCAATCGCGGTCTGGTCAAGAACGCCACCGGTTATGACCTGCGTCACTTGTTCATCGGCTCCGAAGGGACGCTGGGACTGATTGTCGAAGCCACCATGGGCCTGACCCGGCCACCGCAGGATCCGACGGTACTGGTGCTGGCCGCGGATAGCATGGAGGCGGTTATGGAAGTGCTCAAGGCATTTCAGTCCGCCATGGAGCTGACCGCGTTCGAGTTCTTCTCCGAGCAGGCCATGCAACATGTGATCGCCGAGAAGGGATTGCAGCGGCCTTTCGAAACTGTGGGCAACTACTATGCCCTGATCGAATTCGAGAACACCGGCGAGGCCGTGCTGGATACTGCGATGTCCGTGTTCGAATCCTGCATGGAAAACGGCCATGTACTGGATGGCACGATGAGCCAGAGCGCGGGGCAGGCGAAGACCCTGTGGCGGCTGCGCGAGGACATCTCGGAAACCATCTCCCGCTTCACGCCCTACAAGAACGACATCTCCGTCCGTATCGTCCGAGTGCCACAGTTTCTGCGGGAAGTGGAGTCACTGGTCAACAGCCGCTATCCGGACTTCGAGATCATCTGGTTCGGTCACATCGGCGACGGCAATGTACACCTGAACATTCTCAAACCCGAGGGGTTGTCCCGGGACGAGTTTTTCCAGCGTTGCAACGCGGTCAGCGGGGAGGTGTTCGACATCGTCCAGGAGTACGGAGGCAGTGTGTCCGCCGAGCATGGCGTCGGGTTGCTCAAAAAGCCGTACCTCCAGTACAGCCGCAGTCCCGCAGAAATCGATTACATGCGTGCGGTGAAGCGGATTTTCGACCCGGCGGGCATTCTCAATCCCGGCAAGATCTTTGACTGACCGGCGGTACACCATTGTGGAGCCTGCTGCCGGTGCGGCGCGGTTGGGGCAAGTGGCGCGACGAGCCACCGGTTTTCTGCGCTGAATCGAGCGGTTTTCCGCCATTTTCTTGCGATTTGTGTTTCCACCGCCATGATTGTGCAGTACACTTTAATCAGGCCACCGCAGAATCCTGTGTGATATGCGCGGCCTGGAATGGGGTCGCTGATGGCTCCGGGGCTGGTCTGAAAAACCGGCTTGTAATGAAAACCAGGGTAACCCGGATCAGCAGACGCTGTTGAAGGTACGCCCGGATGCAAAGAGCAAGAGAGTAATATGTCAGATCAAGTACAAGGTACCGTAAAGTGGTTCAATGACGAGAAAGGTTTCGGTTTCATTGAGCAGGAAAGTGGCAAGGACGTGTTTGTCCATTTCAGCGCGATCAACGGTACCGGCAGACGCACTCTGCACGAAGGCCAGCAGGTCACGATGGATGTGACCATGGGTCAGAAAGGCCCCCAGGCGGAAAACGTAACTCCCCTGTAAGATTCGGAAAGAAAGGCAGAGTGACGTCGTAGCCCGGGCATTCATCAAGCGCCGGGGCTGATCGCGGCTGCCTTTACTTTTCAGTTCCGGCCCGGCCGGAATGCCCTCCGGACGCTGGCCGCCTTTATCGGGCGGTCAGCGTTCTGACACCTTCTTTTGTGCCCAGGATCAGCTGATCCGCCGGGCGTAGCGCGAACAGCCCATTGGTCACCACTCCGGTGATCTGGTTCAGTTTCTCTTCCAGCTTACGCGGCTCCATGATGTCCAGGTTGTGGACGTCCAGAATGATGTTGCCGTTGTCCGTGGTGAATCCTTCCCGGAACACCGGATCACCGCCCAGCTTCACGACCTGTCGCCCGACATGGCTGCGTGCCATGGGGATGACCTCGACCGGCAGCGGAAAGCGGCCCAGCACGCCGACCATCTTGCTCTCATCGGCAATGCACACGAACTCACGTGCCACGGCCGCGATGATCTTCTCGCGGGTCAGCGCGCCACCGCCGCCCTTGATCAACTGCAGGTGATCGTTGGCCTCGTCGGCGCCGTCCACGTAGACGCTGACCTCATCGACCGCGTTCAGGTCCATGACCGGGATGTCCAGCGCCTTCAGGCGGCGCGCCGTCTCCTCGGAGCTGGCAACGGTGGCAGTGATGTCGTGCCGGAAGCTTTCCAGGCACTCGATAAACAGGTTGGCCGTGGAACCGGTGCCAACACCGATTACCGTGCGCTCGTCCAGCCTCTTCTTCACGTAGTCTGCGGCCGCCCGGGCCACGGCCTTTTTCAATTCGTTCTGATCCATGCTATAAGTCCCCGCTCAATGTCCCGCCGATTATACGGAGTTGTGGTTCCCGATGGAAAAGGTCGTCAAGCAGATCCTGGCCGCCAATGTCTATGACGTCGCAATCGAGACGCCGCTGCAGCAGGCTGGCGCGCTGTCCCGGCGTCTGGACAACACGGTATTGCTGAAGCGCGAGGATCTGCAGCCGGTGTTCAGCTTCAAGCTGCGGGGTGCCTACAACAAGATGGCCGGCCTCTCCCCGGAGGCGGCCGCACGCGGCGTGATTGCTGCCTCGGCCGGCAATCACGCCCAGGGGGTGGCGCTGGCCGGCAACCGGCTGGGCATCGAGGCGGTGATCGTCATGCCGGTTACCACGCCGGCCATCAAGGTCAATGCAGTGCGCAATCGCGGCGCCCGGGTCATTCTGCATGGTGACACCTACAACGATGCGGCTTCGCATGCCATGGGGCTGGTGGAAGAAAAGGGCTATACCTTCGTACATGCTTTCGATGATCCGGCGGTGATCGCGGGGCAGGGCACGGTGGCGCTGGAAATGCTGCGCCAGCACAGCGGCCGGCTGGACGCCATTTTTATCCCGGTGGGCGGCGGCGGGTTGATGGCAGGCATAGCCGCCTATGTCCGTTATCTGCGCCCCGATGTGAAACTGATCGCCGTGGAGTCGGAGGACTCGGCCTGTCTGAAGCTGGCCCTTGAGCGTGGCCGCCGTGCCAGGCTTTCGCAGGTGGGACTGTTCGCGGATGGCGTGGCAGTCAACCAGGTGGGCCGGGAGCCGTTCCGGATTCTGCGCCATACGGTGGATGAGGTCGTCACCGTCAGTACCGACGAGATCTGTGCCGCCGTCAAGGATATCTTTGATGACACCCGGGCGGTCACTGAGCCCGCCGGCGCGATGGCCGTGGCCGGCATCAAGAAAGCGGTGCGCGAGAAAGGCTGGCATGACCGCGTTCTGGCGGGCGTGGTGACGGGCGCCAACGTCAACTTCGATCGGCTGCAGCATATCGCCGAGCGCGCCGAGCTGGGCGAGAGCCGGGAAGCGGTGCTGGCCGTGACCATCGCCGAAACCCCTGGCAGCTTCCGGCACTTCTCACAGGTGTTGGGGCGTCGCAGTATCACCGAGTTCAATTACCGCTTCGGCAGTGCCATGGAGGCGAAGATTTTCGTGGGCGTCGAAACCGGGGACAGTCCCGGCGACCGCGAGGCGGTGATGCAGGAATTGCGGGACAAGGGCTTTCACGTCGAGGACATGTCGGACAACGAGGCGGCCAAGGTGCATATCCGTCACATGGTCGGTGGCCGCACGGCTTCTGTCACGAATGAGTGTGTCTACCGGTTCGAGTTTCCCGAACGGCCCGGAGCACTGATGCAGTTTCTGGATGCCCTGGGGGAGCAGTGGAACATCTCCATGTTCCATTACCGCAACCACGGCGCGGCCTACGGCCGGGTGCTGGTGGGTATCCAGGTGCCCCGCGGGGAGCGGCGCCTGTTCCGGGAACGTCTGCAGCAGATCGGTTATCCCTTCTACGAGGAGACCGACAACGTGGCCTATCACACCTTCCTGGCGCCGGAACAGACGGGCTGAGGTTCAGTCCGCCGACCGGGCCGCCACGGTGTGGCCCAGGGCCTGCCCCACGCGGACCCCGTCCCCCGGCCCCGGCTCGGGAGTCAGTTCCACGGCGTCCTGGCCGAACAGGACGATCACGGTGGACCCCAGCTTGAAGCGGCCCATTTCCCCGCCCCGCTCGATGTGGATGGCGGGAGAATGCTGATGATAGTCCTCGACGAAGGGGCGGCGGGTAGCCGGACATACCTCTCCCGCCCAGACCGTCTCCACGCCGGCCACGATCATGGCACCGACCAGTACCAGAGCCATGGGCCCGGCCTCCGTGTCGAAGTGACAGACCACCCGCTCGTTGCGCGCGAACAGGCCCGGTACGTGCTGTGCTGTCGTCTGGTTGACCGAAAACAGCCGGCCCGGAATATAGCGCATGGACGTCAGTGTCCCGCCCAGCGGCATGTGCACCCGGTGATAATCCCGGGGCGACAGATAGAGGGTCGCGAAACGGCCGTTGCGGAACCTCTCGGCTGCCTCTCGGTCGCCCAGCAGGGCGGCCAGCGTGAATGTGCGGCCCTTGGCCTGTAGCAATTCTTCATCGCGGATCCGCCCCGACTGGCTGAGCTGACCGTCGGCGGGACAGACGGCCACTGATTCATCGCCTTCCAGGGGGCGGATGCCGGCCCGGAGCGGCCTGGTGAAGAAAGTGATGAAGTCGGGATAGGCGCCCGGGTCCTGTGCGTCCGCCTCGGCCATGTCCACGCCGTAGCGGCGGATGAACCAGCGGATGAAGGGCTGGCTGATCCAGCGCAACCGGCATCGTGCCAGCCTGCCGACGGCGCGCGACAGCAGGTGCTGGGGAGTGAGGTACTGCAACAGTATGAAAAGACGGTCGGGCATGGATGATCTCTACAGTAATACCGCCTCGGCATTATAGCAAAAAAGAGATAGACCCGACCATGCTGTTCCTGATGCGCGGCCCGGCCTCAGAACGTACCGCGGATCTTGATCGCCACCTTGCGTCCCGCATTGGAGCAGGAGTCCTCGATCAGCGAGGGCGCGGTTTCCATGATGCGTCCCGGGAAGCGCGTACGGATCCGGCAGCGGCCGGTATCCAGGGCGTTCATCGACTCCAGCCGGAACGTGATGCCGTCAAAGGCCACTTTCTGCAGATAGACCGTCAGGCCCGCGTCGGCATTGAAGGACTCGATCTGCTGGATATCGTAGCGTTTCAGGCCGTCATTGAAGCTGTCGCGGTAATCGAAGCCGTAGGTGATGTTCTGCGACGTGATGTCGTGCCGGAAGCCCAGGCTGACGCTACCTCTGCCGTGACGTTCCAGTCGCCGATCAACACCCAGGAACGGGTCTGTGACTTCCGAGTCCTCCACTTCCAGGCCGGCGGTGACAATCGCGTTGGGCAGGCCAAAGTAACTCAGCCGGGTACTCGCATCCAGGGCCAGGCCTGCTTTCCAGGCATCACCGATGTTGCCGGGGCCGGACAGCAGATCGCCGGACTGCGTGGGTATCGCGACGCGGTCGATCACGTCCTCCAGATCGTGGTAGAAGAGCTGCGCGTTCAAAACGCCATTGTCATCCGGCAGGCGATACTCCATGTTCACTTCATATTGCCAGGCCTTCTCCTGCACCAGGTTCGGATTGCCTGCGGTTGCGTTGCGCTGCTCGTCATCGGTATCGGCTGCGGCCACGAACTGATCGAAACTCAACTGGGAAATGAAGCGCTCCACGCTGGCCCGCAACTGCAGCGTCGAGGTCAGGTCATAGCGGAAGTCGAACCGGGGCCGGATGAAGTCGAAGTCACGGCTCTTGCGGGTATCGCCGACCTGTTCGATTTCCGACGTTTCCCAGGTCAGGGTGCTTTCCAGGGAGATGGCCGGGTTGATCTGCCAGTTGTGAATGGCGAAGGTCTCGTAGCGCATTTCCTCCACGCGGCTGTCGGCGTTGGGGAAAGGCACCGGCACCAGACCACCCGCTTCCGCCGAGGGTTCACCGCTGCCCGGAAGCCCCATGACCAGGCTCGAATCCAGTATGGTCTGTGCTCGTTCCACGCCCATTTCCAGGTCCTGTGATTCGCTCAGATTACGGATCCAGGACGTGCGTGCTATGCGCTCCTGTTCGGTTGACGCGGTGTTCATGAACAGGGTTTTCTCCCCGTCGCCGTCCCGGTTCTCTTTGTTATACCGCTGCCGCACACTGGTCTTGTCCGCCTCGTTGACGATGAAAAGGAATCGGAAGCGGTCGGCGTTGTTGAAGGTGTGCTCGTAGTCGCCGCCCACTTCCCAGCTTTCATCGGTGGCATCGTTGTATTCGTGCTCGAAGCGGGTCTGCGGCGGGTCCGTCAGCAGATTGGTGATCTCCCGGTCGTAGGTCATGGGTGGATCCATTTCCTGGAACTGCGCATTGAACTGCACGCGGTCCTGCAGGCTGAAATCGTAGGTGAGGTTGGTGCTCAGCGTCAGGTCATCGCGTTCGCGTACCTCGTTCCGGTAGATGGTGCCGGCCGGTGTCCAGTCGCCCAGATAGTTGTATTCGAAGCTGTCGCGCTGTTCGTAGCGCGGCTCGGAGGCCGCACTGAGTACGTAGCCGAGCGCGCCGTTCTGTCCGTTCCAGGAAACCGAGCCGCCGGGACTGACGGTATCGTCATCATAGAAGTCGACATTCATTTCCGCGCTGATGCTGGAGCGGCTGGCGGCCTCCCGCAGCACGATGTTGACCATCAATCCGCTGCTGCGCGCGCCCAGGGAGCTGGAGGTGCCCCGGATGATGTCAATGTGTTCCACCTGGCTTGCAGCAATGCGGCTCAACTGATCACGGGCTTCGTTGGCTTTACCCGCTATGCGCTGGCCATTGATCAGTAGTTGGCTTTCGTTGCCCAGCCCCCGGCTGTTGCCGTCGTCATCGCTTTGCAGCGCCAGGGAGATGCCCGGAATCCGGTCCAGCATGTCATTGACCGTGTTGGGTTCGTACTGGAGGAAGAAATCAGCCTCGTAGGTCACGGTGGAAGCGTCGCCCTCGGGCAGCAGTTCCAGCTCCTGTGCCTGCGTCGGCAGCAGCGTGAAAGTGGTCAGAATGCCGGCCATGGCGATGGCCAGCGGGCGCATGGAATGGTTGGATGTGCCCATAATTGGTCCCCTGATGAGTAGTGGTCCTTCTGTTATTGGTGCTTCCCGTTATCTTCGGGTGGCTCTGTCCGTCGCGGGCGGTTGTGGGCCGCCGGATCTCGCGACAGCGGAGTTATAAACCAGGGAGGGAATAATGAGAACTATTCCGCTGTCATTTTTTGTAGCGTTCCGACAGGAGCGGGATCGGTTCAAGCTGGCGGTGCGGCGAGGATATGCTGGTAGCTGGCCAGACGTTGCGGATGAATGGCGCCCTCCTCGACAGCAGCGAGCAGGGCGCATCCCGGTTCCCGCTGGTGGCTGCAATCGCGGAACCGGCACTGGCCCAGGAACGGCCGGAATTCGACAAAGGCGCGCGTCAGCTCGGCGGGCTCCAGAGGCCACAGGCTGAACTCGCGGATGCCCGGGGAATCGATCAGGTCACCTCCGTCTGGCAGGTGATACAGCCGCGTGGCGGTGGTGGTGTGGGTACCTGTGGTGCGTCCCGAGGACAGGGCGCCGACCGTCGCATCGTCCGCCTCGCGCAGTCCGGCATCGCGCCGCAGCTGGTTGATCAGTGAGGACTTGCCAACCCCGGACTGCCCTACCAGCACAGCGGTGTGCTGTTGTAGCCACTGGCGTAGCGTATCCATTCCGGTACCGTCCTCGCAACAGGTTTCCAGTACCGGGTAGCCGATGTCGCGGTACACCTGGAGTAGTGCGTGCAGGTTCTGCTGCTGTTCCGCGTTCCCCACCAGGTCCGTTTTATTGAGTACGATGGCCGGCTCCAGCTCCAGCGTCTCAACGGCCACCAGATAGCGATCGATGAGGTTGGCGTGCGGCTCCGGCGCCGGCGCGATCACGACCAGTACCCGGTCGATATTGGACGCCACCGGGCGTAATTCGCCGCGAAAGCCGGGCCGCACCAGCTCGGAGCGTCTGGGTTCCAGCGCCACGACCACGCCGCTGCTCTCCTCTCCCGCCTGCCAGGTGATCCGGTCACCGGTCACCAGCGGCGGCAGGTTGCTGCGTTGATAGCAACGGAACCGCTCGCCCCGGCTCTCCTCGTGCAGTGACTCGATGTCGAGTTGTTGTCCGTAATGGCAGACCACCAGCCCCGGCCGCTCCCCGCCCAGGGCTGTATCGTCCGTGCCCTGACCCGGTTGCTGTGCTGCGCCGCTGGCGCGATCGCGTGACTTGTGCCGCCGCTCTTTCTGCTGCTGACGGATTCTGCGTATCTGGTGATCACTGAGGTGTCGTTTCGCCATGCGGGGATTCTACTGCAGTGCCTTCCCTGCAGCCACTGTCCCGGGCGAAACGGTTTGCTACAATCAGCGTTTACACTTCCGTGAGGCAGGACCATGAGCAGCAGTGAAGCACAGGCGGACACCACTACCCTCGACCCGAAACAGACCCTGATCTGGATCGATCTGGAGATGACCGGTCTGTCGCCCGAGCAGGATCGTATCATCGAGATTGCCACCCTGGTGACCGATAGCGACCTCAACATCCTGGCCGAGGGCCCGGTGCTGGCAGTTCATCAATCCGAGCAGCAACTGGGTCTGATGGATGACTGGAACCAGAAAACCCACGGGGAATCCGGTTTGGTCGAGCGTGTGCGCGCCAGCACAGTGACCGAAGCGGAAGCCGAACAGCAGACCCTGGCATTCCTGTCGCAGTATTCCGAACCCGCTGCTTCACCCATCTGCGGCAACAGCGTCCACCAGGACCGTCGCTTCCTGGTGCGTTATATGCCGGAACTGGAAGCGTTCTTTCACTACCGCAATCTGGATGTCAGCACGGTGAAGGAGCTGGCGCGGCGGTGGAAGCCGTCGGTGGTGGACGGGGTGACCAAGCAGAGTCGGCATGAGGCCCTCCAGGACATCCGTGACTCGGTCGACGAGCTGCGCTACTACCGCGAGCATTTCTTCCGCCTCTGAGTTTCGGTGGTGGCACTTCGTAGCACGATCCCTGCGCGGGGGAACCGCCATCGGGAGACGCCCGTGAACCCATCCATGGGGGGCTCGGCGTGCGCCATCCCTGGCGCCCGACGCTCCCGCTGGCGGTTCCCCCGCGCAGGGATCTCTGTTCGTGCCAGCCCTCGAAACTCAGAGGCGGAAGAAATGCTCGCGGTAGTGCCGATTCTCGTCGGTGGGGAGTGTGTCAGCAGTGCAGCGTACTTATGTGGTCAGGGTTGTGGTGGGGGAAGTCCCGATCAGGAGCGTCGACCGCCATGGATGGCGGGCGCCGAGCGCTCCAGGGACGGATTCACGCGCGTCTCCTGAGCGGGACTTCCCCCACCACAACCCGGGCTACAAAGTGCCTGCCCCGTGACGTTCCAATGCCCACCGGACGTGTTCCTGTACCAACGCCGAGGGGTGATCCAGCCGCTTACGGAGGGCCTCGACTACAGGCACCGTGGAGGGCGCATTGCCCAGGGCCACCGCGATGTTGCGCAGCCACCGCTCATGCCCGATCCGGCGTATGGCCGACCCCTCGGTGTTGCGCAGGTACTCTTCCTCCGACCACAGGAACAGCTCTGCCAGTTCACTGTTGTCCAGTCCGTGACGGGGGCGGAAGTCTTTCTCATCGGTGATATGGGTGAACTTGTTCCACGGGCAGATGAGTTGGCAGTCGTCGCAGCCGAACACGCGGTTGCCGATCAGCGGGCGCAGGTGTTCGGGAATGGTGCCGTGTAGCTCAATGGTCAGGTAGGAGATGCAACGCCGGGCATCGAGCTGGTTGGGACCGACGAAGGCATTGGTGGGGCAGATGTCCAGGCAGGCGCTGCAGGTGCCGCAGTGGGCTTCGCCGGGTTCGTCGACGGGCAGTGGCAGGTCGGTGAACAGCTCTCCCAGGAAGAACCAGGAGCCGGCTTTCTTGTTGAGCAGCATGGTGTTCTTGCCGATCCAGCCCAGACCGGCTTTCTCCGCCAGGGCACGCTCCAGCACCGGTGCGCTGTCGACGAAGGCGCGGTAACCGTGTTCGCCGACCGCTTCGGTGATCCGCGTAGCCAGGTGCTGGAGACGCTTGCGGATCAGTTTGTGGTAGTCGCGGCCGCGGGCGTAGCGGGATACATAGGCGGTTTTCTCGTCGCCCAGACCTTCCAGGCTGTTGTCGCGGCTCAGCGCATAGTCCATGCGGACGCAGATGACACGCAGTGTTCCCGGGTGCAGCTTCTCGGGGTGCAGGCGCAGGTCGCGGTGGCGGGGCATGTATTCCATGTCCCCGTGGTGGCCGGCGGCCAGCCAGGCGTCGAGGTGGGCGGCGTGCGCGGAAAGGTCCGTGTCGGTCACCGCTGCGTCCTGGAACCCCAGTTCGCCGGCCCATTGCCGGATATCACGGCTCAGTTGCTGAAGCTCGGCGGTTGTCAGTGCAGTGTGTTCAGTCATCGGCGGTCAGAGTTGGCGAAGGATGTCGGCGGCACTTTCCAGTGTAGCGTCATCCTTGCAGAAGCAGAAACGGATGATGCGGGTCTCCGGTTCCTGCTCACAGAACGGGGACATCGGGATGGCGGCTACTCCGGCTTCCTGTGTCAGCCAGTTGCAGAACTCGCGGTCCTCCATGTCGCTGACCTCACTGTAATCGACGCACTGGAAATAGGTTCCCGCTGATGGTGTGAAGCGGAACCGGGTGCCGGCCAGCAGGCGGCAGAACGTGTCACGCTTCTGCTGGTAGAAAGCGGGCAGTTCCAGATGGTGCTCGGGACAGTCGCGCAGGAAGTCGGCGATGGCGTATTGCAGGAAGCTGTTGGTGGTGAATGTGACAAACTGGTGGATCTTGCGGAACTCGGTGGAAAGGTTTTGTGGTGCCACACAGCAGGCCACCTTCCAGCCGGTGGCGTGGTAGGTCTTGCCGAATGAGAACACCGCGAAACTGCGCGGCCAAAGCTCATCGTGAGTCAACACGCTGTGGTGGCGTTCGCCGTCAAACACCATGTGTTCATAGACTTCATCGGACAGCACCAGCGTGTCCCGGTCCCGGGTCAGGGCCGCCAACTGGTCCAGGTCGTCACGGGTGAACACGGAACCGGCCGGATTGTGCGGGGAATTCACCACCACCAGTCGAGTGCGGTCGGTCATCGCCTCGCGGGCCCGTTCCCAGTCGATCCGGTAGTCCGGCACGTTCATGGGTATACGGACCGTCGTTCCTCCGGCCAGCATCACCGCAGGGACGTAGGAATCGTAGGCCGGATCGAACAACAGAACCTCATCGCCCGGATGAACCACGGCCTGGATGGCATCGAACAGCGCCTCTGTGGCGCCTGAAGTCACAGTCACTTCCTGATCCACACTGACCCGGCGGCCGTATAGCGTCTGTACCTTGGCGGCGATCTGTTCCCGCAACTCGGGAACCCCGGTCATCGGGGGATACTGGTTGCGGCGGTTGTTAAGATGGAACGTCACTCTCTCCCGCAGCGCTTCCGGACAATCAAAGTCGGGAAAGCCCTGCGACAGATTGATGGCGCCATGATCCTGCGCCATCTTCGACATCACGGTAAAAATCGTGGTGCCGGTATGGGGAAGCTTACTGTGCAACGTTTCGACCTCGGCCGGGTGTTTGGGATCGATGGCGTAACAGTATACATTAGGGAGCCTCTGAAAAAGTATGGCAAGCCTTTGCGCGAGTCTGGCGCAGTCCCTGGCAAGACGCTGTGCGCCGGCAATGGCCGTAGCCCTTGGCAAGCACAGCAACGCGGCCAGGGGGTGCGCCAGGCCGCGCCCGCAGGGGCCTTCAGCCGATCCGCCTGGACTGCGTTGTTGCTTCTTGACGGGCCGCCAGCACGTCGGCGAAGCAGCGCCTTGCCAGCCGAATCGGCTGAAGGCCAAAGGCTTGCCATACTTTTTCAGAGGCTCCTTAGGGTTCGGACTACCACGAGAAGGAGGAAATGGCAGCATGACAGCAGCACAGCGCCAGAAAATGGCGGGCGGTGAACCGGAGAGCGGCAGTCCGCAACCTGAACCGGTCTGGAAGGCCGGTGTGGCGAGCAGCCTGCCACTGCTGGATCTGCGTGGTGGCCGGGAGGCCATGCTGGAGTACTTCCGCAATACCTGGGCGTTGACCGAGAGGCTTTTCTCGGCGCTGGTCAGTGAGGAGGCCTATTATGTGCGGCCCTGGCACAAGACGCGGCATCCGCTGATTTTCTACTACGTGCATCCGGTCAGTTTCTACGTCAACAAGATGATCGTGGCGGGGCTGATCGAGGAACCGGTCAACCCTGAGTTCGAAGCGTTGTTCGAGATCGGCGTGGACGAGATGACCTGGGATGATCTTCACGAAGGAAAACAGGATGTCTGGCCCTCTCTGGCGGAAGTCAGGGAGTACCGGGACCGGGTCCATGAGCTTGTCTGCGAGGTGATCCGTACCCATCCGGCGCTGGACAGCGAGATCACCATGGACAGTCCGGGGTGGTCGCTGGCCATGTGTTTCGAGCATGAGCGTATCCATCTGGAGACTTCCAGCGTGCTCATGCGGGAGCTGCCACCCGAGCACCTCGCAACGCCGCAGCAGTGGCCGCAGCTGCCCATGCAGGAGCAGCGCGAGGAAAAGGCGGCCGATCCGGTTCCGGGAGTAGACTATCCCTCCGACAACCCCATGCTGGAGGTGCCGGAACAGACTGTGGTGCTCGGTAAACCGCGCGACTGGCCCACGTTCGGCTGGGATAACGAGTATGGCCAGGACAGTCGCAAGGTGAGTTCGTTCCGTGCTTCCCGGCTGCTGGTCTGTAATGGGGAGTTCTACGAGTTCGTCAGCAGCGGCGCCTACCTGGACGACCGTTACTGGTCGGAGCAGGGCAGCGCCTGGCGCCGTTTCCGCAATACGCGCTGGCCGGCTTTCTGGGTACAGCACGGCCCCGCCGGCTCCCATCGCTACCGGCTGAGGACCACCTTCGGGGTCATTCCCATGCAGTGGGACTGGCCCGCAGTGGTAAATTATTATGAGGCGAAGGCCTACTGCGCCTGGCGCAGCGAGCGGGATGGGGTCGATACGCCCTATCGTCTTCTGCAGGAGAAGGAACACCTGGCACTACGCGATCCGGTGCTGAGCGATATCAGTGACTGGCTGCCCGGTGATGACGCCCTGCTGCGACGTGACCCGGTCATGGAGGCCAACACACCCGCAGCCCGCACCATCAATCACAATCTGCATTTCGGCAGCGAGGGACCGGTGGACCTGTTCCTGGCCAACAGCCGGGGTTTTCATGACGTGCTGGGCAACGTCTGGCAGTGGTGCGAGGATCCGTTCCATCCCCTGCCCGGCTTCGAGGCCCATCCGTACTACGTGGATTTCAGTACGCCCTGTTTTGATGACGAACATCAGATGATCCTGGGCGGCTCCTTCATCAGCACGGGCGACGAGGCCAGTGCCTGGGCGCGGTTCCACTTCCGTCCGCATTTTTATCAACACGCCGGTTTCCGGCTGGCCCGGGGTGGTGATCCGGTTCCCTCAGGCAACAAGTACGAGGATGATGCCACCCTGAACCAGTATCTGCTGTTTCACTGGGGCAGCCCGGAGGACCAACGTGACGGGGCGATCACCGGCAACGCAGGGCACCCGGACACCGGACCGTTCATGGTCACCATGGCAGACCTGGTCCGGCGTTTCGCTACCGGACGCGCTGCGGCGCTGGATGTCGGCTGCGCCGTGGGCCGGGCTTCATTCGAGCTGGCCAGGGAGTTCGGGCAGGTCATCGGCGTCGACACCAGTGCGCGGTTTATCGGCGCCGCCGACGCATTGAAAGAGCAGGGTTCGCTGCAGTATCAGCGGCTGGAGTCGGGGCGATTCAGTACGGCCATGGAGGCGCGGGTCGATCCGCTGATCGAGCGGGGTCGTCTCTCGTTCCGGCAGGCTGATGCGCAGCGGCTGAATGCAGACCCCGGGATTCGTGAAACCCGCTTCGATGCGGTGCTGTTGGCCAATCTGCTGTGCCGTCTGCCGGATCCGGAAGCCTGTCTGGCCCAGTTCACCGGCAGCGACAGCCTGCTGAACGAAGGGGGCGTACTGGTGATTGCTTCTCCGAACACGTGGATGGAACAGTACACCAGCCCGGAGAAGTTTCTGGACGCGCCGGGCAGCGAACGGGCGCTGGACAAGCTGGCTTCATTGCTGCCCGGCTTTGAATTGCTGCACTGGCAGGACCAGCCATTCATGATCCGCGAGCACCGGCGCAAGTACGAGTATGTGGTCTCCCAGGTTTCCGTGTGGCGCCGCACGGACTAGTACTCGGTACTCTTCAGCCGGCGGTCTGCTGTGTTTTTGTGGCATTGATTGCACGGCAGGCCTCCGCCCCGATTTCGAAGGAGTGCAGTCTGGCCTGCTGATCGTAGATATGGCCGGTGAGCATGATTTCGTCCACCCCGGTGCGTTCCAGGAAGGCCGCAATACCCTGCTGTACCTGTTCCGGCGTGCCCACCACCGACTCCCGCAGTGCGTGGCCGGCCATGCCCAGCTCGGCCCTTGAGTAGTGCGCCTCGATATCGTCCAGCGGTGGCTTGAGAGGACCAGGAGTACCCCGCCGCAGGGCAATGAACTGCTGTTGTACAGAGGTCATCAGGCGTTTCGCTTCCGTTTCGGTATCGGCCGCGAAAAGTGGTACTGCCGCCATGGCATGCGGCTTCTCCAGGTGTGGTGAGGGCGTGAACCGCTCGCGGTACAGGCGCAGCGCTTCCATCAGGTGATCCGGCGCGAAATGCGAGGCAAAGGCGAATGGCAGCCCCAGCGCGGCGGCCAGCTGGGCGCTGAACAGACTGGAGCCCAGCAGCCAGACCGGCACGCGAAGCCCCGCACCCGGCACGGCCTGAATGCCCTGACCCGGCTTCGCGGGTGCGAACCAGTGCAGCAACTCCTGTACATCCTGCGGGAATGTGTCGGCGCTGGCCGGATCCCGGCGCAGTGCCCGCAGTGTCATCTGGTCGGTCCCCGGGGCGCGGCCCAGCCCCAGGTCAATCCGTTCCGGATACAGCGACGCCAGTGTGCCGAACTGTTCGGCGATGACCAGCGGTGCATGGTTGGGCAGCATCACGCCACCCGCCCCGACCCGGATGGACTGCGTGCCTTCGGCCACATACCCGATCGTCACTGCAGTGGCGGCGCTGGCAATGCCGGTCATGTTGTGGTGTTCGGCCAGCCAGAAGCGGGTGTAGCCCAGCCTTTCCGCGTGCTGTGCCAGTTCCCGGCTGCGTTTCAGTGCATCGGCAGCCGTGCTGCCCTGCGTGATCGGCGCCAGGTCGAGGAGTGAATAGGCAACCATGGAATACTGCTCCTGGAAAAATGGGGAGGAATAAAAGGGGACAGTCCCTGTTTTTCGGGTTCAAGTGTGACAAATAGTGCCAGCGATCGTGCGGTTGAATCAATTCATGGTAAAAAAACTGCCACTCACCGGGTCCTGCCCTCTCCTTGCTTGCAGTCGGCAGGGGTCTGGATTACTCTCCAGAGTCCGGTTCATGCACCTTGTGCAACAGAATTTGACAGTGATTTACGCCACTGAAGTGGCTGGTCTGCGCGGTCCGGCGGGTTGACGGACGGACTGAAACGGGCTGACAGGAACCAGTGGATTGCGCTGTCACATTATCAGAACACCGACTTTGACGATACCCGGATACAGGCGGGTATCAGGCAATCATGAACACGCTCCGATGAGCGGGGAGAGCACCATGACTTTCAAGAAACAGTATCTGTTACCGGTGGCGGTTGCCGCTGCCATGGCCGGTTCGCCGGCGATGGCAGACAACGCGCTGGTGGGCGAACTCAGTCCGAACCTGGACCCGGACTACGAGGCGCCGCGCACGGAATGGGGTGATCCTGATCTGCGCGGTGTCTGGAACTTCAGCTCCAACACGCCCACTACACGTCCGTCTGAATACGGGGATACGAACTTCCTGACGCCGGAAGAGGTGATCGAGCGCGACGAAATGGTCGCCGCCGCTGCCGAGGCCCGCGACGGCCAGTCCGACCAGGGGGGTGTAGGTGGCTACAACCAGTTCTGGGTGGAAGGCAATCCGGAAGCCCTGAATCTGCGCACGTCGGTGATCATCGACCCGTCCAACGGGCAGCTTCCGGGACGCGTACCGGGTGCGCCCATGGCTTTCGGCGGCCTGGGTCCCGACTATGATGGTGAGCGCCCCGTACGGGTCACCGTGGGCGGTATCGCCAAGGACGGCCCGGAGGATCGCGGTCTGTCCGAGCGCTGCCTGATGGGTTTCAATGCCGTACCGCCGTTCAATCCCAGCATGTACAACAACAACGTCCAGCTGTTCCAGACCGAAGATCATGTGGTGATCCACAACGAGATGATCCATCACTCCCGTATCGTGCCGATGGACGGGCGCCCGCACATTCCCGAGGATGTCACGCAGTGGACCGGTGATTCCCGGGGGTACTGGGAGGGCGATACGCTGATCGTCGAGACACGCAACTTCAATGAGAAGACGCAGACCTATCGGGGCACGGGTGTCAGCGCCGACAAGACCCTGATCGAGCGTTTCCACCGCAGTGCCGATGACCGGATCGAGTACGAATTCACGATCCGCGATCCGAAGGCCTATGAGGACGAGTTCACCGGCACGTTCCCGCTGTTCGCCACTGACGGCAAGATCCACGAGTATGCCTGCCATGAAGGCAACTACGGGATGGTCAACATCCTGCGTGGTGAGCGTGTGGAGGAAGGCACCTGGAACCGTGAGGAAAATCGGGCCATGACGCTCGAAGAACTCGACGATTGATGGAATCAAGGGACAAGAAGGTATTCATGAAAAAACAATTATCCAACGTCATACTGACCACGGCGACCGTCGCTGTGGTCAGTGTATTCTGGCTCAATGCCGATGTCTCCCGGGCGCAGAATCAGTCGGCCGATGACGGCATCCCCCGTACCCCGATGGGCCAGCCCAACCTGAGCGGTATCTGGCAGACCAACAATGAGGCCCACTGGGATCTCGAGCCGCATTCGGCGCGCCATGGGCCACTGGTTGAGGCCGGTGCCCATCTGGCCGTGCCGCCAGGCATGGGTGTGGTGGAAGGGGGACGCCTTCCATACAAGCCGGAAATGCGCGAGCAGCAGGAGCAGAACCAGGCGAACTGGCTGGAGCAGGATCCGGCCACCAAGTGTTACCTGCCGGGTGTGCCCAGGGCCACCTACATGCCTTACCCGTTTCAGATTTTCCAGGCACCGGATGTCACTCTTATCACCTACCAGTTCGCCGGCGCGGACCGCATGGTGTATATGGACAGTGATTCAGAGTCCCAGGTGGATGCCTGGATGGGTCACAATACCGGGCGCTGGGAAGGCGATACCCTGGTCATCGAAACCACCGGGCAGATCGCCGATACCTGGTTTGACCGTTCCGGCAACTTCCACAGTGGCTGGGAAATGGTCGTGGAGGAGCGCTATACCATGGTGGATGAGAACACCATCCAGTATGAGGCAACCATCGACGACCCCAATGTGTATGAAGAGCCCTGGACGATCAGCATGCCGATCTACCGGCGCCAGGAGCCCAATATGCAAATGCTCGAGTTCAAGTGTGTGGAATTCGTGGAAGAGCTGATGTACGGCCACCTGCGTGCACCGGGTAGTCCGCTGGGCGATGGCCTGCCGGGCGGTATTGAAGGGACCGCTGGAGAGAGCGAGGACTGATCGGCCTTTTCCGCAGGAGCGACCCCTGAAAGAACGCGGACCGGCTTGCCCGGTTCGCGTTTTTTTATGCCTGGCCGTCATGATCGCGCTCTTGCCAGTGGATCGGAGATGAAATACTGTATGTATATACAGTTTTCAGGATCCGTTATTCATGGTCTTGCCCTCCGTCACGGCACTGCACTGTGTCAGCAATTTCAGTTTCCTGCGCGGCGCGTCTTTTCCCGAGGAACTGGTCGGGGAAGCGCTGCGACAGGGATACGCCGGACTCGCCATCACGGACGAGTGTTCACTGGCCGGTGTGGTCCGGGCCTGGAAAGCCGTTCGCGAGGCCGGGGAGGCGGCGGCCGGTTTCCGCCTGTTGATCGGCAGCGAGTTCACGACCGACGATGATCTGCGACTGGTGCTGCTGGCCTGCAATCGTCGTGGTTACGGTCAGCTTTCCAGTCTGATCAGCCGGGCCCGGGAGGACTCGGCAAAGGGTCGCTATCACCTGTCCCGCGCGATGCTGGAGACCCAGGCTCTGGATGACTGCCTGACGCTATGGGTGCCGCCCGGGGGACGGTATGGGAGCCCGGCGCTCCGGACGTTGTGTGAAGAGCAGCTGCAATGGCTTTGTCCGTTGTTCAGAGGCCGGCTGTGGATTGCCGCTTCCCGGTGTCTGGACGGGCAGGACCGGGAGAAAATGCAGTTACTGGAGGCGCTGGGCACCCGGGCGGACGTGCCTCTGTGCGCGGCGCCGGAGGTGCTCATGCATCAGCGCCGGCGCCGGCGGCTGCGCGATACGCTGACCGCAATCCGTCTGGGGCTGGAGGTCTCCCGGGTCGGTCTGGCGGGGCCGGGCAACGCGGAACAGTACTTGTGGCCGCGCCGCAGGCTGGCGGCCCTGTACCCGTCTGCGCTGCTGGAGGAAACCGGCCGTATTGCCCGGCGCTGCGATTTCACGCTGGAGGAGCTGCGCTATGAATATCCGCGCGAGCTGGTTCCGTTTGGTCATACACCGCAGAGCTGGCTCCGCGAGCTGGCCCGGCAAGGCATGCGGGAACGCTGGCCGGATGGCGTGCCGGACATTGTGCGCACCCTGGTGGCCAGGGAGCTGGCGTTGATTGCGGAACTGGGATACGAGCCTTTCTTTCTCACCGTCAAGGACATCGTCGATTTCGCCCGCAGCCGGGACATCCTCTGTCAGGGGCGTGGTTCGGCGGCCAACTCGGCGCTGTGCTACTGCCTGGGTATCACCGCCGTTGATCCGTCCCGCATGCAGCTTCTTTTCGAGCGTTTCATTTCAAAAGAACGCAATGAACCACCGGACATCGACGTGGACTTCGAGCACGAGCGGCGCGAGGAAGTGATCCAGTATATCTACCGCAAGTATGGCCGCGATCATGCGGCGCTGGCGGCCACCGTGATCTGCTACCGGCGCCGCAGCGCGCTGCGTGATGTGGGCAAGGCGTTGGGGCTGGGGGCCGATCTGATCGAGGCCCTGCTGGAGGTGGTGCGTGCCGGAGAGGACGGGTGGTTGAGGCCGGACCCGGAACAGGCCGAAGCGCTGCCCCTGGGCCCCTGGCAGTGGTCTCTGCTGATGGACCTGGTGAACACCCTGATCGGTTTCCCGCGCCACCTGTCACAACATGTGGGCGGCTTTGTGATCAGTGACTGTCCGCTGGCGCAGCTGGTGCCGGTGGAGAATGCGTCCATGCCGGATCGTACCGTGATTCAGTGGGAAAAGGATGATCTGGAAGCGCTCGGGCTACTCAAGGTCGATGTGTTGTCGCTGGGCATGCTGACCGCCATCCGCAAGGCCCTGACACTGGTGAGCGGATTGCGCGGCAGGCTACTGGCGTTGGCCGATGTGCCCGCCGATGATCCGGCGGTATACGAGATGATCAGCCAGGCGGACACCGTGGGGGTGTTCCAGATCGAGTCCCGCGCCCAGATGAGCATGTTGCCGCGTCTGCAGCCCCGTTGTTACTACGACCTGGTTATCCAGATCGCCATCGTGCGGCCCGGCCCGATCCAGGGGGATATGGTGCATCCGTATCTGGCCCGCCGTCAGGGGCGGGAGCCGGTCGAGTATCCGGGGCCGGAAGTGGAGTCCGTACTGAAACGCACGCTGGGGGTGCCGATTTTCCAGGAACAGGTGATGCAGATTGCCATCGTGGCCGCCGGCTTCAGCGGTGGAGAGGCCGACCAGCTGCGGCGGGCGATGGCCGCCTGGAAGAAAAAGGGAGGGCTGGAACCATTTCGGGAGAGGCTGATCGAGGGGATGCGCGCCAGGGGGTATGAAGAGGCGTTCGCGCTGCAGATCTACCATCAGATACGGGGTTTCGGGGAGTATGGTTTCCCGGAGTCCCATTCGGCCAGTTTTGCCCTGTTGGCCTATGTCTCTTCATGGCTCAAATGCCATTACCCGGCGGCGTTCACCTGTGCCTTGCTCAACAGCCAGCCGATGGGTTTTTATGCGCCTTCGCAACTGGTGCAGGATGCGCGTCGCCATGACGTGGAGGTGCGGCCGGTGGACGTCAATGCCAGTGCGGTGGACTGCACACTGGAGCGTGGCAGCGGTGGGTCACCGGCGCTGCGGCTGGGGCTGCGGATGATCAGTGGCCTGCCGCGTAGCGTGGCTCAGCGGCTGGTGGAACAGCGCCAGGACAAACCGTATGGCAGTATTGCGGAGGCCGTACGCCGGGCCGGTCTGGATGAGCGGGCACGGGATAGCCTGGCGGCAGCCGATGCGTTTGCCGCACTGGCCGGAGACCGGCACCGGGCTTTCTGGATGGCGGCTGGTGTTGAGCCGGTTCCGCCTCTTTTCGAGGCGGATGTCGACCATTATGGGCAGGATCATGACGATGTGGCGCTGATGTTGCCCCGCGCCGGGGAAGCCTGTGACGTCATCGCCGACTACCACAGTACCGGCCTGTCCCTGCGCCGCCACCCCCTGGCGTTGCTGCGGCACCGTCTGCAGCAGGCCGGAGTCGTGACAGCACAAGCGTTGACCGCATTGCAGGATGGCGCCGCAGTGCGGGTGGCCGGACTGATCACCTGCCGGCAGCGGCCTGGCACGGCTTCAGGGGTCACGTTCCTCACGCTGGAGGATGAAAGCGGTTTCACCAACGTGGTGGTCTGGGCCTCGGTGTTGCAGCAGCAGCGCCGCGAGGTGGAGCACGCCGGCATGGTGCTGGTACTCGGCCACCTGCAGAAAAGTGACGGTGTGATACATGTCATCGCACGGCGATTCCGCGACCTGGACCCCTTGCTCGCCGGGCTGCGAACCGCGTCCCGTGATTTCTGCTGAAGAGGCGGCGGCCTGGCGGTCCGGAGTGGTCTATCCAAAAAGGCCGTGCAGATACCAATGCTGCGGGTCCATCAGTTGTCTGAATACCCATACGCGCTGCCCCTGCATGGTTTCCGCTACATAGTAATCCCGTTGCGTCGGCTCCCGGCTCCACCATCGGGTCTGTATGCGCTCGGGTCCACGGAGCAGCAGCAAGCGGCCGTCCAGCCAGGGTTGTCCGTTTCTGGTTTGCAGGCGCCGGGGGGGAGTGATCAGCCAGGCCGGTCGCCCGGGCAGGCATTGCAGCTGTTCCGCAATGCCCGCTCGGGGCGTGGAGGCAGCCGGTGCCTCCCGGACGGCCTGCTCCGGGGTCCAGTCGTCCCGGACAGTGAGATGCAACAGGGCGTCACGGCCCAGACGTGCCTGCAACAGGTCCAGGGTCTTCTGCCAGGCGCTGTCGATGGCCTGTTGCTGTTGCCGCGCATTCCGGAACGTGTCAAAGCCTGCCGTATGAGGATCAAAGGCGACAAAATGCCGTACTTCCAGGGCGATGCCGTGCACCGGGGCGGTAATGGCGGTCTGTGCAAGTTGCAGCTCCAGCAGCGGCTGCCACTCGGACACCCGGCGCGAAGAGTGGCGCAGTGACAGCGCCAGGGTCTGCACTTCCCCCGCCGCATCATGCAGTTCCAGGACCATCTGGTCCACGGCGGTATTGTGGCGTTGCAGGAACTGCTCCAGGAGCTCCAGCAATCGCCCGCTTTCCCTCAGTATGCTGTCGCTCCGGGTCAGCGGCCATTCAACCTCCCGGTACTGATGGAAATGCAAGGGTGCCTGCCAGCGGGGCAGTGGCCAGGCGCGCTGTCCCAGGCAGCAGGCCAGGAACTCGCTCGGTTCGCGGCCCAGTCGCTGTCGCAGTGCCGACGAGGGCAGGCGCCACAGGTCCCGCAATGTCCGCAGGCCGCTGTGGTGCAGGCGTTTGAGTTGACGCCCGGAGACCGGCAGCAGGTTCAGGGGGAGCGGCCCAAGCGCAGCCCGCAATGCCTGCGGGTCAGCCACCAGTGCGTTACGGCCGCTACGGGCCAGCAGCGCGCTGGCCGCCGCCGCCGGACTGGCGGCCAGTGTCCAGGGCTGTTGCAGGGATTGCAGGCAGCCAGCCAGATGGTGCCGCATCGGATGGATGCCATGGAAATAGCGCAGACTGCTCCCGGCTTCGAACACCAGCGCATCAGGAGGTAACAGACTGATGTAGTCACTGACCTGCTGACAGAGTCCTGCGGCCGCTTCCAGTGTGTGTTCTGTGTTCCGGATGTCGGGCAGATACAGGGCGCACCACAATGCCGGGCGCCTGCTGGCTGGAAGCGGGTCCGTATGCCGTTCTGTCGCTTCCCTGCGCTGCTGTTCCTGCGTCCATGGTGTGAGAAGAAGGCTGCGGTCCGGCTGGTGGCGGGACGCTTCATCCATCCAGGCAGATCTCCACCGCCCCCCGGCAGTGGCAGCTGCGGGCTTTCAGGACCTGCAGGGAAAGCGTGCGCCGGCCATCCGCCCTGCCCCGGGCATGATCCAGTTGCATCTGCAGGGTGGCCGGAGAATGGGGGGCCGCCTTGTGATGGAACAGGAAGCCGGGTGTGCCGCCCTGGCTGGCGGCCAGTTGCAGGCGCCGGATGACGCGGCTGCCCAGCCAGTTCTGCCAGACCAGCACCAGGGCACATTCATGGGACTGTAATACCTTCTCCGTGCTCCATAGCGCCTGCTGGCAGCGATCCTGCGGACGGATGATCAACAGGTGCCGGGTGTCGATGCCGGCCTGCACCAATGCCGGAGCATACAGTTCATGCGGTGGCGTGATCATCAGTACCGGTTTTTCCTGCCGGCTGAAATGGCGCAAAAGGGGCATCAGCAACTGTAACTCGCCCATGCCGGGCCGGGACTGGACGATTTCCACCAGGCCACGTTCGGGCCAGCCCTGCCAGGGCAGCAGTGCGTCCAGTTCCGTAAATCCACTGGGAAGCCCTTCCATATCAGTATGTTGCGACATGTGGTCAGCACCACGCCTGAGACGTGGCTGGCGCACAAGCAGTTGCTGCAGCGCATCGGGGGCGCTGTCGGCAGAGGACGGGTTGGCGAACAGGTCAGGAGTCATACTGTAAATATATACAGTAAAATGCCTGGTGACAAGTCCCGATTTCTGTTGTCCAAGCCTCCAGTAGGCTACCGGGTCAGACGGAAAAACGGCAAATTGCCGGAATTTATGGAAAATGCCGGCAAGGATTTGCCAGATGACTATAATTGTACTAGCCTTCAGAAAGTTACCCGTGATAAATAACAATCTTGATTAACTGGTTAACGTAATGAGGCACAAACCCGACATGCTGACCGTTGTGGTCATTCTATTTGCGCTGGGTGTTCTGGTGAGCGGCGTGGCGCAAAGCGCGCTGTTATAAACGGGCAGGGTCTGACGGCCTCAGCCGGCAGGAATGATCATGGAGCCGGGCGTGAAGATCACGTCCAGTCTGACATCCCATGGTTCTGCGGGAATCTGTTCCGCTTGTTGACAGTCATGTGCCAGCCCGGCCAGTATCGGGCGATGCGGCGCGGGCCACCCTGCGGCCGGTCGCTGACTGCGGAACGCAAAGCGCCGGTCGTAGAAACCCTTCCCCATGCCCAGGCGGTTGCCGTGACGGTCGAATCCGACCAGCGGGACGAAAACGATGTCCAGGGCCCGTGGTGCGACGAGGCGGTGCAGAGCCGGTTCGGCAATTCCCCAACGATTGTGCTGCAGGGCATCTCCTTCCTGTACCGGCACAAAGTACATTTTCCCTTCATGCAGCGGTGACAGCGCCGGCAGGCAGCATTGAGCACCGGACTGCAGGCTGTGCTGCAGTAGTGGCCGTGGATCGATCTCGCCACCGGCCGGCAGGTAAAAAGCCATTCGCTGCGCCTGATGGAAACGCGGCCAGCGCAGTACGCGCTGGAACAGGGCCATGGCGGCCTGCTGCTGAAGACGATCGTCAAGCTGTCTGCGTCGTGTGAGCAGTTGCCGGCGCAATCTGCGGCGATGCGCGGCCGGATCGGACGGAGGGTCGGAAGAGCGGAAAAGGGTTGACCGTGTCATGGGTGGTGTGGGGTGTTTCCCCGGGAAGGAAAGTGAAAGCCACCCGAAGCACCGCTGCCGAAATAGTCCTGAACCCAATGGTTCAGGTCGGAGGCCCCAGTAGTGTCTCAGGCTTTCCGCACGAAGACGGACATGCTCACTGACACCATCGGAAGGGCTTCCTCGGTATCGATTATCGGCTCAAGAACATTTTCAGCTGGCTAATGCTCCAGGCGACTATGGATTCAGTATAAAGCAGATGGGGGGGCGGAGCAAAACAATCGGCGGACCGCGCAGAGGCTCCTTAATGCTCTCGCGGAGATCGCCAAGCACGCAGAGGAGAGCATGCCATGAAGTTGGTTTCTTGGCGAACTTGGCGGTCTTGGCGAGATCAGCAAGGCCCTTTATAAGGGTACACTAGAGTTCGATCTGCCGGCTGTCGTGCAGCGCCCGGTCGATCTTGTCTTCCAGGTATTTGACCTGCTGGGCCGTCTCGTGACGGTGCTGGTTCAGCACACGGTTTTTCTGCAACAGTTCGTGCGTGATGTTGAGAGCCGCCATGACGGCGATCTTGTCCAGGCCGTGGATGTTGCCGCGTGACTTGATGCGGCGCATGTTCTCGTCCAGGTGCCGTGCGGACTTCAGTAAGGCTTCCTGCTCCGAGGGCGGGCAACTGACCTGGTATTCACGGTCCAGCAGTTTGACCTGCACCGTGCTGGGGGCTTCTTCCTGCTCGCTGCTCATCACGACTGCTCCAGAGACTTGAGCCGTGTCAGCACCGTTTCCAGCCGGCTCTTGGCCTTGCGGTTGTTCTCCAGCAGTTGCTGGCGTTCGGTTTGCCAGTTATGCTCATTGGCGCGCAACAGCTGATTCTCCTGCTTCATCGCCGCACACAGTGCGATCAGCGCGTCGATTTTTTCGTTCAGCGTGTTGAAATTCTCGTCGTTCATGTCGGTCGGGCTCGGGCTGCGGCCAAGTGGGCTTCAGTCCGCTACTATAGAGGCGTGGCAATGGGGGGTCAACCGAAGACATTACAGCTTGTGGAAGCACTTTTATGACCGATGAAACCGCAACAACCCTGGTGGCCGAGGCGCACCGCCGGCGCCGCGAACTGATGGGGCAGATGGAACCGGACAGCATTGCCCTGGTCAGTGCCGCGCCCCAGGTGACCCGCAGTAACGACACCGAGTATCCGTACCGTCAGAACAGTGATTTTTTCTACCTGACCGGCTTCGAAGAGCACGATGCCGTGTTGGCGTTGATTCCGGGCCGCGAGCAGGGTGAAACGGTGCTGTTCTGTCAGGAGCGGGATAAAACCCGTGAACTGTGGGATGGCATCCTGCTGGGCCCGGAGCGCGCCAGTGAAGCCCTGAAAGTGGACGACGCATTTCCGATCAATGATATCGATGACATCCTGCCCGGCCTGATCGAGGGACGTGAACGGGTCTACTATTCGATGGGCCGCGATCCGAAGTTCGACCTGCGGGTCACCGACTGGGTCAATACCATCCGCAGCCGCGTGCGGACCGGCGCGCATCCTCCTGGCGAATTCATGGTGCTGGATCATCTCCTGCATGAAATGCGCCTGATCAAGAGTGCCCGGGAGGTGGAGTTGATGGCGAAAGCCGCGCAGATTTCCGCCCGTGCTCATGAACGGGCCATGCTGGCCTGCCGGGCGGGGCTGCACGAATACAGTCTGGAAGCTGAGCTGGTGTATGAGTTCATGCGTTCGGGTTCCAGGGCGCCCGCCTACAACAGTATTGTGGCATCTGGCGCTAATGCCTGCATTCTGCATTATGTCACCAATCGTGATCCGCTGAAGGACGGCGATCTTGTGCTGATCGATGCCGGCTGCGAATACTATGGTTATGCCTCCGATATCACGCGTACCTTCCCGGTAAGCGGGCGCTTCAGTGACGAGCAGAAGGCCTTGTATGATGTTGTGCTGGAGGCCAATCTGGCTGCCATCGATGCGGTCAAGCCGGGAGCCGTGTGGGACGATCCGCATGCCGTTTCCGTACGCATCATCACCGAAGGGCTGGTGCGTCTGGGGTTGCTGGAGGGCGATGTCGATGCGCTGATCGAGGATGGTGCCTACCGTGCTTTCTACATGCACCGGGTCGGTCACTGGCTGGGGCTGGATGTGCACGATGTGGGCGATTACAAAATTGATGACTCATGGCGCCTGTTGGAGGCCGGGATGGTCACCACCATCGAGCCGGGTATCTATGTTTCTCCTGACAATACCTCTGTGGACAGCAAATGGCGGGGCATCGGTATCCGTATAGAGGATGATGTGCTGGTGACCGATACCGGTCCCAGAGTATTGAGCGAGGACATACCCAAGTCCACGGAAGCCATCGAAACCCTGATGGCCGGTCAGGTCTGAGGCTGGATCGGATGCCATTGACAGAGCAGCGCTATGATGTGGTGATCATTGGTGGTGGCCTGGTCGGTGCCAGCGCGGCGCTGATGCTGCGCCGCCAGTTGCCGGATCATGCCTCCCTCCTGGTGGTAGAGGCGACCGGTCACAGGGTGAGCCCGCAGGGTGGCCCGGAGTTCGCGCCGGATTTCGATGTCCGCACCACGGCGCTGTCGCAGGGTTCACAGCAGCTTTACGAGCGGCTCGGTCTGTGGCCGGGGCTGGCACCCGATGCCACCCCGATCCACACCATTCATGTGTCGGATCGCAGTCACATGGGCGCCGTCACACTGGACCGGGCTGACGCCGGTGTGGATGCGCTGGGTCAGGTGGTGGAAAACCGCTGTCTGGGCACTACCCTGCTGAAGGCGGTCATGGCCGAGGAAGGGATCACCTGGCTGGCGCCGGCGGTCACCGGGAAGATCACGCCCGTCCCTTCCGGAATGCGGCTGTCCGTAAGGACCGGAGAGACATCTTCGGAGGAAGGAGCAGGAGAGGAGGGAGAAAGTGGCGAGACAGAAGAGCGCCATATTGAAGCCGGGCTGGTGATCCTGGCGGACGGCGGCCGGTCGACCCTGTGCGGGCAGTTGGGCATCACGCAGCAATGCACGGAGTACGATCAGCAGGCTGTCGTCGCCAATGTCGGTTTCCGGCAACCGCACGAAAACCGTGCCTTTGAACGTTTTACCGACACGGGGCCGCTGGCGCTACTGCCGCTTTCCTCCTGGGAAGGCATGGCCCGCGCCGCGCTGATCTGGACGCAGCCACGGGAGCAGGCCGGAGAGCTGCTGGCGATGCCGGAGAGTGATTTCCTGGAGGCGCTGCAGCAGCGTTTCGGGCATCGGCTGGGTACATTCCTGCAATGTGGGCAGCGCCATGGTTTTCCGTTGCAATTGACGCAGGCGCGGGAACAGATCCGTCCCGGTCTGGTGCTGCTCGGCAATGTCGCTCACACCCTGCATCCCGTGGCCGGCCAGGGTCTGAATCTGGCGCTGCGGGATGCCGCCGCGCTGGCGGAAACCGTGGGGCGCGCCATGGAGGCCGGCCGGTCTCCGGGGAAGATGAGCGTGCTGCAGGAGTATAATGCGCAGCGGCAACAGGATCAGCAGCGCACCATTGCCTTCAGCCACCATCTGGTGGGGCTGTTTTCCGGTGCCGGGGTAATGAAGCGCTGGACACGCCGCTTCGGGCTGTTCTCCATCGATCTGCTGCCGCCGGTGCGCAGGCCGTTCGTGCGTGCGGCCATGGGGTTGACCGGGCGCTGAGCCCCGGGGCTCAGGTGATGGACAGGCCCAGCCATTCCGCGATCATGGCCGGCCGCTCTTCTCCCTCGATCTCCACGGTCGCGCGATGCTTGATCAGGAACTGCCCCGGTTTTTTCTCCTCGACACTCATCAGCTCAAAGCGCCCGCGGACTTGCTTGCCAACCCGTACCGGATTGAGAAACCGGACCTTGTCCAGTCCGTAGTTGATCATGATCTTTGTGTCGGCCATGCGCACGGTGCCCGCTGAGGCACCCAGATGGCTGAGCAGGGACAGGGTCAGGAAGCCGTGGGCGATGGTGCCGCCGAACGGTGTTTCCCGGCTGGCGCGTTCGGCGTCCAGGTGGATGAACTGGTGATCCCGGGTGGTATCGGCAAACTGGTTGACGTCGTCCTGGCTGATGGTCAGCCAGTCGCTGACTCCGACCTCACGGTCGAGCCATTCCTGTGCTTCGGCAAGTGTATTGACCTGCGGCATGATGAAGTTCTCCGGTTGCGGTTGTGCTGGTGGCACAGTATTGAGCAGCGCGTCCGGAACATCAACCGCCGGCTGTCCGTGGGCGGGTGTGGCCGTTATACTGCAGGGATGACGCAACAGGATTCCCCACAAAAAACCGCGCAGGAGCCGCTTCTGCCCACCGACCAGGATGTGGTCATCGTCGGTGCTGCGATGACGGGTGCCACTCTGGCCTGTGCGCTGGCCGGCACCGGCCTGCGGGTCGCCCTGCTGGATCGGGCCATGCCGGACAGTGACATCACGCTGGAGACCGGCCGGTTCGAGCCCAGAGTCAGCGCGCTGACGCCTGCTTCCGCTTCACTGTTCGAGCAGTTGGGGGTGTGGGGGGATATGGCCCGGCGACGTGTCAGCCCCTACAGCAGCATGCGTGTCTGGGAGGCAGATGGCACGGCGTCGATTTCATTTGATGCCTCGGAAATCCACGCCGACATGCTGGGTTACATCGTCGAGAACCGTGTCATCCAGGCGGCCCTGCACCGGCGCCTGGATGACTGTCCGGATGTCGAGCGGCTGGAGGCTTCCGGTATCCGGTCCCTGCAGCGGGGCGGCGATGCCGTGTTGCTGCGGCTGGACGATGGCCGCTCCCTGCGCACCCGCCTGCTGGTCGGTGCCGACGGCGCAAGATCCACGGTGCGCCGGCTGGCCGGTTTCCGTACCCGTGAGTGGGAGTATGGCCACCGCGCTATCGTCACTACAGTGAAGGTGGAGCAGTCCCATCAGCAGACCGCCTGGCAGCGTTTCTCGGATGAGGGGGTGCTGGCATTCCTTCCGCTGCGCGATGCCGCTGGCGGTTCCGATGCCGACCGCTACTGTTCCATCGTCTGGTCCCTGCTGCCGGAACGTGCTGAACAATACCTGGCCATGGATCCGGGCGCCTTTGCCGCACAACTGGGCGCCGCTTTCGAGCACCGGTTGGGTGCTATTCAGTCGGTGGCCGAGCGCTTCAGCTTCCCCCTTTACCAGTGTCACGCCACCGAGTATGTGCAGGACCGCGTCGCCCTGATCGGTGACGCCGCCCACAGCATCCACCCGCTGGCCGGCCAGGGGGCGAACCTGGGGCTGCTGGATGCCCGGGCGCTGGCCGATGTCATCATCCACGAGATGAACCGGGGGATGCCCTGGGATGAGCCGGCTGTGCTGCGCCGCTACCAGCGCCGCCGTATGGGGCACAACCTGGCCATGGCCGGACTGATGGAAGGGTTCCGGCGCCTGTATGCTGATCAACCGCTGCCGCTGCGCTGGCTGCGCAACACCGGGATGCAGGCGGTGGATCGCCTCGCTCCGCTCAAACACCGCATCATGCGGGAGGCGACCGGTGTGCCGGATGCGCCCGTGAAGACCCGGGTACGCTGATGCGGGGGCTCCTGTTCCCCTCATTTCTCTGTTATTCTGGATTGGTACGAATTCAGGGCATCTCTGTCAGAGGTGCTCTCAATCAATAACACGAGGAAGAGGAATGACCATGAAATCTCTGATAGCCCTGTTTACCGCCGGCCTGCTGCTGGCCAGCCAGGCGTTTGCCCTGGATGTGGAGCGTGTCACGCAGGCGCTGAATGATCCTTCCCGCCCCGATGCCGACAGCGAGCGGGACGAGTCCCGCAAGCCGGTCGAGGTTCTGCAGTTCATGGGCGTCGAAGACGGCATGACTGCGCTGGATATAATGGCCTCCAGCGGCTGGTATACCGAAGTGCTGTCGTATGCAGTGGGCCCCGAGGGTACCGTGCTCATGCAGAACAGCCCGCGTTCACTGGGCATGCGGGGCACTGAAGAGGCCGTACAGGAAAGGCTGGCCGGCGATCGCCTGCCCAGCGTCGAGCGCGTGGATCGCAACTTCGATGATCTGGGAATTCCGGCAAAATCCGTCGATTATGCGCATACAGCGTTGAACTTCCATGATCTCCATAACAGCGATCCGGCCGCCGCACAGGCCATGCTGGCAGCGGTCCGGGAAGTTCTGAAAGACGACGGCGTGCTGGGCCTGATCGATCACAAGGGTGACCTGGGTGCCGACAATGCCGAGCTGCACCGCATTGCGCTGGAAAACGTGATCATGGCCCTGAACGAGGCGGGTTTTGCCGTCGTGGGTCTGAGCAACGTCCTGCACGTGGCGTCGGATGACCACACGTTGGGACCGTTTGATCCTTCGCTGGAGCGCAATACGGATCGCATCGTACTCAAAGCCATGAAGATGTGATTTACCCCGGGGGGGTACCCTCCATTTCGGAGATTGGTGTCTGGCGGGGGTGAGTGCCCGTCAGAAGACGCTCGTGAATACATCCCTGTAGAGCTCGGCGCCCGCCATCCCTGGCGGGCGACGCTTCTGCCGGGTACTCACCCCCGCCAGACACCAATCTCCTGACTCTGTGCCACGTCCCCGTGAATCACATTCTTTCGGGGTGCGCCCCGGGGAAAGTACCACTGAAGTCAGTAAGAAGAAGGCCCCGGCGCGATAAGACCGCGCAGAAGTGTCGGTCGCCATGGATGGCGGCCGCCAAGCCCCCCAGGGATGGGTTCACGGGCGTCTTCTGCGCGGTCTTATCGCGCCGGGGCCTTCTTCTTACGGAATCAGGAGGTGCTCACCGGGCGGTCAGGATGGGTGATCCACTCGCTCCAGGACCCCGGATACAACCGCGGCTCCGGCAACCCCGCCTCCACCGCCGCCAGGATGTTGTGACATGCGGTCACGCCCGATCCACAGTAGCTGACCAGGCCGTCATCCCGTGGCAATTCGTGGAAGCGCTCGCGTAACTGGTCGCGGGAACGGAAGAAGCCCCGGTCGTCGATGTTGCCGGCACAGGGCAGGCAGTGTGCACCGGGAATATGGCCGGCGACGGGGTCGATCGGTTCCTGTTCGCCGCGGAAACGTTCCGGGGAGCGGGCGTCCATCAGGGTCAGCTGACCCGACTCCAGGTGTTGCATGACCTCGTCGGCCGCGATGGTGCGTTCGTGGGCGATGGTGGCGGAAAAGTCACCGGGCCAGTCGCGGGGTTGCTGGTGCTGACTGACGGGCAACTCGCTGGCCTGCCAAGCCTGAAAGCCGCCGTCCAGCACCTGGACGCGCTCCATGCCCATCCAGCGCAACAGCCACCAGAGCCGGGCGGCAAAGAAGCCCGGGCCTTCGTCGTAGACCACCACACGGTCCTGGCAGCGCAGTCCCAGCTCCCGCAGCCGCGCTTCGAGTAGGTCCGGGTCGGGCAGCGGGTGACGGCCGGTTTCTCCGGGTACGACCGAGCCCGAGAGATCCTCTTCCAGATCCAGGAAAAAGGCGCCCGGAATGTGCAATTCCTCGTAGAGGCGGCGTCCGTGGCCAGCGTCCGCCAGGCTGGCGCGTGTGTCGAACACCATCAGTTCCGATGCCGGCATCAGACTGACCAGCGCCTGTGCAGTGATCAACTGTGACATGTTGCTTTCCTCTCCCGGGACCATTCCCTCAAAACAATGGTATGCCCTTGCGGCAGGGGCATCAACGAATACAGGGAGAGACATCTGTCACGGAGTGGTCTGCTGCTGGCCGGAATCCGCAGACAGCCGTCTGTCATCGCCGGTAAAGGTCAGAGTCCGGATGGTGCCGTCCAGCTGGATGTTCACCGTATTGACCTGCTCCGGCCACAGGTCACGCAGGGCATCGTGACGGGCGGTTACCCTCGCTGGCGGTGCATCGACGGGCAGCTCCTGGTATACCCAGAAGAACTGTCCGTCTGCTTCCTGTCCCAGCAGTCGAAGCGGAAGCGGTGAACCGTCCTCGCGGTACAGGGTGAACTTCCCGGCAACGTACTCGGCGAACTGTTGCCGGGTCTGTTCATTGGCGATGATATCGGCGGCCGGGTCCAGCAGGCGCCGTACGGCGTGTTCGGCGTCGTGCAGATAGAAGCGGTGCATGACCTCCAGTGAGCCGCTGCGCTCGTTGAACTGGATCTGTGTGATGGCGGCCTTCTGTTGGTGAGCCTGTGGCGTGGACAGTGGCAGGGATACCAATATCAGCAGCGCTGCGGCAAGCCGCCATCGGGGCATACACCTTCGCTGGACAGCGCTGCGCACCCTCATTCGGTATCGCCTCCTTCGCTTTCGTCATCCGCCGTTTTCAGTTCGGTCTTGATTTCCTGCATGATGTCGCGGCCCACCAGGCTGTCGCCCGAACTGGCCTTGTAGGCCTCGATCCGGGAGGGAATCAGCTGGCGCGGATAATGGTTGTTGGTCATGTCCGCATCCGCCGTCTCTTCGTAGGGGTCCATGACCACCGACTCCAGCTCTTTGTCGCTGACGATGAGTTTGCGAACCTGGCGGCTGTCCCGGCGCCAGATCTCCGCCGGGATGTACATGTTCTGCGTGGAGCCGTCCGCATAGTGCAACTGCAGGATGATGGGCATGACCAGACCGCCGACATTGCTGAATTCCAGCACATAGTAGTTGCGGTCTTCCTCCACGGCGCGCTCGAAGGCTGTACGTTCCCAGTCTTCCAGTCCGTCAAGAAACTCACGGTATTCATTGCGCTGTTCGTTGGTGACCGTGAATTGATCATTCTCGTCATAGAAGTCGCGGACGTCCGGATTGCGTTCCACCCAGGGTACGATGCCTTCTTCCTCGTTGTGCATGACGGAGATGGACGGCTTGTCCTCTTCCCTCTCCCTCATGCGCTGGTAGTCGATGTCGGGGTCCTCGGTGTCCAGACGCATGGCGTAGATCCGGTCCAGCGAGATGTCCACGTGATCGGTGGTATAGAACCAGCCGCGCCAGAACCAGTCCAGGTCGACGCCGGAGGCCTCCTCCATGGTGCGGAAGAAGTCGGCCGGGGTGGGGCGCTTGAACTTCCAGCGCTGTGAGAACTCCCGGAAGGCGAAATCGAACAGTTCCCGGCCCATGATGGTCTCGCGCAGGATGTTCAGCGCTGTAGCCGGCTTGCTGTAGGCGTTAGGGCCGATCCGCGTGATGCTGTCCGACTGCGTCATGATGGGCTGCTGATCCTGCGAGACCATGTAGCCGACGATGTCGCGCGGCTCGTTGCCCCAGGGAATGTCCGGGTCCCACTCGCGCCCGGCCAGGGCATCCAGGAAGCTGTTGATGCCCTCGTCCATCCAGGTCCACTGACGCTCGTCGGTGTTGACGGTCATCGGGAAGTAGATGTGACCGATCTCGTGGATGATCACGCCGATCAGGAAGCGTTTTTCGGCCAGCGAGTAGGTCCGCTCGCCATCATCCTGTAACGTGGTGCGTGGCCCGTTGAAGGTGATCATCGGGTATTCCATGCCGCCGACCGGGCCGTTTACCGACTGGGCCACCGGGTACGGATAGTCGAAAGAGAACCGCGAGTAGACTTCCATGGTATGGATGACGGTCTCGGTGGAATACTCCGACCACAGGGGGTCGCCTTCCCTGGGGAAGAAGGACATGGCCATGACCTGTTCGTGTTCGGCGCCGGGTTGATGATGTCCCCTGGCGTCCCAGATGAACTTGCGGGACGAGGCCCAGGCGAAATCCCTGACATTGTCGGCCTGGAAGCGCCAGGTCTTTCTCTCGTCCGTGCCCTCGCGCTCATTCTCCAGCGCTTCCTCGGGGGTGACGATGTACACGGGGCGCTCGGCGTCCTCCGCTTCCCGCAGCCGGCTGCGTTGTTCGGTGGTAAGAGCTTCGTCCGGATTCTGCAGCGTGCCGGTGGAGGACACGATATGGTCGGCCGGCACGTCGATAGCGACATCGTAATCACCAAATTCCAGTGTGAACTCGCCGCGGCCCAGGAATTCCTTGTTGGTCCAGCCCTCGTAGTCGGTATAGGCGACCAGGCGGGGGAACCACTGCGCGATCAGGAAAATGTCGTTACCGCCTTCGCGTTCATCGTCCGGGAAGTGTTCGTAGCCGCTGCGGGCGGAGACGGCATCCTCCTCGACAATATTGTAGGCGAAGTCGATGCGGAAACGGGTCCTCTTGCCGGGCTCCAGTGGTTTCGGGAGGTCCACCCGCATCAGCGTACCGACGATGGTGAACGGCAGGGGATCTCCGTTGGCGGTCTGCACGGCCTGGATGTCAAAGCCGAGCTCATGATCTTCCATGAACTGCTGCCGGCGCAGTTCGCTCATACTGAGCCGCGCCGGTGCGTCCGCGTCGCCGGCCTGTACCGGGGGACCACGCCGGCCCGCGCCGCCGAAGTCCGTGGCCAGTTCGTTCATGGAGTCACTGCGGAAGATGTTCTGATCCAGATACAGCCACAGGTAGGTCAGTGTGTCCGGCGAGTTGTTGTGGTAGTCGACCTCCTGGGTGGCGGTCAGGCGCCGCGCCTCCTCGTCCAGCTGGGCCTTGATGCTGTAGTCGACCTGCTGTTGCCAATACTCGTGTCCGGGTTGACCGGCGGCGTTGCGGTAGACGTTGGGCGTGGGCAGCGCTTCGTCCAATTGCCGGAAATTGTCGCGAAAATCGCCTTTGGTCTGCTCGACCGGGCTGGACTGCGCGGTCAACGCGGTCAGGGCAAGAACCATTGTCAGCAGCCATCGCATCTGCGCCATCATGGAGAGTTCCTCACAGGTACTGGAATTTTCGGTGCTATTCCCCGAATGAAACCCTGTCCGGTGCGGGGCTGTCAATGCCCGCGCGCTATCCGCCATGGCTTTGCTGTACAATACCGGCTCTGTTGTACCAATCTGCCAGTGACCGCTGCCTTTGACTTCCACCGACTCCACCTCCGGTACAGAATCCGCCGACAGCCGGCCCGGAATTACCGGGCTGATCGCACGCTTCTTCGCGGTGTTCCGCTACAGCAAGGTAGCGGTGCAGATCGTCTGGGAAACCAGTCGCAGCCTCACGCTGGCCATGGCGCTGGCCACGCTGGTCGCCGGTCTGATGCCCGCCGCCATTGCCTGGGTCGGCCAGTTGATCGTCGATGCCGTGGTGGCGGCCATTCAGGCGGAAGGGGCTGAGCAGACAGCGGCACGCAATGACGTGATCCGCTATGTGATCTGGGAAGCGGGTCTGGTGGTGCTACTGACCGGAGCCCAGAAGGTCAACACGGTCTGCCAGACCATTCTGAGGGCGTTGCTGGGCAATCGCATCAACGTCATGATTCTGGAGAAGGCGCTGACCCTGGAGCTGGCGCATTTCGAGGATTCCGAATACTACGACAAACTGGTGCGGGCGCGCCGTGAGGCCTCGACCCGGCCGCTGAGCCTGGTGATCAAGACCTTTGACCTGGGCCGGGACGGTATCTCGCTGGTCAGCTATGGTGCGCTGCTGTTCCAGTTTTCGCCCTGGGCCGTGCTGGTCCTGGGTCTGGCCGGCGTGCCGGCCTTTATCGCCGAAGCGAAATACTCGGGCGAGGCTTTCCGCAACTACCGCCGCCGTTCCGCCGAGCGCCGCCTGCAGATGTACCTGGAAATCGTGTTGACCCGCGAGGACGGAGTGAAGGAAGTGAAACTCCTGCGCCTGGGCAAGCTGTTCCTGAAACGCTACGTCGACATTTTCCGCAACATCTACAAGGAAGACCGCAGTCTGGTTCTGCGCCGCGGATTCTGGGGGTATGTGCTCGGTCTGCTGGCCAGCGCCGCCTTCTACGGGGCCTATGGCTGGGTGGCGCTGGCCGCCGTGGCCGGGGCCATCACCATCGGTCAGATGACCATGTATATTGCCGTGTTCCGCCAGGGCCAGGGCGCCGTCACCAGTTGCCTGACCTCGGTGAACGGCATGTACGAGGACAATCTGTACCTGTCCACATTGATGGACTACCTCGATCACAAGGTACCGGAAGCGAGTGGTGACAGGACGGAAGGCCCGGCGCCCGGCGACGGTATCCGCTTCGAAGGCGTCAGTTTCCATTACCCGGGAGCGGAGACACCGGCGCTGGAACGGGTCACTCTCCATATTCGACCCGGCGAAAGCCTCGCCATCGTGGGCGAGAACGGCTCCGGCAAGACCACCTTGATCAAGCTGTTGACCCGTCTGTACACGCCGACAGAGGGCCGCATACGGCTGGAAGGCCTGGACCTGCAGGACTGGGATGTCGATGCCTTGCGCCGCAAGATCAGTGTCATATTCCAGGATTTCGCGCGTTATCAGCTCAAGGTTGGAGAGAATGTCGGCATCGGCGAGGTCGAGCACATGGATGACCCTCTGCGCCTGGAACAGGCCGTCGACAAGGGTATGGCCGCCGATTTCATCGATGAGATGCCGGCCGGCTGGAACACGCAGCTCGGCACCTGGTTCCAGGGAGGGCAGGAGCTGTCTGGCGGGCAGTGGCAGAAAATCGCCCTGTCGCGCGCTTTCATGCGCAGCGACGCCGATGTGCTCATTCTGGACGAACCCACCGCCGCCATGGATGCCCAGGCAGAAGCGGATGTGTTCCGGCATTTCCGCGAATTGACCGCCAACCGGATCTCCATCATCATTTCCCACAGGTTCTCGACCGTACGCATCGCCGACCATATCATTGTCCTGGATCATGGCAGGGTCATCGAGGAAGGCGATCATGAGCAACTACTGGCAGCGGACGGGCGCTATGCGAAGCTGTTCCGCCTGCAGGCGCGCGGGTACCAGTAAAAATGGGGACAGTCCCGCTTTTTATTTCCGCCCCGTTGTAATGGAGAGTTGAATGCCGGAACTGTCGGGCTCGATATTCGTGGAAGTGGCCGCCATGCTGGCCGTGGTGTCCGTGGCCGGTGCTCTGGCCATACTGCTGCGCCAGCCCCTGATTGTCGCGTTCATCGCGGCGGGCATCCTGCTCGGCCCCTCCGGGCTGGAATGGGTCACCGTCACTGAACCGCTGGAGTTGCTGGCCCAGATGGGCATCGCGCTGTTGCTGTTCGTGGTGGGCCTGAAACTGGATCTGCATATCATCCGCACCATGGGCCCGGTGGCGCTGGCTACCGGCCTGGGTCAGGTGCTGTTCACCTCCGTGTTCGGTTTCCTGATCGCGATGGCGCTGGGGATGTCAGTGGTAGGCGCTGTCTATGTGGGCGTGGCGCTGACGTTCTCCAGTACCATCATCATCGTCAAGTTGCTGTCCGACAAGAAAGAGATCGATGCCCTGCACGGACGGATCGCGGTTGGTTTCCTGATTGTGCAGGACATCGTTGTGGTGCTGGCCATGATCGGTCTGACGGCGCTGGGAGCCGGCAGTGATTCCGAGCCGGGCCGGTTGTGGCTGGAAATGGGACGCGTGGCGCTCGTCGGTGCCGGTATGCTGCTGTTCGTGGCGCTGATGATGCGCTTCGTACTGCCCGTCCTGACCCGGCATCTCGCCCGGTCCGCCGAGCTGCTGGTGTTGTTCGCCATCACCTGGGCCGTGGTGCTGGCGGCGGTGGGTGAGGTGCTCGGCTTCAGCAAGGAAGTGGGCGCCTTCCTGGCCGGCGTATCGCTGGCCTCCACGCCTTTCCGTGAGGTCATCGGTGCCCGGCTCGTCAGTCTCAGGGATTTTCTGCTGCTGTTTTTCTTCATCGAGCTGGGGGCCGGTCTTGAACTGGCCACGCTCGGGGGGCAGGTCGGCGGTGCTCTGATCTTCTCGGCCTTTGTGCTGGTGGGTAACCCGTTGATCGTCATGACCATCATGGGGCTCATGGGGTACCGGAAACGTACCGGATTCCTGGCCGGACTCACGGTGGCCCAGATCAGCGAGTTCTCGCTGATACTGGCCGCGCTGGGGATGAACCTGGGGCATCTGGATGCCGACACGGTAGGCCTGATCACCCTGGTCGGTCTGATCACCATCAGCGGTTCCACGTATCTCATCCTGTATTCTCACACCATTTATGAGCGCATCGCACCGCTGTTGTCGGTGTTCGAGCGCCAACGGCCGTACCGTGAAATGGAGTACGATACCGGCGTCAGCGGGGGGCAGGATGTCATCCTGTTCGGACTGGGCCGCTATGGCTGCGGCATCGCCGATGCCCTGACGGAGCGTGGCCACAGCGTACTGGGGATCGACATTGATCCGGAAGTACTGCGTTCGCAGCGCCAGGAAGGGTTTGTGGTGCGCTTTGGCGACGCCGAGGATCCCGAGTTCGTCGAGTCCCTGCCACTGGGCCGAGCCAAATGGATTGTCAGCACCGCACGCGAGCGCGACATCAACATGTCCCTGCTGAAGACGCTGCAGCGGGAAGGTTACAAGGGGAAGGTGGCCGTGACGGCCTCGGATGCGCGTGGCGCCGAGGTGCTGGAGAAAACCGGCGCCGATCTGGTTCTGCGGCCTTTCTCGGACGCCTCGGAGAAGGCAGTTGACTGGATTCTCGGCGAGCGGCAACCACTTCGCAGCGCGAGCCGCGGAAGCGATACCCCGGATCAGGAGACAGCCGTGGATACATCTCCGTAGGGCTAGGAGGCCGCCATCCGACGCGGGTGGAACCTACCTCGAACAGAGAGCCGCAACAGCCTGCGGGCGCCCGCAGGCTGTTGCGGCTCGTGCTACGAAGCGCTTTCCTCCGCCGAGCGCCATTTGAGGATGCCGCGCACGTTCATGCCGGCAAAAACCGAGTTGGCCACGATCAGCGCGATACTCGCCGTGAACACCCCAAGACCGATCCAGCACAGATTGCCGATGATCATCAGCACGAAGCCGATGCGTTGCTGATTACCCAGCTGCCAGATGGCGATCATCGTGAACAGCATGGCCAGCCAGTCCACTCCGTAGTACTGCCACAGATCGGTCCACATATATTACTCCGTTGTTCGTGAAAGTTCGCCACAATGTGGCGGATTCTACCATGCCCACCGTCTCGCCAGGCAATGAATCATATCTAAAACAGAGAGTTACAGAACCTGGCACGAAGTCTGTAATGCAGTGTTGAGCGGAGAGCCGGCCCGTTGTGGGCCGGCCGGTGAAAAGGCAGACGGGGAATGACGCGGTCACACTCTCTGATAGAGCAGTTCGTACGGCATCCGGTGGCCTGCAATCTGGTCATGATCATGATGATCCTGTCCGGACTCTGGGCTGCCACACGGATCAACACCCAGCTCGATCCCAGCGTGGAGTGGCCCGTCATCCAGGTAATGGCCGACTGGCCCGGTGCTTCGGCGCAGGATATCGAGCAACTGGTGGTCTCGCCCATCGAGCAGCGCATCCGGACCGTGCAGGGCTTGCAGAACATGAGTTCACGCACCGTCAACGGCAGCACCCGGATCTACATGGAATTCAGTTTTGATACCGACATGGCCCGCGTGCTGGGCCTGGTCGAGGATCGGGTCGGGCAGATCCGCAATCTTCCGCCGGAACTGGAAACCCTGCAGATCACTCGCGGCACCGAGTACGAGAACATTGCGACGCTGGTGGTATCCGGCGCCAGCTCGGCGAGTGAACTGGTGCCGCTGGTACGGCGCTTCGAGCGTGAGCTGTATGGCAGTGGCGTGGACATGATCCGCTTCAACGGATTGCCGCAAGAAGAGCTGGCCATTCAGGTGGGAGCGGCCACGTTACAGGAACTGGATACCACGCTGGATCAGTTGGCCAACGACATCCGTCAACGTAGCGTTGATGCCCCGGCCGGACTGGTGGGTCGTGATCAGGGGTTGATGCAACTGAGGGGGCTGGAGCAACGGCGGGGGACACGTGGCTTCGAGGAACTTGTGGTCAACACCGGCAGTGCGGCGGATCTGCTGCGTCTGGGTGATGTGGCGCGGATCGACAGACGGCCCCGCCCGGACCAGCCGGTGTTGATGAAGAACGGCCAACCGGCCGTCGAGATGCGGCTGTACCGCGTCGTTGACAGCGATGCCATCGATTCGGCCAACGCACTGAACCGTTGGCTGGACCGGACCCGTCCCACCCTGCCCGCCGGCATCGGGATTGATGTGTACGAAGAGGTCTGGGTGCTGTTGAAAGAGCAACTCAATGTAATCGCCAGCAACGCCTGGTCCGGACTCGTTCTGGTGGTGCTGACGTTGCTCGTTTTTCTGACTGCCCGGGTTGGATTCTGGGTGACCGCCGGTATTCCGGTCAGTTTTCTGTTTGCCGCCCTGCTCTACTACGGACTGTTCGAAGGCAGCATCAACATCCTCGCGCTGATCACATTCATCATGGCGCTGGGGATCGTGGTGGACGATGCCATCGTGGTGGGTGAGGATGCGGTGAGCCTTCATCAGCAGGGGCTGTCTCCACAGGACGCTGCCACGGGCGCGGCACGGCGGATGTTCGCTCCCGTGGTCACCTCCTCGTTGACCACGCTGGCCGCGTTCGTACCGTTGATTCTGGCCGGCGGAGAGATGGGAGCCGTCATCCAGACCATGCCCATGGTTCTGTTCTGCGTCATTCTGGCCTCGCTGGTGGAATGTTTCCTCGTGTTGCCCGGACATCTGAAGCGCAGCCTGGAAAAGATGGATCCGGCCCGGCCGGGACGTTTCCGGCAATGGTTCGATACCCGGTTCTCACAGTTTCGGGAGCGTCGATTCCGTCCCCTGCTGCGCCTGGCGCTGGACAATCCCGGTGCCACGGTTCTGACGGCGGTAGGCTGTGTGGTGCTGGCCTTCAGCCTGACCGCGAGCGGCCGGGTGGGAATGAATTTTGTGACGGGTTTGAGCCTGCAGGTGGTGCAGGCCAATGTCGCGTTCAGCGCCTCCGCCTCTGCGCAGCAGCGTCAGACGTTCATGCGCGAGATAGAGCGCAGCATGCTGGAAACCGATCAGGCCCTGGGCGGAAACAACACCAGCGGCCATGTGCTGCGATTCAATCATGCCTGGCTGGATGAAGAGGACAAGAGCGGACCGTTCTATGGTTCTCTGCATGTCGAATACACCTGGGAGGATACCTATGACGTGCCGCCCGCCGAATTCGTAGATGCCTGGCGACAACGCGTGGAGCAGCCCGCCTGGGTCGAGCGCCTTCAACTGGAGGTGCGGGGCGGTGCCAACAACGGGGCGCCGGATCTCTCGCTGGTATTGCGTGGTGAGGACCTGGAGACACTGAAACAGGCCTCGGAAGAGTTGCAGGCGGCACTGTTGTCCCATGAGGGCGTGGAAACCGCTTTCGATAACCTGCCCTATGGCAAGGACCAGATCATCTTTTCGTTGACCCCCGCCGGCGATGCACTGGGTCTGACCACGCAGGCCCTGGGGCGTCAGCTCAATGCGGCCTATAACGGTAATCGCGTACAGATTTTTGATCAGAACAATGCCGAGGTGGAGGTGATCGTGACCCTTCCCGATGAGGAACGGAACAACATCGCCTACCTGAACCGCTTTCCGGTACGCACGCCGGCAGGAGAAACCGTACCGCTGCAGCAGGTGGCAAGCCTCAGCAAGCGCCGTGGCATCGATGTCATCAATCACAGTGACGGCATGCTGTCGGTGCAGGTGAGTGCGACCGTGGACAGTCGGGTCAACAATGCCCAGCGGCTGTTGACCAGCGTGCAGGAGAACGAGCTCCAGGAAATCCGTCAACGGCATGGCCTGACATCCGGTCTGGGGGGTGTAAGCGAGCGCAATCAGCAGATCGTGGATACGCTAACGACCGGTGCCGCGCTGACGTTGATCTTCATCTACCTCATTCTGGTCTGGTCGTTTTCGTCCTGGAGCTGGCCGCTGGCCGTGCTCGCGACCATTCCGCTGGGTCTGACCGGCGCCATTGCCGGGCACTGGATCATGGGGGTCGATATCGGCGTGTTCTCGCTGCTGGCCTTTTTTGCCCTGGTGGGTGTGGTCGTGAACGACGCCATCGTGTTGATCAGCTTCCTGCGCCGGGAGCTGGCAGCGGGAGTGTCATTGCGTCAGGCACTGGAACAGGCTTCGCTGGCGCGTTTTCGCGCTGTTCTGTTGACTTCACTGACCACGGTGGCGGGGCTGTCGCCATTGATGTTCGAAACGTTCAGCCTGGCCATGTACATGGTACCGATCGCCATTACGCTGTGTTTTGGACTGGCCTTCGCCACATTGCTGGTCCTGCTGGTCATCCCTTCTCTGATTCTGCTGATCGAGCGTCTGCGTGCTGGCTGGCACCATCTTTCGGCCTTTGTTGTGCAGTCCGGGAGCACGAAAATTCGCTACAGGAGTGATACCGTATGAAATACCGTCTGTACCGTCTGGCATGGGGCCGCCGGATGACAGGGCCCCTGATTTTCGTGGTGCTGTTGATGGCGGCCTTCATGGTTGTGTCGACCGGGCCGACTGCGGAGCCGGCAGAGCCGGCCGAACGAGTGTGGCCGGTGTCGGTAATGGAAGCGGAACCGGCGTCGTTACATCCAGTCCACCGTGCCTGGGGGCGGCTGGAGTCTGCGCAGACCGCCGCCATCCGTAGCCGGGTGACCTCCACCGTCGAATCGGTACGGGTGAGTGAGGGTGACTGGGTGGAGGCCGGTGAGGTGCTGGTGGAGCTGGAGACGGAGGAAGTGGAACTTTCTCTGCGGGCCGCCCGGGCCGCGCGGGACCGTGCCGAGGCGTCACTGGCCTCGGCACGCGGCGAGTACGAACTGGCGCGCGAGCTGGCGGTTCACCATGAACGGCAGAACGAGATCGCGCAGAACCGTCTGCAACGCTTCGAGACCCTGCACCGGGACCGGATGATTTCCGACGCGCAGTTCGATGACATGCGTCAGCAGGCCGGGGAGCAGGCCATGGTGCTGGCACAGCAGCGGGCCCGCGTGGCGGACATGCCGAATTTGATTGCCCGGCGCGAAGCCGAACTGGCCGAGGCCGGGGCCGCGTTGCAGCAGGCCCGGCATGACCGTGATCATGCCACCATCCTGGCGCCGTTCTCAGGCCGTATCCTGGAGATGCAGGTGGCCCGTGGAGACCGGGCGCTGGCAGGCGATGTACTGGCCCGGGTCGCCGATTACGATCAATTGCGGTTGCGTGTCTCGGTGTCCGGCGAAGTGGCGGAACGATTGCGTCATGCACGGGACAGAGCCGGTCCGGAGGCCGCTGTGAGTGCGCGCACCACCAGCGGAGAGGTGATGCGTCGTTTCAGTCTCGAGCAACTGGCGGCCACTGTCCGTAGCGGCCAGAGCGGCATCGATGCCTTTTTCAAGGCACCGGCGGATCCGGGCCTGGTAATCGGCGAACTGTACGGTCTGGAGATCGATCTGCCGGCCCGTGACGATGTCATTGCCCTGCCTGTGCATGCGTTGTACGAGGGAGGTCGGGTCTATCGGGTGAAGGACGGCCGCCTGCAGGCGGTTGCGGTGCGCCGTGTCGGCGACTACGAGGACGAGCAGGGAGCGTATCGTGTGTTGGTCGCCTCACCTGACATCAGCGCCGGCGACACATTGATGACCACCCAGCTGCCGGTGGCTATCAGCGGGCTGCGGGTAGACCCGGTGAACCAGCCGGCCGGCGACCTCCCCGCCACGAGGGAACTGGCCGTGAACTGACGCTATACGCCCTCTCCCCCGGCCGGTAGAATGGATCCGGACATTGTGGGTACTGGACGGGGAGTCGCATATGGCACTGTTAGAGGGGCAGGGCGTGGTCATCACCGGGGGCACCCGGGGTATCGGCAAGGCTATTGCCCGGGCGTTGCTGGATGAGGGCGCACGGGTGCTGATCACCGGCCGCTCCAGCGAAAGCGTGGATCGGGCGCTGGTAGAGCTCGATCATGACGATGCCCACGGCATGCCGGCCGATGTCTGCGACGAGGAGACCACGGTCCGGGTATTTGCGTATGCCGGGCGCCTGTTCGGGCGGGTCGACGCGCTGGTCAACAATGCCGGCGTTGCTCTCGGCGGCGCCATTCACAAGATGTCGCTGGAACGTTTCCAGCAGGTGCTCGACACCAATCTGACCGGCGCCTTTCTCTACAGCCGCGAAGCCTTCCGGGTGATGAAACCCGAGGGCGGCGGCCGTATCCTCAACATCGGTAGTATTTCCAGCCAGGTACCCCGCTTCGGTTCGGTCCCCTACACCACCAGCAAGTTCGGTCTGCAGGGCATGACCCGCGCCCTGGCGGTCGAGGGCCGCGAAATCGGTATCATGGTCAGCTGCCTGCATCCGGGCAGCGTGGCCACCGACATCTGGGAGAATGCCCCCGAGGCAGTGAAGAAAGAACCCATGATGGAACCGGAGGATATTGCCCGTGTGGCCGTACTGATGCTGAGCATGCCGGTCAATACCACGATCATCGATGCCACCGTACTCGATCCCCGCCAACCCTTTCTGGGCCGCGGATAACCACTGACAAGGAGTGCTTCATGAACAGGCTTGAAAAATCATTAACCGGATTGCTGACGGCGCTGGCACTGGGGGGCTGTGCAGCGGGTGACGGACAACCGGGGTCGGAGCCCCGTTTGCTGGCTGACGGCTTCGCTTTCACCGAGGGTCCGATCGCCGACGCTGACGGCAACATCTATTTCAGTGATATCCCCAACAACCGGATCCACTACTGGTCCACCACGGAGGAAGAACTCTCCCTGTTCCGCGCCAACACCATGGGCGCCAACGGTCTGTTCTTCGGTCCGGACGGCCACCTTCATGCGGCCGAGGGCGGAGGGGCCCGCATCACCCGCATGGATGACCTGGCTCGTACAGAGATCCTCGTAAACCGGCATGACAACCGGCCCTTCAACAGTCCCAATGACCTGTGGATTGATGACGATGGCGGTATCTATTTCACCGATCCGCGCTACGGGAATGAGTCGAATCTTCCCCAGCCCGGCTATTTTGTGTACTACCTGCCCCCTGACGGCGATACCGCCCACCCGATCATCACCGACCTGGAACGCCCCAACGGCATTATCGGCACACCTGACGGTGAAACGTTGTATGTCGCCGATCACGGTGGTGATCAGACCTGGGCCTATGACATAGAAGCCCCGGGCCAGGTCGCGTCCCCAGTACTGGCTGCCGGACAGGGGTCGGATGGTGTCACGCTGGACAGCCAGGGCCATCTGTATCTGACCGGCGGCAATCACGTTTCGGTGTACGACCCACAAACCGGTGAACGGCTGGACCAGATCGAATTTCCCGAGGCCCCGTCCAACATGACATTCGGGGGACCGGACAGGCGGACGCTGTTTGTGACGGCTCGGACCGGGTTTTACTCCATCCCCATGGATGTGCGGGGGGCGTACTGACCGGCCTTTTTATCACTTCGTAGTGCGAGGGTGGGGGGGGGGGGGGGGGGGGGGGGGGGGGGGGGGGGGGGGGGGGGGGGGG
>JBBEBP010000030.1:0-1995 GCA_040882255.1 Pseudohongiellaceae bacterium | reverse complement strand
TCACAAACGCCCGTAGATATGCCCGCTGATCCCGATCTTCTGAAGGCGATGATCGGTAACCGCTCGGTTGCTACCGCGGCCCTTTTTCCTTGACGCGGGCGACGATGTCGGGATCGGCGACGAAGTCCTCGAGAAAGCCGTGCCATGCATCCGGTGATCGGCGTGCGTCGTCGAGCATGTCTTTCAGTTCATCGATGCCATCATCGGTCAGGGCGGTGATGGCTTCTTCGCTTCCGGTGTGGACGCTGATGATGGCACCGTAGCTGAGGTTGTCGTCGTTTTCGACGATTGCTGCCAGCATTTCGAGATCCTCGCCGAGCATCTTTGCGACGTATTCGATGGTACAGACGTGAGTCACGGTGGCCATCACGCAGCCTCGGCCTGTGAGACCGCCTTCGGGGTCCAGTTCCATGGCAGCAGCTCGTCGAGACGCGGGTTCATGTGGTCGTGGATACGATCCAGGACGTCGGCCAGATAGGCCTGCGGATCGAGGCCGTTCATTTTTGCAGTTTCAATGATCGTCATGGCGCGTGCCAGGGTTTCGCCGCCGGCATCTGAGCCCGCAAACAGCCAGTTCCGTCTGCCAACTCCAATCGGCCTGAGGGCCCGCTCGGCTGCATTATTGTCGATGGCGACACGCCCGTCCTCCAGGAACAGCGTAAACGACGTCCAACGGCTGAGCCCATAACGGAACGCTTTAGCCAGATCGCCTTTACCGGGAATGCGGGTCAGTTGTCGTTCGGCCCAGGCGCGGAAGGCCTCGACCTTGGGCTTGCTTTTTTCCTGACGTACGGCTTTGCGCAGATCTGCTGGATGACCGGTGATCTCCCGCTCGATGTCATAAAGAGCTCCGATCCGGTCGAGCGCTTCACGCGCGATTTCAGACTTCGTCGCTGTCCAGACGTCGTGGAAGTCGCGGCGCAGATGCGCCCAACATGCGGCCTCTTGGAACTGACTGCTGCCATCGGGATCCGTGGCATAGAGCTTTGCATATCCCTTGTAGCCATCCGCCTGCAGAATGCCGCCGGACTGGCCAAGATGGCTTAGCACATGCTCTTCCTTCCAGTCCGGAGCGAACTGGTAGACGGCGCCAGGCGGCGCGCCACCTGACCAGGGGCGTTGGTCGCGAACATACGCCCAGATCCGCCCCTTCTTTACCCCTTTGCCCAGCCCCTTGTTGCGTTGGCTGCGATCAAGCACGCGGATCGGCGTGTCGTCGGCATGCAGGATCGGGCTGGACATCACGTTCTTCTCGAGCATTTCGATCAGCGGGTTCAGCGCCTTCATGGCTCCGCCGCACCAGTCGACCATCGTGGTGTCGGGGATATCCACGCCCATGCGGGCGAAGATCTCGTTCAGGCGATAGAGCGGGATGTGGTCGTCGAACTTCGAGACGAGGATGAAGGCCAGCAGGCTGGGACCCGCCATGCTGCGCGGGATCGGCCGGCTGGGGGCGGGCTCCTGCACCATGGCCTCGCAGCGGCGGCACGACTTTTTCACCCGGGCGATCTCGATTACCTTGATTTGCGCTGTGATCATGTCGAGCAATTCGCTGACGTCTTCGCCGACCACGCGCAGATCCCCGCCGCAGTCTGGGCAATTGTCGCCGGGATCAAGCTCGCGGCGCTCGCGTGGTGTGTTCTTTGACACCCTTGGGCGACGGCGCGGCTTCTTTTCCGGCGCGGCCTCACCCTCTTCCGACGGAGGTTCTTGCTCCAGGGTTTCGTCCTCGTCGCAGGACGCGTCATCGGCCTCCGCCGTGGCGACCATCAGATCCTCGAGCGCTAACTCAAGCTGTTCGATCTCGCGCTCGATCTTTTCGGAGCTGGCGCCGAACTTCTGCTTCTTGAGCTTGGCGATCCGGATGCGCAGCGCCTGCACGAGCAGATCATGGGCGCGCAAGCTGGCCGACATTTTCGCATTTTCAGCCTGCAGGGCAGCGATCATCGCCTTCAGAAGATCGGGATCAGCGGGCATATCTACGGGCGTTTGTGA
>JBBEBP010000029.1:0-258512 GCA_040882255.1 Pseudohongiellaceae bacterium | reverse complement strand
AGTCAGGGCGCTGTTGCACTTATACCGGTGTCCGAAATTGCGGGACCATCTCTAATGTCGCTAGTCTGGAGTGCACCTGTTTTTAATACTCGCCCGAGATAATACGTGCCCTTGCGCGGCATAAATGGCTCCTCTGAGGTTATTTCTATCTTTCGCCAAGGCCCTTAATACTGGACAGGGCAGAGCACTGTTCCTCTTCAATTTAGTAGTTAGTGAGAATTATTCTGAATTCATTGAAATTGGTTTAGACAACAACTCCACAATTGACCTAGCATTCTGCCCCCCCGATCCACTATTGGTGTATCCGGTAGCTTGTGGTGAATAAATGCATGCTGCCGCATGAATCAATACCGCATCACTGGCCTGCTGATTGTCTCCTGCTGCCTCCACAAGAGACTTGTATGTCATTAGAGCATTTTGTCGATGTCGATTAACAATCGCATTGTGCTTATGAGATAGAAAATTCTTTGCGAATAGGAACAAAACGTAACTCAGAACCGCGAATATTAATATTTTGCTCACTGCCAATTGAACTGTTTCGTAAGTGTTCTGCGGTGATAGAAAAGGGATTTTATGTAGGAACAAACTTAGTATGGCAAATATCCCTAATATCCATGCCACATTGATCGTTCTACTGCGCCACATTTCGGCATCTTCACTATTTGAATCAGCCTCGCTTTTAAAATATATTGCCTGCTGCGTTACACCTTGCTCCGCTGCAACATTTCTGATTTCATCGAGCACTGAATCTGCGTCGACCTTTTGTTTTTCTAGTTCTTTCGTAACGCTTCCTGCTTCGTCTTTGATACCTTGCAGAGCTGCTCTGGCATCAGCTTCCAAGCGATTAAAGTCAGCTGTCTTATACAAGGAATAACCAATCAGAGGATAAAGTGTACTAAATGCTCCTTGATAAGCTTTTTCTATTTGGTCTATTAGGCGATTCCGAGCGCCTAGTGCATCGCCCTGCGTTTCATCGAACTCGAGTACTTGGCTAAAGAGGTTGTAACAGCTCGCTGCAGCTTTCTCTATCTGATCCAATTGCGTATCGCCGAAATCATCCAACGCCGCGATTGAAAGTCGATTGAATAAGTCCACTAGGCGCTGAGCCGGTTCAACTGCATCTGTAAACCGAAAATTTATCCCGAGTTCATCTTCCCGTGGCAGTTGGGAGACATCGAACTCTTGCATTCGCTTCAAAGACGTTTCAGCGTTTTCCCTTTTTTGTTTCCATTCTTCGGTTGCCATCCGTCACCTCGGTTTCGAATTTTAATTGTTCACTAACAGTTTTTGTCGTGACCAGTGCCAGTGATGATCGCCTCATGATCTCTGCATGACATGTCCACAAGAAACATCGCCGTTATCCGCCGCTACCAAACTGCTTCTCCGATGCCAACAGATCATGTCCACCAGAATCGACCGATACGCGTGCTGGTACTGATCCCTTCAAGCGTCCACTCACACTGATATTGTTCGCCCCGCGTGTCACTGTAACCGGTTTGCCCGGTCCTCACCAGTACGCAGCACAGCATCGACTAGCCGAAGGAATCCTGCGGCAAAACGAACAGTTACTAACAGGGAGACAGGGGTAAGGAAACACTTCAGTCGCGCAGGGAAGCCAGAGCGCTCAGAACGGCGTTATCGCCAGCCCCTCCGGCATTGATCACGTGCTCAAACCCCGCCTCCCGCGCATAAGCCGCCACCCGCTCCGAAGGCACCAACAACGGAATCCCCAACAACCGCCCCCCACCAGGCACCTTCTCCACCAACCCTTCCAACTCCTGCGTAATCTGCAGACTACTCGCCACCACAGCATCCACAGACTCCTCCGCCAACGCCGCCGCCAGCTCATCCGCAGCCTCCGGTCTGGGCTCCCGCACATACAATTCGATATAATCCACCGTCGCCCCACGCTCCCGCAGCTTCGCCGCCAGCGTCTCCCGGCCACCCACTCCGCGGAACAGCGCAATCCGCTTGCCGTCCACATCCCGCATCTCCGGCATATCCAGCAACGCCTCGCTGGTCACACCCTCCGGCGGGCACTGCACGGGCCAGGTGAATTCTTCCAGCACGCGGGCCGTGCCGGGTCCCACGGACCAGGCGGTGAGATCGCGGGGGAGCTGGGGCCAGTAGCGGTCGATCCATTCCATGCCCAGGCGGGCAGCGTTGGTGCTGATGAAGATCGCCATGTCGTAGCGGTCCAGCTCCATGACGGCATTCTTGACCGACTGTACGGCGGCCGGCTCATGGACCGGTTCGATGCGGATCAGGGGGATGGCCAGCACACGTGCGCCGGCCTCTTCCAGGGCGCGGACCGATTCGCTGAGCAGCGGTTCGGCCCGGGTCAGCAGAACGGTGAGTCCCGCCAGCGGGGCAGCCATTACTTCGCGGGGTCCTCGGGCCGGACCTGCTCTTCGCTCAGGGCGTCGAGAATCTCGCCGGCGCCCTGCTCCAGCAGGTGTTCGGCGGCCCGTACGCCGAGCTCGGTGCCCTGGTCGCGCGGGCCACGGATCTCGGTGCGCAGCACGCGGCTGCCATCCGGGTCGCCGACCAGGCCGCGCAGGTACAGCTCGTTGCCTTCCAGCACCGCGTAGCAGCCGATCGGTACCTGGCAGCTGCCTTCCAGGCGGTGGTTCAGGGCCCGCTCGGCGTAGACGCGGTCGGCGGTGTCCTTGTGGTGCAGGCCCTGCAGCAGCTCGTTGAGCCACAGGTCGTCACGGCGGCATTCGATACCCACCGCGCCCTGCCCGCCCGAGGGCAGGGAGACTTCCGGCGCCATGCGCCAGGCGATGCGCTCCTGCAGTTCCAGGCGCAGCAGGCCGGCCGTGGCCAGCACGATGGCATCAAACTGCCCGTCGTCGAGCTTGCCCAGCCGGGTGCCGACGTTGCCGCGCAGGAAGCCGACCTGCAGGTCCGGGCGATGGTTCTTGAGCTGGCACTGGCGGCGCAGACTGGACGTCCCGACCTTGGCGCCTTCGGGCAGCTCGTCGATGTGAGAGTAGTGGTTGGAGACAAAGGCGTCGGTCGGGTCTTCGCGCTCGCAGATCACCGACAGGTGCAGCCCCTCCGGAAAATCCCGGGGCACATCCTTCATCGAGTGCACCGCGATGTCGGCCTCGCCCTCCAGCATCGCCACTTCCAGCTCCTTGATGAACAGGGCCTTGCCGCCGATCTTGGCAAGCGGTACATCCAGGATTTTGTCCCCGCGCGTCTTGATCTTCACCAGCTCCACATTGAGCTTCGGGTCCAGCTCCAGCAGGCGGTCGCGCACGAATTCGGCCTGCCACAGGGCCAGCGGGCTGCGCCGGGTGGCGATGCGGATGGTTTTTCCGGTCATGGGTCGGTGTTCCTCAGTACGGCAAAAGTACAGCAAATGATGAACGCCATTCTATAGCATCCCGGTGACTGCGTCAGGCGGCGGCCGCTCCGCAGCGCGGAAGCGGCGCGGAAAGGCTGGTATAATCGCGCGCATTGCGCCAACCACGACCATGGACCGACTTATGAGCAAGCAGGATCAACCCGACAGCCGCCTCTGGGGCGGTCGATTCACCGAGCCCACCGATGCATTCGTGGAGCGCTTCACCGCCTCGGTGAATTTCGATCAGCGCCTGGCGCCGCAGGACATCGCCGGTTCCATCGCCCACGCCACGATGCTGCACAAGGTGGGCATTCTCACCGGGCAGGAGAAGGACGACATCATCAGCGGACTGAAAGGCATCCGCGATGACATCGCGGCCGGCAATTTCGAGTGGTCGGTGAGCCTGGAAGACGTGCACATGAACATCGAGGCCGAGCTGACGAAGCGCATCGGCCTGACCGGCAAGAAGCTGCACACGGGGCGCTCGCGCAACGACCAGGTGGCCACCGACATCCGCCTGTACGTGCGCGATGCCACCGACGCCATCGGCGCCGAGATCACCCGCCTCCAGAAAGCGCTGGCCGAGGTCGCCGAACGCGAGGCGGACACCATCATGCCGGGCTTCACGCACCTGCAGACCGCCCAGCCGATCACCTTCGGTCACCACCTGCTGGCCTGGTACGAGATGCTGGAGCGCGATCACGGCCGCTTCATGGACTGCCGCCAGCGCCTCAACGTCTCGCCGCTGGGCGCCGCCGCGCTGGCCGGCACCAGCTTCCCGATCGACCGCGCCATGACCGCGGAGCTGCTGGGCTTCGACCGTCCGTCGGCCAACTCGCTGGACTCGGTCAGCGACCGGGATTTCGCCATCGAGCTGGCCGCTGATGCCAGCCTGCTGATGACGCACCTGTCGCGCTTCTCCGAGGAACTGGTGTTGTGGACCTCGGCGCAGTTCGACTTCATCGACCTGCCCGACCGCTTCTGCACCGGCTCCTCCATCATGCCGCAGAAAAAGAACCCGGACGTACCCGAGCTGGTGCGCGGCAAGACCGGCCGGGTCAACGGCCACCTGGTCTCGCTGCTGACCCTGATGAAGTCCCAGCCGCTGGCCTACAACAAGGACAACCAGGAAGACAAGGAGCCGCTGTTCGACCTGCTCGACACGGTGCTGGACTGCCTGAAGGCCTACGCCGACATGATCCCGGCCATCCGTGCAAAAAAGGACAGCATGTACGAGGCCGCCCGCAAGGGCTACGCAACGGCCACCGACCTGGCGGACTATCTGGTCAAGAAAGGCCTGGCGTTCCGCGATGCCCACGAGGTGGTCGGGCAGTCCGTGGCTTATGCGCTGGAGAAGAAGCAGGACCTGAGCGAGCTGTCCCTGCAGGAGCTGCAGCGGTTCTCGGATCACATCGGCGAGGATGTGTTCGAGGTGCTGACCCTGGAAGGCTCGGTGCAGGCGCGCGATCACATCGGTGGCACAGCGCCCGCGCAGGTGCGCAAGGCGGCGGCCGAGGCACTGAAGAATCTGGAGGCTCGCGGCGACTAAACATCTGCACAACATCGGATAGCTGCTCTGATCCGCGCCGAAAGCTGATTTCTGCCTGTTGCATCAATGTATCCAATTGGATACACTCAGGCCATGTACTACCTACAGCGCACCAGGGAATTTGACAGGTGGCTGCGGCGGCTCAGGGATATGAGGGCCAAGGCCAGGATATTGGCGCGACTCCGATCGGCCGAGCACGGTAATCTTGGTGATGCGCAGCCCGTGGGTAGCGGAATCAGCGAACTCAGAATCCACCACGGATCGGGATACAGGGTCTACTACAAACGTGTCGGAAAGGTAGTGTTGCTGATCCTGTGCGGTGGAAACAAATCGACCCAGGATAAGGATATCCTCAAAGCCAGGAGCCTGGTGACGAAGTACGAGGATACAGATGATGACTGAAGCAGCCAGATTTGACGCCGCGGACTATCTCGACAACGAGGAAGTCATTGCCGAGTACCTGACAGCAGCCCTTGAGGATGAGAATCCGGACGTGTTTCTTGCTGCGGTGGCAGATGTTGCCAAAGCGCGTGGCATGACCGCCGTTGCCAGTAGCACCGGGCTGGGACGGGAGAGCCTTTACAAAGCCCTCTCACCCGGAGCCAAGCCACGCTATGAGACTATCGTAAAAGTACTCCATGGCCTGGGAGTGAAGCTCACTGTCAGCCCATGATCAGAATCCAGCGGGCTGCATTGCCCGCCGGTAACCAGTATAATCGCGCCCTATGCCGATACGCCGCCGACCGACCCCAAGCTGTCCCTCGCAACGCCGCCCTCTGTTAGCGACCGCGTTGCTGCTGTCACTACTGGCCGGGCTGGCCGCCTGCGGACAGAAAGGGCCGCTGCGCCAGCCGGGCGACGAGCCCGCCCCGGAGTCGATCCAGGGCCCCTGAGCGTATCACCACCGGATACAGGATCGTTATGGACTATTTCGACTACCAGCGCGGGCAGCTGTTCGCGGAACGGGTGCCTGTGGCTGATATTGCGGCCACTCACGGAACGCCCTGTTATATCTACTCCCGCACGGCGCTGGAGCAGAATTTGCTGGCGTATGAAACGGCATTGGCCAACCGGCCGCACCTGACCTGCTTTGCGGTCAAGGCCAACTCCAACATCGCTGTACTCAACGTACTGGCCCGCAAGGGGGCCGGCTTTGACATCGTTTCCGGCGGCGAACTGGCGCGGGTGCTGGCGGCCGGCGGTGACCCGAAGAAAGTGATTTTTTCCGGATTGGGTAAGAACGCCGCCGAGATCGAACAGGCCCTGAAAGCCGGCATCCACTGCTTCAACGTCGAATCGGAAGGCGAGCTGGAGCGCATCAACGAGGTGGCTGGCCGGCTGAAGCGCCGCGCGCCGGTATCCTTGCGCGTCAATCCGGACGTCGATGCCGGCACGCACCCTTACATCTCCACCGGTATGAAGGAAAACAAGTTCGGCATCGACATCGGCCGCGCCCGGAACGTGTATCGCCAGGCGGCTTCACTGCCCAACCTGGACGTGATCGGCGTGGACTGCCATATCGGCTCTCAGCTCACCACGGTCGATCCTTTCCTGGATGCCCTGGACCGCGTCCTGCTGTTGGTCGACCAGCTGGCGGAGGACGGCATCACGCTGCGTCACCTGGACATCGGCGGCGGGCTTGGTGTGACCTACGATGACGAGACCCCGCCGGACCCGGAGACATTGATCCATGCCATGGACGGGCGACTGACCCACCGCGACCTGACCCTCATCCTGGAGCCGGGCCGCTCGATTGCCGCCAACGCCGGCATCTTTGTCACCCGCGTGGAGTACATCAAGCACACCGACCACAAGCACTTCGCCGTGGTCGATGGCGCCATGAACGACCTGCTGCGCCCGGCCCTGTACAGCGCCTGGCAGGCCATCATACCGGTACAGACCGGGGACGAGGATGGCGTGGCCCGGGAGACGCGCTTCTATGACGTGGTCGGACCGGTCTGCGAGTCCGCCGACTTTCTGGGCAAGCACCGCCAGCTCAGCCTGGCACCCGGCGACCTGCTGGTCGTGCGCTCGGCCGGTGCCTACGGCTTCGTCATGGCTTCCAACTACAATACCCGCAGCCGCCCGCCGGAGATCATGGTGGACGGCGATCAGGTCCATGTCGTGCGGCAGCGCGAAACCATTGAACAGCAACTGGCACCGGAGGCATTATTGCCGCACAGGTAATAATCGGAACGGTATGAAACTGCACTTCACCAAAATGCACGGACTGGGCAACGACTTCATGGTCGTGGACCGTATCCGCCATCCGGTCCGCCTCAGCCGCCGGCAGATCCAGCGGCTGGCCGACCGTCATTTCGGTGTAGGGTTCGACCAGTTGCTGATGATCGATCCGCCCGACCGGCCCGATGTGGATTTCCACTACCGCATCTTCAATGCCGATGGCGGCGAGGTGGAACACTGCGGCAACGGTGCGCGCTGTTTCGCCCGGTACGTGCTGGACAAGGGACTGATTGCCAGCCGCACCATCCGCGTGAGCACGGTCAACCGGCTGCTGACACTCAAGGTCTCGCGCAGCGGCCTGGTGAGCGTGGATATGGGCGAACCCGACTTCGACCCGGCGGCATTGCCGTTTCACGCGGGCCACGAAAGCACCGAGTACCCGCTGGAGGTGGAATCAGCGCAAGGCACTGAAACCATTCGGATCGCTGCAGTTTCCGTGGGCAATCCGCATTGTGTGTTGACGGTGGCTGATGTCGATACCGCCCCGGTACACGAGACGGGTCCGCGTGCCGGGGCACATCAGGACTTCCCGCAGGGCGTGAATGTGGGGTTTATGCAGGTAGTGGACCGCAGTACAATCCGCTTGCGCGTCTACGAACGGGGCGCCGGTGAAACGGTTGCCTGTGGCACCGGCGCCTGCGCTGCCGTGGTCTGCGGCATCCGCAACGGCCAGCTGGATCACACGGTCACCGTGCAACTGCGCGGCGGCGAACTGAGCGTGGAATGGCCCGGACCGGGACACCCGATTACCATGACCGGACCAGCCACCACCGTCTTCGAAGGAACGCTGTTGCTATAAGGAGTCAGATACTGATGAGCAGTGATACATCCCCGGCCAGCAAACGGCGCGGCGGGAACGCGACCCGATCCACGGGTCCGACAGCGGACGAGGTGGCGCGTTACCTGCAGGACCACCCGGACTTCTTTGTCGACCGCGACAGTCTGCTGGCCGACCTCACGCTACCCCATGAAAGCGGCGGCGCGGTATCCCTGCTGGAACGCCAGGTTACCATCCTCCGGGAACGAAGCATCGACCTGCGCCAGCGGCTCAACGGCCTGCTGGATAACGCCCGCTACAACGACCAGCTTTTCAACGTCACACGGCATCTGATCCTCACCCTGCTCGATGAGGACAACCCCCAGCAGATTATCAGTATCACCGAGGCGAACCTCTCCACGCAGCCCGGCATCGATGCCTGTACCCTGATCCTGACCGACGACAATATCCTGCCAGACAGTGCACCATCCAGGCACGCCGACATGGAAAACATGCGCCAGCGCTTTCCATCCCTGTTCCGGCAGCGCCACGTGGTCTGCCAACAGGTCGACGAAGAGGTGGCTGCATTGCTGTTCCCGGAACACAACAAACGAGTGCGCTCGGCGGCCCTCTGCCCGGTGCGCTATCACGGGCAGGTGGTCGGTATCCTGGCGCTGGGCAACCATTCCCGCGACTACTTCAGCCATGACATGGACACCCTGTTTCCGGATTTCATCGCTGATGCGCTGGGCACGTTGCTGGGCCGGCAAGCCGCCGCACAATGACGGATAACCGGGCTGCACAGAGCACGCCGGCCGCCCCGGTCAGTATCATTTGCCGCACCACCGGCCGCGCCACATTGAAGCAGACCCTGCGCTCGGTGGAGCAGCAGACCTGGCGCCCTATCGAGGTGGTACTCGTGGATGCCGCTGCCTCGGAGCTTGCGCAGCCCGTGACCGAACCGGACGTCAACATCCGGATGGTGCGGCCTGACACCCCCTTGAGCCGCTCCGCCGCCGCCAATGCAGGGCTGGATGCCGCCACCGGGGCGTTCCTGCTGTTCCTGGACGATGACGACTGGCTTGCTCCCACCCATATCGAGGAGCTGGCCGGACAGCTTGGCTCGGACCCCGAAACCGGAGTGGCCTACAGCAGCACGGTGCGCACCACGCCCGGTGGAGACATTACCGACGAGGTGTTCCGTGCGCCTTTCAATCACGCCCGGCTGCGCCACGACAATTTCATTCCCATCCATTCCGCCCTGTTCCGCCGCAGTCTGCTGGAACATGGCGTCCGCTTCGATGAATCGCTGGACATCTTCGAGGACTGGGACTTCTGGCTCCAGCTGGCCGAGCATACCCGCTTCATCCACCGGGATGTCATCACCGCCTACTACCGTGGTGGGGGGGAATCGGAGACGGCAGCCAGTAACGCCGCCGAACGTTACCGTCCGGACAGCCCCGTGGCAAAGGGTCGGGCGGCATTGTTTGCCAAATGGCTGCCACGCTGGAGCGGCAGCGAGTATAACCTGGCGCTGGCCGATCTGGACCAGACGCCCAGGGTCGAGAAACTGGGCCGGGAGCTTGCCACGGCACACTCTGAACGGACCGAGCTGAAACGTCAGAAGGATGAGCTGCAGCAGCGCCTGCGCAAGCGCGATGCGGAAGTACAGGATGCCCGCCGTCATATTCGCCACCTGGAGGACGAGCGCGCACAGATCATCAACTCCCTGTCATGGCGCATCACCCGGCCATGGCGCTGGCTGCGGCGACGCCTTGCGGCCACGCTGCCGGGCGGTCACGGCAAGGGGCACCGGACCGGCACGGGGCCGGCCTTGTGGGAGAATGGTATTGCCTGTTCACTGGACTGCCCGTCAGTGGCCGAGGACGAATTCTCCGACGAACTGGTCCTCAATGGCTGGTGTCTTGCCGAGGCCGGTATCACGGGAGTGAGCTGCCTGATCGACGGTAATGAAGTCCGCGAATTCCTGCCCGATACCCACCGCCAGGATCTGGAAAATGGCTTCCCGGCTGCCCAGCAGGAGCAACCGGCGGGGTTCCAGCACCGCATCGGTCTGCCGGGTATCGAACCCGGGGAACACTGGCTCACGCTGATCCTCACTGCGGCAAACGGCCAGTCGCGGGAGATCGGCACGCGTTTCCTGCGCATACCGCAAGTCGATCACTACAATGACTGGTACTGGCGCACCATTCCCGATGATGATGTGCTGCAGGCCGCCTGCAACCAGATACCCGAACCGCCGGCTGACGAGCGCCTTCACCTGCTGGTACTGGCCGGGCCGCAAGAAGGCAGATTGCAGCGTACACTGGACAGCCTGGTCCGGCAGCGATGTCCGGGCTGGGAGCTGCATCTGATCGGGCTGACCCGGGGGCAGGGCCGGCAGTTGGCCACCGACCGCACCATCCAGTCTCTCTCGGACCACCAGCGCCTGCACGTGCATGCCGATCTGCAGGAGGCCATGGCTGCTGTACGCGGCGGCTGGACCTGTCTACTCGAAGCCGGTGAGTGGCTGGCACCCCAGGCCATACTCGAGTTCCAGCTCACGGCCCGCACCCTCTCCGATGCAGCGGTGATCTATACAGATCACGACGAGGTGGATGACGAAAACCACCACAGCAATCCCTGCTTCACCCCCTCCTGGTCACCCGACCATGTATTGGCCGCCAACCCGACCGGCACGGTATTCCTGTTCCGGGCCGGCGCGGATAAAGCGGGAGAGCTGACACCTCCCGGCGATCTTCCCGCGCATTGCCGTCCGGCCTGGCGGTATCACCTGCTGCTGCAGCTCAGCGAACAACAGCCGGCCATTCGCCGCATCCCGAAAGTACTCTGGTCCCGCCCCACACCGGATGCGGCTGCGCGGGACCGGGACATCACCGCCGAAACCGGGGTGGTGGAGCACTGGCTGTCAGCCCGGATGGACACTCGCGTTCCGGTGCAGGCGGACGCGCACGGCATCCGGCGGGTGCTCTGGCCGCTGGAGCGCCAGCCCCGCGTTTCCATCATCATCCCCACCACCGGCAAGCCGGAGCTGGTCCGGCCCTGCATGGATTCGCTGCTGGAGCACACCGAGTACCCCGATTATGAAGTCATCGTGCTGGACAACGGCCGGGGCAAGCACCCGGAGGGCATCGCCTGGCTTCGCGAAACCGTGGACAGGGTGATCGAGTGCCACGAACCGTTCAACTGGGCCCGGCTCAACAATATCGGGGCCTCCCACGCCAGCGGAGAACTGCTGCTGTTCCTCAATGACGACATCGAAATCACCGACGGCCAGTGGCTCAATGAGCTGGTACGCCAGGCCATACGCCCCGACATCGGCACGGTGGGCGCAAAGCTGTTGTACCCGAACGGCCTGCTTCAACACGCTGGCGTAATGCTGGTCAACTACGGTGGCGGCGGCATCCATCTACTGCACAAGGCCAATCCCGACGCGACGATCTATCGCAACCTGCACCTGACGACGCGCGAGGTATCGGCCAACACGGGCGCCTGTCTGATGGTGTCGCGCGAGAAGTACGATGCCATCAACGGCTTCGAGGAATCGCTACCGGTAGTAGGCAATGATGTGGATTTCTGTCTGCGGCTTTCCGATGCCGGGTGGCGGAGTCTGTGGACGCCGTACTGTTGTCTGGTCCATCACGAAAGCATCAGCCGCCGCAATTCCGTGCCACGAGAGGACGAACAGAACATGTGGTCACGTTGGCGCGAGCGCTTCATGGCGGGCGACCCCTACTATAACCCCAACCTGTGCACGGAAAAGTGTGATTACTCACTGCGCAACGACCGGGTCTACGATCTTCCCGTGCCGGTTTCGGATGCCCGGAACGACCGTCCGGCGCAAGCCCATCAGCGCGGCGTCAACCTGATCGGCTTCATCCGCGCCGCCATGGGAATAGGCGAAGGTGCACGCAGCGATGCCAGAGCACTGGATACCGCACAGGAGCCATTCACCATCATCAATTTCGAATCCGGGAACCCTTCGCGCATGACGGATCTGAGCTGGCAGCACAAGGAGTCCGACACCGCGCCCTTCGACATCACCCTGCTGCATATCAACCCCGACCACGCCGTCCAGGCGATTGCGGAACTGCCCGCACGCTGTTTCGAGGGCAAGTACGTGATCGGCTACTGGGCATGGGAGCTGCCCGAAATGCCCGATGACTGGGAAAGCAGCTTCCGCTACGTGGACGAGATCTGGGTGCCTTCGCAGTTCTGTCAGCAGGCCATCGCCATGCGCTCACCAGTGCCGGTGGTCACCATACCTCACTGTATAGAGGCACAGTACGACGAGACACAGGGCCGTGCCCATTTCGGACTGCCGGAGGACAGCTTCCTGTTCCTGTCCATGTTCGATGTGCACAGCCGGCCGGAACGCAAGAACCCCCATGGGGCCATACGGGCATTTCGTGAGGCCTTCGAAAGTGATGACCACTCCGCCTGCCTGGTCGTCAAGCTCAATAACCCCACGCCGGACGCCATGAAGGCACTGCACCAGGCCATCGGCGGACAGGACAACATCATCGTGCTGGACGGGGTGTACAGTCGGGACGAGATCAATACCCTGCTCGCCAACATTGACTGTTTCGTCTCCCTGCACCGCTCGGAAGGCTTCGGCCTGGGTCCGGCGGAAGCCATGTCCCTGGGCAAGGTGGCCATGATCACTCGCTGGTCGGGTAACACGGACTACATGACCCCGGACAACAGCATCGGCATCGACTACGAACTGGTCACGCTGGAACAGGACTACGGCCCCTACCGGGCCGGGCAACACTGGGCCGAGCCGGACGTATCACAGGCCGCCGGTGCCATGCGGAAGCTGGTGGCCGACCCGCAATGGGCCACCACGCTCGGCCGGAATGCCCGGGACACAATCCGGGAGGGTTTCTCTCCCCGCGCCGTGGGAAGCAGGATGAAACAGCGGCTGGCCGCCATCCGCTCACAACGCAACGCCGACTGAAAGCCTGGCGAAAGATCCAGGCGGCAATGGCCGTTTTTCACAGAAGACGCAGCAGCCGGAACAGTACTTTCTGCAGCGGGGCGGGCAACCGGGGCAGCCACAGAACCCACTGCACCGCCAGACGCTGCCGGCGTGTCAGACAATCGCCGTGACGTTGCCGGAAAACCTCCGCCTGCACCGCAATCTGCTCGAATACCGGCTGACTGCTGCGATCGAACACCCACTGCCTGATACCCGTCCAGCGCCGGGGCTGCAGCGCCTTTGCCCCCACTGCATTTTCACCATGCTGCCGGTAGTCGACCAGGGGCCGGTCAACATAGACACGCTGCCCGTACAGGCTGGCAACCAGTGATAACCACCAGTCGTGCATGACGGCCTCAACGGGTACCGGTAGTGCCAGTTGCAACAATTCCAGATTCATCAGAACAGTGCAGCCGGTAGCAGAGTTACCCAGCAGTTGCGCCGGCAGTCCGCCCTGCCAGGGCCGCAGCCCCTGATAACGTGCCAGGGAAGGAGCCACCGGTTCGAGCGCCTCGTTGACCACACGCAGGTCCGTATGCACCAGTACCGGTCCACCGGGCCCTGCCGCCTCGTCAAGTGCAGTCAATGTCACCGACAACCGCTCCGGGTGCCAGATATCATCCTGATCCGCCAACGCCACTGCGAGGCCGGGCTCACGCTTCAGATCCACTTCCAGGGCATGCTTCATCAATTGCGAGAAACTGCCACAGGCACCCAGATTCCCCAGGTCATCCTCAAGGAGACGGACCTGCCCGGGAAACTGGCGATGGTAGTGCTGCAGAATGGCTGGCGAGTCATCGGTGGAGCCATCATCGCGGCACAGGATGCTGACCTCGACATCCTGCTGGCGCAGAATGCTGTCAATCTGCTCGGCCAGCCACCGACTTCCGTTCCATACCGCCAGCAGCACCAGCACCTGCCCTGACCGCAAACCGCTCATGTCAGCTCCCCGGCATCGCGAATGCCACGCTGCAGGTTCCGCCAGTAGGCCCGCCGCTGCTCCGTGCAGAGCAGTAGCCAGGCGGACTTGAGCAGGAAACGGATACGGTCGCGCCAGACCCAGCCGGCCGGTGCGTAGGGCTGGCGCTGCAAATGCAGGCGATTGCGCGTCGAGTAATAGCAGCGCAGCGGACTGTGCTCCACCACCCAGCCACGGCGCACCAGCCAACGATCTGATGCCTCGCCTATACGATGGTGCAGTACCGCTCGGTCGGTACCCACCACCGCGTAGCCCCGGGCCCTGGCACGGAAACACCACTCCACATCAATATTGTCGATGAAGTACTCTTCGCGCATCAGGCCGATGTCAGACAGGCAGCCCAGGTCCAGCAATGTGCCCGATGTCACCAGGAAACCGGCCTCGAAAAAAGGCCGCTCACCCGCAATGCGGCGGTCGCTACGGAACAGCCAGCGATCGAACACCCGGAAAGGGGTGCGGCGACCACTATCCGGGTTCTGCACGCGGGGACCGAGTGCGGCCAGCGGCCGTGGGATCAGGGCCGAGGCTTCCCGGAAGGCGTCCAGCATGGATCGGCTGAAACAGGAATCGATACAGCTGTCCTGATCAAACAACAGCGCATACCGAAACCCCTCTTCCACTGTCTGTTCCAGTCCGCGATTGAGCGCTGCCGCCAACCCCAGGTTGGCAGGCAGCCAGGAAACAGAGAAGTCTCCGGCGGGCAGGTGGTCAAACGCCGCGAGCATGGACGCTGCATTGGAGGAACCGTTATCGATGATCCGGCAGGGGCAATCATCCGCCAACAGCTGCTCTACCAGCGCCAGCAGAACGGTGACAGGCGGCTCCCAGGTTACGATCACCGCGCAGCAGAGAGGCCGGTGCGGGGCCTGTTCCTTCTCTGTCATGCGCGACCCTCCTGGATGGATGCGGGGTTCCCGATCAGGGCGCCGGTTCACCCGGATTGGCGGTCACCACGGGCACATCGGTGGGTACCGTCAGCGCCGCCGGATTCTGCCGGACGAGGTGAAGAAACCAGACGATGGACAGCATGCCGACCACCAGCCCCGCCACCACGCCGATGTCGATGATGCCACGCCAGGGTTGGGGAAGCATGCGAACCAGCAGCACAAAACAGACGATCATCGTGGTCAGCGCCAGTGACAGCAGCCGTCGTTTCCGCGTGGCGTGAATGTAGCCCATGCAGTACAACGGCGCCAGCAGTACATGCAGCGGCTGCGGATGCCGGGCCAGATGGCGGGCCCTGGCCACTACCCGCGGCGCAAACCCCCGGAAGAATCCCTTGTACCCTTCCGCCCAGATCATGTACGGCGTCCAGACCCCCAACAGCGCCCAGTGAGCGGCGTCCAGCGGAAAAGCCAGCACCTCCAGCGCGACGGATCCCAGGCGCAACACGGCGAAACCCAACAACAACAGGATGCCGCCCACACCCCAGAGAAAACCGGCTACATTCACGATGTCGAAAACCCCTGGAAAAAACCGGCATTATACGCTCTGACCCGACCGGTTGCGATCCGGGACTGCCATGGTTTTCAGCAGACGGGCCTGATCGTGCAACAGGGTGCGCATCAGCGTGTGCCGCTCTCCTGTGACTGACGCCGGCGTAGCCGTGTCCACCAGGGCCTGCAGCCGCTGATTAATGGACAGACATCGATGCGGCAGGGACAAGGCATTGTCAGGCTGCTCCGACTGCTGCGCTTCCAGGCTGCGATACAGGTACTCGATGACCGGCTGGGGCCGGCTGATCGTCTGCCAGGCCGCCGCCTGGTCCAGGCGATGCAGCAGTCCTGCGTGGCCACGGCGCAGGGCCAACAACAGGGCGCGGTCGGGCATGATGGCAGCATCCTCCCGCCCCTCATCCACCCCGATCTGTCGGTACACGGAGCGCAGAACGGCGGCCAGCGACTCAATGCGGGATACACCCAGCGCCCGCGCACCCTTCTCCAGTACCGTGAGTTCCCGCACCACGGAGCGTATCAGTTCAGTCCGACCGCTGGCCCCGTTATCCGCCTGCAGGGCATCGAACCACGCGGCCGGATCCGGCAGGTGGACCATGCCCCCGGAAAGCTGATCGATCACGGTCTCCTGCCTCGGTTCGACCGGCTGCTCGCCGACACCCTCGCGCGGGCCATCCGCCAGACCCGGTACAGGCATCGCAATGGCCTGCGCGAGGCTTCGCCGCAACGCGGTCAGCAACCATGCCTCGTCCGTGACCGACTCCAGCAGGGCACAGACATGATCTCCCGGCTGCTGTGTAGCGGGCGTCGACACGGCTCCGTTCACGGGACCGGCCAGCACCGCACTGCGGAACGCCAGCAGCCGCTGCCGCCAGAGAGGGCCCGCCGGGCCACCGGCCTGCAACAGTGCCAGAAAAGACTGCTGTAACGTGTCCGACCACCAGGCCAGCAGTCGGTGTCCGGTGCAATGCAGGGTAAGATGCAGCCGCGCCAGCGCGGTACACAGTGCCGGCGAGACCGGCCGGTCTTCACCAGAGGGAAGCGTCCGGGCGACCGTATACAGTTCCTCCCGCAACTCCTCCCTGATCCCTTCCCGTGCGGACCTGTCCAGCCACGATACCGCCTCACTGCCCGTTTCACACGCCTGCCGCCAGGCGCTGAGGAACCGTCCCGTCCGGCGCATGACGGGCGACAGGTCCACGGCTTTGCCTTCCGCTTCCGTCATCAGCCACCATTGCAGACCCAGCAGATGGCGTATCAGCACAGCCAGGCTGTCACTGGGCCAATCACCGGGATGGTGACGCAGATGCATCAGGATCAGCCACTGTGCCTGCCGCACAGCTTTCACCGGTAATGCAAGGCAACGCAGCCGTTGCACCGCGATCAACACGGACAGTTCACGGTACAGGGTGTGCAAGGCGGCTCTCGGGCGATCATCGGGCGTCATGCCGGCACCCAGCTCAGTCAGCGGGGACTCCAGCGCAAGCGCCATGTCCCCCGCAAAGCGGCGGGGCGCATCCGGTCGCTTTTGCCCATCAGCCAGCAGTATGGCGCAGGCTGCTGCGGTGGACCGGACCGGACAATGTTCACCGGCAAGACAGTCTCTCAGCGCCAGATACTGGAGAACGGGGCCGGGCAGTCCGCTGCCATCCGTTTCCGGCAACCGCAAGGCCCCGAGCGCAGTGTCACGCAACGGCACCAGGCTGCACCGCCAGTGATGATCCATTGTCGAACTACCCGCCCAGCTGTCCAGCATCACAAGACACTGCACCACCATTGTCCGGTCCGGCACCGCGCGATTGCCACGCAGTCGCTGCAATGCGCGACGGGCGCACTTCCCGGAAGCCGGTTGCCGGCAAAGCCGGGCCAGTACCGCCATGCCGCCCAGGAGGCTCACCAGCGGCCGCAAACGCTGGCGTGAGGGCCGTGCACACCATTCCCGGCACTGCTGTTCGATCTGCCGGAACTTCGGCTGCAGCACCCCGTGGACCACTTCCGGCGATGGCACGCCATAGCCCGTCAATCGCATCACCCGGTCTCCTCTTGCGTCGCCAGCAGTTCGGCAACACGGTTCTGCATGACGGCCACCGGACGCGGGCGGGTCAACACACCGGCCAGGCCTCTTGCCCTGGCCCAGCGGATTTCCGCCGCCTGTTGCCGGGACACCATCAACGCGGCGGGCACACCGGTACGACGCTGCAGAAAACCGGCCAGCGAATAGCCGTTACCATGACGCAGCAGCAGCTCCACCAGCACCAGCGCGGGTTCGGTGCAGCGGCACTGTCGCAATGCTCCGGGCAAGGTAGCGGCCGTCTCCACGCGGTGGCCCGCCGCCCGCAGCATTGCGCTCAATACCGCGTTCCGGGCTGGCGAGTCATCCACAACCACGATTCCGGCCATCAGCGTGAATCCTCCAACAGACCCAGCAGCTCCTCGCGCCGGTACGGTTTGACCAGGTAGGCGTCCGCACCGGCCAACTCGGCACGGGTACGGTCAACCAGATTGTCGGAATCGCCCAGCAGAATGATGCGGATGCCGGCGAACAGGGTACTGTTGCGCAACAGGGCGCAGGTCTGGAATCCGCCCAGCCGCGGCAGGTGGAAATCCATGACCACCAGTTGCGGCCGCTCCCGGGCAAGCTGGCACAATGCATCGAATCCGTCCTCGGCCTCGCGTATCCGCTCCGCCGTCCCTTTCAACAGCGCCGCCGTTCCCTGCCGGGCACCACGGGTGGCCTGGACCAGCAGTACGGATTTCAGGACTTCGCTCATTAGACACCTCCCTGTGGCAATCTTGCTGTCCTGTCTTTGTTCTAGCACAGTACCCGGGAACGGGCGAATACCGGGCGGTGTATCCACCATGATATGATGCCCCATCTTTCAAGGCCGGACGCGGCGGTGCAGCCCACCACCCGGCAAAGCCACAGGTGACTACGTAATGACCATCCGACTTGGCATCGTCATGGACCCTATCCAGTCCATCGCCTACAAGAAGGACAGCAGCCTGGCCATGTTGGTGGCCGCCCGCCAGCGCGGTTGGGAACTGCACTACATGGAGCAACACGACCTGTACATGGACGGCGGCCGGGCCATGGCCTCCATGCGACCGTTGACCGTGGCCTATGATCCGGACAACTGGTTCGACCTTGGCGAAGCGGTGGACCGGAACCTGTCCGACCTGGACGTGATCCTGATGCGCAAGGATCCGCCCTTCGATGCCGAGTACATCTACTCCACGTATCTGCTGGAGCAGGCCGAACAGGAAGGCGCCCTGATCGTCAACCGCCCCCAGTCCCTGCGCGACTGCAACGAGAAAATGTACGCCACCCAGTTCCCCGACTGCTGTCCTCCCTTCATGGTCAGCCGGCGGGCCGACAAGCTACGGCAGTTCCACCGGGAACACGGTGATGTGATCTTCAAACCGCTGGACGGCATGGGCGGCGGCTCGATCTTCCGGCTGAAGCAGGACGACCCTAATGTCAGCGTCATCATCGAAACCCTGACCGACCACGGCCGGCGCCAGACCATGGCGCAGCGCTACATCCCGGAAATCACGGAAGGCGACAAGCGCATCCTCTTGATCGACGGCGAGCCGGTGCCCTATGCATTGGCCCGAGTGCCCGCAGTGGGCGAGTCACGCGGCAATCTGGCTGCAGGCGGGCGCGGTGAGGCCCGCCCGTTGACCGAGCGGGACCGCTGGATCTGCGCACGGGTCAAGGATGACATCCGGCAGCGCAAGCTACTGTTCGTGGGGCTGGACGTGATCGGCGACTACCTGACGGAAATCAACGTCACCAGCCCGACCTGTATCCGGGAGCTGGACAACGCCTGCGACCTGGACATCGGGGGTCAATTGATGGACTGTATCAGTGCCTGTCTGGATAATCGGTGAACCACCGTAGTTTATGAGTAACGATCCGTCTCTGGCCAACGAACGCTTCGGTTTCACGGTATTCCTGTCTGCCTGTGTCCACGTGATGCTGATAGCCGGTGTCGGTTTCAGCTTTCTGGGCGAGAGCCCCGAGGCCCCCGCTATCGAGATCACCCTGGCCCAGTACGAGAGCGAAACGGCGCCGGAGCAGGCAGACTTCATTGCCCAGGCCAACCAGCAGGGCAGCGGCAGCCTCGACGAGATCGTGGCACCCAGCACGCCGCACGAAGCCGAACTGAATGACGACGAAGTGCGCGAGGTCAGCCCCGTCCGGCAACCGGCCCCGGACGCCAGCGCCGACTCCCCTGTGGATGTGGTCACCGCACAGACTGCGGAAAACCGTGTGTCCCCCTCGGAACAGGACCAGCCCAGCGACAGCGAACAGCCGCAGCCGGACGTCGATAATCCGGAAGAGTTGCGCCTGGCCATCGCCAGCCTGCAGGCCCGGCTGGACCGCCAGCAACAGGCTTACGCCAACCGCCCGCGCCGCTACACCATTTCCTCGGCCTCCACACAGCAACGCCATGACGCGCTGTACCTGGACAACTGGCGCCGGCGTATTGAGACGGTCGGCAATCGGTATTATCCTGATCAGGCAAGGCAGCAGAATGTATTTGGCAGCCTGCGAATGATGGTGGCGCTGCGGCCCGACGGCAGCGTGACCGAGATCCGCATCCTGGAATCTTCCGGCGAGCAGATCCTGGACCAGGCCGCCGCAGACATCGTACAACGGGCATCGCCATTCGATCCGTTCCCGGACGAGCTGCGCGGAGAGGTTGATATACTGGAAATCATCCGCACCTGGCGTTTCCACAGAGGCAATTCTTTCAGTAGTGAAGCACCATGAACGACGCCACCCATGACACAAGCGAGGGCGGGGAAGAACAGACACTGGAAAACCAGTTCCTGATCGCCATGCCGCACCTCCAGGACCCGTATTTCAACGGCAGCGTCACCTACCTGTGGAAACACGGCCCGGACGGCGCACTGGGCATCGTCATCAACCGCCCGTCCGACGTGACCATGACCGAACTGCTGGCCGAACTGGAGATCACACCAGCGCCCTCTGAAGCCCGGCTCATGGAGCAGGAACAGGTACTGGCCGGCGGCCCGGTGGAGCGCAACAAGGGCTTCATCCTGCACGAGGCCGGCGACGAGTGGGACTACACCCTGCCGGTCACCGACGAGATCGCCGTGTCCATGTCACGGGACATCCTGGAAGCGATCGCCGAGGGCAGGGGCCCGGACCACTATCTGGTCTCGCTGGGCTGTGCGGGCTGGGAAGCCGGTCAACTCGAGCAGGAGATCAGCGACAATGTCTGGCTGACCGTCCCCGCCGACAGCAACCTGTTGTTCTCGCGCGACTTCGACAACAAGGCCAGCGCGGCCGCCGCCATCCTGGGCATCGACCTCAGTCAGCTGTCGTCCATCGCCGGTCATAGTTAACCGGCCCCGCATGGAAACCCACCCCGCCATCATTCCGGAACAGCTCACGGCGCTGGGTTTCGACTTCGGCACGCACCGCATCGGTGTCGCCTACGGCCAGAGCCTGACCGGGACCGCGCAGTCACTGCCGGTGCTGCCGGCCCGTGACGGCATCCCGGACTGGGACCGCCTGACGGCGCTGGTGGCCGAATGGCAACCGGATGTGTTCGTGGTGGGCATGCCGTACAACATGGATGATACGGAGAGCGAGCTGCTGCTACGTGCCAGGAAGTTCGGTAACCGCCTGCACGGACGTCTGCACCGCCCCTGCTACGGCATGGACGAGCGCCTCACCTCCTTCGAGGCCCGTGGTCAACTGATGCGCGAGGAAACCCGCGGTCAACTGGACAGCGTGGCCGCCCGGCTCATTCTGGAAGGCTGGTTCGCGGCGCTGGCCGAGCGGCGCGGCACCGCCGGCTGACCCGCAGGCAGCACGGAAGCACCTCCGATCAGCTGAACGACTCCGGCATCTTCGCCTTGCCGCGCGCCGCTTCGGTACTGACCAGCCCCTTCTGCACCAGCTCCTTCAGACTCTGATCCAGGGTCTTCATGCCCGTCGAGGAGCCCGTCTGGATGGCCGAGTACATCTGGGCCACCTTGTCCTCGCGGATCAGGTTGCGGATGGCCGGCGTGCCGATCATGATCTCGTGCGCCGCCACCCGGCCCCCGCCGCTGCGCTTGAGCAGGGCCTGGGAGATCACCGCCTGCAGGGACTCGGACAGCATGGAGCGCACCATATCTTTCTCGGCAGCCGGGAACACGTCGATAATCCGGTCGATGGTCTTGGCGGCCGAGGTGGTGTGCAGCGTCCCGAAGACCAGATGACCGGTCTCGGCGGCGGTCAGCGCCAGGCGGATGGTCTCCAGGTCCCGCAGCTCACCCACCAGGATAATGTCCGGGTCCTCACGCAGCGCCGAACGCAACGCCTCCGCGAAACCGTGCGTATCCCGGTGTACTTCGCGCTGGTTGATCAGGCATTTCTTGCTCTCATGCACGAACTCGATGGGATCCTCGATGGTGAGAATGTGCTCGTAGCGGGAGTCGTTTATGTAGTCCATCATCGCCGCCAGCGTGGTGCTTTTACCCGAACCGGTGGGGCCGGTCACCACCACCAGGCCCCGGGCGTAGCTGGAGACCTTCTGGAAGACCTGCCCCATGCCCAGCTTCTCCATGGTCAGCACTTCCGAGGGAATGGTGCGGAAGACGGCGGCGGCGCCCCGGTTCTGGTTGAAGGCATTGACACGGAAACGGGCCAGATTGGGCACTTCGAAGGAGAAATCTGTCTCCAGAAACTCCTCGTAGTCCTTGCGCTGCTTGTCGGTCATGATCTCGTAGATCAGGCCATGTACCTGTTTGTGATCCAGGGCCGGGGCGTTGACCTTGCGGATGTCGCCGTCGACCCGGATCAGCGGTGGCATGCCGGCCGTGATATGCAGGTCCGATGCTCCGTTCTTGACACTGAAACCCAGCAGTTGCGTAATATCCATCGCCATAGCGCCAGTCTCCGTCGTTCTTCTTCGGGGCAGAGGTGCCCTTCACTTAATGGATGATCAGTAGTGATGCCCAGCATAGCAGAAAATGTACGCCTCGTTCGTGACCGGATCGCCGCCCTGGAGGCCAGCCACGGACGCCCCGCCGGCCGTGTTTCCCTGCTGGCGGTCAGCAAGAAACACGGCCCGGAACGGTTGCGGGAGGCGTATGAAGCGGGCCAGCGGGCCTTCGGCGAGAACTACGTGCAGGAGGCCCTGGACAAGATGACGGCACTGACCAACCCGGCTGATCCGGAGCCGCTGACGGACATCGTCTGGCATTTCATCGGCCCGCTACAATCCAACAAGACCAGGGAGGTGACCGCTCACTTCGGGTGGGTACACAGCGTCGACCGGCTGAAGATCGCCCGGCGCCTCAGCGAACAACGTCCCGAGGACATGCCCCCGCTAAACGTCTGCGTGCAGGTCAATATCAGCGGCGAAGCCAGCAAGTCCGGCGTAGCACCGGAAGAAGTGGAGGCACTATGCGAGACCATCGCTGCCCTGCCCCGCCTGACCTTGAGGGGCCTGATGGCCATTCCGGCGCCGGCGGTGGATTTGCAGGCACAGCGCGCTGTCTACCGGCCGCTGGCCGAGCAATTCCGGTCACTGCAGCGGCGTCACGCAACCATGGACACACTGTCCATCGGCATGAGCGGCGATCTGGAGGCGGCGATCGCCGAGGGCGGAACGATGGTGCGGGTGGGAACTGCGTTGTTCGGTGCGCGGAACAGCAAGTAGATTGGAAACATGGATATAGTGACGTTTTATACTCTCGCAGAGATCAATAAGCTCACCGAATTTCAATTTCGCGTGCTCGGCGAGCTTTGCAGGGCCACTTACGACAGGCTGACCTCCCGGTCACAGGCTGCCACGAGCGCGGGGTTATGCGTGACCAGCACGATGGTATTCACGGACTCGCGCAGACGTTGCAGGATGCTGATGGCCTGCTCACTGCCCAGGTTGGCAAAGGCCTCATCCAGCAGGAGAATGAGCGGGTCGCGGTACAGCGCCCTGGCCAGCAGAATGCGCTGCACCTGCCCGGCTGAAAGGGCGGCTCCCATGTCTCCCACCCGGGTATCCAGCCCCATTACCAGGTGCCTGACCTCTTGCGCTATGCCGGTGCGCTCCAGACAGCGCCAGACGTCACTGTCATCGGGCTGCGGCGTGGCATCCAGTACGATGTTGTCGCGCAGGGAACCGGCCAGCAATGTATCGTCATGCAGTACGGCCGCCAGGCGCTGGCGATAGCGACGGACTCCGAAGTCTTCGAGAGCCTGCCCGTCGATGCGGATTACACCTGACTCCGGCTCGACCAGCCCGGCCAGTGCCTTCAGCAGCGTGGTCTTGCCGCAGCCGGAAGGCCCCGTCAGCGCCAGGCACTCGCCGCTGCCCACCCTCAATTCCAGGTCACGGAAAACCGGCTCTTCGGCTCCCGGATAACGGCAGGTCAACTGGTCCGCCCGGAGTTCGCCCTGTATCGGTGGCACCAGAAACGGCTCATCCAGCGACCGTAGAACCGGCCGCTCCAGTGTGATATCAGAAACTCGTTCCAGTTGCAGGCGCAGCAGACGCAATTCCACCAGACGCGGGATCATCTCGGTGATGGAGGAAATAAAATGCTGCTTCAGGAAGATGAACGCCATCAACTGCCCGATGCTCAATTCCCCCGCGTAGACGAACCGGGTGCCAAAATAGATGGTGGCCACATGATCCAGCCCGAACAACAGGGTCTGCGTGGTTTCCACATTGAGTTGCAACCTGCCGAGCTGAACACCCCGATCGATCAGTTCAGCGTAGTTGGTCTGCCACAGACCGATGCGATGGTTTTCCATTCCATAGAGGCGGGTGACGCTGATGGCCCGCACGTTCTCCATGAAGACCGACTGTTGACTGGCTTCAGCCGCAATCTGCTCCTGACGGCGCTGGTATTCGGCGGGTAATGTAACACCACGCACGATCAGGTAGACCGCAATGAACGAAAGCACGAGCGTGGCCAGCATCGGACTGTACAGATACAGCAACACGAGCGTGACCAGCGAGAACAACCCGTCCACCACCACACTGATCATCTCCTGACTGACCAGCTGCCGAATGGACTGCAGGGAGCCGAAACGCGAGACAATGTCTCCCATGTGCCGCCGCTCGAAATAGTTGACCGGCAGCCGGATCAGATGATGGAACACGTTATTGACCATCTGGAACCCCAGATGATTGGAGAAGTGCAGCAGGACCATGCCCCGTAACCATGTCAATGCGGTCTTTGCCAGCACGATCATCAGGAAGGCCAGCGCCACGACCAGCACCAGGTCCGTGTCACGACGGGCCAGGCCCTGATCGATGGTAAGCTGGATATAGAACGGCGTTAGCAAGGCCAACAATTGCAGCATCATCGATAACACGAAAACCTGCAGCATGCTGCTGACAAAGCGCGGCGTGATGGAAAACAGGTCCTGCAGCCGATGGCGGCGCCGCTCGTCGCGGGCAACGAACTCCCGTGAAGGCATCAACTCCAGCGCAATACCGGTAAAGTGTCTCAGAACTTCCTCGCGACGATACTTCCTGCGACCACTGGCCGGGTCATGCAAAATCACATGCCGGCGTCCCACTGATCGCAGCACCACAAAGTGATCCATGTCCCAGTGGAGTACCGCAGGCAGCTGCAGGGAATCGATCTCACCGGGCTCCAGTTTCAGCGCCCTTGGCGTCAGCGCCATATCTCGCGCAACCTGCATCAGGTGATTCACGGCGGCGCCCCGACCCGAAACCGTAAAGCGCTGCCGAAGCCCGCACAGATCCACCCGGTTGCCAAAATAGCCTGCCACCATGGCAATACAGGCCAGTCCACATTCGGTGGTCTCGGACTGCAACACCAACGGCAACTTCCTGCGCGGCAGGTACCAGGACATCCACTTCATGGCAGCTCCTGTTTCTCCAGCAACCGCAGTAGTGGATCGAACATGTAGGCCAGCAGCGTCATCTCGGCGGTGACAATCTCCGCCCTGAGCCGCATGCCGCTGCGCAGTCGGTACGATTCCCCGTCAGCCACCAGCGACTGTTCCGGTAGTGACGCATGCAGCTGATAGACTGGCTCCCGGATGTCCGGCAGCATCAGGCGTTGTTCGCGCGGATCGAGCGTGGTGGAGCTCACTCGGTCCACGCGGCCCTGGTGATTCCCGTATCGCTGATAGGGATAGGCATCGTAGGTCAGTTGTACCGTCTGGCCGGCCTCCACCTGACCCATGGCCGATCCCGGCAGATAGAGCAATGCCCGCAATGGCACATCGGCTGGAATGACGGTACTCAGCGTACTGCCGGGGCGAGCCACATCACCCGCCCGCGCTGTGACCGGCCCGGCCACGCCACTCGCTGGAGCGATCACGGCCAGCAGGGCATCGCTGTCCAGCAACCGAGACTCGTGCTGTTTCCGGCGTATCGTACTTTCCAGCTCGTGGCGCTGCGTTTCCTGATCCAGACGGATGGTGTCCTTGCGCTCACGCAGTTCCCTCTGCTCCTGCCCGTTGGCTGCCTGCCGGGTTACCAGTTGCTGTTGTTTCTGCACAAGCGCCAGATAACTTTCTTCATGCTGCCGATAGACCGTATCGGCCAACACACCACGATCCCGCAGGGTGCGGCGGGCCTTCAGAGAAGCACGGGCGGCGGCGACCCGACGCTGCATGATAGCCGCCTCATCATCCAGAAGCGCAGCCGTTTCCCGCAATTGACTGCGCCGGCTTTCCATCTGTTCCAGCTGCAGTTCGGCTGACCGCTCGACCAACGTCAGTTTTCGTTGCAACTGACTGATCTCAGTACGATTGAAGGCCTGCTTGATGCCTGTACGGTCACGGCCGGCCGCGTCATGCTGCCGCGTGGAAATCAGGGCCATGACTTCGCCCGCTTCGACCCACTCCCCTTCCTGCACACGAATCGACTGGTAGACGCCCTGCCAGGACGGCCCCATCCGGACCGCCCCGTCCCCCGGCACCAACACGCCACTGGCCGACACCGTGGTCTTGAACCGGACCACACCGAGATAGAGCACCAGCAGCCCCAGGAACAGCAAACCCAGGACGGCATACAATTGCAGTGATACGGGTGTCCCGCCAGCAGCAGGGCCGAATCGTGCCGGAAGCCGGTACTGCAGCACTTCCGGACGAAACAGAGTGCTGCGCTCCGGGATAGAAGACTCCGTTGGCATCAGGCTGCACTCTGTGCCGCGTCGGCGGCCAACACGGCCAGATCTCCGACAGACTCCAACTGGAAGAGTCGGTGTTCCTCCAGCTCGATATCCAACGCCACTTCCAGCTCATAGACAATCTGCACCATCTTCAGCGAATCCATCTGCAAGGATCGCAATGGTGTTCCCAGCGACAACTCAGCGGTCAGCCGGTTGTCACAACACTCCCTGAGAACGTGAAACACCTGCTCGACAATCCGTTCGTCAATCGCGAACACTTCCACACTCATGATATCCCTCCCTGGACAAATGTGAGTGACAGAGGCAACCGGTCAGTCCGGCGGCCTGAAATAGTGCGGCAATACAGTGAGGTAGCGCCAGTACTGAGGCATCTCGCGCAGCACCTGTTCGAGGTGGGCGACAAGCTGCCCGGTCACCAGCCGGACCGCATCACGATACTCCAGATCCCGCCAGTGCGAAGGCTCAATGGCAGAATGCAGAACCAGCCGGTCTCCGCTCTTGCCCGGCATCACACTGACGGGTACCACAGGTACACCGGCTGATACGGCCAGCTGTGCCGGGCCGCTGCAGAACCACGCGGACCGGCCCAGGAACGTCGTCTCCACAGGCACACCGAACTGCCTGGACAGGTCGTAGAACGTGGTCAACGTACAGTTCCCTCTGCGAAGCCTCTGCCGCAAGACAAGAGGATCCGCTACAGAGGCCAGCAAAATCTCCGGTACGGACAATCCCAATTGACGGTAGGCTTCGTTCATATTGGCGACGCCGGCATGTGTTCCTGCTTCGTGACGCAGCAGTATGCGCTCACGCGTGACCGGCTCGATCGAGGCGAGGCGAGGAAGACAATGAACGTAATCGCCCACGTGGCAGGCAGCCATTATGCGAGAACGCCGATCACCGGCGATGCTCTCGCTCCATGTCGCTTCCTCTGGCCAGAGCAACCGACGCTGGCGGCGGGCGACCTGCGCCCTGGTCTGCAGGCTGTTCCGGCGCGCCTCGAGCAACAGCAGGTATCGATGGTGTTGCATCAGCAAAGCGAAACAACGGGAGTGCGGTTCGTGCAGGCAGACCGACAGGGCATCGAGCACGGCCATCCTGACTTCACGCCTCTCCCGCCACCAGCCCAGCCGGACAGACGGCCAGCTCAGCAGACGCAACAAACAAGTGCCATGTTGAACAGTAGGTATGAACACAGACAGCAATCCTTTGCCATGCTTGTGCCATCAGTATAGAAAGAGATCCGGAATCCAGCCAGTCATACCGGCCGCACATCACTGGCCGGTGTGGTAAGACAACCCGCAGTGCTTGCACCGCGTCCCGAAAATGTTGAGGAAGTACTTCGCCACGTAGAACTGCTTGTGGCAGCGCGGACAGCGCTTGACCGAGGCGTTGATGCCGAAACCGGCATAGATGGCCATGTAGAACAGCATGAACAGGGTAATGTCATTGCCGGCGTTGAGCAGCTCCACAACACCCCAGGCATAGACGGGGAAGGTCAGGAAACAGATGAGAAGCTGCTGCTTGGCCAGGCGGATGGTACGCAGAGCATGGCTGCTGCCTTCCGGATCACCCGATTCGTTCCCCGGGCCGGGCTCATGCTGTCCGTCGTTGTTCCCGGGTGATTCGCTCATGCTGCATCCCGTGTTTTTCCGAAGGGTGAAGGTATCATGAAAGCCGGCCTCATGCATGGCCAGCCGGGAAGGGCAGGACCTCGTCAATATGCCGGGCGCCGCAGCGCAGCATCAACAGGCGGTCGACGCCCAGCGCCACGCCGGCGCAGTCCGGCAGACCATGTTCCAGTGCCGCCAGCAAGCGCTCGTCCACGGGTACGGCATCGCTGCCGCTGCGGTGGCGCGTGGCATTATCCTGCTCGAAGCGCCGGCGCTGTTCATCACAGTCGCCCAGCTCGTGGTAGCCGTTGGCCAGCTCCACACCGTTCACATACAGCTCGAAGCGCCGCGCCACCATATCGCCCTCTGCATCGGTGGTCAGCTGCGCCAGTGCTGCCTGACTGGCCGGGAACTGCTCCACGAACACGAGTCCGTCCAGTGCAGGCTCGATCAGGTGCGAGAACAGCAACTGCAGCCAGCCGTCGCGGTCCAGATCCAGCCCGCCAGTATCCAGCCGGCCACCAGCCAGGCGCTGCAGAGCGTCGACCGGAGCACTCAGTGGGTCCAGACCCAGCTGCTCACGAAACAGGGAACGGTAGGTTATCCGGCGTACCGCAGCATCCATACCGGCAGGCGCCAGGGTCGCCATAACCAGGGCCTCGACTTCGTCCATCAGGCCATACTCGTTCAACCCGGGACGGTACCATTCCAGCAGGGTGAATTCGCGATTGTGCAAGCGCCCGCTTTCATCGGCCCGGAACACCTTGCCGAGCTGATAGACCGGCCCGCTGCCCGCGGCCAGCAGACGCTTCATGGAAAACTCGGGGGAAGTCTGCAGGTAGTGGCGCCGCCCGTCCACGTCCAGGGACAGGCTGTGCAGGTGAGGATCGGTGGCCGTAGTGGTAGCCAGCAGCGGCGTGTCGACTTCCAGCACATCGCGCTGGCGAAAGAACTCGCGAATCTCCCGCAGCAGTGCGGCGCGCGCCAGCAGCGCGGACAGCGTGCAGGTCGGGCGCCACTCGGTGGTCACACTAACCTCAGCGCACGCGGTTCTGGTATTCACCCGTGCGGGTGTCCACCTTCAGGATGTCGCCTTCGTTGACGAACAGCGGCACCTTGACCACGGCGCCGGAGCTCAACGTGGCCGGTTTGCTACCGCCCTGCGCGGTGTCGCCCTTCAGTCCGGGATCAGTCTCGACCACCTCCAGCTCCACGAAGATCGGCGGCGACACGTTGATAGGCTTGTCGTTCCACAGCGTGACGGTGTAGACGTCCTCTTCCTTCAGCCAGTTGCGGGCATCGGCGATGGCCGCCTCGTCGGCCGGCATCTGCTCGAAGCTGCCGTCGGTCTTCATGAAGTGCCAGAACTCGCCATCGCTGTACAGATAAGACATCTCGATTTCGAGGACGTCAGCGCCCTCGATGGACTCGCCGGACTTGAAGGTCTTCTCCAGCACCCGGCCGTTGAGCAGGTTGCGGAGCTTCACCCGGTTGAAGGCCTGACCCTTGCCGGGTTTGACGAACTCGTTCTCCAGGATGGAGCAGGGATCGCCGTCCAGCAGCACCTTCAGTCCGCTCTTGAATTCATTGGTTGAATACTGTGCCATGCATTACCTCTAGTCGATCGTTTTTGCCACCGGAATGAATTACGGGCACAATTCATGTGGCCGCCCCGGAAGTCCCGTGAAATTCACCAACCGCGTATTGTCGAATCTGTATTGCCCATGTCAAGCACCGCCACCACCATACCGCTGGCCCGTACGGCTCCCGACGGCCCCGGCAACTGGCAACAACAGCTCTCGGATGCCATCACTGACCCGGGGGAGCTGTTGGACCGGCTCGGGCTGACGCCCCGTTCGCTGGGGCAGTCGCTGGACATCCCGCCGTCGGTGCTGGAATCGTTTCCGCTCCGGGTGCCGCGCGCCTTCGTGGCCCGCATGCAGCCGGGCAACCCGCACGACCCCCTGTTACTCCAGGTACTGCCGCTCGGCCAGGAGGGCGATGATACCCCCGGATTCGTTTCCGATCCACTCCGGGAGGCCGATGCCAATTCCGTGCCCGGTCTGTTACACAAATACCACGGCCGCGCCCTGTTGCTGGTGGCGCCACACTGCGCCGTGCACTGCCGCTACTGTTTCCGGCGCCACTTTCCGTACGAGGAGAACACCCCCGGACGCCGTGAATGGGATGCGGCGCTCAAGTATCTGGCCGATCACGAGGATATCACCGAGGTCATCTACAGCGGCGGCGATCCACTGGCCGCCCCGGACCGGCTACTGGCCTGGTTGACCGCGCGGATCGCGGCGATTCCCCATATCCGGCGGCTGCGTATCCACACCCGTACGCCGGTGATGATGCCGGACCGGGTCACCGACGCATTGCTGGAGTGGCTGGCCGACAGTGGTCTGGCGACCACTCTGGTGGTGCACTGCAATCACCCGGCCGAGATCGACCGGGAGGTGGCGGCGGCCATGGCGCGCCTGCGAGGGGCCGGCGTGACCCTGCTCAATCAAAGCGTATTGCTACGCGGTATCAATGATGACGAGGAGACGCTCGCCGCTCTCAGTGAAAAACTGTTCAGCGCGGGCATACTGCCCTACTATATACACATGCTGGACCGGGTGCAGGGCGTGGCACATTTCGATGTCCCGGAAACAAGAGCCAGATCATTGATGCAGGCCGTCCGTAATCGCCTGCCGGGCTATCTGGTGCCCCGCCTGGCACGCGAACTGCCTGGCGAGGGCGCCAAGACCATACTGGGCTGAACATGGAACGGGAAGCAATCTACAGAATTCTGCTGACCTCCGGCAACGATCCGGTCGCCGAGCAACTCCTCAACCTGCTGCGCCGCGCCGGTCTCACTGTGCAGGGGCGTGATATCACTGCGGGCGAAACACTCACGGACACACTGGCCTCCGAGCCCTGGCACCTGATTCTGGCCTTTTCCGACACACGGGAACCGGCCGTGGACAGCATCCTGGCCCATCTGCGGGAAACCCGCCTCGACATCCCCTGCATCGTCATCGACAACGCCCGGGATCCGATCGGGGCAGCCTGCCTGGCGCGGGGCGCTGCCGATGTATTCGCGCTCGACGAACTGCAACAGGACAGCGGCCACCAGCGTTTTGTGCACCGCGTGCAGAGCGAGCTGCAGCAAATCAATGAACGCCGCGAGCGACGCCGGCTGGCCATCGCCCTGCAGGAGATCGAACAGCATTACCACCGCCTGCTGGACAACACCACCGACCCCGTGGCCTGGCTCGGGGACGGTCTGTACCAGTACTGCAACCCGGCGTGGCTGGACTTCCTGGGCCACGCGGAGGCCGATGAACTGCTGCATACCCCCCTGCTCGATCAGGTGGCGGACAGCGATGTGGACCCGACACGCCAGTGTCTGCGCAAGACCATGGAACCACAGGGCACGGAGTCCGTTGCCAACCGCTGCGCATTGAAGATTCAACACCACGACGGCTCGATGATCCCGGTGGAGCTGGATTGCACGGTGATCAGCCATCGCGGCGAACGCATCCTGCAGATTCACCTCCAGCCGGCCACCGGCACCACCGGACACCGCAATACCATGGACGACCTGGCGGGACGCGACCTGGTCACCGGCTTGCCGGCGCGCAAGCGGATGCTGGACGCTGTCACCCGTCAGGTGAGCCGGGCCGTCTACCAGGGCCAAACCGCCATGCTGGTGGTCCTCGAACTCGAGAATTTTGAAGCCGTGCAGTCCGTGATGGGCCGCGCGGACAGCAACCTGATGCTGGGCGACTTTACCGGCGAGCTGCGCCGACTCGCCCCATCCGACGCCCATTGTGGCCGAATCAGTGACAGCGGTTTCGCCATCCTGTTGCCCGACGCGGACGGCCCGGAACCCTTCCTGGAACAAGTGCCCGCACTCAACCGCCTGTTGCAGAACCTGCTGCCCGAGCGCCTGCAATGCCACCTGTCTGCGGGGATGGCCGTCATTTCAGGAGAAAGTGCCGATGCCGAGACGCTCCTGGTCCGGGCCCAGCACAACCGCGTATTGCGCGCCAACCGGCGCACCGAACTGGGCACGGAGGCACGCCAGCACCGGCAACTGGCACAGGTCCGGAAGGCACTGGACAGCGATGACCTCTCACTGGTCTATCAGCCCGTGGTCAGCCTGCGGGAAGACGGCCTGGAGCGGTACGAGGTGCGGGTGCGTCTGCGAGACGGGGAGCAGCTGATTCACCCCGCCGACTTTCTGGAGACTGTCACGCAGCATGGCATGGGAACAGTGCTGGATCGCCACGTCATCGCCAGGGCCCTGGAGCTGCTGACCAGCGGTGACAACAAGAACCTGCGCCTGATCCTCAATGTAACGCTCAACAGTATTTCCGACGGCACGTTGCTGGGCTGGCTTGCCGACGCACTCCGTACAAGGCACCTTCCTGCGCGGCTGCTGATCCTGCAGGTCAGCGAGATCGACGCGCTCAGCGCGCCGGACGATGTTGCCGCTTTTTGCGAGCGGCTGCACGAACTGGACGTCGGCGTCTCCATCTGTCATTTCGGTGGCGCCATGGACCCCTTCCAGCACCTGAATCTCCTGTCGCCGGCCTATGCCAAGCTGGACCGCTCACTGCTGTCAGCCATCGACCGGGACGCAGAGCAACATGATAGACTGCAGCAACTCATCAAAGGCCTCCATGCCCGCGGGATACTGGTCATTGCTCCCATGGTGGAACACATGGAACTTCTTCCGCTGCTGTGGCAGGCCAAGGTCAATTTTGTACAGGGTAATGTATTGCGTGAACCCGGCCCATCACTGGATTTCGGCTTTGTGCAGGACCAGGAAATCACCCTTCAGTCACCATCTGGCCGGTCTGCCTGAGACGCGTTCGAGGCACTGCAGGAGCAGACATGACCGCCACTGAATCTCAACCTCGATTCCTCTTCACGCCACGGCAACGGACACTGTTGGTCTGCGGCCTGGTACTGGTGGGAATGACCACAGTCTGGCTGGTCAATCACTTCACCACACGCTATCAACTGGAACAACAGACCGACAGTCTGGGTGCCACGCTGGCCAACCAGACCGCGCTACTGGCCACGGAACTGGTGCTGTCCAACGACCTGATCAGCCTCAACGTCCTGCTCACCGAACTCACTCGCAGCCCGGCTGTCTCGCAGGCGGCCGTGTTCACCGTGGACGACCAGGTGCTGGCCATTTCCGGGCCCTCTGCGTCGCGTGCCCCGAATCGGGAACCGGGCCGCACCGGCAGCTACGTGGCCCCCATTGCATTGCAGGATTCGGTGGCCGGGTATGTACGGGTCTACCTGGACCAGCAACAGATGATCGGCGGGACGCCCTCCACCCTGTGGATGACGCCCGGCGCCATGGCACTCATGCTGATACTGTCCGCCACGTTGATGACAGCGTTGCAGCGTCCCCGCCAGCCGCCGCGCCCGGACGATGAAGCACAGGAGCCCGGTGACACGGCGGCCTCGGTCATGCCGGCCAATGCAGTGCTGCACCTGCAGACCTGCGCCGGAAAGGCGGGGAGCGAGGCGGCGCGACGGGAGCTGGAACAATCGCTGGCCCGCGCGGCGGACCTGTACCAGGGGCGGTTGACCACCATGGCGGAAGCCGGCGAGGATAGTGGTCACGTGGTCCAGTTGCAGTTTTCCCAGACCGGTCACGCCAGCGAACTGGCCTACCATGCGCTATGTTGCGCAGTACTGGTGCTAGCCATGAACAACCGTGCCAACCGCTACCGGGCGGAAGACGAGCGGATCACGCTGCAGGCCGCCCTGCATTGCGCATTATCGGAATCGGATACCACGGAACTGGGCGGACTGGAAGATATCATCCGGCTGGCGGAACTGATCAGCGGCCAGAGCCCCGAAAACGGCCTGCTGGCCAGCGACGCGGTACTCACACTGGCCGGCGCGGACAACCACTTCCACAGCGAATGGCATTCCCGGTTCATTGATCTGCTGGACGGCGAACCCCACGAGCTCTATCTGGTGCGAGCCCCCGCAGGACCGACCCGTGCCATGCTGCAGCGCCAGGCCAGCCTGCTGCGCGAGGAAGTCGACAACGGAGACTGACTCCGCAAACCGTCAGCGCACTCAGGCCGGCTCGACACGCTCCACGTTCTGGAACCCGCGCGGCAGCTTGGCACCGCGCCGGCCCCGCTCGCCCTGGTAGTGCTCCAGGTCTCCCGCTTTCAGCGTCAGGTGGCGTCGCCCGGCGTACACTGTCACACCCTGCCCGGCCGCCACGGCCACCAGCGCCACCATGAACTCGATGTGCTCGGCGGCCCGTGCTGACGGAATACTGATGACCTTATTGCCCTTGCCTCGCTGCAGACGGGGCAGCTCCGCCACCGGGAAGTACAACAGACGGCCTTCGTTGCTGACCGCCACCAACCAGTCACTGTCATAATCAGTGATCAGCGCCGGCGGCATGACCCGAGCGTTACGCGGCAGCTTCAGCACCGCCTTGCCGGCCTTGTTCTTGCTATGCAGGTCAGCCATGGTGGTCACGAAGCCGTAGCCGGCATCGGAGCCCAACAGCACTTCCCGCTTTTCATCCGCCATCAAGACGCCCTCGAAGCTGGCGCCGGATGGCGGTGCCAGCCGACCGGACAGCGGCTCCCCCTGCCCACGGGCCGACGGCAGACTGTGCGCCACCAACGAATAGGTGCGCCCCGTGGAGTCAAGGAACACAGCCTGCTGGTTGCTCTTGCCGCGCGCCGCCTGCCGGAATGTGTCTCCGGCCTTGTACTGCAGACTCTCCGGATCCAGCTCATGGCCCTTGCCGGCGCGTACCCAACCGCGCTCGGACAGCACCACGGTAACCGGTTCACTGCTGATCAGTTCCGTCTCGCTGAACGCTTTCGCCTCGGGCGGCCGGTCCATCAGGGTCGAGCGCCGGTCATCACCGTAGGTTTCCGCATCATCGGCGATTTCCTTCTTGATCAGGGTCTTCAGCCGAGCCTGCGAACCCAGCAAAAGCTCGATGCGCTTGCGTTCCTCTTCCAGCTCTTCCTGCTCACCGCGTATCTTCATCTCCTCCAGCTTCGCCAGCTGGCGCAGCTTCAGCTCCAGGACGGCCTCGGCCTGACGGTCGGAGATACCGAAACGCGTCATCAGCACCGGCTTGGGCTTGTCCTCGCTGCGGATGATGGCAATGACCTCGTCGATATTGAGAAAGGCCACCAGCAGGCCTTCCAGGATATGCAGGCGGTCGATGACCTTGTCCAGCCGATGCTGAAGGCGGCGCCGCACGGTTTCCTTGCGGAACTCCAGCCATTCCTTGAGCAGTGAGAGCAGATCCTTGACCTGCGGACGGCCGCTGGTGCCGATCATGTTGAAGTTGACGCGGTAGGATTTCTCCAGGTCCGTGGTGGCGTAGAGGTGCAGCATCAATTCATCGACATCGACGCGGTTGGAGCGCGGCACGATGACGATGCGGGTCGGGTTCTCGTGGTCGGATTCGTCGCGCAGGTCCACCACCATCGGCAGTTTCTTCTTCTGCATCTGCGCGGCGATCTGCTCCAGCACCCGTGCACCAGACACCTGGTACGGCAACGCCGTGATGATGATGTCGCCCTCTTCCTGCGTGTAGACCGCCCGCGCCTTGACCGAACCGCGGCCGGTCTCGTACAGCTGGCGCAGATCGTCGCGGGGCGTGATGATATCGGCGCCGACCGGGAAGTCCGGTCCCCGCACATGCTCCATCAGGTCATCGATGGTAGCCTTCGGGTTGTCCAGCAGATGCACGCAGGCCTCGGCCACCTCGCGCAGATTGTGCGGCGGAATGTCGGTGGCCATGCCCACCGCGATGCCACTGCCGCCGTTAAGCAGCACATTGGGCAGACGCGCGGGCAGCAGCTCCGGCTCGTCCATGGTACCGTCGAAGTTGGGCTGCCAGTTGACCGTGCCCTGCCCCAGTTCGCCCAGCAACACGTCGGCGTAGGCGCGCAGGCGGGATTCGGTATAGCGCATGGCGGCGAAGGACTTGGGATCATCCGGCGAGCCCCAGTTGCCCTGCCCGTCCACCAGCGGATAGCGGTAGCTGAAATCCTGCGCCATCAGCACCATAGCCTCGTAGCAGGCGGAATCGCCGTGCGGATGGAACTTGCCGATCACGTCGCCGATGGTGCGCGCCGATTTCTTGAACTTGGCCGTACTCTTCAGGCCCAGCTCGGACATGGCGTAGACGATACGGCGCTGCACCGGCTTCATGCCGTCACCGATATGCGGCAGGGCTCGGTCATTAATGACGTACATGGAGTAGTTCAGGTAGGCCATGCGCGAATAGCTCTTCAGGCCGACCTGTTCCACCCCTTCGGGGCTGACTGTGATGTTCAGTGTCATGGCAATCTGATTCTGCTGACGGGTGAATGTGGCGGGAAGATGATAGCAGGCGGGGGAGAAACGCGTAAGGGCGGGGTTACCAGCCAGCGCATGGTGAATGTTGATCTCGCGGAGATCGCGAAGCGCGCGAAGATTGACGGGTGCAAAGGGGTGTTTGTCTCGCAGAGAGCGCAAAGGAGTTCATTACACAGTATCAATGACCTTTGCCCAACTTGATTTCCCGCCATGGTATGCCTTTCTTGGCGTACTCCGCGATCTTTGCGAGAGTATACGGAATCGCCGGAACTCAATAGCATGTCTCTCTTTCATACACGCGGATCAGCTCATCAAGGCCCTGCGGAATGACGGACCGTCCGCGCAGTTCCGCACGCACTTCATCGGGAATCGCCGGAGCAATGCAGACATACTCGACATCCCAGTCAGCAAATCCTTTCTGACCCATCATGAACCGTTCAGCACTGGATACCAGTGCATTTACCGAACCTGGCAGTTTTTCTGCATTCCGTTTGCAGGATCCGAACCGTATGCGCCTGTCGTCACTGTTCAATGCTACAAAATCGATCTCGACATCAGCCCGATCCCAGTATCCGGTGACCCGGTCAGTGAGCGGAAACCCGGAAATACCCAGCCGGCTCTGCTCTTCATAGATCTGCGCCACCAGATCCTCCAGTGCGAACCCTTCTATGTCGCAAAGGTGTGCATCAGCCTGTGAGATCAGCTGTTCCATCGGTCTGAACGCGGCGGCGGAGACCGGTTTCTGGAGCGCACCCAGCCAGGCTCTGAGAAAATTGTCGCGAATGTAGTAGCGGCCCGAGCGGGCCTTCGGTCTGGCAAAAATCGGCAATCGCCGCTCGATCATCTGATAGCGCTCGGTCAGCACCTTCAGGTAACCGCCGATCTGCTTCACCTCGCCGGGGCCTGAAATCTGCGCCATAGCAGTTTCGATAGCCGCATTGTTGCACCCGGGATGGCTGGACAGATACTGAAGCACCATATCGTAACGGCCGCGCAACTCCCTGAGAAACCAGTTATCCGCCTCGTTCCGCAATGGTGAGGAGCTGGAAAAAAACAGGCGTTGCAGCACTTCTGATCGTGATTCGTTCAGTACGCCCTGCTCATAGGCATCACGATAGAACTTTGGCACCCCCTCGAACAGGTTCCACAGAAACAGCAGTCGATACGGATCCAGGTCCGCATGGGCACTCAGTACGTCCAGGATGGACTGAATATCCAGATGACCCAGCTCAATGGTGTCCGTCGCCCTGTTGAACAACGGAGCATCCCGATCCTCCAGCAATGCCGTCATCTCGGTATGCAGCGATCCAAGGACGATCAGCCCACCCGGGACACTCGCTGTGTCAGCAGAGAGGCGATCCACCTCGGCCTGCAGGAACGAGTTGAAATCACTGAGTTGCTTGCGATGGAAATACTGGAACTCGTCCAGTGCAACGATATACCCCTGCCGCACAAGCCGGCCTATCAGAGTGGCCATTTCCGCAAGACTCGATACGCGCTCGTACAGACCGAACGTCTCCAGATATCCGTTGCAGGTTGCCACCACTCCTACGGCATCGGAGTCCGGAATCTGGATATACAGCGTCCGATCATGACCGCTGGCCTGCAGGGCCTCCTGGATCAGCGCCGTCTTGCCAATTCGGCGCCGGCCGGATATTTGCAGGAAAAACCACCGTTTCCTGGCAAGGATGCGTTGCATCTGTGCCAGCTCAACGCGGCGACCATAAAATTTCCATTCCTGTTGCACGAATGCCGGACCTCGTCATTGCCACAGCCATGTTTCCAGTACCTGAAAGCTTGCAGTCAATGTCCATTCATCTTGCAGGCGAATTTTTAATATAAAAACTTTTACCTTAAATTGCAACAGCTGGTATTATATTGTTTTACAAGAACTTAATGGTGCTTGTTGATCTGGCAAGGCTAACCAGGAAAGCGAAATGCAACAACGGTACGCCTTCTCTGCGATCTCTGCGAGATTAATGATTTTCCCTTTGCGATCTTGGCGATCCTGGCGAGAGCATAAAACCAACAGGCCCAGGAGGGACGCCCCGGTTCAGGGCACCAGATCCGCCTGGTTTCCGTACTCCTCCAACCACGCCTTGCGATCACCCGCGCGGCGCCGGGCCAGCAACATATCCATGGCCTCAGTGGTGTCGGTATACCCTTCGCTGTCATCGTCACCAAACGTCAGTTGCACCAGGCGTCGGGTATCCCGATTCATGGTGGTCTCGCGCAGTTGCAGGGGATTCATCTCGCCCAGCCCCTTGAAGCGCTGCACGTTGACCTTGCCCTTGCGGTTCTCGGCGGCAATACGATCCAGTATGCCGTCCTTCTCCTCTTCATCGGTGGCGTAGAACACTTCCTTGCCAATATCGATCCGATACAGCGGCGGCAGCGCCATGTAAACCTTTCCGGCTCGCACCAGCGCGGGAAAGTGCTTCAGGAACAGCGCACAAAGCAACGTGGCAATGTGCAGCCCGTCGGAGTCGGCGTCGGCCAGCACGCAGACCTTGCCGTAGCGCAGGCCCTCCAGGTCGTCAGAGCCCGGATCGATGCCCAGCGCCACCGTGATGTCGTGGACTTCCTGTGAGCCGAGGATCTCACCGGGGTCGACTTCCCAGGTATTGAGGATCTTGCCTCGCAGCGGCATGATCGCCTGCGTTTCGCGGTCGCGGGCCTGCTTGGCAGAGCCGCCGGCCGAATCGCCCTCCACCAGGAACAGCTCCCCCGCCGCAACGTCGCGGGTCGAACAGTCCGCCAGCTTACCGGGCAATGCGGGACCACTGGTCACCTTTTTGCGAGTCACCTGACGCCCGGCCTTGAGCCGACGTTGCGCGTGACCGATGCACAACTCCGCCAGCGACTCGGCCTCGGCCGTGTGCTGGTTCAACCACAGGCTGAAAGCATCCTTGACGATGCCGGAGACGAACGCGGCGCTCTGCCGGGATGACAGCCGCTCCTTGGTCTGGCCGGAGAATTGCGGGTCAGCCATCTTCACCGACAGCACGAAAGCGCAGCGCTCCCAGATATCCTCCGGCGTCAGCTTCAGGCCACGCGGCAACAGGTTACGGAACTCGCAGAACTCGCGCATGGCATCCAGCAGCCCGGTACGCAGGCCGTTGACGTGTGTACCGCCCAGCGGTGTGGGGATCAGATTGACGTAGCTCTCCGCCGTCACCTCGCCACCCTCGGGCAGCCACTGCACGGCCCAGTCGACGGCTTCGGTGTTGCCCTGCATACTTCCGGTGAAAGGCTCGACAGGCAGGGTCGTATAGCCGTCAGTGGATTGCAGCAGGTAGTCGGTCAGCCCATCCTGGAAACACCACTCCTCGCTCTGGTCCTTGTCCGCCGGACTGGCCTTGTCCAGAAAACGGACGGTGAGACCGGAGCACAGCACCGCCTTGGCGCGCAGCACATGCTTGAGGCGGGGCACCGACATCCGCGGGGAATCGAAATACTTTTCATCGGGAAGGAAACGCAGCGTGGTACCGGTATTTCGCTTGCCAACCGTACCGGTCTCCTTCAGCTCCGATACCTTGTCGCCGTTCTCGAAGCGCATCTCCCAGACCCGGCCATCGCGCTTCACGGTGACGTCCACGAACAGGGACAGAGCATTGACGACGGACACCCCGACACCATGCAGGCCACCGGAGAACTGGTAATTCTTGCCGGAGAACTTGCCCCCGGCGTGCAGGCGCCCCAGGATCAACTCGACCCCGCTGACCTTGTGCTCGGGATGGATATCCACCGGCATACCGCGGCCATCGTCGGTGACCTCGATGGTGCCGTCCTTCTCCAGGGTCAGGGTGATCACGGTGGCATGCCCGCCCAGGGCTTCGTCCACACTGTTGTCGATGACTTCCTGCGCCAGGTGATTGGGGCGGGTGGTATCGGTGTACATGCCAGGTCGGCGGCGCACCGGATCCAGCCCGGTCAGTACCTCGATGGCATCTGCGGTATAGCGGTCACTCATGGAGTACCGTTCCTTGTCTCAAAGCGGAAGCGGATTGCAGGCCGGAGTCCGGGCCAGCCGGGATTATAACCGCTGGAGAGCGGGTCAGTAACCGCCGGAATCGTGATCAACGATCACTTCGAAGTCGGGGATGCGCTCCACGCCGGTCTCGATCCGCCCATCTTCCAGCAATTCCAGCCAGCGGTAGGCAGGCGCCTGGTCGTCCAGGGTGAAGTCGGTGACGCCCGGTTTGAACTGGATGCAGGTGGAGGGGGTACACAGGAAACGGATGCCGTCCTCCTCGTAATCCAGAGTCTGATGGATATGGCCGTGCAGCACAGCGCGTACGGTATCACGGCCTGCCAGCATTGCCAGCAGCTCATCGGCATTGCGCAGCCCGATACCCTCCATCCAGGTGGCCGTACCCGTGTGAGGGTTGTGATGCAGACAAACCAGGGTGTGGTGAACATCGGCATCGGCGGCCGCATCCGCCAGTGAACGGTCCAGGAAATCGAGTTCTTCCGGTGACAGGTATCCGTGCACCTCGCCCGGCACACTGGAGTCCAGCATGAGGATCTGCCAGCGACCCACCAGAATCCGCCGTCGAGATGCCTCCCGGTAGACCGCCCCCTGCTTGTTCATGCCGGCCATTACAGAACGACGGTCATGATTGCCGGGAATCCAGTAGAAGGGCACCCGGAAAGGCTGGAGATACCGGACAAAGCGTTGATAGGCCGAAGGCGAGGCATCCTGGGCGATATCACCCGTCGCCAGGATCAGATCCATGCCCGATTCGCATTCGGCCACCCGCTCCAGGACGCGCTCAAAGCTGTCCTGTGTGTTCATTTTCAGCAATTCCGCATCAGGATCACCATACAGATGGGAATCCGTGATCTGGACCACTCGGACCGACTTGTCATCGGTACTCTCGGCTGCCATGTTACACCCTCAATCCCTGTCGAATCACGGCCCGTCATACTGCGATACTGCTGCCAGTTTGCGGAGCCTCCTGCTCCTGCCAGTCAGACGGCCTGGACCACCAGCGGTGTCTCCAGGCTGCCCCCGGCTGACAGGCACAAGTCCAGCCATTCACCCAACAATTCGTTGATCTGGCTCTTCTCGTCCTGATGATACATCTGCTCGTTGGGCGTCTCGTAATTCAATAGGAAGCCACGACGCCCCTGATAATTCACCACTTCCGCCGTCGAGGCATCGTGGTATACGCGCACACCGATCACCGGAGCGCTCAACCAGCCATCGAAACCGGTGCATGCGCTGAACTCCAGCGTGGCGGTATACCGGAACCGTTCCAGGATACGGATACTGACGGTCAATGGCCTGGCACCGCCGGCTGCACCGCCCACACGGAACCGCCAACTGTTCCCTTCCCCGTCAGCAGGATTGAACGCCGGCGCGAACGCGCGGCTTCTCTCGTCATCTGTCAATGATTCTAGATGAGGGACCAGCTTTAGTAAACGGATATAGTTGGCGTCACACTCAGCCATATAACGCATCAGATCAGCGCGATAACGTCTGGCCATTCTCACTTGATATCATCCTGTGCCGTTGTGGTTCTGTGCCCTTCTTCACATTGCAGACTGTCCAGACCGGACTCGTTCAACAACAACCATTGCACAGCGATCAACGTCATGGCATTACTGAGCCGGCCTGCAGCCATTGCAGCACCCAGATCTGACAGAGGCAGCCGCAGCGCCCGGATATCCTCGTTCTCCTCTGCCAGCCCGTGGATACCGCCCGCCTGGCTGGCATCCAGCAGACCACAGAACAGAGTGATCCATTCATTACTGCCCCCGGGACTGCTCAGGTAGCAGGGCAGCGGGATCAACCGCTCGATCCGGCAACCGGCCTCCTCCTCAGCTTCCCGGTGCGCCACCGCTTCGGCGGTCTCGCCCGGCTCCACCAGCCCGGCCACGAGCTCCAGCAACCAGGGACTGTCCGGTGTGCCGGGCAGAGGCTGTTCGGCGATATCCAGAGCGCCCACTCTGCACTGTTCGATCAACACCACTTCCCTAAGCTGCGGATCATAGAGCAGGACGCCTACTGCACGGGGGCGAACAAACAGCTCGCGGACCAACAGCGGCGTCCAGCCCCCTTCATAACGGCGATGCCGCAGCGAAATCCGTTCCAGCGAGAAGAAACCGCTATAGACCACCTCCCGCCCCAGGACATCCACGTCCTTACGCGAAAACTCGGGCTGGAGGTACTCAGAGACCATGTAGACCACCGGTCAGTAAATTAGTGACCGGCCATTATGCACGGGATGGGTCAGTTGGAAAACCGCGACAGTCGATATTGCACCAGCGGCTCCAGCAGACGGTAGAACAGGGCACGGGCTTTCACCGGCCGCTCCAGACTGATCAGACAGACGCAATCGGTATCCTGGGTCGCAGTGGGCTGATGTGCCTCTCCGGCATTGCGGACCACGAAATCTCCCCGGCTATACTTGCCATCACGGTCGGAAAAACTGCCTTTGAGCAGGACGGTGATCTCTTCTCCCCTGTGTTCGTGCTCGGGCATACGACCACCGGCCCGGATATCGTACAGGGCCGTTTCCCGCCTTTCATCGCCCAGGTCCACCGGCGCGATGCGCAGTGAGCGGCCAAGCTGCACCCATTGCAGTGAATCCAGCCCCTGCTGGAACAGCTTGCCAAGCACAGACGGCATGCGGCCCACCAGGGGATCACTGACGCTGACCCGGGAGGACGTGGCCAAATCATCGCTGACCGGTTCCCCGGCATCATTCTGCTCAATACGCTGCATCAGGGTTTCGAAATCATCGCCGCTTTCCGCAGTCTCCGGCGCCAGCTGGTTGAACAGGTGGCTGCCCACGTCGGTCAGTTGCTGGACTCGGGCCCGGCACTTGCCACAGTAGTACAGATGGGCTGAAACACACAGCGCCTCCGACAGCGGCAGGCTGCCGGTGGTGAAGTCGGTCAGAAACCGGGAGTCAGGATGAAAGGAAACCATATCGTATGACCTGTCTGTTATCGGTCGATCATCACCTGGAGCTTGCCCAGCGCCAGGCGGATCCGTGACTTGACTGTTCCCAGGGGCAAACCCAGCTCTTCCGCCACTTCATTGTGGGATTTGCCTTCCATGAAGGCCTTGAAAAGGACCTGCGCCTGTTCATCCGGCAACTCGGCCAGCGCCGCCCGGATCCGGGCCTCGGCGCGCTTCTGCTGCAGGTCCACCAACGGCTCCTCGGACGCCTCGGCCTCATGCCACATATCCTCGATGGCCACCCGCCGTTCCTTGCGATCCCGGCGACGAATGAAATCGATACGCGTGTTACGGGCGATGGTGTAAATCCAGGTGGTGGCACTGGCCTTGCCACGATTGAACGAGCCGGACTTGCGCCAGACCTTGATCATCACCTCCTGGGTGATTTCTTCCGCCTGGGTCCAATTGCCGCCGGGCGTCTTGAGCAGGAATGCCCGGATCAACGGGGCAAAATGCTCGAAAACTTTCCGAAACGCCGCGCGATCCCGGTGCTCGGCAATCTGCTCGAGACACTGCGCCCACGGGTCGGCGCCCGCCTCAATACCGGTTTCCTGCATGTCTGGGCCGGTTCCTGTTGCATGAGAATGTTGCACGGGATTGAACTCCGGGTCGGCGTATCGGTTGTTGTACATTCCCTTTACGCGACCGCAGTCCCTGCGGATCACACGGACGAGAGACATCGGTGTGATTGATCCATGCCGGTTCAATCGGCGTAGCCAGCACACAGTATAAACACAATCCATGACCCCCGCAGCCGGAGTATCACCATGACCAGTGAAACCGAGTCCGCCTCCACGGCATTGAGGCAGGCGTTGTTGCGTGACTTCAAGACCTTCTACAATCAGACCAGACCGGATCTTGATCAGCTCGCAGACTTGTACACCGAAGACGTGGAGTTTCGTGATCCGGTCCATACACTGCACGGACGCCTGGCCCTGCGGCGGTACCTGTCGGGTGTGTACGCCAATTGCCGGTCCGTCGCATTCCACTATACCGACGAGGACGTCACCGGCAACGGCGCCAGCATCGCCTGGAACATGACACTGTCGCACCCCAGGCTGGATGGCGGCCGGGAGATCCAGGTTCGAGGCATCACGATGATCCGTTTCTCGGACCGCATCTACTACCAGGAAGATTTCTACGACCTGGGTAACATGCTGTACCAACATGTTCCGGTGCTGGGCCGGATCATCCGCCATATAAAGGGCCGGCTTGCCGGCTGAGGAACAGGAGCAGATGATGAAGACAACACCACGCACAGTCTGGATAACGGGTGCCGGTTCCGGTATCGGTGAAGCGCTGGCGGCCCATTATGCCTCGCTGGGTGATACCGTGGTGATCAGCGGGCGCTCGATGGACAAACTGGCTGGCGTGGCCGAGCACCACCCTGGCCGGATCATTCCGCTGTCATTCGATGTCACCCGTGATGACCACATCGAGCAGACGCGACAGACGCTTCAATCCATCACGCCGCATCTCGACCTGGTGATCCTCAATGCCGGCAGCTGTGAGTATATCCGTGCCCCCGAGCTGGACACCGCGCTGTTCCGGCGGGTTATGGACACCAACTATTTCGGGATGATCAACTCCATCAATGTCGCGCTTCCACTGCTGGAAGCTGCACCATCCCGGCCCCATGTGGCGGGAGTCTGCAGTCTGGCCGGTTTCATCGGCTTTCCACGGGCGGCCGCCTATGGCGCCTCGAAGGCTGCGGCCGCCTATCTGTTGAATGCATTGCGAACGGATTTCGGCGACCTGTTCGATGTCACCGTCATCAACCCGGGCTTCGTGGATACGCCCATGACCGCGCGCAACCGTTTCCCCATGCCCTTCCTGATGAGCACGGAGGAAGCGGCAAAAGTCATCACCACGAAACTCGGCCGCCGCCCGTTCTCCATCCATTTCCCGAGGCGGCTGACCTGGATACTCCGCCTGCTTCAGCTGTTCCAGAAACCCTGGTACCGCCATCACATGAAGAAAGCCGACAGCCAGCGCCGCCAGAAACCCTCTCATGAAACGACCTGAACACCAGCACAGCGCAATCTACACGGGGATGGTCCGGCATCGTCGGATGAGTCCGCGCCGGCACTGTTTCACCTATCGGGTATTCATGCTGTACGTGGACCTGGATGAGCTGCCCGGTCTGTTCCGGGGCACCGGTCTCTGGTCTACCCGCCCCGCACTCGCCTGGTTCCGGCGCCGCGACTATCTGGGGCCGCCGGAGCAGCCGTTGGGCGAGTCGGTGCGGGACTGCGTGGAACGGCATACCGGCGAGCGGCCCGACGGCTCCGTGCGGCTACTGACCAACCTGCGCTATTTCGGATTCCTGATGAACCCGATCAGCTGCTACTACTGCTTCGACCGGCGGGAGCAGCTGCGCTGGATCGTCGCCGAGGTCACAAATACCCCGTGGCGTGAACGCCAACAATACGTGATTCCCTGCCAGCCGGATGCGCCAGTTCACCGCCATGTGTTTGACAAGGCGCTCCATGTTTCTCCTTTCATGCCCCTGGATATGCAGTACCACTGGCGCAGCAATACACCGGGGCAGCGACTGGCCCTGCACCTGAAGAACCTGCGCGGCGGAGAGGAGGTTTTCAACGCCACACTGGCCCTGCGACATCGCCCGCTGACGGCCGGCAATCTGAATCGTCTGTTGCTGGCGTATCCGTTCATGACGGCCCGGGTGGGTCTGGGCATTTACTGGCAGGCCATGAAACTGTTTTTCAAACGCGTGCCGCTGCACCGCCACCGGCCCCTATCAGAACACAGGACCTGAGGAAAAAAGCGCATCATGAGACCGACACACTTGTTGCAGCCCCGGACAGGGACACCATCCAGCCACACCCCGGCAAAAGAGGTGGCCGCCGCTTCCCCTGGTGCGCGGACCCGCACCAGGCCGGGCGTAATGACCCGCATGGCACGACGACTGGTCTTCCGCACGCTGTCCCGCATCCGGCGCGGCCATATCATGGTGGAAGAGGCCGACGGCCGGCAGACCGGCTTCGGTGATTCCGGCAGCCCCCTGACCACGCACCTTACGATCAGTGATCCCGCCATGTACCGCGCCGTCGCCTTCGGTGGCAGCATCGGCAGCGCCGAATCCTACATGGACGGTCACTGGAGCTGCTCGGACCTGGTCGCACTGGTGCGCATCATGGTGCTGAACATGGACGTTCTCTCGGCCATGGACCTGCGCAATGCTGCATTGCGCGGCCTTGTGGAGCGGCTGGGCAACCTCGCCAGACGCAACAACCGCAGCGGCGCCCGACGCAACATTGCTGCCCACTACGATCTGAGCAACGACTTCTTCGCCACCTTTCTGGACCCGACGATGATGTACTCGTCCGCCATATTCAAGGACGCCTCGCAGTCACTGGACGAAGCCGCAGTTGCCAAGCTGCGTCATATCAGCGAACGCCTGGACCTGGGGCCTGATGATCACCTGCTGGAAATCGGCACCGGCTGGGGCGGCATGGCCGAGTTGGCCGCACGGGAGTACGGTTGCCGTGTCACCACCACGACCCTGTCGAGAGAGCAATACCAGTTCACACTGGAACGTATCCATGAAGCGGGGCTGGAAGACCGTGTCACGGTACTGATGGAAGATTACCGGGACCTGCAGGGACAGTACGACAAACTGGTTTCCATAGAAATGATCGAGGCCGTGGGGCACGAGTACTACCGCGACTACTTCGAAAAGTGTGCTTCGCTGCTGAAGCCGGACGGCCTGATGCTGATTCAGGCCATCACGATATCCGATCAGCGTTATGATCGCGCCCGCCGCAAGGTCGACTTCATCCAGCGCTACATCTTTCCCGGCGGCTGCTTGCCCTCCAACAGTGTCATCGCATCGCATGTGGCCCGGTTCACAGACATGCAGATCGTCGGCATGGAAGACATCACACAGGACTACGCGCTGACGCTGGCTCACTGGCGGCAACGTTTCCTGCACCAGTCACGCCGGATCACCGATACCGGTTTCAGTGAACCCTTCCTCCGCATGTGGGACTACTACCTGGCCTACTGCCAGGGGGGCTTCATGGAGCGCGTCATCCATACCGCGCAGTTTCTGATCGCCCGGCCGGAGGCACGGCTGGCACCACTACATGCCCGGCTGGCCTCCCGTGAACGGAACTCCTGAACGAATGGCGCACGCCGGAGCGCCAGTTTCCACGTCTGCTCCGCAGCGCTGGCAGATCATCCTCAATGCGGCCGTGTTCCAGGTTGCGTGGCTGGCCTGCGTGACAGGTGGCACAACCGTGGCCCTTGCCGTCACGGCGACGGTACTGGGCCTGCACCTGTGGTGGAGTAGCCGGACCGGGGCTGAAGCTGCCATGTTGCTGGCCGCACTCCTGGTCGGTCTGGTCTGCGAGACCGTGCTGATCCAGGCGGGCGTGTTGCGGGCACCCGGACCGCTGCCACCCGTCTGGCTGCTGTGCCTGTGGCCGCTGTTCGCCGCCACACTGGGGCTGGCGCTGCGCTGGTTCCGGGACCGCCCTGCCTGCGCGGCCGCCGGCGGCCTGCTGTTCGCTCCACTATCCTATTTCGGCGGCAGCCGACTGGCCGGTATAGAGCTGCTGACACCGGAATGGCTGGCCCTGATTCTGATCGGTACGGTCTGGCTGTTCGCCTTTCCCCTGTTGACCCGGATTCACCGGAGACTGTTGCCATGATATTTCGCTCCTCCCTGACAACGATATTCATCCGCAACAAGCGGTGGATCGCCACGCTGGTCTTTCTGTCACAGTCAGTGTTTGCCGCCAACGCCGCCGACGAAAAACTGTGGGCTGCAGGTGAAGTCCACGACGGGGACGGAGATGCACTGCTGTACCGGGAATACCATCTGTCCCCGGCCGACAACGAACCCCCCACGCGGGTCGAATACCGAACGGACGACGGGGAGCTGTTCGCCGAAAAGACACTGGACCACTCCCGGTCTACTACGGCCCCCGCCATCGATTTCCGTGATCACCGGCGCGGCACTCGTATCGTGACCCGGTATCCGGATGACAACGATTCCGACCGACTGGAAATGGTCTATTATCCGTCTGGAGACAGCCAACCGAAACGCGAAACGTTTGATACCGACTCGCTGATTGTCGATGCCGGCTTCGACCCGTTCGTGCAGCTGCACTGGGAGCGGCTACTGGACGGCGAAAGAGTTGTAGCGGAATTTCTTGTTCCATCGCGGAATGATACGGTCCGGGTCGGCATCTCGGCGGTGGACACCGACCGCTGTGATACCGCGATCCGGGAACTCCACTGCCTGGAGGTGCGCCCGGCCGGTGCGCTGCGCATGTTCAGCTGGTTCGTGGACCCCATCCGCCTGGGCTATCAAACCCAACCGTTACGGCTGATGTTCTTTCATGGCCAGGGCAATATCCCGGATGACTCCGGCGAGGCCCGGCAGGTGCGTATCCAGTATGAATACGCCGACTGACCGGATCGGATCGCCTGACCGGGCAGACCAGGGCGCCGGGGCTCCTTGACCTAAGCCGCTGAAATCCCTATTATACTTCTGCCACCGTGCAGATGACCCTGAACTGATTATCGGGAAGTCCTGGTGCAACGGGCAACCGCACCAAGGAGTACCCCATGAACTACGATACTCTCTCCGAAACTCTCCACGCAGCCATCGAGCAGGGGAACTCCGACTCCATCAAGGCCATCCTGGACGAATTCCAGGCAGCCGATGTCGCTGAGTTCGTCCGCCATGAGGATGCCGAAACCACGCTTCGGCTGATCAGCTATCTCCCTCTGGAGGACCGGGCCCAGACCATCGGCTACCTGGATTTTTCCGACCAACTGGAGATTGCCAACAGCCTGGACGAAAGCAGCCTCGCCCGGCTTTTCATGCACATGCATGCCGATGAGCGGGCAGACCTGTTCAATGTGCTGGATCAGAAGCGCCAGGAGAGCATCCTGCGCCGCCTGGCCCGCGATGAACGCGAGGACCTGCGCAAGCTCGCCAGCTACGAGGAAGGCACGGCTGGTGCGATCATGACCAGTGAGTATGCCGTGCTGCCGGTCGAATGTTCGGTCGAGCAGGCGCTGGCTCACCTGCGCGCTACCGCACCGGATGCGGAGACCATCTATCAGGTGTACCTGCTGGACGAGAGGCACCGTATCGCCGGCACGGTATCCCTGCGTGAACTGATTCTGGCGCACTCGGCCACTCCCGTCAGTAAACTGATGCAGTCCGATGTGGTGGCACTCACCGTTGATACGCCGCAGGAAGAAGTGGCAAGACTGATTTCCCGCTACGATCTGCTGGCCCTGCCCATTATCGACAGCGGGGAGCGCATGGTGGGTATCGTCACTTATGACGATGCGATGGACGTTGCCGAAGCCGAGGCCACGGAGGACATCCACAAGGGTGCCACCATCGGAAAAATGACGGAAAGCTTGCGTGGAGCGAGCCTGATCACTCTCTACCGGAAGCGCGCTGGCTGGCTGGTGCTGCTGGTATTCGGTCAGCTTTTTTCGGGTATGGGTATTGCCTACTACGAGGAAACCATCTCCACCTACATTGCGTTGGTTTTCTTCCTGCCGCTGCTGGTAGGCAGCAGCGGAAACGCCGGCAGCCAGGCCGCCACCCTGATGGTACGTGGCCTGGCTACCGGCGATGTAAGGCTTAGCGACTGGGGACGCCTGCTGGGCAAGGAGGTGCTGGTTGCCACCGCCCTGGGACTGACCATGGCCTTCGCTGTGTCATTCCTGGCAATGTACCGGGGCGGCTACGAGATCGCCCTGGTGGTCTCAATGAGCATGATTGCCGTGGTGATCGCCGGCAGCCTGATCGGCATGAGCCTGCCTTTCGTGCTGAACCGGCTCAACCTGGACCCGGCGACGGCCTCTGCTCCACTGGTGGCATCCATTGCCGACGCCACCGGCGTGCTGGTCTATTTCTCCATTGCCACTGCCATATTGGGCTTGCCGGCCATCAACTGAAGCAGCTGGCCTGTGCAAACCGGACGTACGGAGTGACCGCATTCAGCGCCAGCCGGATGGGTTATACTGATGGTTTTTGCAGGAGGCCTCCGTTCCATGCCATTGCCACCGCCCGTCGAACGCGAACATATCCATACCCGCAACATCCACTTTGCCGGATACGAACGGAAGGACGGCCTGTTCGATATTGAAGCCCATCTGACGGACACCAAAAGCTACGAGTTCAGCAACAACTGGCGGGGCACAATCACGCCGGGCGAGGCATTGCACGAAATGTGGCTGCGCGTCACCGTGGATGACCATTTCGCCATTCATGACATAGAGGCAGCCACCGACAACAGCCCCTTCGCCCTCTGCCCGGACATCACACCGAACTACAAACGACTTATCGGCCTGACCATCGGGCCGGGCTGGCGCAAGGCGGTGCGTCAGCAGGTGGGCGGCGTGGAAGGCTGCACGCACATCACCGAACTGCTGTACCCCTTGGCGACAGTGGCCGTACAGACCATCAAGCCACTACAAAATCACCGGCGCCGCCAGACCGATTCAGACACCAGCCGTCACCGGGGCAAACCGTTCGTACTCAACACCTGCCACGCCTGGGCGGAGAGCTCTCCGGTGGTGAGGGAGAACGCGCCGGACTATTACCGGCCCGCCAACATCATGGCTTCTGATGCGGGGACAGGGGAAGCATCAGAGTGACGGCCACGCCTTCGAACCCGGAGGTGTTGTCGGCACGGATTCGGCCGCGGTGGAACTCGGCGATCAACCGGGCGATGTGAAGCCCCATACCCAGGTGCGGCTCACGCTGTTTTTCCTGCGGGCGCACTGAAATCATTGAGTCGAACAGCCGGCCCTTCATCTCTTCCGGCAACGGCGGACCGTGGTTGATGACCCGCAGTACCGCCCTGTCGCGCACCACCGCGCAACTGACGACGATGGGATGATTGCCGTAGGAGAACTCCACCGCATTGGCGATCAGCTTGTCGAGCAATTGCGCGATGTATTCGGGCACCCCTTCGATGATGATGGGCTCCTCCAGTTCCTCCCGGAGGACCACGTCAGGATAGGCGAGCCGATACCCCTCCACGCAACCGGCCACCACCTTCGAGAGATCGATGATCTCTTTCTCTGAAGTCTGCAGCATCTGCTCCAGCCGCGTGGCCTCGCTCATGTTGGTAAGGATCAGGTTGAGCCGGCTGATCCCTTCCTCGGCGCGCTGGATGTAGACCCGGGACTCCTCGTCGGTGGACACCATACCGAGATTCTCCAGCGAGCTGCGCACCACAGTCACCGGCGTACGCAGTTCATGGGAAAGCCGCGACGACATCTTCTCCAGATAACTGGTGTATTGCCCGAGCTTGTCGACAATGCCGTGAAAACTGCGCGACAGATCACCGATCTCATCAGAATGTGGAGTGGCCACGATGGTGTTGCGCACATGGCCGTGGTCGTCGATGATTTTCTCGGACTGGTTACGCAGCGCCCGGATTCGCGAAGAGATCCGCGAGGCAAAGAAGAACAGCCCCAGGGCAACCAGCACCATCACACCAAGTATGGTATTGAACAGCGTTTCCAGCGCCTGGTTACGGAATGAGCGTATCCCGCTCATGTTCTGATCGACAAGTACGGCGCCCGTCACCTCGCCATCCGCCAGAATCGGATAGGCCGCCTGGAGAATGCGGTTCTGCTCATCGTCCACCGTCCGGAACTGCGTCTGTGGTTGTCCGGCCAGTGCGGCGCTCAGATGGGTTCCCTCCACGGTACTGCCTGTGTACAACTCGTCAATGTAGTCCGTGGACGGCCTGGTCAGGATCTGGTAATACAACGGGTGCAGCAACTTGTCCTGCAAGAAGCGCCAGTACTTGTTTACCTGCTCGTTATGCAGTTCATCGGCAATGCTCAGTCCCGTGGCCGACTCGATGTCACCCACGCTGAGCAGCACGCGGCCGCCACGGTCCACCACCTGTATGCGCGAATTGGTATGGCCCATGCCTTCGACGATCTGATCAATTTCCGGGGTCGGCCGCATCAGTGAGCCTATGCGGCGCGGGTCGTTGATCTCCGAAGTCGCCACGACGGCCGAGACCTCGCGCGTTTCCGGATCGTCCACATCATAAATGGCAAAACCCAGGCGGTCGCCAAGCATGGACAGCGGCAGACGCAGCTCTACGTCGTACCCGTCATTGGTCTCATACCACTGCCCGCTGATCCGCTCCTCATGACGCAATTCAGAGACGTTGCGGATATCGTCACCGATGGCATAGGCATAGATGAATTCAGGTCCCCGGGGCGCGATCACGTACCGTTGCAGTTCGCCTTCCCGGTTGACCAGGGAAATCTGCAGAAAATCGTTACGGTGGGCGCTAAGGCTGTCCTCGGCGCGGTAGACCACATTGTCGTCGAAGACCTTGAAATAGGCATACAGGTAGCGGTTGTGCTCACCCAGCAGCAACCGGAAACTCAGCGACTCCTCGTTGTGATAGTAACGGTCGAACTCGCTCTGCGGATTCAGCGGCGTGGAAATGGTATTGGCGCGGCCGTAAGGCAGCTCGTAGCGCTGGTAGTCACCCCAGTCGACCAGCGTACTGTCGTCGAGGGAGAGCGGGTAATAGATCGGATAGACATACAGGTTGTCGCTCTGACGTGTCGGGCTGAACGTTCCTTCATCGAACAGTTCCGGGCGCTCGTTCAGCGCCGTCGCCAGCGCCTGTGCAGTACCCAGCACCACCTGCTCCTGACCGCGCCGCAGGTAATCTTCCATCTCCATAATGTACTGGTAGCCCAGCCACGGAATCACCAGCAGGAAGCTGGACAGGAAAACCAGCTTGAAGCGGATACCGAAGGGGTTCTTGATGAAACGGGGCATGGAGGGTCCTGGATGGGTCAGTAGCCGGCCGCCTGAGCGGGCCGGGGATCAATCCGCCGCACCGGGCATGTTCCAGCGGTAGCCCATGCCGTAGACGGTCTCGATGCAATCGAAGGACTCGTCCACCTGCATGAACTTCTTGCGGATCCGCTTGACGTGCGACGTGATGGTGCTGCCATCGACAAAGATCTTCGACTCCTGCATCAGTACCTGGCGGCTTTTGACATGACCGGGAAACTTCACCAGCGCGTGCACCATCCAGAACTCGGTGACTGTCAGGGGCACTGCCTTACCGTCCCACTTCACGCTGAGCCGGCCGATATCCAGAGTCAGCTTGTCACGACGCAACAGGTTGTCCGGCGATGTCGGCTGGTTCAGAGCATCCTGACGGCGGAACAGAGCGGCGATGCGGGCCGACAGATGCGGCAGGCTGATGTCCTTGGTCAGATAGTCGTCCGCCCCCATGCGCAGTCCACTGACGGTGTCGAAATCGTTATCCCGGGCGGTCAGGAAGATGATCGGCAGGGCATCGGACATGGAGCGCAGGGACTGGCACAGCGTAAAGCCGCCGTCGATCTCGTTCTCCAGGCCGATATCGATGATCGCCAGATTGGGCAGGCGCAGCGTGAAGGCCTCCATGGCGTCCTTACGGTTGGCATAGGTCTGAACGTCATAACCCTGCTTGCGCAGGACATCGGCATAATTCTCGCGGATGGCGGCTTCATCCTCCACGATTGCGACTCGTCGTGCCATTGGTTCCCCTACCCCTGGTGATTCTCGATGACTGTGAAATATAACGTATTTCCTGCTACAACGTCAGTCAACGCACGGAGACAGAGCGATTGCCACGATTCTGCCATATTATGTCAGTGGATGGCCTCTCTTGTTGCTTCCTGCGGCAACAATGCCTGTGTTTAATGGAGCCATCGACGCAGATGGTGCAACCGCGAGTGGAGTATTGGTATGAGCATCAATAAAGCCGCAAACCCGGTATCAGACTCCCTGAAGCTGGTCATCGGCGACAAGAACTTCTCGTCATGGTCCATGCGGCCCTGGCTCCTGTTGAAGAACTTTGATATCCCCTTCCAGGAAGTCCGGGTGGCCCTGTACCAGGCCAACACGGCTGAAAAACTCGGCCCGCTGTCACCCTCTCTGAAGGTACCGGCGCTGATTCACCACGATACAACAGTCTGGGACTCGATCGCTATCTGCGAATACATCTCCGAAGCGCTACTCGACCACCGCGGCTGGCCGGCTCAAGCGCGCAAACGGGCCACGGCGCGCTCGGTCTGCGCCGAGATGCACTCCGGGTTCCCGCACCTGCAACGGGACTGGCCGATGAACTGTCAGGCATCAGTGGAACTGTTCGCCAGCGAGGAGATCAGTGACGAGATCGCCCGGATCGATGCCATCTGGAGCTGCTGCCGGCGCAAGCACGGCAGTGGCGGAGAATACCTGTTCGGCCGTTTCTCGATCGCCGACTGCATGTTCGCGCCCATGGCCGTCTGCTTTGATGCCTATGGTGCGCCGCTGACCCGCGAAGCACGCCGCTACGCCGACACTCTGCTGGCCAATCCGCGGGTGCATCAGTGGGTGGAGGCGGGCCGCCTGGAGCAGCAGCCGGTAACGCTTGGATCCGTAAGCAATTTGTAAACGTGTGAAGCCCTCAGGGAAGAGCTTGACTGCCCCTTGCGCAGGCCATCCGGTCTGCGTTTTTTTTGGTCCCGGGATACGGGCTGATCTCCAGGCAAAGGCGGTATGTTCATCGGGGAACAGGGTGGTTATACTGGATCGCGATAGAGCGGAACCAGCCAATACACAGCAATGGAGTATCACCGCATGTTGAAACGTATTCTGACAGCCAGTACCGCACTGCTTGCCTGCGCCGCCATCTTCACGGCCACCGCGCAGGATGGACCGAGCCCGCAGCAGCAGGCCATCGCCGCCACCGAGACCCGACAGGCCGTATTCAAACTGCTGGGGTTCCATATGGGACCGATCGGCGCCATGGCGCGCGGCGACCGCGAGTTTGACGCCGAACTGGCCGAGCGTAATGCACGGCGTATCGCCGAGCTGGCACCGATGATTCCGGATGTCGTGGCCGCCATGGATACACGGGACTTCGACGTGGAGACCGAGGCATTGCCCCGTATCTGGGACAATATGGATGCGTTCGAGCAAGCGGCCGCTGACCTGGAGGAAGGCGCCAACCAGTTTGCGGAAACGGCGGCCGGCGGTGACCGGATGGAAGTGATCGGCGCGGTGCGGGCATTCGGCTCGAACTGTGGTAACTGTCACGACGATTTCCGCGTCGACGATGACTGAAGCGCCCACCGCGCCATCGACTGTCTGATGGCGCGGTACCCCGCCGCCTACTGCTGACCCCGTATGAAGAAGGCCGCCAGGGCCTCGCGATCCTCTTCGGTCAACTGGGCCGTATTGTGCTCGATGACATCCCCCATGTCACCGCCCACATAGTCGCCATCCGGCAGCATGCCCAGGAACAGGAGCAGCTGGAAATCGTCCTCGCTCCAGTCGGACAATGCATCCGCGTCGATGGCCGGTATCGACTCTTCCTCGCTGACCCGCACACCGGCGAACTCACGCGACAGATCCTGTATGCCCAGTGCATTGCGTGGCGTATGACATTCCCCGCAATGCCCCAGGTGGCGGGCCAGATGGGCTCCACGTTCCACCCCGACACCCTCTCCCACGGGCGGGGGACTATTTTCCATCACATCCGCCAGGGGATTCCAGAAGGCCATCTGCCAGCGTCCCATCCATGCGGGGATGTCATGGTCGGGCACCTGGTTCCGGATTGGCTCCTGCGACATGAGCCAGGCGGCGATATCCAGCGCCTCCTCGTCACTGATACCCGCGTAGGAACGGTAAGGAAAAGCCGGAAAGTAATAGCTGCCGTCCGGGGTACGGCCGTGTTTCAGCGCGCGGATGAAGTCATCCCCCGACCAGCCACCGATACCGGTCTCCGGATCGGGTGTGATGTTGGACGCACGGAAGGTGCCAAACGGTGACTCCAGCGCATGGCCGCCGCTGAGACTGTCATCATTCTCGTCTTCGTTGCGATGACAGCTGATGCAGCCACCGGCCTGCACGAGATACTGACCCCGCTCGATGGCCTCTGGCGCGTCGGATATTTCCTCAACAGACACATCCGGTGGAGAAGAAAGCCGCCACACCAGACCGGCAACGATCACGACCAGGGCCACGATAATCCCGTTTCTGTTCATGAACTCCGTCCTCCTTCCGCAGGATCAGGCGAGTCAGTCGGCTTTATGCCGACGCGGCAATACGGGTTTCAGCTTGGCAGCCATCTCGCGCAAACTACGCTCGGTCTCCGACCAGTCGATGCAGGCATCGGTGACTGAAACGCCATACTCGAGTTTTGACAGGTCTGACGGAATTTTCTGGTTGCCGAAATTGATGTTGCTCTCCAGCATCAGGCCGACAATGGAACGATTGCCTTCCAGGATCTGATTGGTGACATCCTTGAGCACCAGCGACTGCACCGTCGGGTCCTTGTTGGAGTTGGCATGACTGCAGTCGATCATGATGTTGGTGCTGACACCGCCCTTCTCCAGGTCTTTCTCGGCCTGGGCCACATGCACGGAGTCATAATTGGGACCACCGCTGCCTCCACGCAGCACCACATGCGCATAGGGATTGCCGCGGGTGGTGACCACGGACACCTGCCCACTGCCATCAATACCCAGGAAGCGGTGCGGGTGGCTGACCGACTGCATGGCGTTAACTGCCACGGTCAGGCCGCCATCGGTACCGTTCTTGAAACCCACTGCCGAAGACAGGCCACTGGACATCTCCCGGTGGGTCTGTGACTCGGTAGTCCGCGCACCAATGGCCGACCAGGCAATCAGATCCTGCATGTACTGCGGGGAAATCGGATCCAGCGCTTCGGTGGAAGTGGACAGGCCGAGTTTCGATACGTCCAGCAGCAGCTTGCGGCCGGTACGCAGCCCTTTCTCGATCTGGAACGTGTCATCCATGTCCGGATCATTGATCAGCCCTTTCCAGCCCACCGAAGTGCGGGGCTTTTCGAAGTACACCCGCATGACCAGGAACAGGGTGTCCTGCAACTCGTCGGCCAGCTTTTTCAGCCGGGCCGCATAGTCCAGGGCTGCATCGACGTCATGAATGGAGCAGGGGCCGACCACCACGAACAATCGGGGATCCTTGCGGTCCAGGATATCGTAGATGGTCTGGCGCCCCTTGCGGACGGCCTCGAGGGCCTCGCCTTCCAGCGGCAATTCTTCTTTCAGTTTCTCGGGTGTGATCAGGGCATCGAAAGACTCGATGTTGAGATCATCTACCCGGTCCTGCGTATTGTTCGACATGTCGTTACAACTCTCGTTCATGAATATGGCGACCCGGCGGCCGGACGAAAGACGCGATCAGACTTCGCGGTACAGCTTGCGTCCGCCCTGTTCGTATTCCTCGGACATTTCCTGCATGCCCATCTCCAGCGCATCCTCCACACTGTGAATATTCTTCGCGGCCGCGTAGTCGCGCACTTCCTGGCTGATTTTCATGGAGCAGAACTTCGGTCCGCACATGGAACAGAAATGCGCGACCTTGGCCGAATCCTTGGGCAGCGTCTCGTCGTGATACTGCTGCGCCGTGTCCGGGTCCAGCCCCAGGTTGAACTGGTCTTCCCAGCGGAACTCGAAGCGTGCCTTGGACAACGCATTGTCACGCATCTGGGCGCCCGGGTGCCCCTTGGCCAGGTCGGCCGCATGTGCAGCGATCTTGTAGGCCATCATGCCTTCCTTCACGTCGTGCTTCTCCGGCAATCCCAGATGCTCCTTGGGGGTTACGTAGCACAACATGGCGCAGCCGAACCAGCCGATCATGGCGGCCCCGATACCGGAAGTGATGTGGTCGTAGCCCGGTGCGATATCCGTGGTCAGCGGACCCAGCGTATAAAACGGGGCTTCATCGCAGGACTCAAGCTGCTTGTCCATATTCTCCTTGATCATGTGCATGGGCACATGGCCGGGGCCTTCGATCATACACTGCACATCATGTTTCCAGGCGATTTTTGTCAGCTCGCCCAGGGTTTCCAGCTCGGCGAACTGGGCTTCGTCATTGGCGTCGGCGATGGAGCCGGGACGCAGACCATCGCCCAGCGAGAAGGAAACATCGTAGGCCTTCATGATCTCGCAGATTTCCTCGAAATGCGTGTATAGGAAACTCTCCCGGTGGTGTGACAGGCACCACTTGGCCATGATCGAACCACCGCGGGAGACAATGCCGGTGACCCGGTGAGCGGCCAATGGTACAAAGGCCAGACGCACGCCGGCGTGGATCGTGAAGTAGTCCACGCCCTGTTCGGCCTGTTCGATCAGCGTATCGCGGAAAATCTCCCAGGTCAGATCCTCGGCGGCTCCGTCCACCTTCTCCAGCGCCTGGTAGATGGGCACTGTGCCGATGGGCACCATGGAGTTGCGGATGATCCACTCGCGGGTCTCGTGAATATGCTTGCCGGTGGACAGGTCCATGACCGTGTCCGCGCCCCAGCGGGCCGCCCACACCAGTTTCTCGACCTCTTCCTCGATGGAAGAGGTCACCGCCGAGTTACCGATGTTGGCGTTCACTTTCACCAGGAAATTGCGGCCGATGATCATCGGTTCGACTTCCGGGTGGTTGATGTTGGCCGGAATGATCGCCCGGCCCCGCGCCACCTCGTCACGCACGAACTCCGGCGTGATGTCATCCGGGATCGCTGCCCCGAAGGATTGTCCGGCGTGCTGGGCGGCCAGCTCCGGCTGCTCACGCATCTGCGCGCGACTCATGTTCTCGCGGATGGCGATGTATTCCATCTCCGGCGTGACGATGCCCTGTCGCGCATAGTGTAGCTGCGAGACGTTGGCACCAGTCTTCGCCCGGCGCGGCTGACGGCGGTGCTCAAAACGCAGATGCGCCGTGCTGATGTCATTCTGGCGCCGCTGTCCGTATTCAGACGTGGTGCCCGGCAGTACTTCCGTGTCGCCGCGCTCCTCGATCCACGGCTCACGCAGGGCCGGGAGTCCGGCCCGCAGATCAATGACAACCTCCGGATCCGTATACACTCCGGAGGTGTCATAGACATTCAATGGCGGGTTTTTCTCCACGCCGTTGCCGGTCTGCGTGTCCGACAGGTTGATCTGACGCATGGGCACACGGAGGTCCGGACGGCTTCCAGAGACGTACACTTTCCGGCTTTTCGGGAATGGCTGCCTGGTCTTGTCGTCCAGTGCTGTTATTCTGTCGAGAAAGTGTTCAGGGTTGGCGCTCATTTCGTCTATCCTGTGTTCGCATTTCGGGATGACCGGGGAAACAGTTCATTATGCCTCAATACACTGTGCGGTTAAACCGCAGCCCGATACCACCCGTAACGATGAAATACTGAACAGGACAACGGACTATGGGACGTTTTACCCGCTTGACAAGCCTCATGATGCTGGGTCTGCTGGTCGCCAAACCGGTATTGGCCGACGACCTGCTCTCAATCCTGGAGCTGGCCATGCGCAACGACCCGCAGTTGCGGCAGGCCGAGGCGCAATTCAACTCGGCCCAGCAGCAGGTGATCCAGGCCCGCTCCTCCCTGCTCCCCGGCGCCAGCGCCAACTTCTCGGAAAGCCGCGAAGCATCGGGGCCTGCAGGACTGGTAAGCCTGACGCCGTCCGATGCGAGTCGGCGCTACGGGGTCAACCTCCAGCAGAGTCTGCTGAACCTTTCCGCCTGGTATGACTATCAGGGTGCAAAAGCCTCGGACCAGGCTCAGTTGCTGAATTTCCAGGCCCAGGAGCAGGAGCTGATCCTGCGCGTGGCCAGCGCCTATTTCGAAGTGCTGCGGGCCATCGACTTTCTGGAAACCCGACAGCAGGAAGAGGAAGCCGCCGAACGCCAGTACGAACAGACCAGTCAGCGCGAAGAGGTGGGGCTGGTGGCGATTACCGAGGTCTATGAGGCCCAGGCCGCTTATGACCTGGCGCGCAATAACACGATCCTGGCCGAGAATGCGCGGGACAGTGCCTATGAGGCGCTGGAAGCCATCACCGGCCAGCCTCACCCCAATCTGGAAGTGCTCAGCGAGGATTTCCCGATCGAGCCGGTGGAAGGGGCAATGGAGCAATGGACGCAGGAAGCCCTGAACAACAACCTCACTCTGCTGGCCGCCGAATCGGGCGTGGAAGCCCGCCAGCAGGTGGCACGCGCCAGGCGCTCGGACCACCTGCCCACGGTCAGCCTGCAGGGCGGGTACAACCGCTCGGAGTCGGACTCGACGGTCAGCTCCGACGGGGGAGTGCGGTCCGGTGGCGCTTTTGAAGGCACCTCCATCGCGGTCAACGTTTCCATTCCGTTGTACAGCGGTCATGCGGTCAGCGCCCGGCGTCAGGCGGCTGAATATGATGTGGTAGCCCAGCAGGAGCAACTCAATCTGGTTCGCCGCCAGACCCGCCAGGAAATTCGCAACGCCTATCGCCGCGTCAATACGGATGCCATGGTGGTCGAGCAACGCCAGCAGGCCATCCGCTCCGCACGTTCCGCGCTGGAAGCCATCGAAGCCGGCTACGAAGTCGGCACCCGGAATATCGTCGACGTGGTCCAGGCCCGTCAGCAGCTGTTCCGCGCCCTGCGCGATCATGCCGAGGCCCGCTACAACTACGTGCTGGACACCCTGACGCTGCAGCAGATCACCGGCATGCTGACACCGCAGGACATCATCGATATCAACGCCTGGCTGGACGAGGAAGCGGCATCAGCCGCCGATGGCGCCGACACCACCCCCTGAACCAGTAATCACTGGCTGGCGCCGAGGGCCTTTGCTCTGGCCTGCCGGTCCGGGTCCGGTGTCGGCGCGGCCCAGCCAGCGAGGTTGTCCTCCACCAGCCCGACCAAAGCCTCGATGTGTTCGGGGCGGTCATTGAGCGCGCTGATGTATTCGTAACGTTCGCCGCCGGCTTCCATGAAGTATTCACGATTCTCTTCGCCGATCTCCTCGATGGTTTCCAGGCAGTCCGCCGAAAACCCCGGGCAGAACACCTGCACCGACTTCACGCCCTCCCCCGGCAACGCTTTCAGCGTCTCGTCGGTGTAGGGTTTCAGCCACTCTTCCCGGCCGAAGCGGGACTGGAACGTGGTCTTCCAGGCGGCCTCGTCGAGCCCCAGGCGTTGAGCCAACAAGCGGGACGTGGCGTGGCATTCGCAGTGGTACGGATCCCCTTCATGCAGATAGCGCAGCGGCACACCATGGTAGGAAAACAGCAAGCGGTCAGCCCGGCCGTGTTCTTGCCAGTACGCCTCGATCCGCTTTGCAGCCGCGTCTATGAACGGAGGATAGTCGTGGTAATGGCTGACAAAACGCAGATCCGGCAGCCAGCGCCGGCGGGTGAAGTCCGCGCTGATGGCGTCGAAAGTGGAGGCGGCGGTACTGCCCGAATACTGCGGATACAGAGGCAACACCAGCAGGCGGCGCACTCCCCGCTCGAACATCGAGTCCAGCACGGAGGGGATGGACGGGTTGCCATACCGCATGGCGAAATCAACGATCACGTGCTCGTGACCGCGCGCCTGCAACGCCGACTGCAGGGCCTCGGCCTGATCCTGCGTATGGAACAACAGGGGCGATCCCCGCTCCGTGAACACCGTGCGATAGGCGGCGGCAGAGCGCTTCGGGCGGATACGCAGGATCACGCCATGCAGAATCAGCCACCACAGCGGGCGGGGCACTTCCACCACACGAGGATCCCACAGAAACTGGCCCAGGTAGCGACGCAGGGCCGGCGTGGCCGGTTCATCCGGCGTGCCCAGGTTGGTGATCAGCACACCGGTGCGTTCCGGTTCGTCGTGACGGTAATGCGGGCGTCCCCGGTATTTCATGGTCGGTCCTCGTCGGATTGGTCATTGCCGTCCTGCGGGACGGAGGAAAGCTGCGCCAGTCGCCGGGATGACAGTACACTGGCGACAATGAACTGGGGTACGGACAGGAACACCGCATAGATCAGCGCGATCGGCGCCATGTCTCCTGCGCCGGACAGGATGACGGCGAACACCTGTCCCACCGCCATGGCCATCGCCCAGCGCCAGGCCCGCAGCGGATAGCGCCAGGTCACCAGCGCCACCACAGCGCACATCAGCGGCCAGCCCAGCCAGTAGTAGAAGCCCGACGTCCAGGGGACAGCCTGCTCCGCCAGCGAACCTACCAACAGGGCGATGAGCAGCCCGGCGATGCCGGACAACCACAATCCCGCCCCGTCTCCCGGCAGTCGCGTTCCTGTCACTTCGGTCATGGCTGCCCACCCCTCACGACGCGGTGACCTGCTCCAGCGCCTGATCGACGTCGGCAATAATGTCATCCACGTGCTCGATACCGATCGACAGGCGGACCAGATCCTCTGACACGCCGGCGGTCTCGAGTTCCGCCGGACTCAGTTGGCGGTGGGTGGTGGTCGCCGGATGGCAGGCCAGGGACTTGGCATCGCCGATATTGACCAGTCGCAGGATCATCTTCAGGGCATCGATGAACTGTGCCCCGGCCTCACGGCCACCCCGGATACCGAAGCTGAGAATACCAGAGGCCCGACCACCGCAGATCTTGCCGCATACCGCGTTGTACGGGCTGTCCTCTAGACCGGCATAGTTGACCCAGTCGACTTTCGGATGCTGTTGCAGATGCCGGGCGACGGTCAATGCGTTCTCGCAATGCCGCTCCATGCGCAGCCCCAGCGTCTCCAGCCCCTGCAGGATCAGAAAAGCGTTCATCGGTGACAGCGCCGCACCGGTGTTGCGCAAGGGCACAACCCGGCAGCGACCGATATAGGCCGCCTCCCCCAGCGCCTCGGTATACACGACCCCGTGATAGGACGGGTCCGGCTCATTCAACATGGGATACCGTTCTTTGTGCGCTGCCCAGTCGAAACGTCCCGAATCGATGATGATGCCACCCACCGTCGTGCCATGTCCGCCGATGTATTTGGTCAGCGAATGAACGACGATGTCGGCACCATGATCGAAACAGCGACACAGAAAGGGAGTAGCCACGGTGTTGTCGACGATCAGCGGCACACCATGACGATGGGCGATGTCAGCCAGACGCTGGATATCCACGACATTGCCGGCCGGATTGCCGATGGACTCGCAGAAAACGGCTTTGGTCCTCGCATCAATCAGGCTCTCCAGCCTTTCATAATCATCAAAGGACGCCATGCGCACTTCGATGCCCTGGGCCGGGAAGGAATGGGCGAAAAGATTGTACGTACCGCCGTACAACTGGCTGGTGCTGACAATATTGTCCCCTGTCACTGCGATACACTGGATGGCATAGGTGATGGCGGCCATGCCCGAGGCCAGCGCCAGCCCGCCGATGCCGCCTTCCATTTCCGCCAGCCGCTGTTCCAGCACCGCGTTGGTCGGATTCATGATCCGGGTATAGATGTTGCCCTGCACCTTCAGGTCGAAGAGGTCGGCGCCGTGCTGTGTATCCTCGAAGGTGTAGGATGTCGTCTGATAGATGGGCACGGCGGCGGCCCGCGTGGTCGGTTCGGAGTCGTAGCCGTGATGCAATGCCAGTGATTCCAGTTTCATTTGTTCATTCCCCTGTCTGTTATTGTGCCTTGTCGTTCATGTCCGGCGCACGGCCTGTATCCAGCGCAGCCGAAGGCGGAAAGGTCCCGGCTGACGTCCGATCAGCAGCCCGACCCGGTTCACCCGTGGAAGGTCCAGCGGTCCGGCGGTGGGCAGCTCCCTGCCACGAAATACCGCCCTGAAACCGGAGAATGGCAGCACCACGGTTTGCCACTCCCCGGCCCGTGTATCAAAATCCTGGCGCCAGGAGATGCCGTCAAAGGCCTCTTCCTGCCGCAATCGCAGACTATAGCGCCGGCCGTCGCCGCACACTCGCAGCGACAGCGCACCATAGCCGCTCAGCAGCCCCTGCTCCAGTGGTCTGTGAATGGAGGCGAATCCACCGTTGTTGGCCAGAGACACATGGCCGGCGAAAACCACGGTCTCTTCCGGGCCCTCTTCCATATTGCTACGGGACTCTCCGCCCATGACCGGATCATCGGTGGAGCACCACTCGCCGGCCGCCATGCTGGCCGCGTCGAACAACATCCGTGACACAGAATCATCCACCATGACGGTCCCCCGTGGACTGTGACCGTTTTGAATAGATGCGGAACAGCTCCTCCTGCAGTTCACGGATGGCCGCCGGGCGCCCGACGGCACCATCGTTCTCCAGCCACTCCGGCCGGGCCCGGGCCTGTCGAAGCGGACCGGGCAACTCCCCCTGCCACGGCGACCGGTCACCCGCACTCCCGGTTTCGGCGGTTTCCAGACGATGCGCGGCGGTAGCGGCGTGTCCGCGCCCTTCCAGCGCTCTGAGAAGCTGCATCTGCCGCCAGGCCAACAACACCAGAATGTCATCCTGCACCCGCATATGTTGTTCGCCGCCCAACATGCCCAGTATGCGGTTGCCGTAGTGGCGCAGCGTCTGATAACTGCCGCCCGCCAGGGCGCCGATGGCGGTGGCCGCGCCCAGTGTCGCGCCACCCACCATCAGGTCGATGCCCAGCCCGCTGGCGGCGCCCGCTGCCGCGCCGCCACCAACCCGCACTCCCATCAACTGCAGGGTGTCTGGATCGAACAGATCATTTTCCCACCGGCCATCACGGACCGGCAATTCATGCAGCTCGATGTCCTCGCGGGTGAAACGATAGAGATCCAGCAGCGCTTCCAGGCACTGTTGCTCACGCGCACGCACCCGGCCGTTCAGCGCCTCGGCGGCAGTCGCCAGCGCGTCTCCGCTTCCCCCACGCACCACGGCGCGGTCCGCCGCCACATCCAGCAGCAAATCCGCAATCAGACCCAGTGCGGCCCGGCGCCGGTCGCGCGCATCCTGTTCATGACTTTCTACCAATGCCAGCAAACGCTCACGATGTCCGTCGATGAGCGTGGCCAGTTTTTCGTACAACAACCGCTCGCTGCCCAATCCCGGTGCCACGGTATCGAACCGCACGATGGCATGCAGCCCGGCGCGGGCCAGCATGTCCCGCCACGCCGGCTCATCGGCGCGCGGGTCGGCGACGAAGTTCAGTAATGGCAGCAACGGGACGCCACACCAGGCCAGCAGTGCCAGCTCATCCCGGTACTTGCCCAGCACCGGATCGCGCGCATCAATGACATAGAAGGCGGCATCACTGTGCAGCAATTGACGCAGCACCTTGGCTTCCTGCTCGAAACGCCCGGCCGCCGATTCCGACTCCAGGAATCGATTGATCCGCGCTGGCCCGTCCATGCGCGCCCCGGCCGCAGTGCCCATACTTTCCAGCATCTCCAACAGAGCGATCGGGTCCTCCAGCCCCGGTGTGTCGTACAATTCCAGCGCCTCGCGACCCTCCACCCGCAAGCGGGCCATTTCCACGTGCCGGGTCGTACCCGGCTGAAACGAAACCGCCCCGAAGCGCTGATCCCGTGTCAGGGTGCGCAGCAATGAGGTCTTGCCGGTGTTGGTATGGCCGACCACGGCAATACGCAATGGGCTGTCGGTATATTTCATGGTCCAGCACCCCCGGTCAGCCACTGCCGGGCCACCTGCTCTTCAACGTAGCTCCGTGATGATGGAAAGCCTGCCTGCTTCAGGCTCTGACGCCAGCTATCCAGGCGCTCGCCCCCCGCCTCGTCGGCTTGCATCAACCAGACACCGGCGTCAGCACTGGTGGCCGACAAGGTGAGCAGACCGTTCATCAATCCACGGTCGGGAGAAAGCCTGGCATCGACAACCGCCAACAGTCTCGCCGGCCGCCGCTCCCGCAGCCTGTGTTCCACCTCGTGGCGTCTGTCCCGGTCATCGGCGGGTCCCAGTGCCTCTGTCGTGCCGGCCGGCGGCCAGGAAATGTCACGACCCAGCTCCAGGGCCACCATCACTGGCTCTCCCACAGCAAGCGGGTCCAACTGCAGTTGCTGCGCACCGGCCGCCTGTGTGTCCGGATCAACGACCTGTCCCGGCGCACTGGCCGGGCTGAGCCGGGCCGCCAATGCCGCCCATTCGGCACTTCGGGTTGCCAGGCGGCAACGCCGCATGCGAAGCAACAACAACGACACGCTGCACAGAAACAGAAACAGTCGAGGCAACAACCCGTAAACCACCAGGCAGCCTACCAGCCAGGAAGACCAGGCGCGCCTCAGCGATTCCTCGTTGCCCGCACCAACCGCCAACTCACTGGCACGGACCATACTCTCATCCGGAATCGCGAAACCCATGACGGATGGCAGCCAGGCGCTCCACTGCACGAACTGCACAAATACGCCGGATGACAGAATGGTGGTTTCCCAGACAAAATCATAGGCTCGCAGGGACAGCGCAATCAGCAGCGCCAGAATGACAGCCAACGTCGACAGGCACCAGAAACCATGGGTCACGGCACTGAGCATCCAGCGATGCACATCACTGCCCGTGCCCAGCGACAGAAATGCCCGTGCTGCCGTGCCACGGCCAGAGCCACCAGCCAGCCGGGCCAGCAGCAGCCAGGCCCTTCCCAGCGCGCCGCCACCGGAGCGTCCCGCCGCCACGATCCCCACCAGCCAGAACACCAGCATCAACAGGTTGAAACCCAACAGGGCCGCCAGCGTCCAGACGATATTGACCTGCGCCTGACTGTCTCCCAGCACCGCCAGGGCTGCCCCGAATCCGGTCACCACCGCCACGGCCGCCACTCCGGCCCCACCCCAGCGCAGTCCCGTCTGCCACTGTTGCACGGCCTGGTCGAGGCCGGTCCGTTCGGCCAGCGCCAGGGCCCGCTGCACAATCCGCCAGTCGACCGGCCCGCCATCATCGCGCAGCCGCGTCAATTCGTGGCTGTCATCGAGTCGGCCATGCCGGCGCTCGTGCAGGCGGACCGTTTCCGCAATCCAGCACTGTCGATAGGAGGGCTTCCCTGTGGATGAACTGGACACTGCGAGCTGAATCCCTGCCGTGAGAAATAAAGCCTGCATTCTATCAGCACGGCCCGGGTGCTGCATGATCGGTAGTGTACCGGCATCGTCAGTAAGCCTTGAGTTTGCCGCGCTGCTTGCATAGCATGGAGCAGATGAGATCGTCACCGGCCCGTCACTCGAAGAAACGCAGACCCTCTCTGACACGCATACTGGCGTGGCTGGCACTCACCACTGCTTTGTGGACCTTGCTCAGCAGCAACAGCGGCTGGTATCTGGGTATACCCGTGGTGTTGCTGGCCACCGGCGCGGCAGCCACACTCAATACCCGACCGTGGACGCTTCGCATCCAGCACCTTCCTGCTTTTGCGCTGTTCTTTCTGCACAATTCGCTGCGTGGCGGCTGGGATGTCGCCCTGCGCACACTGCGACGGACAGCGCCAGTGGCGCCCGCATGGGCGCGTCATGAACTGCGGACGGAAGACCCGGCGGTACGCCTGGCTCTGTCCGCCATCGTAGGGCTGCTGCCGGGAACACTGGCCTCGCATTTCGATGATACGCACCTCCACATCCATCTGCTGGACGAGAATACCGATTGGCAGGGAACCGTCGGGAAGCTGGAGCAACTGCTGATCCGCCTGTCGGGCGTGGAAAGGAGCCACTGATGGCCCTGCTGGCAGCCGCGCTGATCCTGACCACGTTGCCTGCCCTGTGGCGATTACTGCACGGACCGACCACGGCAGACCGGCTGCTGTGTGTACAGATGCTGGGCACCGCCTCCATCGCATTGCTGCTGCTCATGGCGGAATGGCAACAACAGGATCACTGGCGCGATGTGGCGCTGGTACTGGCATTACTGGGTGCGGTCATCAGCGCCGCTCTGGTGCAACTGTTGCGCCCGGCGCGGCGTGACAATGTCCGGCGTCAGGAGAAGTCATCATGACCGTGGCACTGGAAGGGCTGCGTATCGTCCTGCTGGCGGGCGGACTGTTCTTTTTCGTCACCGGCTCACTGGGCCTGCTGCGCTTCCCGGATACCTACACCCGCCTGCATGCGGTCACCAAGGCGGACAACGTGGGCCTCGGCTTGCTGGTGGCCGGTCTGTCCCTGCACTCGCTGGAATGGCAAAGCACCGCATTGATGCTGCTGATCTGGTTATTCGTCATGGCGTCAGGTGCCACCAGCGCCCAGTTGTTGGCCCGTTATCAGCGCGAACAGGACCGACAGGAGTCAGCAAGTAATGGAAATCGCTGAAGCCGTCCTGGATACAGCACTGATCGGACTGCTGCTGACCATGGCGTGGGCTACCCTGCACACGCAGCGCATGAGCGCGGCCATCGCGCTGTTCGCCGGCTTTGGCATGGTCCTGGCGCTGATCTGGGCCAGGCTCCGTGCCCCCGACCTGGCGCTGGCCGAGGCAGCCATCGGGGCCGGCCTCACGTCGGCCCTGTTGCTGCGCGCCGCCTCCATCACCCGGGAAGAGACCATTCGCATCCCCACCTCCCGGCTATGGTTGAGATGGTTGTTCGTGACGGCGGTCTTCGCCTGGCTGGCCGTGCATGTGCTCGCACTGTCCACGCTGGATGGAGGGCACTCTCTGCCAGAACTGGTGACCGGGCAGACCCCGAACAGCGGAGTCCGCCATCCGGTCACGGCCGTATTGCTCAATTTCCGGGCCTGGGACACCTTGCTGGAACTGCTGGTACTGCTGCTCGCACTGCTGGGCTTCCGCCAGATCGCCCGGCACAACCGGCACCCGTATGACGCCGACCACCACCCCGCACCCTGGCCGCTGCTCAAGGCCTGGTCACGATCCCTGGCCCCGTTACTGGTGGTCACTGGCGGGTATCTGCTGTGGCGGGGCAGCGATGACCCGGGAGGTGCCTTCCAGGCCGGCGCCGTGCTGGCTGCCGCTCTGGTGCTGCTGCGGCTCAGCGGCCAGCTTCCAGTGTTCCGCTGGTCGCGATGGACGGTCCGTCTGGCGGCCCTGACCGGCCCGGCACTGTTCCTCTCTGTGGCGATCGGTTCCGCAGTCATGGGTGAGGGGTGGCTGAACTACCCGGACAATGCGTCCACGCTGCTGATCGTCCTGATCGAATCGGCGGCCACGGTATCGATCGCCGTGACGCTGGCCTTTCTGGTGGCCGGTGAAGAGGAGGATATTGCGGAATGACGATCGTGACCGCTTATCTGCTGGCCGGACTTGCGCTGTTCCTGATCGGCCTGCATGGACTCTTGACCCTGCAGAGCATGTTGCGGCGGATCATGGCCGTGAACCTGATGGGCAGCGGCGTTTTCCTGGTGCTCACGGCACTGGCGGCCCGCCTGCCGGAAACCGATCCGGTTCTCCACGCGCTGGTGGTAACCGGTCTGGTGGTGTCGATCAGCGCCACTGCTCTGGCCTTGCGGCTGCACGGCGCACTGGAACGCCACAGGGAGGACGGGTAGCCATGAATCCGGCATTGTCCAGCATGGCCCTGCCCCTGCTCGCCGGCCTGCTCCTGTTGCTGGCCGGCCCCGGACTGATGCGCCGCTGGGGGGGCACCCTGACTCTGATTGTATCCGTGGCCAGCGGTCTGGCGGCATGGATGGCGCTGCAGTCGACACTGGACAGCTCCCGGCAGGAAGCGCTGCTGGGCGGTTGGGAAGAAGGTCTGGCCATCCGTCTGGAACTGACCGCGTTGTCTGCCCTGTTGCTGCTGTTCACCGCACTGATACACGGCCTGGTCGCCCTGTATGCGCAGTTTAGCCGTCACGGAGTGAGCCACGCCTACTGGCCGCTCTCCTGCCTGCTGCACGGAACACTGGCGGCGCTGTGGCTGTCCGGTGATCTGTTCAACCTGTATGTGACCCTGGAACTGCTGGGGCTTGTATCGGTCGCCCTGCTTACCCAGTCCGGACCCCGAGCCTGGCGGCCCGCCCTGAATTACCTGGTACTCTCGCTCGCTGCTTCGCTATGCTACCTGCTGGGCGTGGCCATTCTGTATGGCCAGTACGGGCTGCTGGATATCGAATTGCTGTCGGGCGTGACAGAGAACGACGCTGTGACCCGGCTGGCGTTGGTACTGATGACTGGCGGGCTGATGCTGAAAGCGGCCATGTGGCCACTGCACGGCTGGCTGCCGGCGGCCCACGCCAGCGCGCCCACAGCCGTCAGCGCCCTGCTGTCCGCGCTGGTGGTCAAGGGCCCCCTCTTTATTTTGTGGCGCTTGTGGAGCGAGGTCGCGCCAGCGGACCTGGCCATCCAGGCCGGACCACTGTTCGCTGCTGCCGGCATCGCGGCACTGATCGGCGGCGGATACGCGTCGCTGCGCAGCCCTTATATCAAGACACTGGTCGCCTACTCGACCGTGGCGCAGATGGGCTACGCGATGATGGCACTGGGTCTGCTCCTTTTCTGGCAGCATCCGCAGATGCACGTGGCGCTGTGGCTGTTCGTCATTGCCCACGGTCTGGCCAAGGCCTCGCTGTTCATGGCCGCCGGCGAGATACAGCACACGGTGGGCACAACGCGGATCAGCGGCCTGCGGGGTGCCACACAGACCGCACCGATCGCGATGTTCGCGTTCGCGGTGGCCGGCGGCAGCCTGATCGGCTTGCCGCCCAGCGGAGGGTTCCTGTCCAAATGGGTTCTGCTGGGCCCATTGCTGAATGACCCCTGGAACTGGCCCTGGGCCGCCGGGGTCTTTCTGGGCACGCTGGTGTCAGCCGCCTATGTGTTTCGGGCAGTGATCATGGCTTTCGACCGGGTCCACATCAAACGGGTCAACCTGAACCCGGATCACACGGCGCAGTGGCTGGCGATGCTGCCCGCATTGCTGGTGTGGGCCATGGCCCTGAGCGGCAACTGGCTGGTGCAATGGCTGGCGGGAGGTGGCATATGAATCCGCTGCAATGGGGTGCGCTGCTCCCCCTGCTGATCATGCTCAGCTCGCTGATTCCCGGGCTGCTGATTTTCGCCATCCGCGAAAACCAACAGACGCTGCGCACCTCGCTCAACCTGGGCGGAGCCACGATAAAGCTGCTGCTGGTGGGCCTGATGTTGTGGGGAGTCAGTCAGGGGCAGGAGTTCCGCTTCGAGCTTCCCTTCCTGGAACGGGCTCCTCTGGTTTTGCACGGCGACGCGCTGTCCCTGCAGTTCATTACACTGTCCGCCGTGTTATGGCTGGCTACCACCGTTTATGCCATTGGCTATCTGGAAGACTCGCCACTACGGGCACGGTTCTTCGGTTACTTCAGTCTTTGCGTCAGCGCCACGGTGGGTGTGGCCCTGGCGGGCAACCTGGTAACTTTCCTGCTGTTCTATGAACTGTTGACTCTGGCGACTTTCCCGCTGGTCGTGCACCGGGGCACACCGGAAGCCATCCGCGCAGGGCGCGTCTACCTGATCTACACACTGGCCGGCGGCACCGTGCTGCTGATGGGTATCGCGTTGTTGCATTCTCTGTATGGCACGCCGGATTTCACCCCCGGCGGCTATCTGGGAGACTTTTCCGGGGATGGCTCTCTGGCGCTGCGCGTGGCGTTCCTGGCCATGATCGCAGGGTTGGGAGTCAAGGCCGCGCTGGTACCACTACACAGTTGGCTGCCCCGCGCGATGGTTGCCCCTGCTCCGGTCAGCGCACTGCTGCATGCAGTGGCCGTCGTCAAGGCAGGCGCCTTCGGCATCATCCGGGTGGTCTACGACGTGTACGGCGTCACCACTGCCACACAGTTGTCCCTGACTCCGGTACTGCTTGTGCTGGCCTGCATTACCATCATTTACGGTTCATTGCGTGCCTTGCAGCAAACCGACCTGAAAAAACGGCTGGCCTACTCCACGGTCAGCCAGGTGTCCTACATAACACTGGGCGTGGCGTTGGCCGGTCCGCTGGCTGCCGTGGGCGGCGTGGTGCACCTGATTCACCAGGGGTTGATGAAAATCACGCTGTTCTTCTGCGCGGGCATATTCGCGGAGACACTGGGCATCCACAGCATCAGGGAACTGAGTGGGGTCGGACGGCGTATGCCATGGACCATGGCCGCCTTCACGGTCGGCGGGCTCGGCATGATCGGCATTCCACCACTGGCCGGCTTCATCAGCAAATGGTATCTGGGCGTCGGCGCACTGGAGGTCGGGCAGGACTGGATCCTGCTGGTACTGCTGTCATCCGGCCTGCTTAACGCGGCCTACTTCCTTCCCGTCATCTACCGCGGGTGGTTCGGCAAGCCGGACCGGGAGCACTGGAAACGGCGAATCTGGCCCGGCCAGCGACTGGAAACCCACTGGATGCTGTTGGTGCCGGCGGTATTCACTGCCCTTCTGGCCGTACTCTCCGGCCTCTTTGCCGCTAGCCCCGCCAGCCCCCTGAGCTGGACAGAGCTGATCATCGTCACGGAGTTCGATCCATGAGCAACCTGTGGCACACGATACCTTTTTTTCCGCTACTGGCGGCCATCGCGCTGTTGTTGACCGGGCAGCGCGCACGGGCCGGTATCTGGCTAAGCTGCGTGCCGGCCCTCGCTGCCGCGCTCGCAGCCCCGCCGGCCATCGAACCCGCCTTTCTGTGGCCCGGAGCGACCTGGGGGGCTGATACCGTCCTGCAACGCGGATTGCTGGGCGGCAGCGCCATGCTCTGGCTGTTCGCGGGCGTGTTCAGCCTGGCGGGGCCGAAGGAGGAAGACCGAAGCCGCCTCGCGTTCCAGTTGTTCTGGCTGATCAGCCTGAGTGGCAACCTGCTCTGGCTGATCGCCGGTGACGCGCTGAGTTTCTATGTCGGCTTCTCGATGATGAGCCTGTCTGCCTATGGTCTCATCGTGCACCGCCGAACCATTCGGGTCAGGCAGGCAGGCCGCCTGTATCTGCAGATCGCCGTCACCGGAGAGATGCTGCTGCTCACCGGCCTGATGCTGGCCTGGCATGAATCCGGTGGTAGCTTCCTGTTCAGTGTCTGGCGGGAAGCCGATTTCACTGCGGTGACCCTGCTGGCGCTCATCGCCGGGCTGGCATTGAAGGCCGGTTTCTGGCCCCTGCATGTCTGGATGCCCCAGGCCTACCCGTCCGCCCCGCCCGCCGCCGGCGCTGTGCTCTCCGGAGCCATGACCAAGGCCGGCATCGCCGGACTGTGGATGTTGCTTCCCGCAGAGAGTCCGCTACTGCAGCAGTGGAGTATTCCGCTACTGTGGCTGGGACTGATCAATCTTTTCTACGGTGCTCTGGTCGGACTGGTACAACGCAGCGCCGGAGAGACGCTGGCTTTTTCCTCGGTCAGCCAGATGGGCTTTCTGATGGTGATCACCGCGATGGCCTGGCATGCCCCGGAACTGCGGCCCGCCCTGATGGTGGTCGTGACCCTGTATATCGTCCACCACGGTCTGGCGAAAGGCGCCCTGTTCATGGCGACCGGACTGCTTGCTGGCGGACAACCGGCCGGTGCGCTGGCGCGTGGCCTTATCGCTGCGGGCATCGCTTTGCCCGCCCTGGCTATCGGCGGCCTGCCGTTCACCACCGGCGCCGCAGTGAAAACGGCATTGAAAGACCAGTTGCCCGCTGCCGGCCTCGAGGCCTACACGCTGGCCGCGCAACTGGGAGCGCTCGCGTCCACACTGATCATGCTGCGGGCGCTGTGGCTGCTGCGAAAGCTTGCCAAAGAAGACCGGCCACGAGAAAGAATGTCCGCGCTCCACCTGATTGGCTGGTCCGTGCCTGCCTGCGCCTGCCTGGTACTGCCATGGCTATGGCCGCCCATGCGGGCTGCGGCATTCGACAGTCTGGCACTCTACAAACTGGGTGAACTGGCTTGGCCGATGGCCGTGGCAGCTGGACTGGCTGTCATGGCCTGGCGTCTGCGATGGCAGCCGCCAGGCATCCGCCGCAGTCGCAACCCGGCGTTACACCTGTCCCTGTATCTGCGCCGGATGCTGCAAAGGCCACCGGTACCCGCGCCCGACCCGGAAGAAATTCCACCACAACGTACCCGAAGGCTGGAAAGGCGCTGGAATCACTGGTGGCCACGCAGTACCATCAACAACAGCATCTGGCTGTTGCTGATCGTGCTCGTGGCCGCCAGTCTGTACATGACATTCTGAGGTACTCTTCCAATGGCTACTGTCACCTTCCATGGCGCTGCGCGCGAAGTCACCGGCTCCTGTCACCTGCTTGAATCGGAAGCCAGCGGCCGGGTGCTGCTCGACTGCGGCATGCACCAGGGCGGTGACGCGGTGGACCGCGTGCAGGACGAGAAATTTCCATTCAATCCCGCAGAGATTGATGCCGTGATTCTCTCCCACGGTCACCTTGACCACTCCGGACTTTTGCCTCTTCTGGTCAGCGGTGGATTCCGGGGCCCCATCTACTGCGCCCAGGCGACTCGTGGATTACTGCGTATTCTGCTGGAAGATGCCGCCGGACTCTATGAAAAAGACCTGGAACGGCAGAACCTGAAAAGACGCCGTAGCGGACGGCCGCCCATCAGTCCGGCCTATACGGGGCGCGACGTGGCCCGGGTTCTGAAGCAGTGCGAGGGACATCCCTATCATCACCGCTTTGACCTTGGCCCTCATTCAAGCGTCCGCTTTCTGGATGCCGGCCATATCCTGGGCTCATCGATCGTGGAAGTGACCCTGACCGAAGACGGACAGGAAAAGGTGCTGGTCTTCTCCGGGGACCTCGGCAACAGTGATTCGGTACTGATGAACGACCCGGAATCGCCCACTCGTGCTGACGTCGTCCTGATGGAAAGCACTTACGGAAACCGCGACCACCGTGATATGGACGCCACGCTGGAGGAACTCGAACAGGTTCTGTCCGATACCTGGGAGCGCGGCGGCAGCGTGATGATCCCGTCCTTTGCTGTGGGCCGCTCACAGGAACTGATCTATCACCTGGGTCGGCTGCACAGGGCCGGAAAACTGGACGGCTGGCAGGTGTTTCTGGACAGTCCCATGGCGATCAGCGTGACCGAGGTCTACGACCGTTGGCTGCATATCATGGACGATGAGGATGTCCGGCACCTGACCGAGGAAGGCCGGGAAACGCTACGTGAATTTCTGCCAGCGCTGAAATACTGCAGTACTGTGGAAGATTCCATTGCCATCAATGAGGTCGAGAAGGGCGCCATCATTATTGCCGGCAGTGGCATGTGTACTGGTGGACGCATACGCCACCATTTCAAACAACGTATCTGGAAACCGGAGAACACCATCATCTTCATCGGATTCCAGGCACGGGGCACACTGGGACGCATACTGGTCGACGGCGTGAAGGAGATCAAAATGTTCGGCGACGAATTCGTGGTCGGCGCGGATATCCAGACACTGGGTGGCTTCTCGGCGCATGCCGGACAGACCGCCCTGATGGACTGGGCCGCCGCGTTCGAGAATTCACCGCGCCTGATCCTTGTCCACGGCGAAGAGGATGTCCAGGAGGAACTGTCCGAAAAGTTGTGGCGGGACCGGAAAATTCGCAGCGAGATTCCCGAGCGCGGCAGTCAGATCAGTTTCTGACACGCATCGGAAAGCAACGGTGCCAGGTCAATCTGATTGGAATCATCCGGAATCGAATTACTGGTCACCACCTGCAGTCCAGCGTCACGCAACGCCTCTCGAGCCCCACCGGCGAACAGTCCGTGTACGGCCACGCAGTACATTTCCCGGAAGCCGCTGTCCGACAGGTGCTGCGCGGCCTGCTGCATGGTACGCCCGGTACTGATGATGTCGTCGACCAGCACCGGGGTGCGGTGGCGATGTTCGCCGACATTCGGCACGGAGACACGCACATCGTGATCCCCGAACCGCTGTTTCTCCAGTACTTCCCAGGGGCAGCCGGCGGCCCTGGCGACACTGGCCGCCCATTGCTCGGACTCACTGTCCGGCCCGATGACCAACGGTCGCTCCACCATTGCCACCAACCAGTCAGCGATCAGTCTCACCGACGTCAAGGACTGTGCAGGAATACTGTAGATCTCCCCCAGATCGTGGATGCGATGCAGGTGAGGATCCACCGTCACCAGCCAGTCCAGGTACCGGCTTAGCAGCGTGGCGAAATAATGTGAACTGACTCCTTCACCCGGATTAAAGCGCTTGTCCTGCCGCATGTAGGCGAGGTAGGGGGCGATCAGTCCAACACGGCGTGCACCGAGGTCCCGCAGTGTTTCCACCAACAGCAACAGCGACAGGACATGGCGGTCGGGCTGGTACAACTGACACAGAATGGCGATGTCGGCTCCCTGTACCTCGCCCGTCACCTGTATACGACTTTCCCCGTCCGGGAAGCGATGCAGGGTGAACTCTCCCCGCGTCATGCCGGCTTCCCTCTCCAGGCTGATCCCCAGGTCTTCATGTCCCGGCATGGTGAACAGTTGCATGATCAGACCGCTCCTTCCGGATCAATATGGATAATCCCGCGGTGGCCTGCATGAAATTCCAGAGCGTACTCCAGCTCGCCGGTTGACTCCGCATGCAATGTCATCAACGGCTGTCCCGGCTCCACCACATCTCCTGTCCTGACATGTAGATCCAGTCCGGCCGCCGGATCGCCCGGCGCTCCGGCCAGGCTGGCCAGACGCGATATGATGCGATTGTTGATGGCGACGACGACGCCCGCCTCCTCCGCAAACAGAGTATGCTGGTGAGCCGCCACCGGTGGCTCCTTCAACCCGCCTTGCGCCTGACAAATGGCCTCAAAGCGCGCCAGAGCGTCGCCACTGTCCAGAGTCCGGCGAGCCAGCTCCATCGATTCTTCGTCCGTTGCGGCTTTCCCTCCCATCACCAGGAGGGCGGCCGCCAACGTCAGGGCGCGCTCGCGCAGATCGGCGGGGGCCTGGTCTTCATTGCGCAGCACCGCCATCACGTCACGGGCTTCCAGTGCCGGCCCGATTCCGCGGCCGACGGGCTGACTGCCATCGCTGATCAGGGTGTGTATCTGCAGGCCCAGCGCCTCGCCGGTCTGTTTCAATAACCGGCAGAGACTCTCTGCCAGCGCCGGACTGCGTACCTTGGCCGTCGGACCGACCGGGATGTCCAGCAGCACATGGGTAGATCCCGCCGCCACTTTCTTGGAAATGACCGAAGCGACCAGCTGTCCCTCACTGTCCAGGTCCAGTGCCCTCTCTACGCGGATGATGATGTCGTCGGTGGGGCTCAGGGAAACCGATCCCCCCCAGGCCAGGCAGGCGCCCTGCTCCTGCACCACTTCCCGCATACGCTGGTAATCGAGCGTCACATGGGTCAGGGTTTCCATGGTATCGGCGGTGCCCGCCGGTGACGTGATGGCCCGCGACGACGTCTTGGGAATCATCAGATTGTTGGCGGCAACAATGGCAACCACGATCGGCGTGGTTCGGTTGCCGGGTAATCCTCCAACACAGTGTTTGTCCATCACCGGTCCGTTTCGCGGCCAGTCGAAGCGCCGGCCTGCATCCACCATGGCCCGGGTGATGGCAATGATCTCATCGATATCCAGACTGCTGGCAGCACAGGAGGTGACATACGCCGACAGCTGGATGTCCGAGTAACGTCCGGCGGCGATATCGGCGATGATCTGCCGGGCCCCGTCTTCCGAATAGCGGCGACCGTAGAGTTTGCCACGGACATGACTCATGGACTCGACCGGTCTCGCGTGGGAAAACGTCGCGTGATCGCCCTCGCTGGCTCCCAGAAGATGCCACGCGGATTCACTGAGACCGGCCTTGCGGTGGCTGAGGAAATCTCCCCGCACCACATCCAGCGTACAGATGATCGAACGGTCTCCGCTGTTGACCCGCACTCGAGTCTGCGCCCGGAAGCCTTCCGAGCGACAAACGTCGCAGTCCTCGCGCATGTAGACGACCGGCTCCTGATGCGTATCGATGCCGAGCCGGGTGAGACGAAGATAATTCCTGCTCACGTATCGGCAGGACCTTCCAGTTTGCGCCAGGTCAGCGTGCCGATTGTGCGGCCGCTGTCGTCCTTCATGGACAGCTTGAGCAGACCCTCGTCGGTGAACTCGAAATAGCGGATATTATCTTCACCATCCCAGTCACCACGTGTCGGGGAGCCCTGTACATGGTGGATAATGATGTCGTTGTCGAGATCGAGACTGACCGTGCCGTAGTAAGCAAACCCGCCGCTGATGTTCTCTTCGCTGCGCGCGGCCCGGACAGGCAGGTCTTTGGGCATGCCGATAGCGGACATATTGCCATCACCGTCGTACATGATGCGGCCTTCATAGTTGGTATCCACTTCACCTCCCTCTTCCGGAAAGCGGATGAAACTGACCAGCTCGTAATGGCCGGTGAATTGCTGCAACATGCGTTCTTCGTCGTTGGCCGCGCTGGCTCCGTCATCATCGATCAGAAGCACCAGTGCCGCCGCTGCCACCAGAGTGGGCAACGCCAGTTTCAACCATTGCATTGCTTGCATGGTATCATCCTCATTTTTATGATTTTCCCCATAATACGCCGGGGCACCAACGCGGTAAAGCAGGTATGAATGCAAAGGAAAACGAGCGACTGAAGCAGCTGTTCGCCCACCTGGAACTGGAAACCCTGGACGAGAATCTGTATCGCAGCGCCCATAGCAACGAGGGCTGGGTACGGGTTTACGGAGGCCAGGTGCTGGCCCAGGCACTACTCAGCGCCAGCCGGACAGTACCCGATGACCGTCAGGTTCACTCCCTGCACGCCTACTTTCTGCGGCCCGGGGACTTGCACCATCCGATCATCTATCAGGTGGACCGCATCCGTGACGGGCGCAGCTTCACAACCCGCCGGGTGATGGCCATCCAGCACGGCCGTGCCATCCTGAACATGTCAGCGTCCTTCAAAATCGAGGAAGAGGGCTACTCGCACCAGGACGACATGCCGGACGTGCCACCACCGGAAGAGTGCATGACGCGCCAGCAGCTGATGGAGAACTTCCGGGGACAGGTCAGCGACAAGCTGCTGGACCAGTTCGCAAAGCCCTTCGCCATTGACCTGCGCCATACGGAGGTCGAGAACCTGTTCGAGCCGGAGAAGAAGCCGGCACAGCGCAGCGTCTGGTTCCGGCTGGAATCGGATCTGCCGGACGAGTATCACATGCATGAACACCTGCTGGCCTACGCCTCGGACATGACCCTGATCCAGACCTGCCTGCGCCCTCATGGTCAGAGCATGTTCGACAAACAACTGCAGATCGCCAGCCTGGATCACGCCATGTGGTTCCACCGTCCGTTCCGCATGGACCAGTGGCTGCTGTACGTACAGGACAGCCCTTCGGCTTCCGGCGCGCGCGGTTTCAACCGGGGCAACATCTATACCCGCGAGGGAGAGCTGGTGGTGTCCGTTGCCCAGGAAGGCCTGATCCGCGTACGCGAGGACTAGAAAAGTGGGGGGAGAAAGAGGGACAGTCCCGGTTTTCCTGTCAAAACCATTGATCTCGCCAAGACCGCAAAGCGCGCCAAGGAGAGGTAAAGGGGTTTCTTGGCGCGCTTCGCGATCTTTGCGAGAGTATTACAATGGCAATGGCATTTGCCGGGGTTCCTGTGTCCCTTCTGCCGCCACCTCCCTCGGCTGCAGCCGGACGCCCACTCCCATCAGCCGGACCGGCCGCTCGTGCCGGGCCCAGGCTTCGCGCGTCAACTGCTCGTACTGCGCCGGTTCCACGGCCTCCGATGCCCGCTCCATGCTGGTGATCACAAAGTTGTTAAATTTCAGTTTCACGAACAACCCGGTGACCCGGTACTTGTGCTCGATGCGTGACAGTCGTCGCCTCATCTGCTCGAAGAGTTCCGGCAGACGGTCCAGACAATCCTCCACACCGGCCAGGTCCTGCGGGTAGGTGTTCTCCACGCTCAGGGACTTGCGAATACGCTCCGGCTGCACCTCGCGCCGGTCGATGCCCCGGCACAGTTCATACAGGCGCAGACCAAACTTGCCGAATCGCTCCATCAGCTCCTCGGCCGGGAATGCCCTGAGCTGCTCGCAGGTTTCCACGCCCAGCTCCGTCAGACGCCCGGCCATTACCTTGCCCACGCCGGACAGTTTGCGGACCGGCAGCTGCAACACGAATGTATCCACCTGCTCCGGCAGTATCACGTACTGGCCATCCGGCTTATTCCAGTCGCTGGCGATCTTGGCCAGGAACTTGTTGGACGCCACGCCCGCCGAGATGGTGATGCCCAGGGTCTCGCGCACACGGCTGCGTATCTCCCGTGCGATCAAAGTGGCGCTGCCCTTCAGCATCATCGCTCCGCTCACATCCAGGTAGGCCTCGTCCAGAGAGAGCGGCTCGATCAGATCGGTATAGTCGCTGAAAATGTCTTGAACCTGCGTCGATACCTCGCGATAGACATCCATGCGCGGCGGCACCACGAGGAGGTGGGGACAACGGCGCAGCGCAGTGGCGGTAGGCATGGCGGAGTGGATGCCGAAACGGCGCGCTTCGTAATTGCAGGTCGCCACCACGCCGCGCCGCTCGCTGGCCCCACCCACCGCCAGGGGCTTGCCGCGCAGGGACCGGTCATCGCGCATCTCGATGGCGGCATAGAAACAGTCGCAATCACAGTGAATGATCTTGCGCAGCGCGCCTTCCTCCGGTGCCGGAGCGGTCACAGACTCTGTGGATTCATCAGCCATACGGTCAGGTTGAGCACCGAAGCAAAGGCCACCCAGGCCAGGTAAGGCATCATCAACAGCACCGCTACCGGTTGATGGCGCTGGAACTCGCGAAGGGTCGCCACGATCAGCGCCATCAATACCAGTGTGTCCAGAAACGCCAGCGCACCCAGATGCCAGACGAAAAACAGCCAGCTCCACAGCGCATTGACGGCAAGCTGGACCAGGAACAGCAACAATCCCCGGCGGGCCGGCTCGACACCGCCGGTGCGCCAGACCAACCACGCTGCCATGGCCATCATTGCGTAGAGGGTACTCCAGACCGGCGCGAATACAGACGGCGCGGGCGCCCATCCGGGTTGGTCCAGTCCCGCGTAGAAATCCGCCGCGTTGACCGAGGCCACAGCCCCGACTGCCGCCGCCGTGAAGGCGATGATCATCCAGACGATGAATCCGAGTATCTGTGCTGACAGGCCGAACCTCGACATCTGTTGTCTCTCCCCAATGCCCTTCAGGGGCGTGTGTGTATCGACCGGATGGTACCAGATACGTCATCACATCGCTGAATTGCTGTTGTACACCGGACAAAGCGCGTAAAATGTCCCCTCGAATTTCCCACAGCCCAGGAGCCGGCCATGAATGCACCCTCACAATCCCCGCACGAGCAGGAAAAGGACGCTGCCGCCGCACTGGAGCGCTTTGTCAACAAGGTGCTGGCCAACGGCCAGGTCTGGGGTCTGAAAGAGAAGACCGACGATGGCTGGGCGGTCTGCGACTCCATCGAGTTCGAGGACACCGAGGTGTTCCCCTTCTGGTCGACTGAAGAGGGCGCAGCCCGCCACTGCAGCGACGAGTGGGAAATCTACCAGCCGGAAGCCATTCCGCTGGAGGATTTCCTGATCGAATGGCTGCCAGGCATGCACGAGGACGACTCCCTGGTCGGCCCGGACTGGGATGTCGAACTGAGCGGCGATGAGTTCGAGCCGGCCGATGTAGCTGCCAAACTGGGCGGCACCGACGAGGAACGTCACTAACTACAGGGTTATGGCCAGGGAGGGTTGCATGTCCATCATCAAAGCCACCAACCTGGTCAAGAAGTACCCCTTGCCCGGCAAGAACCGGGAGTTCTTCCATGCCGTGAATGACGTCTCGCTGGCCATCGAAGCCGGCGAGATTTACGGCATTCTGGGGCCCAACGGAGCCGGCAAGACGACCACGCTGGAAATGCTGGAAGGCCTCAGCGATATCGACGACGGCGAAGCCTGGATTGACGGCATCAGCGTCAACCGCGAGCCGCAGGCCATCAAGAAACTGATCGGCGTGCAGCTGCAGGCCAATGAATATTTCGACAACCTCTCACTGGCAGAACTGCTGCAACTGTTCGCATCATTGTACGAGCGCAGTGTAGAGCCAATGGCATTGCTGGAGCGGGTCAATCTCACGGACAAGGCCGAAGCAAAGCCGGACCACCTTTCCGGGGGACAGAGGCAACGCTTCTCAATCGCCTGTGCTCTGGTCAATAATCCCCGCATACTGTTTCTTGACGAGCCAACCACCGGACTGGACCCGCAGGCTAAACACAATCTGTGGGACTTGGTACGAAACCTCAATACCACTGGCATGACCATCGTACTCACCACCCACAATATGGAAGAAGCGGAACAGCTCTGCCACCGCATCGCTATCATGGACCACGGTCGGCTGGTAGCGGAGGATTCCCCACAACAACTGATCCGTGCACACGCGCCGGAGCCACCGCAGGCCCCGCTGCACGGCAGCCTGGAAGATGTGTTTCTGGCACTGACCGGACATGAGCTGAGGGAGTAGTAATGGGCATTGTGCGTACCGTACCCCTGAGCCTGGCCGGCTTTTTCCTGAAGATATTCCTGCGCGACCGGCAGGCCATTTTCTTCAGTCTGTTTTTCCCGATGATCTTCATGTTGGTTTTCAGTTTCATGGAAGGCAACGAACCGGAGCCCGTCAGCCTTGGTGTGGTGAACGGGTCCAACAGCGCCCTGTCCCTGGAAATAGTGGAACTGCTGGGCGGCAATCCGCAGCTCCTGGTGTCCACCGGCAGCGAGGCCGACATGCGCGCGGCACTGCTGGAAGGCGAGGCCACCATGGTACTGGTCATTCCGGAAAGCGCCGATGACACCGGCGAGCGGATCGAGCTGAACGTACTGGTGGACGCTGCACAAGTCCAGCAACTGAACCTGATCCTGCCCATGCTGGAACAGACGCTGCTGGGCATAGAGCGCGAGTTAAGGGGCACCGAACCACTGTTCGCCGTCAACACTGTGGATGTGCAGGCTCGCTCGCAGCGCTACATCGACTTTCTGCTGCCAGGGCTGCTGGCCTTCACCCTGATGCAGGTCGCCATCGCCGGCAGCGGCTTCAACATTGTCGAGTACCGGCGCAAGGGCATTCTCAAGCGTCTGTTCGTGACCCCCATCCGGCCGTCCGATTTCATCGCCGGCATCGTGCTTTCCCGCACAGTGGTGTGTCTGATCCAGCTCACCGTACTGCTACTGGTGGCGATCCTGGTGATGGACGTCTCCATACTGGGTGGTTATGTGGCGCTGTACACCATCATCATCACCGGCACGCTGCTGTTCCTCTGCCTGGGTTTCATGCTCGGCAGTCTGGCGAAAACCCAGCAATCCATCATGGCCATCGGCAACCTGGTGATCTTTCCACAGATCTTCCTGTCCGGGGTCTTTTATCCGGTGGACAGCATGCCGGCCCTGATCCAGCCTGTGGCTTCCCTGTTGCCCCTGACCTTTGTCGCCAACGCATTGCGCTCCATTGCCAGTGAAGGGGCCGCACTGACGGAGATTCCGTTCGACCTGGCCGGCATCGCGTTCTGGCTGGTGGTCGCCTTCCTGGCCGCCACCCGCTTCTTCGTCTGGAAGGAAGTGGCGAGATGAAGACCGGTCTCTGCCCGCACTACACCAGGCTCTTCAATGTGGCGACGCACTGTGAGTGATACATGCCCCCGAAGAGGTTGAGGTGGTTCAGCTCATGATAGAGGCGATAGACCGGGAACCGTTCCTCGTATCCGGCCACCAGCGGCCGGGGCACACGGATCAGAGAATATCCAGCACCTTCTCGGGCGGGCGTCCCAATACGGCCTTTCCATCCGCCATGACAACGGGGCGCTCGATCAGCTTCGGATGCTTCACCATGGCAGCAATCAATTCATCGTCAGTGGCTTTGCGATTCAGTCCGCTATCCCGGAATTCCACCTCCTTCGTCCGGACCAGATCGATGGCACGCAGGCCCAGGCGGTCAATCACATCGCGCAACTCCCCCTCGCCGGGCGCATCCTCCAGGTACAGCCGCACGGACGGTTCGATACCGCGTTCCTGCAACAGGCTCAGCGTCTCGCGGGACTTGCTGCAACGTGGATTGTGCCAGATGGTAATCTGCATCATGTCTCTACTCCCTGACTGTGTACGGTATATGGCCTGAAGCATAGCCAGCCAGAAGCAGCGGTGCAATCGCGGCAGCGGCCATGATATCGTTCCAGTAGGGGAGGGAATATGAACGAGGAACCCGTCGGGCAGGTATTGAGCGACTCACCGTTCATACGGCGAGTGGATGCCTTCGTGGAGGAGGACGAGCGGCAGGCCCTGCTGGATGCGGCACGCCCCCAACTGCAGAGGGCACTGGTGAGCGCCGCGCATGCCGGTGTGGAAAGCGCGGGCCGGACAGGACGAAACTGCTGGGTGCCTCATGCGACCACACCGGTCATACAGGCGCTGGCCGAGCGGATCGCGGTACTGGCAGACTTACCGCTCACCCATGCCGAGTCCTTCCAGGTCATCCACTATGGGGAATCCGAGGAGTACCGGCCACATTACGATGCCTGGAAAGCCGATACGGAACGCGGCCAACGCTGCATGGTGCGCGGCGGACAGCGACTGGTGACCTGCCTGGTCTACCTGAATGACGTCGCGTCAGGCGGCGCCACCTGCTTCCCGAGACTGAAACTGGAAATACCGGCGCGGGCCGGCGACCTGTTGCTGTTCCACAACTGCCATCCCGGCACCATCACCCGTCACCCCGACACGCTGCATGGCGGCATGCCCGTACTGAAGGGCGTAAAATGGGCCGCCAACCTCTGGTTCCGCGAACGGCCCCGCCAGTGACCCCGCCAGGTCAGACTCATTCCGCCGGTGTCATGCGCAATGTCTCCGCAGTCACCGACTCGATTTTCTCCCGGCTGTAGAACAACGGAAAGTACCGGTTGTCGATCCACTCGCCGAACAGATTGTCGTAGAACGGGCTGTCCGGGTCACCCGATTGACCGGGCGAGTTCGACGCCAGCGTGCGATCGAAATCCTCCGTATCGACAATCATGCGGAACGTGCCACCACTGGTCTGGTTATCACCGTATGCGGTGTTACTCACCGTATAACTGTATCCGTGGCGCGGGGCAGGCCCCACTTCCAGCGATTCGCGCAGTTCCTCATTGACCGCCTCACTCATCGGATGACGCATACGGACATGCTTGTAGCCCTCCTGGCCGTAGCGCCAGCCCTCCATGTCACTGCCGAAGCGCTCACGCAGACTCCCGACAGCGGCCGCCAACGCTTCCAGCAGCAGATTGTTGCGGCTGGCTGTGGGGTCATCACCGAAGCGGCCATCCGGTGAAAGCAGGCGGTCCACCGTCGGCTTCATCTGCAACAACCCGATGTAGTCCCGTGCCGCCTCGGGTACGAACAATGCCGAGACACGCGCGCGCAGTTCCCGCTCCCAGGCCATATAGATACCGGCACCCACGGAGTCGATGTCCATGCGATAGTCCCAGCCCATCAGCTGGTGACGGGCCCGTTCCACCGCCCCTGTGTCATGCTCCAGGCCGTTCAGCAAAGGCACCAGTGTACGGGCCGGAATCGACAGTGAGTCGTTCTGAAGCTGCGCCATGTCCTGCAGATTGAAGGTCTGCCCGGAAGCCAGCACTTCGCGCACACGATCGCTGCGATAGGGATCCGTCCAGGTCCATCCGACCGCGTTACGGAAAGGATAATTGTCCGGCACCTGGTTTTCGTTCGACGTGTTCCAGAACCCCTGTTGCGGATTGGTGGCGTTTGGCAGCGCCTGAATGGGCAGATAACCGTCCCACTCGTAGCGCCCGTCGCCGGGCACCGGCAACAGGCCATCCCAATTCGGCCGCAGCGGCGCCACGCCGACCGCCTGATAGCCGATGTTGCCGTCCCGATCAGCCCAGACGAAGTTCTCACCGGGCAAGCGGCTATAGGCCGCCGCTTCACGGAACTCTTCCCAACTCTGCGCCTGGCTCATGCGCAGGCCGGCCAGATAAGGGGCCGCGCCCGTGTCCAGCCAGGCCAGGCGCAATGCGAATGCGGTCCGTTCATCGGGACGCTCGTGAACCACCGGACCGTGCCGGGTGTACTTCAGCTCCACGATCCGCGTGCCGCCACCCCGCAAGGCAATCTCTGTTTCCTCCACCCGCATGGTTTCCCACCGGTCCCGGTATCGGTAGCGGTGCGGGTCCTCGGGGTGGGTTTCATAGACGTACAGGTCTTCGCTGTCCACCCGGAAAACCGTCAGCCCCCAGGCGCCGAAGCCATTGTGGCCGATGGAGATGCCGGGCAGGGAGGGTTCACCGCCCCCGGCAATGTTCCAGCCAGGACCGTTCAGATGCACGAAGTAACGCAGTGCCGGAGCACCCACCACCCGGTGCGGGTCATTGGCCATGATCGGGTAACCGCTTTCGCTCAGAGAACCGTTGACCACCCAGTTGTTGCTGCCAATATCGTGATTGCGGCCCAGCACCTCCGTCTGCCCGGCCGCCAGCTGATCGTTGAGCCGCTCCGCGACCTGTTCGCGGCTGGCACTTTCCGAAGCCCGGTACTGTGGATCAATATCCTCCGGCAGGAACGACACGCTGCTGCGCGCCGCGTTGTACAGGCGCAGGATATCGTCGTGCAACAGCGCGGGATCGATGGCGTCATCAAACTGCAAATCAGGCTCGCCCGGATGGAACCAGATCAGCTCCTTGACGGTCTCGCTACCCGTGGTTTCGACTGCGCGCGCCAGATTCAACTCTTCCCGTATATTGCCCACCAGGCCCTGGTGACGCGAGATGACAATTTCCGGTGTCCAGTGCTGCGGCTCCAGACCCATGAGCCGGAACTCCAGGGGCAGCCGCGAAGGGTCTGACTGCATCTCGTCAATGTAGGCGTTAATGCCCGCAACAAAGGCGGGGATGATCTCGTCACCACGCGGGTGGTAGTGCTGCATCTCCTGCTGCAGGTTGCCACGGAAGCGCATCAAGCGGGCACCGATGTCATGCTCCAGCATGCGCTCTCCCATCAGCTCGGCCATCGTGCCGGTGGCCTGACGGCGCCAGATTTCCAGCTGAAACAGACGATCACGGGCCGCATTGTAGCCCTGGGCAAAAAACAGGTCCCGCTCCGTCTCCGCGTAAATGTGCGATACACCCCAGACATCCTTGAGAATTTCCACTGGCTCCTCCAGCCCATCAAGGACCAGCGATCGCTCGTCGGCGGCCCGGGCAGCGAAGGACCACAAACAAAGCGACAGTGACAACAGGAACAGGGATACAGACGGAACAACCCGGTGGAGTGCGTGCTGGATCGGCGGCATGGCGGACCTCTGGAAAAAGGTGGTAACAGATCCAGCTTAAACGCCACCCCCTGGCCTGTCCAGCACGCCTGGCACTGACCTTTCCGGTGCCGGTGGACAGCTCCCCCGCAGGTCGGTAAGCTCTCGTCTCCGCTCACAAGGCGGACCAACCGGTAATGCATCATCCACGAGGTATACCATGTTCGACAGACTCGAACGCGAACGACTCGAAGACCTGCACCTGCGCCGTGATCCGGCGACCGGCCTGCAGGCCATCATCGCCATACACAACACGCGACTGGGCCCGGCACTGGGTGGCTGCCGCTTCATTGAATACATCAGTGACGACGCAGCCATCACCGACGCGATCCGGCTGGCACGCGGCATGAGCTACAAGGCGGCATTGGCCAATGTGCCGCAGGGCGGAGGCAAAGCGGTCATCATCCGCCCGTCCTTCATACGGGATCGAAGCCGGCTGTATCGCGCCTTCGGGCACTTCGTCAATGACCTGGGCGGCCGCTACATCACCGCTGTGGACAGCGGCACCACACTCGCCGACATGGACGAAGTGGCGGATGTGACACCCCATGTCTCGGGCACCAGCCGGGATGGCGCCGACCCCTCGCCAATCACGGCACTCGGCGTATTCTCGGGGATCAATGCCGCCGTGCGGCATCAGCTCGATACCGGATCGATGGAAGGCCTGCGCGTGGCCATACAGGGCGTTGGCAACGTGGGTGCATCCCTGGCCAGACAGTTGCACGAGGCCGGCGCCCGGTTGGTGGTCAGCGATCCGGACACGGCGCGCGCCGGCCGCTGCGGGGACGCCTACGATGCCGAAGTGGTCTCACCGGATGCCATCTACGATGTACCCTGCGACGTCTTTGCACCCTGTGGGCTGGGTGGTGTATTGAATGAAAAGACGATTCCCCGCCTGCAGTGCCGCATCGTGGCCGGCGCCGCCAATAACCAGCTCGCAAACGACGTGCAGGGCGCCGCCCTGCATCGGGCAGGCATTCTCTACGCACCCGACTACGTGATCAACGCCGGCGGACTGATTCAGGTATCGCTGGGATATCACAAGGCACCGAACAGCGAAGTGCAACACCGCACCAGGGCCCTTGGCGACACCCTGTCCGAACTGTTCGAACGCAGCCGTCGCGAGAATCGACCGCCGGAACAGATCGCCAACCAGCGCGCCGAGGAAATTCTCTACGGTCAGGGCTGACCGGTATCCGTCAGAACCACCACCTGCGGCAACACCGGGTCTTGAAAGGATCCCGCAAACGTTCTACTGTCGACGGCCAACCTACAGAAACGCAGCCCGTACCGGAGCCATCATGAAGAACTTGTACGCCACGCTGGTCGTCCTCTTTACCATTCTGGTGATCATTTTCGTATTCCAGAATACCGAAACAGTGACCGTGCGCTTCCTGACTGCCAGCATCAGTCTGCCCCGATCCCTGATGCTCGTCATGGTGTATGTACTGGGCATGTTCACGGGCGGCTACGCCATGAATCTGATCCGCAAGTGGATGCGGGGTGCCCGCAAGGGATCGACGAGCAACCGGTGACTTGCGGCACTCACCTTCCGGGACTGATTCGACCAATGGTTGCCGTTCTGCGATCGGAGCCGGACACGCAACCCCGTCTCCATGGTACCGTTGCACTGTTCTCTGTCACACTTCAAATCACAGGAAAAGAGGTCACCATGTTACGGACAATCATTGCACTGATCACCACTCTGGGCATGTCGGCAGCCATCGCCGATGTCAGCGGCAACTGGACTTTCAATGTCGAGATCCCCGGCGCGGGTAGCGGGTCTGCCAGCGTGATAATGGACCAGATCGCCGACGGAGCCATCGTCGGCGAGTACTCGGGGCAGCTCGGCAACACTTCGTTCACCGGTCAGGCAGACGGCGACAATTTCACCTTCAATGTCAATGGTGACATGGGCACAGTCACCTATGAAGGGCAAGTGCAGGACGACGGCACGCTGGCCGGTACGGTGGACCTGGGCGGAATGGCTGAAGGCGAGTTCACCGCCACAAAGGAATAATGCGAAGCGCGCCGACCGGGTCTGTTGTCATGGTATGATGTAACCCGTACACCATGCGACCACGACGTCGCCGAGGCAGAACAGCCGGTATGCGCTTCCGTCCACGCTCCATGCAGCAGCTCATCATCCTTGTGGCATTCGCTGCGGGCACCCTGCTGATCAGCGTCTGGCTGTCCTGGCCGCCGGCTCGCGCGATGACACCGGGCGCGGCGCCCCATATCACTGCCGGGATCCTCAAGCAGCGGCAACAGTTCCTGCAGGCGCGCGAGGCCCTGGCTGACAACGACATGGCCAGCTACCGCCAGTTGCACGAACAACTGACCGACTATCCACTGCGTCCCTACCTGGACTACGAGGCCCTGGCGGACCGACTGGACACGCTGCCTTTTACCGATGTCGACCACTTTCTGGACCGTTACCCGGATACCTGGCTGGCCGCGACCCTGGAGCGCCTTTGGGTCTTCGAGCTGGCGGACCAGGAGCGCTGGGCGGATGTGGTGCGTTATTACAACCCCGGCAACACCACGGTCATCCTGCAATGCCAGGCCCTGAGGGCACGGCTGGAGACCGGGGACCGCAGCGCCCTGGATGAGGTAGCTCCGCTGTGGAACGTGGGTCGTTCCCAATACAACGAATGTGACCCGGTGTTTGAAGAGTGGCTGACAGCAGACCGGTTGACCCCGGAGCTGGCCTGGGACCGCTTTGGCAAGACCATGCAGGCGGGCCGTATCGGTATGGCCCGCTATATCGCGGGATTGATGCCGGAAGAGGAACAGTCCCTGGCCGAGCTGTACCTGTTGATCGATAGTGCGCCGGAACAGCTGGCCACCCATAGCGAACTGGAAGCGGACCATCCCAAAGTGCAGGAAATCATTCTGCATGGTATCCGCAAGCTGTCCCGTATCGATGCACCCCGCGCCATGATGCTGCTGCACCGCCATGACGACGCGCATGATTTTGGCGAACAAACGCTGGTAGAGCAGCAACGCCATATCGCCTTGCAACTGCTCCTTCAGGGTTTCGAAAAAGAAACTGCCTCACTGCTGCGCAACAGCCCGGAACTGGCCACCAGCACGCTGGTGGCCTGGTTACTGCGCGACGCCTTGCAGAACCAGGACTGGGAGCGTATCGAAACCTGGCTGGACCGCCTGCCCGAAGCCGAGCAGCAAAGCGAGCAATGGACGTACTGGCGCGCACGAATGCTGGAACAGAAAGGCAGCAAGGAAGACCTGGCAGAAGCGGAACGCCTTTATCACAACATTGCCCGAACCCGCAGCTTCCATGGCTTTCTGGCCGCCGACCGCCTGGGGCAGCCCTATGCCATGGCGGAGCGTCCGGTGCCGTTCAACGGTACACACCAACAGACGCTGTATGCATTCCCCTCCATCGTCCGGGCCCATGAGCTCTACCACCTTGGCGACAAAGCCAATGCCCGCGAGGAATGGGAGCATGCCACGCAGCAGATGAACCGGGAGCAGCGGCTGGTCAGCGGTCAACTGGCCAGCCGCTGGGGCTGGCATCGCAACAGTATCCAGGCCATGATCCGAACGCAGCACTGGGACGACCTGGAACTCCGGTTTCCATTGGCCTACGACGAGCATTTCCGTCACGCCGCCGAGCAGCAACGGATTCAGCCGCATCTCCTCTACGCAGTGGCCCGGCAGGAAAGCGCCTTCATGCACGATGTACGCTCTCCGGCGGGCGCCAGGGGGCTGATGCAATTGCTGCCATCCACCGCACGGCAGACCGCCAATGGTAACGGAGAGCAGGTCAGCGCCGAGGACCTCTACCGCCCCGATGTCAATATCGCGCTGGGAAGCCAGTACCTTTCCGAAATGCTGGATGAATTCGATGGCAATCGGGCGCTGGCTGCCGCAGCCTACAACGCCGGCCCCAACCGGGTGAAGCAGTGGCTGCGCCGCACCAGTGACAACCCATTACCCCTGGACCAGTGGATCGAGACCATCCCCTTCGCCGAGACACGGGGCTACGTACAGAACGTGTTGGCCTATTCGGTGATCTACGGCGAGAGAATGGGGGACCCGGTAGACCTGTTGACCCCGGAAGAGGCAGCAAGCCACCACTGAACAGGGACACCCGGAATATGTACTTCGAACAGATATTTCATTGAGCCTCCCGCTGGACCTCCGCAAATGGATCAAGGGCCCCTCATTTCGTTTACAATGGTCAGTCTACACTTTCCAACAAAGACAAGACGACACCATGGGCAAATCACTGGCCGACCAGCTGCTGGGCACGGGTCTGGTAGACAGCAAGAAAGCGAAGAAACTGCAGAAGGAAAAACGTCAGCAGAAGAAGCAGAAATCTCCGGACAGCGGTGCGGACCAGGCACGCCTGCAACAACAGCGCACCGAGCGGGCGGAGAAGGATCGCGAGTTGAACCGCCAGCGCAAGGCCGCCGAAGAGACACGGGCCCGCCAGGCGCAAGTGCAGCAACTGCTGGAGACACACCGGATCGCCACCAGTGGCGAAATCCGCTTCCAGTTTGCCGACCCGCGGGATCGCAAGATCAAGCAACTGTACGTCACCAACGACATCCGCGAACGTCTGGCCCGGGGTCAGTTGGCTATCTGCGCAGAAAAAGACGGCTACTGCATTGTGCCGGCGGAAACCGCCGGCAAGGTGGCCGAGCGGATGCCCGAAGCGTTGATTTTCCGGGCCGGCCCGACGAGCGGCGATGAACCCGACGAGGAAGATCCGTACAAGGACTTTCCAATCCCGGATGACATTGACTGGTAGGTAACCCGGACCGGATCAGTCTGCGCCTCCCTTTTCGGACAGGATGGTCAACGGAGCCGGCGGCGCCGTGCCATCCTTGTCCTGACCAAAGTACATGGTCATATGCGGGAACGGAATCTCGATGCCCGCCGCATCCAGATGGTACTTCACCAGCCGGTTGTACGCCCGGCCCACTGCCCATTGCGCCCCGGGCAGCGTCTTGATGCGCACACGGATGTTCACCGCACTGTCAGCCAGTGCCGTCACGCCATGCACTTCCAGGTCATCCAGTATCTTCGCTTTCTGCTCGGGGTCCGAGGTCAGTTCAGCGAACGCCTCGCGCAGGCGCACGATCACCTCGTCGATGTCCTCCCGATAGGCGACTCCGTACTCGCCCACGTGATAGCCGAAACCACGCATGTAGTTCGCCACCGTGTCCACCGAGGAAAACGGAATCATGTGGAAGGTACCGGACAGGTCCCGGATCCCCAGGGACCGTATGGTCAGCTTTTCCGCCGTACCGCTCACGCCCCCGGCGGTCACCACGTCACCGGTATTGATGGCATTCTCAAGCTGGATGAAGACACCGGTGATGATATCCTGCACCAGTTTCTGGGCCCCGAAACCGATGGCCAGACCCAGCACACCGGCACCAGCGATCAACGGCCCGATATTGATGCCTATCTCGGCCAGCACAATCATCAGCGTAATGATGATCAGAGTGATGGCCACCGCGTTGCGGAAGATGGTCAGTAGCGTTCTCTCGCGGGCGCTGGGTTCGCCGGAGCCGGTTTCCGGATTCAGCCGCTGCTCGATCCAGCTCGCCAGCCCGATCCACAGCACCATGGCGACGGTGATGATGATGACCACCGATACCGCCGTGCCCAGCGCTCGTGATCCGGCTTCCGACGCCACCCACTCCGCAAGACTGAACAAGGCCCAGGCATCGGCCACCACCCCGGCCACCACGATCAGTATGGCCAGGCGAATGACCTTCATCATGTTGGGCAGGAAACCATTGAGGCGGTCCTCCAGCATCGGGAAACGGGTCCGTGTCTCCTCCCCCACATGAAAACCACTACTGATGAACTGACTCAGCAGCACCGAAACAAACAGCCCGATACCGACCGCCAACAGCGTCTGCAGCGAAGCCCCCAGCATGAACGGCAGGGCATCATCCGGCCGCGTCAGGGTGATCACGAACAGCGCGGCGAAATAGGCCAGTGCCAGCACATACCAGCTCTTGGCGAACATGCTCAACAAAAGACGGTTGAAACCCAGGTCCGCTTGCCGGGCGCGCGTTTCGAGGCGCTCGGTGACCAGGGCCCGGTTCTGTAGAATGATCACCAGTGCATACAGGAAGGCCAGCCCCATGATGAACAACGCAACCATTCGTCCGACAGCCGGAGAGACATTGACATTCACAACCGGCACGACCAACAGGATGCCGTAGCCGATGAAACCGGTCAGTCTCGCCAGCCAGGCGTTCCAGTACGCCGCCTGCTCGGCTGTCAGGGGCAGCAGCCGCAGCCCGTCATCCCGCGAGGCGAACAGGGCGCGGATGGTGGCCTTGAACACCTCGATCAGCAGGAAGGCATTGAGGAACAGCGACTCGCGTGTATTCATTTCCCCCGGTTCGCCGAGCGCAAACAGGGTCAACAGATAACCACTGAGATAGGCAAGCAGGATGATCACCAGGTCAATCAGGGCCGAGCCCACCACGGCGACCAGCCGGCGCAGCAGGTTCCCCTTCCCGGACCCCGTCAGCGCCCAGCGATTGGCCATCGAGAACAAGGGGCGCGCCATCCAGCGCAGCACCAGAAACAGCCCCACAGTCGCCGCGATCACCACCAGTAGATCGGTAGCCGCGCTGATCAGACCGCTAATATCCAGCGAAGGGCCGCCGCTGCCCAGCTCCCGGATTGCCGCGACACCACTGGAGAATTCAGTGACAAAACTCTGGGCGATGCCCTGGGAGACAGTGGCGACCCGGCGGGCCATCGAGATCTCTTCCGTTGCCTCTATACCGGACCCGTCCGCGACGGGATCCGAAGACGTCCGACCCTCGCCTGCAGCCACTTCCCTGAGTTCCAGAATCAGGCGCTCCCTGGCGTCCTCGTCTTCAAGAATATCGGCCAGGGAGGCATAGGTGGCTGCATCCGCCGGCGGGTTGTCAGCCGCCAGCGAGACGGTAGCGAACAGGGAAAAGAAAAGGGTCAGGGAAAGGGCGGCCAACAGCCTCGATAGCGGTATACAGGTCACGAATCGGCTCCATACGATTGGTTCAGGTCACGGGCACGTTACGGATATATTGTGCCATGTTCCGGGATACCATACGAAGCCATGGCCCCCATGGATCATGCAGACGCTCCTGCCCCTTTCTCAGCGGCTGGCCTTGCCGGGGCATCACGTCTACACTGGTGGTCAGTGTCGCGCATTTCATCGGGAACAACACAGGCTACGCTCCCGACTCCCTATCACAGAATGCACAACGGAAATGATTCACCAATGGTCGAAGAACGTGGCAACACTGATGATTTCATTATCCGCGAGGCCGAGCCGCGCGACCTCCCTGTACTCGTCGGATTTCTCGCGAAACTGGCGCTCCATGTATCGGGAGGCGCGCCACAAAAGCTTCGGAAAAAGGAGCGGGATAAGCTCAGGGATCTGCTTTCCTCCGCAATGGCGGCGGACGACAAACTGGTGGTTGTCGCCGAATCGCCGGATGCGGGACTGGTGGGGATGGGCTATATTTACATCTGGCGCAGCCAGGGCATCTGGGAACAGGCAGGGGACCACGAGTTCAGGTCCGGTATCATTGATGATATCTGGGTGGAGCCGGAATTCCGGAAACTGGGAATTTTCAGTGCAATGCTGCGGGAGCTGGTGACATTCGCCGAAGACCACGGGGCGGGCGAACTGATCCTCGAGTACTCCGTTTCCAACAAGGAGGCCGAGGCCACATGGTCACGGCTGGGGTTCACGACCACGGGGGTTCGTGCCGCCGCTTTCACCGGGACGGTAAAGGAAGAGTTATCCAGAAACAGATGAAGCCAATGAGATCGAACGTGCCGGTCAAGGGGGTGCTGAGTGTCAGGTGATCGCAGTGTGACCGTTTTCTATGACGAAGTGATGCTCGGCCATGACCCCCAGGTTGATGTGCCCTATCTTCCCAGCCGCGTGGAGAAGCGGGTCAGGACTCTTCTCCAGGGGCTGGAGTTCAAGTGGAGCTACCCGGAACACCCGGGCCGCCTGACAGCCGTCAAGGAGTATCTGGACGAGAACCCCATCCCGGGCGTGCGGTTCAGCGCCGGGGCTCATGCCACCTACGACCAGCTCAGCCGGGTTCATACCACGACCTACCTGGATCACATCTTCTCCCTCGAAGGTCAGCGTGCGTGGCTGGACAGCGACACCACCGCAGTCTCGCCGGACAGCATCAAGGCGGCCACATCAGCGGCCGGCAACGCCATCGCCGCCGTGGAGGCAGTAGTGAAAGGCGAGACGCAGAGTGCCTTCGCCCTGGTGAGGCCACCGGGACATCACGCCGAACCGGTCCGGGCACGTGGATTCTGCCTGTTCAACAATGTCGCCGTGGCGGCGGCCCACGCCCAGGCCCGGCTGGGCTGTGAACGCGTCCTCATCATCGATTGGGACGCGCATCACGGCAACGGAACCCAGGACATATTCTGGGCCGACGACGAGGTGCTGTTTTTCGATATCCATTGTGCCGCTCCCTTTTATCCCGGCTCCGGAGACCTGGAAGAGGTCGGTGCCGGCTTTGGTGAGGGCTACACCGTCAATGTGCCCATTCCCGAATCCTCCGGAGACATTGCATTCGAGCGGGCATTCCGCGAGATCCTGGTCCCCGCCGCCAACCGCTTCAAGCCGGACCTGGTGCTGGTTTCAGCCGGCTTCGATCCCCACCGCAATGACCTGGCGCTGAACCTGACCTATGACGGGTTTGCCGTGCTCACCAGCATCGTGCAGGCAATCGCCGACGAGCATTGCGGCGGCAGACTCGCCTTTGTACTGGAGGGTGGCTACAACCTGACATCACTGTCCCAGGGAGTTCACGCCGTGCTCGAAGTGCTGGCGGGCGGTGATGTGCCGGAACTGTCGGAGTTCGGCGTCAAAGAAGTGATGAAGGCCGCAGAATTCCACCGGGATGCCTTTGCCGATGAGTGACGGCCGGGCGCTGAGCCGCAGCGCCGACCGTACACGCCTCGCATTCTTCACCCTCCTGGTGATCGCACTACTGCCCTTCGACATGGCGGGGGCACAGTCAGCCCCCGCGCCCCCGACAATCGAAATCAGCGACGTCGTCGACACCGTGTCCCTGGGGCGTCATACACTCATCGCGGACCTTCCCGTCCCGCTGCGTGATGCCTGGCTGGATGACCCCCGGATACTGCTGGATGTAGACCCGGACAAGTTGACGTGGCGGCGCAACGGCGAAGACCGCCTGTGGCTGGAGTCTCCCAGCCGCCTGAGCCTGCTGGTCCTGGACCTTGTCTCTCACGGACAGCGTGAGCGCGATCTTATGCTGAACCTGACCGGTATCGATGGGCTGGGCTGGTTCTACCGCGACCACCGGGGCGATCTGGTCAGCCACTTCGACGACTTCAGCCTACCCCGCGGGGGACGGCCCGTGATCGATATACGCAGTCCCATGCCACTGCGATTAGTGCCAGGTCACCCCTACCGAGTGTACATCGCCGCCTACACCGTCACCGATGAAAAACACGCTTCCATCGTCCTGCAGGACGCCGAAGCATTCCGGCAGGACCGCCTCGTTCAGCATGTCATCGACGGGGCGTACTACGGGCTGGTTGCGATGGTGGTCATCTACAACCTGTTCCTTGCCATTGCACTGCGCCGCAGCGTCTACCTGTACCTCGGCCTGTTCCTGGCGGGGAGCGCCGCGTTGATCTACGTGGCATCCGGCATGTCACAGGTGATCGGCCTCCAGAATTCCTTCCCCCGATCCCTGGTATTGGTCTACCTGTTTCAGGGAATGGTCGCGGTCGCCGGCGCGCTCTTCAGCATGCGCCTGCTGGGCATAGAACATCACAGCCGCCTGCCCTTCCACACATGGAGAGCAGTCATCGCACTGTATATCCTGGTCACACCGGTCATGTTGTACATTGGACGAGACGGGGGCTACTCAGCCCGGTCGATCGGGATCACCTTCGACCTGTTCGCCCTGCTCTGGTTGCTCAATCAGGCGGCGTATCTGCTGACTTTTGTCTACTACTGGAACCGCTCGCGGATCGTGCGCTACTGGTACCCGGGCGTGATATTGCATACCTGGACGCTGACGCTGTGGCCGGTACTGGTGAATTCGGCCATCGACTCGCCAGTCAACCCCTACCACATTGCCCAACTGGTCACGGCGCTCAATGCCATCCTGTTGTCCGCCGTCCTGGCCTATGAACAGCGTCGCGAACACCTGGCACTGATCAGGGCACAACAGCAGTCTGTCCAGCACCTGCGCACCGTGCATGACATAGACCGGGCGCGCGGCACCTTCATCGATACCATGGCCCATGACCTGCGGGGTCCACTACAGACCATCCGTCACTTTTCCCACTCCCTGCTTCCATCCCTTCCCCCCGAACGACACCGGGATGTGGGGAAAATTGATGAAAACGTGGAGCGATTGACGGGGCTGATTGACGGTATGACGCGACTGTCGCGGACGGAATGGGAAAGCGGCAGTCTGACACTGGAGTCCTTTCCATTGCTGGGCCTGCTGGAGTCACTTCGTCGGGATTTCACGCCGTTGGCCGCAGAAAAGGGTCTGGCCCTGGAAGTGGACACCAGCAATGCGTTCGTGCTGAGTGACCGTGTGGGCCTGACACAGATTCTCCGCAACCTGATCGACAACGCCATCAAGCACACCCGTCAAGGCACGGTGCGAGTGCATGTGGAAAAGCAGAATGATGCGGTCAGGATCAGCGTGGAAGACACGGGTCCCGGCATCGCGGACGATGAGCTCGAGCGCATTTTCGTGCCGTTTTTCCAGGGGACGCATAGCAACAGTGAAACACCGGGGGTGGGCCTGGGACTGGCCATCGTGGACCGCCTGGTGAAGCGGCTGGATATCCCCCTGGAGGTCGATTCCTCCCCCGGGCAGGGCAGCCGGTTCTGTATCACGCTGCGCAGAACAACGGCTTCGGAATCTCCGGTACCCGGCGCCCTGCCGGATCTGTCCTTGAGCACCCTGCAGATTCTGGCGCTGCGATTCGGAACGGAGCCGATGGATGCCGTGACCACGCGGCTGATCGAATGGGGCGCCACAATCTGGCCGGCCAACACACTGGAGGAGGCCCGAAGACAGCAGCTGAAAACGCAGAGTCAACCCGGTCTCGTGTTACTCGACGGACCGGCTTTCCGGAGTCTGTATAGGGAGACACCTCCTCTCGACGACCAACTTCCCTGGGGCCAGGACACGGTTATTCTGGTGATCATGCGCAGAGATGATCACCCGATCAGGGAACAACATGCCCGGGCGAACCTGTTCTTCGTGTCGGAAAACATTCCCCTGATTCGCCTACGTTCCCTGATCCAGCGTTATGTCCTGCGAGCAAACATCGCGGGAAGCGGACGCTGAAGGAATCCCCGTCAACCCGCGCTGCCGGGCCATCCGCAGACAACTGATACGGTTGTGAACACCGAACGCCCGGAATATCTGGTGCACATGGGTTTTCACGGTCGCCTTGCTGATGAATAGCTGATCCGCAATCGCCTGATTACTCAGCCCCCGCTCCATCAGACTGATGATTTCCAGCTGGCGGCGTGTCAACTCCAGCGGCCCGGCGTCATGCCCCACTGTTTCACGAGAGGGCGCAGCGGCCCGATGTCCGGATAGCAAACGTTCCGGGACGTAAAGCAATCCCCGCCTGCACTGCTCGATAGCATCCAGAATATCTTCGATACTGCTGGATTTGGGGACATACCCCACAGCACCCAGTGCCAGCGCCTCGCGAATCATCGCCTCATCCTCCACCGAGGACAACACGATCACCGGGACCGGGTCGCGACTGGCCACCAGATGACGCAACAGGTCCATGCCGCCCATGCCGGGCATCATCAGATCCACCAGCAACAGATCATAGTCGACCCTGCCCATGACAGCACCGGGCAACCACTCCGCGTCGGCCTCGTAATCCAGTACGTGAGGCGCCCCGACAGCCTGCATGGCAGCCCTGACGCCTTCGCAGAACGAGACATGATCATCAATCAGAAGAATCCTCACCCTTCCCCTCTGTATGCTCAATATAGGGCACCTCTATACTCACAAAGAACCGGTCCCGATACCAGCAAAATCAACCTTTAGGTTGATTGGAATTGATCCTCGTCAGTTCTACGATTTCCCGATACATCCCGGGCCCGGGATGCTTGTGTCTATGGGGACAGGAAAATGAGCAAGAAAAAGGGAAAATCCGGCAATACCAACGGTGGAACTGAAGTCTCGTTCACAAAAACTCCACAGGCCAGGGATGATCTTTTCGGCTCGGCACAATCACTGGACTATGCGGATAATGTCTACTTGCTGGACGTGATGGCCAATGACCGGGGCGGCAAAGCGAAATGGCTGTGGTCGGTGGATGACGGGGTCAACGACTCCGGCGCCATGTCCGGCTATGAAGCCGGAGACCTTCTGACTCAGGATGATGCAGGCGTCACCGGCCTGGCGGAAAACATCAGCCGGCTGGGCGCGGCCCTGTCGGTCACCCAGGACGGCCAGGTGGCGTATGACGCCTCCTCTATCAGCGGGCAGGCCGCCGCAGATCTGACCGGCCTGGCACTCGGCGAGACCGCCACGGACAGCTTCATTTACGCCATCCGGATGTCCAACGGCACCCTGAGCTGGGCGGAAGCCTCCGTAGTCCTGACCGGCGTCAATGATGCGCCGGAAGTGCAGGCGGTCTCCGTCGCTGCCATTGAAGACAACGGTGCAGTAACCGGCCAGTTCGATGGTGATGACGTCGACAGCGATGATGATGGCAGCACCATCAACTATGCCATCGCCGGCGGGCCGGATACGGGCACCCTGACCAATAATGGCGACGGCTCTTTCACGTATGATCCGGGCAGCAACTTCCAGGAACTGGCCGCGGGAGATGTAGTCACCTACGATCTGGGCTACACCGCCACCGACCAGCATAGTGCGACTTCTGACGAGGGAAACCTCACCATCACCGTCACCGGCGTCAATGATGATCCCACCCTGGCCGCCGGAGCGCTGGGCGCCACCGAGGACGGCGCTGCCGTGGCGCTGGATCTGTCGGCCCTGGGCGATGATGTCGACAGCGATAATGACGGCAACAACCTGACCTACAGCCTGTTGAACGCAGCCGCCGGGGGAAGCGCTTCCGTTTCCGGCACCAGCCTGACGTACGATCCCGGCAGTGCTTTCCAGTCCCTGGCAGACGGTCAGTCCACCAGCTTTGATCTCCAGGTCCGCGCCACGGATGCTCATGGCGCCTTTGCGGACAACACCGTAACGGTCACCGTGACCGGACAAAACGACGCCCCCGTGATCACCAGTGGTGACGACACCGGCGCAGTCACCATGAAGCCGGTACAGCCCCCCTTCACCCTGGAGCAATGGACCGGTTACTGGTCAACCAGTCTGAGCGACCTGCAGACCCACGCCAGCAACAACGCGGCCGATTACACCATCACTACCGACGTTATCGACTTCACAGACGATCCGGGCGGCTTCGCTGGAGAAATTCCGGGCAGCTCGCCCTGGCCTGCCGCAGCGGCCACGGGAGCCTCTGGAACAGGAGGTATTAACAATTACTTCTTTGCCCGGGTCACCACCGATATTCTCATCACGGAGGCCGACACCTATACGTTCCGGACTTTCAACGATGACGGGGTATTTCTCAACGTCAACGGACAATCGGTCATCGCTGACAGCGGAATCCACGCCGAAGCCGCATTCCAGGGCAATATTTTCCTGGATCCGGGCGTCTACCCCCTGGAACTGTACTTCTTCGAAAAAGACGGAGAGGCATCGCTGGAGCTGTCATTCAAGAACTCCAGCGGCATCTATCAGCTGGTGGGTAACGACCCGCTGCAGAGCAGTGGCACCCTGCAGTTCGATGACGTCGATCTCAGTGACTCGCATACCGTCACCGTCACGCCGCTGGCCGGCAGCCTCGGTACGCTGACCGCCAGCCTCGATACCGACACGACCGGTACCGGCACCGGTGGCCAGGTGAGCTGGCAGTACGAGCTGGACGGTGACGGCCAACAGCAGCTGCAGAGCCTGGGCGCGGGTGATACAGCCCTCCAGCAGTTCGATGTCACGATTGACGATGGCAACGGAGGTTCGGTAACCCGCACCGTGGACATCACCATCACCGGTGCCAATGATGCGCCCACGGCGAACGCGGATTCCGCGACAGTGGACGAGGACGGGTCTGTCACCATCGATGTGCTGGCCAATGACACGGATCCTGACAACGGCGACACATTGACGATTGCTTCGGCCGCCAACGGCCAGAACGGCACGGTGACGGTCGATAACAACCAGCTGATCTACACGCCGAATGCCGATTACAACGGCACCGACAGCTTCAGCTATACGGTGACGGACAGCGACGGGCTGACGAGTACCGCAGCGGTGGATGTCACGATCAATCCGGTCGCCGATCCGGCAGTCCTCGGCAGCGCCGTGGTCAACCTGACCGAGACCGATGACCCGCTGACCACCAGCGGCACCTTGTCCATCTCCGACCCGGATGATGGCGAGGACCAGTTCACTGTCCAGAGTGACACGGACGGCGAATACGGCAGTTTCAGCATTGATGCTGGTGGAAACTGGAATTACACGACAGATGGTGCACTGGACTTCCTGGAAGACGGTCAAGTGGTCACGGATGAATTCACTATCACCAGCGTGGATGGCACAGCCACCACCGTGACCGTGAACATTACCGGTACGCCGGATGGTCCGACTGCGGAAGACGACAGCAGTTCCCTCACCGCCAGCAGCGCCAACGATGATACTGACAACACGGTCTATTGGGTCGATTGGACCAGTGCCACAGTTGACTCGCAGGTAGGCGGAAGGAACCCTACCTACACCGTAGAAGGCACTATAACGCTAAGTGACACGACTATCGGTGTTACCTATCATGGCCAGGCTGCTGAACCCTGGGGGGCAGTGCCAGGCGTCCAATTTAACGATAATGGCAGCGAAGACTACTATGTCACTAAAGGTTCGAGCGGTACTATCACCAACACGGAAGGCGTCGGAGTATTTACTGGCCCCGAAGTTGGCAACGGGCCGACAAACAATGACATTATTCGTTTGCACCATGCTGATTCCCCCAGAACGCTGACTTTCTCTGAACCCGTCGAAAACCTGTTCTTTGCCATCGTTAGCATGAATAATAATGGTTATATTTTTGACCAGGATTTCGATGTAGTAGCCAGCGCTGACAGCAGTGCTGACTCTGGCTACTACGGATGGACTAATGCCTGGGCCAAGACCAACCCTGAAACAGGCCGTTATGGAATTACCACTGACCCGGCTACGACGGGTGTCGGTGGCGCGACCGAGTTTCACGGTGTGTTAGCCATCGATAACGCACTGGAATCATTGACCTGGGAAAGCCAGACCCATGAAAACTGGAATGGCTTCACCATCGGTACCTACGGCGTTGCGCAGTCAGCCACGGTTTCCGGTAATGTCCTGGATAACGACGACCCGGGTAATGTACTGCCTGTCGAAGTCAGTGATGTAGACGGTAATGCCATGGTGGGTAACTCCGTCACCTTGAACCTGGCGTCTGGCGCGATTCTCAAAGTGGATCGTAACGGTGACTATCTGTACGACGACAATGGTGCGTTTGCCTCTCTCGGTGCCAGCGACACTCATGTTGATACAGTGACTTACACGGTAGAAGACGATAACGGCAATACTGACGTAGCGACGCTGAGCGTTACCGTGCAAGGTGTCAACGATGCACCCCTGGCCAATGCCGACAGTGCATCGGTGGACGAGGATAGCAGCGTCACCATCAATGTGCTGGCCAATGACACGGATCCGGACAACGGCGATACAGTAACGATTGCTTCGGCCGCCAACGGTCAGAACGGCACGGTGGCGCTCTCCAGCGGCCAACTGATCTACACACCCAACGCCGGTTTTTACGGCACGGACAGCTTCAGCTACACCGTGACCGACGGCGAGCTGACCAGCACTGCGGCCGTGGAAGTCACGGTGAACGCAGTCAACGATGCCCCGACAATCTCCTACTCCGGACTGAACATCGCCAACCCGTCATTCGAACAGACCATGACTGGATGGGAGATACTGAAGCTGGGCGGAAGCGGCTCCGGAATCGATCACATCAACACAGGCTGGGACGCCGGCGAAGGCTCCTGGAGCGTGGACCTCAATGCCTTCGATACCGGCGGCGTCAAACAGACCATTACAACAACGCCGGGCGAGACGTATACGCTCGGGTTCATGCTGACCAAGAACCCGACCTCAAACGCCGGTGACCGGTCCGTTAAAGTATCGGCGGGAGCAGACGACGAGACCTACACGGTCACCGGCACCACGTACAACAATGACATGCAATGGACCTGGCAGACCTTCACGTTCACGGCCAACAGCTCCAGCACGGACCTGGTGTTTGCCAGCCAGAACGGCGGAGCCAGTGGTACCACACTGGACGGTATCGTAGCGCTGGCCGCACGGACCGGCGAGGCCACCAGCATCACCGGCTTCGATATCGCTGATCCGGATGCCGGCAGCTCTACTGTGCGCATCGACCTCAGCGTAGACCATGGCAGCCTTGCGCTTGGCAGTGCCAGTGGGCTGAGCGCGGTCGACGGAGATGGCACTGATGGCACGCTGTCCTACACCGGTTCACTGGCCGACATCAACGCGGCACTGGACAGTGGCATCGACTATACCGGCGATAGCGGCTACAGCGGCGTCGATACCCTGACCGCCCTGATCAACGACCAGGGGGCCACCGGCGGAGGCGCGTTGACTGATTCGTTCAGCGTGAACATCCAGGTGGTTGGAACGGCGCCAGACTACGTCGCTTGATGCGGGACGACGGACCCGGCGGGTTTTCCGCCGGGTCCGCTTTGAAAGACACCTTGACCCAACACAAACATCTGAGCCACAACCTCTCTTACGGGCTGCGAATCAACCTTTCGGTTGATAGGCAACTTTCTCTGTAACGTCTAGCATCTCACCATCCGGTATTGCGTGCACCTCGCGGCTTCCGCATCCGGCACGCACCGGAACGTGAGTTACTTCCGGTAGACCCACAACAAAAACGCCGTTACTTACAAAGGACATTATCCCGTGAAAAGCAGACAGATCATTGCACTGATGGCAGCTACCGCCATCCTGCCCCTGTCGATGGGCAGTAGTGCGCAAACGACGCAGGTTTATACGAGCAGTTCGGCCGTCACAGCCTGGGCTCCGATTCTACCGACAACAGCGTATGGCACCGACTGGCAAACCTCGGTGTGCACCACGCAGCCGGAAGTGGGACTCGATGCTGCGTGGAGTAATCCCCATCCCGCAACTCAGTTCGGAACCTCAGTCCACCCGTGGCAACCCGCCCAGTCATTCGAGGCGCAGTGGATCAATGCCTGGGGCAACCTGGACTCTCTTGGCTCGGGAGGCCCGACCGGTGACAACTGGACGAAGTACGCACTCGAAGTCGAGGGCAATGGCGAGTTTGTCCTGGATCTGCTGGCCGACAACTGTTCCTGGATTTATCTGGATGGCCAACTGGCCGGTTTCCAGGGCGCAACTTCCGTCGGGCAGACCTACCCGGTTTCACTCGACGGCACTCATCTGCTGGAGTTCATTATTTTTGACGAAGGCGGTCTGGCAGGTGGTATGTTCCGGCTCGAGACCAATGTCGACATAGTGTTCGAGGACACCGATGAAGACGGCCTGACCGATCCGGAAGAAGTCCTGTACGAAACCGACCCCACCAATCCCGACACCGATGGCGATGGCATCAGCGATGGTGATGAAGTCGCCATGGGCACGGATCCCAACGTTCCCACGATTGTGGACGCTGACGATGATGGCCTGATCGACGATGAAGACGCCTGTGTAAACTCCATCCTGTCAGAGACGGTATCCATTGCCGGCATCGATACCGGTGTGAGCAACTCGCTGAGCGCTTCGGGTTGCACCGTTGCGGACACGCTGGACGCCAGCTGCTCGGGTGATTACAACAATCACGGCCAGTTTGTATCCTGCGTCGCAAAAACCGTGAACGGTCTCGTGCTGGCTGACCTGCTGACGGGAGCCGAGGGCGGAGTGATTGTGTCTACCGCAGCACAGAGCGACATCGGCAAACCACAGAAGCAGGCGAAGAAAAAGCCGAAGAAGGGCAAAAAGGCGCGTAAGTAAGCGCACTATGCAAAGAAAGTGAAGTACAGGACAGGGACCTTCGGGTCCCTGCCCTGTTTCAGGCTTGGAGGATTACTGGTCGCCCGGATCCTGATTGGCCCGCCGGATGATAAAGGCACGAATTGCCGCCGCATCCCCTTCCTGCAGACTCTCCTCGAAAGACACCATGCCCTGGTCGGTGAGCTCACCGCCCAGCACCACGGACTCCCAGGACTCCAGATCCGCGAGGTACGGACTCATGCGCAGGTCCGGGAATACTCCCGGGCGGCTGCTCACCGCGTTCTCACCATGGCAGGCACTGCAGACCTGCGCATAGGCGCGCTGGCCCTGTGCGATGGTCTCGTTGGAGGCATTGGTCTGGGGCAGCACAAACTCGCCTTCTTGCTCTTCCTGCACCACCGGCTCGGTGGGCAGCTGCGCGTCGCCGCCCAGGCGGAACACCAGCAGACGGGAGTTGTTGGTGGACATCGTCGTGGTCACCTCGAAGCCGGCCGGCACACCGGAGTCGCCCCCGAATGAGGACGGGGCACCGACGAGCAGGGCCACGTACTGCTCGCCATCCACGGCAAAGGTGGACGCTGGTGCCATGACAGCCGCCTGGGTGATCCCGGACCACAGGCGCTCGCCGGTCTCGTCGTTGTAGGCCACGAACTCGCCAGAACGGTTGCCCTGGAAGACCAGTCCGCCGGCCGTGGCCAGCACACCCGCACCGTCGGTGGGCACCTCGTGGACCACGCGCCAGCGCTCTTCCTGCGCCACCGGGTCCCAGGCCTGCAGGTAGGCCATCATCTCCGGCGGATCATCGGCCTCGCGCACCAGCGCCGAACCGCGAGCAAAGTCATTGCCCGTGTTCCAGCCGTTGGGGTTGATGACGAACTCCAGGTCCGGGAAATAGCCGGCGAAGTTTTCCGTCACGGGGATGTAGACCAGTCCGGTATCCGGGCTGTGAGCCATCGGGTACCAGTTGTGTCCGCCCAGCGGACCGGGTTTGACGATGAAGCCACTATCGGTCTGGTCGTAGCGCGCTTCCGGGTTCTCGACCGGCCGGCCGGTGTCCGGGTTGATGTGCGTGGCCCAGTTGACGTCGATGAAGTTCTCCGCCGAGATGAACTCGCCGGTGGCGGCATCCAGCACGTAGAAGAAACCGTTCTTGGGTGCCTGCATCAACACACGGCGGGGCTCCTCGTCGATCTCCAGGTCCGCGAGTATCATGTGTTGGGTGGCGGTGAAATCCCAGGTCTCACCGGGCGTGGTCTGGTAGTGCCACACATAGCTGCCGTCGTCCGGATCCAGCGCGACAATGGAGCTGAGAAACAGGTTGTCGCCGCCCTCCGGGCTGCGCAGCGCCTGGTTCCAGGGCGAGCCGTTGCCCACCCCGATGTACATCAGGTCCAGCTCCGGATCATAGGCAATCGAATCCCAGACAGTGCCCCCACCGCCAAGTGTCCACCACTCGCCGGTCCAGGTATCAGCGATCGCCTCCATGACCTCATTCTCGAAACCATCGGCCGGATTGCCCGGTACGGTGTGGAAACGCCAGTCCAGCTCCCCGGTCCCGGCATCGTAGGCACTGACATAGCCGCGTACGCCGTACTCAGCGCCGCCATTGCCGATTATCACCTTGCCCTTGATGACACGCGGGGCGCCGGTGATGGTGTATTTGAGTTCGGGGTCGAAGGTAGCCACCGACCACTCTTCTTCTCCCGTATCCGCGTCCAGCGCCACCAGCCGTCCGTCCAGCACGCCCACGTAGACCTTGCCGTCCCAGACCGCCACGCCCCGGTTGACCACGTCACAGCAGGCATCGGCGCCCTTGGCGCGGGCCACTTCCGGGTCGTACGCCCAGAGCTGCTCCCCGGTGGCCACATCATAGGCCTTCACATGGCTCCAGGAAGTGGATACATAAAGCTTGCCGTCCACCACGATCGGGGTCGCTTCCTGGGCACGGCTGGTATCCATGTCGGCATACCAGGCCAGCCCCAGGTCCTCGACATTCTCCCGGTCGATCCGGTCCAGCGGACTGTAGCGCTGTTCGTCGTAAGTGCGCCCGTGCGTCATCCAGTTTTCCGGCTCGGCATTGGCGTTGATGAGGCGCTCTGCGTCAACGGCGGCGGCTGGCACAGCCTCATCCGACTGGGCAAAAACAGACTGGACTCCGGTCAAAGCCACCAAAGCAGCAAGCAAAAGTCGCAGCACCTGAATGACAGAGGAACCGCTGGACGATAATCGGGACATGGGCATCACACTCCTGTAACGGAAAAAATTGCGGTGCTGATTGAACCACAGATCCGGCTACGGTTCTCCCGGAAAATGGCGCTCTTCTGACGGATTGTTGCAATCCATCGACAAATTGCGTCGCCTCATGATGCCGGGCGGCTCCCTTTCCTCCGGCGTGTCCAGCAGGCCATGCCGCGCCAGCCACCGGCCCGCAGTCCGGCTTCCGCTCAGGGCCGACAACGGAATGGCCAGGACCAGGCCAGTGACGATGGGCAGCATCCAGTACAACAGGGGGGAGGACAGCCAGAGCAGGTACGCGGTCATCAACAGGCCGATGACCGTGTGCAGACCATGCCGTGCCAGCAGCTGACGCCACTGGACATTACCACTCTGGCGCTGCTGCGCGGACCAGCCCGAATCCTGCCCCCTGATGATCTCCCAAAGGTGCCGCGTGTGCAGCATCATGATGATGGGAGCATGAAGCACGGAAAACAGCAGTTCCAGCACTGCGCTCAGAACCAGCCGAAACCGTCCCGGACCGCGAGACAGCTCACTGCGCAGGAGCCCTCCGACCAGACCAAGCAGCTTGGGTAGCAGCAAAAGAGCCATGGTGATGATGAACAGCCCGATCATGCGCCCGGTATCGAACACCGGGAGAGCGCCCGAAAACCAACCCGAAGCGAGGGGACCGGAAGCTTCCTGCCAACCGATCCGAGCGCTCAGCAACAGACCTACAAACACCATGGCAAGCCACAGTGGCGAGGTCAGGTAGTTCATGACGCCCATCAACATGTGGGCCCGGTTCGGCCAACGCAGCCCGCGTGCCGGGATCACCCCCAGATGCTGGACATTGCCCTGCGCCCAGCGCCGGTCGCGGACGGCAGCATCCAGCAGAGTGGGCGGACACTCCTCCCAGGACCCCGGCAATCCGGGCAGCATTCTCACCGCCCAGCCCGCCCGGCGAATCAGCGCCGCTTCGACAAAATCATGGGAACGGATTTCGCCACCAAAGGGCCGGGGACCCGGCATGTCCGGCAGCCCCGCCGCTTCGGCAAAGGCGCGGACGCGGAGAATGGCATTGTGCCCCCAGTAGTTCCCATCCTCGCCCTGCCAGGCGCACAAGCCCCGTGCGAATACCGGTCCGTGGACCACGCCGGCAAACTGCTGCAGGCGGGCATACAGGGTATCGCCGCCATACAGTCGCGGCAGGGTCTGCAGGATGCCGGTGGACGGACCGGCATCCATTTCACGCACCAGCGTGGCCAGTGTGTCGCCGCTGATCAGACTGTCGGCATCCAGCACCACCATGTAGTCGTACCGCCGTCCCCAGCGGTTGACGAAATCGCGGATATTGCCTGCCTTGCGGGCCGTGTTGCGGTCGCGGCGCCGGTACCAGACGGGCATGATGCCGGTCAGGTGCTCGCGCAGATGCCGCACGGCGGCGCCTTCCTCGCGCCAGATGGCCGGTTTGCCGGTATCCGACAGGACAAAGATCTCGAAGTGTTGCGCCAGGTCCAGCTCATGCAACTCTTCCGCCATGGCCGACAGGGCCGCACAGGCGCTGGCGGGTATCTCATTGTGGATCGGCATCAACAACACGGTCTTGCCCTGCAGCGGCGCGTCTTTCGCGGCACAACGACGGTCACCGCCGCAGAACAGTCCGGCAACCGCCGCAGTGGCTGACAGCGCGATCCAGCCGAAGGTGATCGTGAACAGGCCCAACAGCAGCCAGAGCAGCGCGGTCAGCCAGAATGGCATCGTCAGCCCGGAAAAAAACACCGGCTCACTGAGCGGAAGAATCAGGTACATCTGCCGGCTGGCCAACACCGTCAGGGTCAGAAAGCCACCGAAGGTAATCAGCCGTGCCAGCCAGGTGACCGGGGCCGTGGTAAACCGGCGGGCGCCCGGATGCCGTGACAGCACCTGCGTGGGCATGGCCATTGGCGCTGCTGGCGGCGTTGAAGGGGCAGACATCGTCATCGCGTCCACCGATAAAGCCAGGTCTCACCCCATTGCCGACCGCCGACATGCAAGGTCACACGCAGTTCCGCCAGATCCGCCTCACCCGGTTCCAGCTTCACATAGGCCCGATAGTTCCCGGTCGCTGCCACCAGAGTACCGCTGACATCGGTGATGCGCCCGGCATCGGTGGTGGCCCGGATCCGCACAGCAGCGGGGTCGGATATCACATCCGGAATCCGCTCGCCGCCACTGTAGTCGATGACAAAAACGCGCTCCCGGCTGCCGGGCACACCGCCGGCTGCCGTTTCCAGCACACGTCCCTCGTCCGGGCCGGAAGGCGCGCCCTCGCCCCAGTACATCCGATACCGGTAGTGGTACTCCGCGCCCTCTTCCAGACCGTCAGCGGGCTGCCAGTAGGCGACAATGTTGTCGTGTATCTCCTCGCTGACGGGAATCTCCAACAGCTCAATATGCCCCTCGCCCCAATCATCCAGCGGCTCGATCCACAGCGAAGTCCGCCTGTCGTAGCGGGCTTCAGCGTCATTGAAATGCCCGAAATCCTGGTGGCGTTGCAGCAGACCGAAACCGGCCGGCATGTCGCGGTCAAAGGAAGAGACCTGCACCGACTCCGGATTGGACAGGGGCCGCCAGACAACTTCGCCATTCTGTTGCACCATTCTCAGGCCGTCCGAGTCATGCACGGCATCACGGAAGTCATCGAAACGGGAGCGGTTGGTAGCGTCAAACAGGAACATGGACGTCAGAGGCGCCACACCCACCCGATCAATGTCCTGGCGCGGGTACAACGTCGCTTCCACATCCATGCGGGTGCGCTCACCCGGCCGTACCCGGAAGCGATAGGCCCCGGTCACCGAAAGACTGTCCAGCAGGGCATGTATGACAATATCCCCGGCTCCATCGTCGGGGCGCTCGATCCAGAATGCAGAAAAGCGGGGAAACTCCTCGTCGCCCGGCCCCACCGTATTGACCGACAGACCGCGTGCCGACAGACCGTAGAACTGATCCCTGCCGACACCCCGGAAGTAGCTGGCGCCCAGGAACACAAGGAATTCCTCATGGCGCTCGGTGGTATTGATCGGATGATGGACGCGAAAGCCGGCATAGCCCCCGGCATCGGCCGGATCGATATCAGGCAGACTGTCGTGGTACTGGAATACATCAGTGGTGAACGGCAGGCGATGGGCCACTCCCCCGGAAACCAGGTGGATGTCGACCGGTGTGGTGTGCAGGAAACCGGGGTGGAACAGCTGCAGGTGGAAGGGCAGGTCCGTAGTGCCCCAGACCGCCTCATCGGGATCAAAGACGATACGCCGGTAGTCATCATAATCCAGGGAGCGGAGCGGGTTGTCCTGCTCCATGTCCTGCGGTGTGAAGGGGCGCGTGGACAGCTCACGGGCGTGATTCTTCAGCCACTGGTGACTGAAGGGCCGCGAGTCGGACTCCGGCACCGGCTGCGCCATGGCGTGGTGGCCGAGTGACACAAAGGCCATCATCAACCCGGTCGACAGGCAGAGCGCCAGCCAGCCTCTGTGAACCATATTCTGCTTCCTTCCCGCCGCAGGCGGTGATTCTCCGGTCAAATGGCAGGTTGCGACCAGACCGGGGTGGTCCATGGAGTTACGGGTGCGGGGCATCCGTGGATCAACGTCCATGCCCACCACTGGTCCCGACCGGGACGTGGGTCGTATACTGCAGACAGACATTTCCAGGACAATCCCTTTCATGGATCGCACTCATCCTCTCATCGCCGGGCCCGCCCATGCCAGTCAAGCCGTCTGATCCGCAGCAAGAACTGCAGTGGATCACAGTGTCGGGCAGCGTTCTGTTGCTGGCCATGGCGATGGTCTTTTCCACCCTGGAAGGACCGCTGTTCGCCCTGCGCTGGCTGCCGGCCGGCCTGGTCTGCTGGGTCCTGGTGGTCTGGCAATGCCACACCCGGCTACACCGCAATCGGGGCACAGAAGATGGCAGGCTGTACCACTCGCTGGGACACGGCACCCGAGTCACACTGCTTCGCGGTCTGCTGATTGCCGCCACCGCCGGTTTTCTGACCACAGCGGGAATGGAGACCCGGCCCGTCCTGCTGTTTCTTCCAGCCCTGTTCTACACCGTCGCCGCATTGGGCGACGCGCTGGACGGTCATCTGGCCCGGCGACAGCAGCATACCACGCAGCTGGGCGCTGAACTCGACACTGCACTGGACGCCCTGGGTCTGCTGGTTGCCCCACTACTGGCGGTGCTGTACGGGAAACTCCATGCCAGCTACCTGTTGGTGAGCGTAGCTTACTACCTGTTCCAGTGGGGCATCCACTGGCGCCGGCGACATGGCAGACCCGTGCATGGCCTGCCCCCCAGCAGGCTACGGCGCCACCTGGCCGGACTGCAGATGGTCGTGGTGGCAGCGGCGCTATGGCCACCGCTGCCGGCGGGAACAACACGCGTCCTTGGTGTGTTCTTCATGTTGCCGCTGCTGCTCGGATTCTGGCGTGACTGGCTGCATGTCAGCGGTCGACGCGGAACCGGACAGGAGCCGTCCACATGACAGGAGCCCGATGGAGATACCTGACCGCGCTGCTCTGGCTGCTGGCGCTGTCACTGGCCGCATGGACACTGTGGCAGCTGCCTCTGGGCAACATACTGTCCAGCCTGGGCCTGCTGGGGTGGAACGACTGGCTGTTGTGGCTGACCGTCAACATCATCATCCTGTATCTGGCCGTGAAACGCTGGCAACTGCTGGGGCTAGCCCTGGAGGCACCGCTTTCCCTGACGCGCCTGTTTACTCTGCGCCAGGCCGGTAGCGCCGTGAGTTTCCTGACGCCCGGCCCCCATTTTGGCGGAGAACCACTGCAACTCTACTGGTTGTGTCGGCATTGTCACTTGCCCCTGCACCGCGCGGTGGCCATGCTGGGTCTGGACCGTTTCATGGAGACCGGCACCAACATTGCCGTACTGTTGGGCGGCGTACTGCTATTGCTCGGCACCACCATTCTTCCGGTCGGGGAGTGGTTACAGATCTCCGCCATCCTGGCGGCGCTGCTCTCCGCCCTGCTGGTGGCAGCCCTGCTGGTGCTACGACACCCTGCCTGGCTGGCAGCGCGTTTCCGGCCACTGGCGCAGCGCTGGCGAAGGCGCGGCGAACCCGAAGACACCGAAAGCGGCTGGCTGGCCCTCGTGGATCTGCTGCGCCGCGCCCTGTCCAATCACCGCCCGCGTCTGTGGATGGCACTGCTGTTGTCGGTGGGCGGTTGGGGCGCCCTGCTGATCGAACTGGTGCTGTTGCTGCACTTCCTCGGCGTTTCGCCCACGGTGACCGACATCGTAGTGATCATGGTCGGCATGCGCCTGGCCATGCTGCTGCCCGTGCCGGGCGGCATCGGCACTATCGAGGCTTCGCTGCTGTGGTCATTCCGCCTGCTGGGACTCCCGGTGAGCGCCGCCGCCGGACTGATCGCCCTGATCCGTCTGCGGGATGCACTGGTGCTGCTGATCGGGCTCGGGTGTCTGGCCAGCTTCCAGGGACAACGCACGCAGTCCGCACGGTCTGACATATACAATTGACACGCACAATGCGAAAATTCCCGTTCATTCTGATCGCGGAGCAACCCTGTTCATGAAAGTCCCGAAGCGCCTGCAGCCCCTCGTCGACGACGGCCTGATCGACGAAGTCGTGGGTCATCTGATGAGCGGCAAGGAAGCACAGGTCTATATCGTGCGCTGCGACGGTGAGCGGCGCTGCGCCAAGGTCTTCAAGGAAAGTTCACAGCGCAGCTTCAAGCAGGCCGTGCAATACCAGGAAGGCCGGGGCGGGCGCAATACCCGCCGCAACCGCGCCATGAACCGGAAAACGCGCTACGGGCAGAAAGAACAGGAGCAGGCCTGGCTCAATGCGGAGGTCGATGCCCTGCGCTGTCTGGATGCCGCCGGCGTGCGGGTCCCCCACCCCCTGTCCTTCGTAGACGGCGTGCTGCTGATGGAGCTGATCACCGATGAAGAAGGTGACGTGGCACCTCAACTCGGGCAGGTAGAACTCGACCCTGACCGCGCCAGGGACTACTATCAGCGGCTCATCGCCGAAATCGTGCGCATGCTCTGCGCGGGACTGATCCATGGCGACCTGTCACCCTTCAATGTACTGGTGGATGCTGACGGGCCGGTCATCATTGATCTGCCGCAGGCGGTCAACGCTGCCGGCAACAACAGCGCCGAGAAAATGCTCAAACGCGATGTCGACAACATGCGCCGCTGGTTTGCCCGCTTCGATCCGGCGTTGCTGGAAAGCGATTATGGCAGCGAGATCTGGGCTCTGTACGAGAGCGGGGACCTGAAGCCGGACAGCATCCTGACCGGGCGCTTTGAACACCCCACCGCCAGCGCAGACCTGGAAGATCTGATGGCTGTCATAGAAGCGGCCAGAGAGGAAGAGGAAGAGCGCATCGCCTGGCAGGCCGCCGAGGATTCAGAAGACTGAACTGGTGCGCGCGACCTCAGCCGAATGACTGGCGAAAGGCCGCCCAGCAGCTTTCGTTTTCCCACAGTTTCACGGTCAGAGCGCCGCTTCCCGGTGGTGTGATCCCGGCCAGCAGCTTCTCGCTCAGAATACGGCTGAAATGCTCCAGGCTGGGGTTGAGGCCGGCAAATTCCGGCTTGTCGTTCAGCATGCTGTCGCGGAAGTACTCCACGACTTCTTTCAGCGCCGCTTCAATCTCGACGATGTCGACCAGATAGCCGTGCTCGTTGAGGGTATCGCTTTCAATGCGCACTTCGGCCACGTAATGATGGGCATGCGGGTAATTCTCGTCGCCCCAGTCTCCTCCGATGAGATAATGGTTGGCGATGAAATCACTGGTGACGGCAACGGTATACATAGGCTTCCTGTCAATCGGGATAATGGAACAGTGGTTGCAAGACGCCGGACTGCTCTTCATGCAGCTGCTGATACAGCGCTCCGGCCTCCTGCAGTGACAGTGTGTGGGTGATGAGCTGCGTCGGGTCGATGTGGCGGATCATTTCCCAGGCCAGCTCGAAACGGCGTTTTTTGTCCCAGCGCCCACTCAGTTCGGGGGGCACGGTGCTGACCTGGCTGGTAATCAGTTGCAGGTGATTGCGATGGGCTGCTCCCCCCAGGTCGACCGGTACGGCCTTGCTGCCGTACCAGCTGCCAATGACGATACGGCTGGTGTAGCCACTCATGCCGATGGCCAGATTGAGCGCTTCCGGCTGACCAGTGACTTCAAAGACAAGATCAGCATCCGTCACCTGTGCAGCAGCCTCCTCCGGGCCGAGAACCGTGCCGGCACCCAGGCGCCTCGCCAGTTCCTGTCGCTCCGGCCGGCCCTCAACGGCCACCAGTGAAGCCAGGGGATGGCGCGCCAACACGGCGGTCAGTAGCAGCCCGACAACACCCTGGCCCAGCACCACGACCCGCTCACCAGCCAGCGGCCGGCCATCGTGCACCAGATTGACTGCCGTTTCCATATTGGGCAGGAACACGGCTCCCTGCGCCGACACGTCATCGGGCACGGGCTTCAGCTCATCGGGACGGGCCAGGAAATGGCTGGCATGGGGCTGAAAGGAAAACACCTGTCGCCCCATCCAGGCCGGATCGATTTCGCTGCCGATTTCCAGAACCTCTCCCACACAGGCGTAACCGTATTGCAGGGGATAGTCGGAAGATTGCTGCAGGGACGCCAGCGAACTGTCCAGCGCCATGGACCGGGGCAGTTCTCCCCGATAGGCCAGCAGCTCGGTGCCGGTACTCACGGCCGAGTAACGTGTTCTGACCAGTACCTGATCCGGTGCCGGCGCCGACAGCTCTGCCTCCCGCACTTCGACGCGCAATGGTTCCGTGAACCAGAGCTGTGACGCGCGGGTGGTAGCGGTACCGCCGCTCACCCGGTTTTGTCTCTGTAGTGGAGCTCGCCCCATACGATCAGTTCGTCCTCCAGCTGCTGACTGTACAGTGGTGCAATATGCGGAAAGGATGTCCTGTCCTGATCGCCCAATCTGCCGATGGCATTGTAGCCGCCGATCAACACCGGTGCCACGGTCAGTACGATGGCATCGGCCAGGCGGGCGCGCAGGAAGGCCGTGATAACGGCAGCACCGCCTTCCACCATCAGGCGGCGGATGCCCCGCTCATACAGCGCCTCCAGCGCCGTCTGCAGATTCACATGGCCGCCCTCGTCGCTGGCCACTACAATCAGTTCACAGTCACTGCGTTTCGTGGCCGCCTCAGGCGTGGTCAGCACCCAGCAGCGATGTTCGCTGTTCTGACAGAGTCGGCTGGAGGGCGGCATCCGTAGCTGACTGTCCAGGACAACAGGTTGCGGATCGCTGCCGCTCCACTCCCGCACCGTAAGGCGCGGATCATCGGCCAATACAGTGCCGATGCCGACCAGTATGCCGTCGTGCAGACTGCGCAGCTGGTGCGTCATCTGCATGCCCGCATCGCTGCTCAGCGCCATGGTCTCGCCCGGATCGGTGGTGATGCTGCCATCCCAGCTCTGGGCATAGCACAGCGTCACCTGCGGACGCGTTCTGCTACCCGCACCGGGAACGGTTTGATGGAATGCCTGCTGGACGCTGACCAGCCATTGCTCAATGCGCTGGTTGAGATTCATGGGCTCACTGACCGTTCAGGGGTTTCATGGGGAGAAGATGATCCATACGCTGCGCCTTGGTCAACAGGTAACCGGCATTGTCGGTATTGGCGACCACTTCCAGTGACACCCGCTGCGACACATCAATACCGGCTGCCACCAGGGCATTGATTTTGGCGGGATTGTTGGTGATCAGACGCACGGAGTCAACGCTCAGGTCCCGCAGCATCAGCGCGGCCAGCGAGTAGTCCCGTCCATCCGCCTCATGTCCCAGCATCAGATTGGCATCCACAGTATCGAAACCCTGATCCTGCAGATTATAGGCACGCAGCTTCTCCAGCAGACCGATGCCCCGCCCCTCCTGACGCAGGTACAGAATCACGCCGACACCCGCCTCCGCCACCATCTCCAGCGACCGGTCGAGCTGTTCGCCGCAATCGCAGCGGCGCGAGCCCAACACATCACCGGTAAAGCACTCGGAGTGCACTCTCACCAACACGGACCCGGCATTGGCGGGATCCCCCACATACAGGGCCAGGTGCTCCTTGCTGTCCAGCGTATTGGTGTAGTAACACAGCTGGAAATCGCCATAGGCGGTCGGGATCCGGGCACAGGTCTTTCGGCTCACTGAAAGTTTGGACATCACACGCTCAACATGCTGAACTGACGGAATCATGGTATGCCGCGCCTGTCATGGACACAAGTGAACGTTGGAAACCCATGGCGGACACGAGGCTTTGTGATCGTTTACGCTTGCACTGCATACGGCAACCTCCCCGAAACGGATCAGATCACGCGTGACAGCATCAACACTGTACTTCGCCTTTCCCGGCGACCTGGACACCCCGACCGGTGGCTATCACTACGACCGCCGCCTGATTGGCGAGCTGCGTGCGATGGGCCTGGACGTACATACCCTCCCGCTGTCGGACCGCTTCCCGTTTCCGGACGCATCCGCCCGGAACCAGGCCCGTCAGACACTCAGAGCGCTACCCGATGGTGCCGTGGTGATCGTCGACGGCCTGGCCTTCGGAGCCCTGGACGAACTGGCCGCCGCCGAGACGCAGCGCCTGCGGCTCATCGCCCTCTGCCACCATCCCCTGGCCCTGGAAGCGGGACTGGACGCGGCGCAGCAACAGGCGTTCCTGGCTTCCGAGCGGCGAGCGTTGCTGCACACACGGGCCGTCGTGGTCACCAGCGAGCATACCCGGCAGATCCTGGCCGCAGAGTATGGTGTGCCCGCCGACCGTATAGCCGTCGCCTGCCCGGGTACGGACCGCACCCCCTTCTCACCCTGTGACGGTGATCCGGTCCGACTACTGACAGTAGCCTCCCTGACGCAGCGCAAGGGGCATGATCTGCTGATCGACGCACTCGCGCCGCTGACAGCCCTGCCCTGGCAGGCCCGCTTCGTGGGAGGCATGGATTTCAATCCGGCCTGGGCGGAAGAACTGCGGCAGCGGGTGAACCGCCTGCACTTGCAGAGTCGTATCCATTTGGTCGGTGCGGTAGACGACCTTCAAGCCGAATACCGCACGGCGGATGTCTTCGTACTTCCCTCACGATTCGAGGGCTATGGCATGGTGTTCGCCGAAGCACTGGCGGCCGGGCTGCCGGTGATCGCGACCCGCGCCGGCGCCGTACCGGATGTGGTTCCCGACACGGCAGGGCTGCTGGTCGCGCCGGAGGATACGCAGGCACTGAGCGAGGCACTGCGCAGTCTGCTGACCCGCCCGGACCTGCGCCGACAGCTGCAGGCCGGCGCGCGTGGCGCAGCGGCCTCATTGCCTACCTGGAGCGACAGCGCCCGGCGGATCGCCCGACTGATTGAAGAGGTACAGCAGCAATGAGCGGTTTCAGTATCGACTGGCTGGACTTGCGCGAGGACGCCGACCACCGCGGTCGCGACAGTGTTCTGCTGGAGCAGGCCAAAGGATGGGTCGCGGCCGCTCCCTCATCGGACAAGGCGCCGGTGATCGTGGACCTGGGCGCTGGCACCGGCTCCACATTGCGCGCGTTCTCCGCAGCGGGCATGGCCCCTGCGTCATTGACCTGGCGCCTGGTGGATAACGACCGGGAGCTGCTGGACGAAGCACGGCGCCGTCACGGCAGCATACACCAGCTTGAGACCTGTCCCGCCGACCTCGCACAGGTTGCCGCCTTGCCGCTCACGGATACCCGGCTGATCACCGCCTCGGCGTTGTTCGACCTGGTTTCCCCGGACTTCATTGAAACGCTTGCCACTGCGTTACAGACACGTTGCCAGCACACCCCGGTGGGCGTCTACGCGGCGTTGAACTATAACGGGGTGACCCAGTGGACGCCAGCCCACCCCCTGGATGATGTGGTACTTGATGCCTTCAACCGGGATCAGCGCAGAGACAAGGGTTTTGGTCCAGCGCTGGGGCCGGACGCGGCTTCCTGCATGGAAAAAGCATTCAGCAATGCCGGTTTCGCTGTTCATTCAGCCAGCAGTCCCTGGGGCCTTTCCAGTGCCGATCGGGAACTGGTAAGCGCGCTGATCAGGGGAATCGCCAGTGCCGTGGCGCAGGCCCCCCGGCTTGATCAGGCGTCGCTGGATGATTGGGCCGATTATCGTCTTGATAACGTGTCAACCGGCACCTGTACGGTAGGACATACGGATATTCTCGCCCTGCCGACACTGGCCTGGAAGCGGTGAACACCATGGTCACCGGGTGGTAATCAGCCTGGCATATACATCACCACTGCCCTGCATGATGCCCTGCAGTACCTCCACCATCTGCTCCGGCGTGCACCAGTGCCGGAACTGAAGATGATGGGTTTCACCAGGCGCCAGGTTGTACTCGTACTCACCCAGCGCTTCCAGGCGGCGGATACAATCCACCGCAGAATCCATGGTCGCGGGGATGTACTCAAAGGACAGCGCGGCCAGCGGGCGCGACAACCCCTGCAGAACATCCAGTTCGAAGCCCTCCACGTCAATCTTGCAGAAGCGCGGCTCGCCCCATCGTTCGATCAACGCATCCAGGGTCGTCACCGGCACGGTCACTTCGCGGTCCCACTGCACGCTCCGGAACGAAGGGTCCTGCTTCACGCGGTTCATCCAGTCGCGCGACATCGTGGTGACGGTGGGCGTGCGTGTGCTGATGTGCAGCGTGGCCTCACCCGGCACAGCGCCGATGGCTTGCTCCAACAGAGTGATATCCGGATCTCCGCCATAGCGACGGCGCAGCGTTTCCATCAACAGAGGCTGCGGTTCCACGGCTACCGTACAGGCGCCCAATGTCTGCCAGGCCCGCAGCCGGTTGCCGACATGCGCGCCGATGTCGAAGCACAGGTCACCGGAGCGGATGAACTGACCGTAGCAGCGGCGCATTCGGCGCTGCCGGCCAGGGATGCCGTAGTACATCAACAGGGAGCGCCACAGTCCCCACCGTTCCCGCCACCGGGTCTGTGCCATTATTTCACCTCCCCTGAAAATGCATCCACAAAGCGGTCGCGCAGACGGTCCATTCGCCACACCGGAGCGTCGGCATCCGGCAACAGCCCCGGCTGCCAGTTCCAGCCTGCGATGGCCTCCATGATCGCCGGGTCGCGTGCGATCAGATGAACCGGCACGTCCCGGCCGTCCGTGTCACCGGAGACCAGCGGCGCGGGCGGATGATCACCCAGCAGCAGGATAACCAGATCCTCGTCGCCGTATTCCTGCACATACGAGACCATTGTGCGGAGCATATATTCGATGGATTGCCGGTAGTGCAAGCGAATCGTTTCAACCTCCCGCCAGACCTCCTCCGGGGCCGGCCCCGACTGTGCCTGCTCGTTGAATATACGCCCGTCACCGACCTGATCCCAGGGAAGCAGCTCGGCAATCGGCGTCCAGGGCGCATGGGAGGAGATCAGCGCGAGTTCTGCCATCACTGGCGGCCGGTCCGCGCCGCCACGCTCGCGCTCCTGGATGGCGGACAGCACATACTGGTCGGGCATGGTCACCCAGTTGAACGGCAGCCCTTCGTATCCGAAATTGTGCGCATTGTAGATGTGGTCGTAGCCGTAGTACTGCCCCTCCGGCCAGGCCATGCTGATCGCCGGCATGGCGGCCACCGTGCGCCAGCCGGCATCGCGGAACAGGCGGTTCAGGGTAGCGCGCTCGCTGATGATCAGACTCTCATAGCGGGTCTCGCTGTCGATCCATGCTCCGGACAGGGCAGAGGCGTGGGCCAGCCAGCTGAGCCCGCCAACGGTGGGCGCGGTCAGAAAGGCGCTGCGCATGTGCACGCCATCAGTCTCAAGTTCCTGCTGCGCCTGCCGCAGTGTGGCTGTCACCGGTCCGGCGAAGGGCTCACGTTCCAGCAATACCCGCCCGTAGGACTCGGCGAAGACGACGAACACGTCCTTGCCGCGCAGCCGGTCAAAAAGCCCCTCACCCGAACGCTGCGCCCAGACATCGTCGTCGACCGATTCCGCAAACGCGCGGATGTCACGGATGCTATCGACCGTGCTACGGGCATGTGCCACCAGCTGGTCCCAGGCATGAGTATCGGCGCGGGACCAGCCCGTGGCTTTCAGACCACCCCAGGCCAGCAGCAGGGCCAACAACGCCACACCGGATGCCCCTGGTGATGCCTGCAGGGCACGCTGGATACGCCCCAACACCGCGAACCCCATCCAGCCCAGCAGCCCGGCGCCTGCCACTATCAACAGCGCCGTACCAACGGCGGCCAGACTGCCAAATACACCCGTCAACAGGCGACTGCCGTCGGCCAGCAGGTGGCTGTCAAAAATCAGGTTGAAAGGCCGGGCGAAGATCTCATGGGTCACCAGATCCGCGCCGCGCAGCAGTAGCCCCAGACCCAGCAACAATGCCAGTACGATCCGCACGCCATCGCCACCCCGCCCCGGAACCAGCAACAACAGGCCAATGAGCATGAACTCCAATGGAAAGAAGATGAAGGCTTCCGGCGTGATCCAGGCCAGACGGTTGGGCAGGGTCAGCGCCAGAAACAGGCCGATGAAGGCCGCCAGGGTCAGAAGTTGCCGGGCATCGGGGCGATAGCGCAAGGTGGCATCCGTCGTCGGGTGTCTGGAGAACAGAATACGCAGTGTAGCGCAGGCTGGACCAGGATAGACAGGTGGCCGTCACAGTGCAGAAAATCGGCCGCCGTACCGGACACTGGACAGCCCCGGGCATGTTATCTATTCTGCGGGGATACCCGGACACGGCGAAGAGCGGTAGCACCGATGATAAAGACAAAAGAAAGCGGACAACGGATGCACGCTGGATCGTGGGTGACCTGCTTTCTGATCACACTGGTGGTTGCCCGGGTGGTGATCACCGGTCAATCCGCCGCCCAATCGACCGGAACCGACCCGCTAGTCATTTCCGGCTCGGAATGGATCACCGACGCACCGACCCGGATCGCCGCAGCCGCCAACCTTTTCGAGGTAGAGACGGGGCCGCCCATCCGGGTCGAGCAGGCCGACTCGGGGCGGCAGTCGCTGGAACGGCTTATGACCGGCCAGGCCGATTTTGCACTGATGGCCTCGGTACCTCTGGCGATGGCATTGATCCGCTCGCACCACGAAGACACACCCCCCGAGAGCCGGCCGGTGATCCTGGCATCCGTCGGCGTGGACACCGTTCAGCGAGGCGATCATGGAGCAACTGGGCACGAACGCCCGCGACTTCCCGCTACAGGGGGTCGACACGGTGAGCTGGTTATTGGTCACCAGACGCGAAGTGCTCGAGCAACACCCGGACGTGGTTGATCGCGTACTGCGGGGCTATGCCGCCGCGATCGACCTGCTACAGACCGAGCCCGACCGTGCGAACACACTGCTCGATCTCGAACCCGACTGGCTGCGGGATAAAGGTGTGGCCTGGAAACTGACACTGGACTGGCCGGTAATTGCCAACATGGAAAGCAAGCTCGCGTGGAGCGCGCGCCAGTTGGGAGTCACCCCCGTTCAATGGCCCCCCGGCCGCTACATCGCGCGTGAGCCGCTGGAGCGTTTTCGGCCACGCGCGGTATCACTGCCAGCATGGCTCCCTGCGGAACAGATTGACTAATGAAATTGCGCACCCTGGCCAGCCTCATTCTCGCCGCCGCGCTGGTCGTAGCAACAGGGGTTACGCTGACCGGCCTGCTGATCTGGCAGCACACCAGAAGCAGCGTGACGGATATAGAGGCCCTGTCGGCAGCCCGGGAGGACGCGCTCCGTATTGATACCTCGATCCGTTACCTCAACCAGATACGTCTGGAACCCGGCATCCTGCGAGGGCTGGTGCAGCAATCACAGCGCCTGACAACGATGCTGGAGAATGAATCACACCCCGAAGCGCCCATTGCCCATTTACACCTCAATGAGATCGAAATGCTGGCCAACAGCATTCTGACCGAGCTGGAGAGCGGCGCCGGCGCCTTCGCATTACGCCCGGCGCCCCTGACCAGTCAGATGCGCATCCATGAAACCGGAGCGCTGGATGCGCTCAACATCATTATCGCCGATCGTAATCGCGACATCGTGGCAACACTCCAGCAGTCGCTGGTACTGCTGATCTCGATCGCACTGGCAGTCGCCGCACTGGGCTGTGTCGGCTTCTGGCTCTTCTTCCGCCGCATTCTGCATCCACTACGCCACTTTGCAGACGGGGTCCGGCATTTCGGCGACGGCGATGATTCGCTGCGCATCACCGTCGGCGGCAATGACGAACTCAGTGACGTCGCCGGCCTGTTCAACCGGGCCATGGACCAGCGCGCCACCTATCAGCGGCAGTTGCAGGAACGGATCAAGGAACAGCAGTGTCTGTACAGCGTTCTTGAACTGGCCACCGACGACAACCGGCCGGTGACTGAAATCTGCCGGGAAACCGCACAGCTGATTCCGGCGGGCATGCTGCACGAGGACGAGGCAATGGCTCGCGTGCATTATAATGGAGAGGTTTTCTCCAGCGGCAACTGGAACGAGGTCAGGGCCTGTATCGACAGCCCGATCCGGATTGGAGAAGAACTGTTCGGGCGGGTCGAGGTGGCCTATCCGCGCGAGCTACCCGATCAGCCCGGCAATGAAGGTCCGTTTCTGGTCGAGGAGCACACCTTGCTCGACTCGATTGCCATGCACCTTGCGCGCATGCTCGAGCACCGCAAGATGCGCGAGAGCCTGGCTCGCAGTCAGCGACTGCAGGCCATCGGCGAGCTCACCGGCGGCATCGCCCACGATTTTAACAACCTGCTGACCGTCATACAGGGTAACGCCGAGCTGCTTGGCGACCTGTATCGCGAAGACGATGCCAGAGCGGCCGAGCTGGCCAGCATGATCGATACTGCGGCGCTTCGTGCTGCCGAGCTGACCCGGCGATTGTTGGCATTCGCTCGCCGCCAGGCGCTGGAACCGCGTTCGGTGAATATCAATCAGCTGATAGAGAAAATGCGCGGCCTGCTGGAACGGACGCTGGGCGAGCATGTGGAACTGAAGTTCAATTTTGCTGCTGATCAGTGGCCGGCACTGGTCGATCCTGCCCAACTTGAGACCGCGCTGCTCAACCTCATCGTAAACGCACGCGACGCGATGTCCACCAGCGGCAAGCTGACAATAGAGACAGGCAATGCGCCTCTTGATGCCGATTTCGCATCATCACGGCCAGAAGTGACACCAGGCGACTATGTGCTGGTGGCGGTCAGCGATACTGGCACGGGCATGGCACCGGACGTGCTGGAGCGGGTGTTCGAGCCATTCTTCACGACCAAGAACGAGGAGCGCGGCACCGGTCTGGGACTGTCCATGGTCTATGGCTTTGTCAAGCAATCGAACGGGCATGTGGCGGTATATTCGGAACCTGATGAGGGCACCACCGTGCGGCTTTATCTGCCGCGCGCCGAAGGAGCGGCAGAGTCGCTGGCGAAGCCCGGCTCCGAGACGATGTCCGGCGGCGATGACGACGTATTGCTGGTGGAGGACGACGCACTGGTGCGCCAGTTCACCCATGACCAGCTCAGCGCGCTCGGCTACCGCGTCCGGGCAGCGGCAGACGGACTCGAAGCGAAGGCGATCCTTGAAAGTGACGAACGCATCGATCTGTTGTTGACCGACGTCATCATGCCCGGCGGGATCAGCGGACACGAGCTGGCACAGCTCGCCGTCCAACTCCGGCCCGGCCTGAAAGTGCTGTACATGTCCGGCTATACCGAAAACGCCATTGTCCACCATGGACGGCTGGACGCGGGTGTGCATCTGCTCAGCAAGCCGTTCCGGCGCGCGGAACTGGCGCGGAAAGTGCGCGAGGTGCTGGACGAACGGGTTGAGCCGTGACCCTGGCGGATGACGGTGACTGGACAACCCCCGGTATCAAGGATACCTTCTGCTGGACGCATACAATCAGGAGACGCTCCATGCGAATCATGCCCCTCCGGCTCGTCCTGACGACGCTGCTCGGTCTCGCACTCGCAGCCCCGGCGCTTGCCGAGACCCGCGCCTTCGTCGGCGCCCGCATTCTGTCGATCGCAGACGATCCGATCGATGACGGTGTACTCGTGATCGAGGATAGCCGGATTGTCGCCGTCGGTGCGCGCGGCGACGTGAGCGTTCCGCGCGACGCCGAGCTCGTCGAACTCGACGCGGGCACCGTGATCATGCCCGGCATCGTCGACACCCACAGCCACATCGGCGAGGTGTCCGGCGCCGACCGCGCGGGACCGATCCAGCCGGAAAATCGCGCGCTCGATTCCGTGAACCTTCGTTCTTCCGGTCTGAAGCGTGCCCTTGCCGGCGGCATCACCAGCGTCCACGTCATGTCCGGCTCGGGCCACCTGATCAGCGGCCAGACGCTCTACCTCAAGCTGCGCGACGGTAACCGCATCGAGGAGCTCGCCTACCGTTTTGAGGACGGCGCGGTCGCCGGTGGCCTGAAAATGGCAAATGGCACCAACCCCATGGGCGACGCACCCTTCCCCGGCACCCGGGCCAAATCCGCCGCCCTCTTGCGCCAGGCCTATCTCGACGCGCAGGATTACCGGGACAAGCGCGCACGGGACGAAGAGGCAGAGCGACCGCCGCGCGATCTCGGCAAGGACGCGCTCGTCGAAGTCCTGGAAGGCCGGCGCATCGCCCACCATCACACGCACCGCCACGACGACGTAATCACGGCGATGCGTCTGCGCGAGGAGTTCGGCTACCGCCTCGTGCTGCATCACGTCAGCGAGGCCTGGAAAGTCGCCGACGAGATTGCCGCGGCGGACGTGCCGGTCTCGCTGATCGCCCTCGACAGCCCTGGCGGCAAGCTGGAAGCCATCGATGTCTCTCTGGAGTCCGGCGGCGTTCTCGAAGAGGCCGGTGCCACCGTCGCCTTCCATACCGACGACTGGATCACGGACTCGCGCTATTTCCTGCGCATGGCCGCCATGAGCGTGCGCGGCGGCATGAGCCGCGAGGCGGCGCTGCGCGCCATGACCATCGAAGGCGCACGCATGCTCGACCTGGCCGACCGCGTCGGCACACTCGAGTCCGGTAAGGACGCTGATTTCGTGATCCTGTCGGGCGACCCGCTGTCTTCCCGCACCCGCGTACTCGAAACCTGGGTAGAGGGCGTGCGGCGCTTCGACCTGGACGATCCGGAGGATCGCCTGGTCGCCGAGGGCGGGCCCGGGGCCCTGACCGCCGACGACGGCGCGGGACACATTCATGGTATTGACGGTTCGACGGGAGGTGGCCAATGAATCCGCTTCACATTCTGACGCGCGGCCTGCTGGTCACCCTTCTGGTCGCTCCCGCGTTCGCCTTCGCCGACGACCTGGTCGTGCGCGCCGAGCGGCTCATGACCGGCACCGGCGAAACAATCGACGACGGCGTCGTCGTTATCGAGGACGGCCGCATCACTGCCGTCGGTCCCGCCGCAAGCGTACGCATCCCGGACGACATGCCCGTGCGCCGTGCAGCCGTGGCCACCCCGGGTCTGGTCGACGGCCGCTCCGTCGTCGGCCTCGCCGGCGCCCTCAACCAGAACCACGACCAGGATCAGCTGGAGCGCTCTGCGGCTCTGCAGCCGGAGCTGCGCGCCATCGATGCCTACAATCCGCGCGAGACCCTGGTCGAATGGCTGCGCGAGCACGGCGTCACCACCGTACACACCGGCCACGGACCCGGGGAGGTGATCTCCGGGCAAACGCTGATCGCCAAGACCCGGGGCGAGACGATCGACGAAGCTGTTTTCGTGCCCTTCGCCGCCGTGGCGGCGACACTCGGCGACGGCGCCCTGGTCGATGGCGAGCCGCGCAACTCCCCCGGAACGCGCGCCAAGGCCGTGGCCATGTTGCGTGCAAAGCTGATCGAGGCACAGGAGTATCTCGCGAAGCAGGACGCCGAGGAGCCGCCGGCGCGCAATCTGGCGCTGGAGTCCCTCGTCGCCGTACTCCGTGGCGAGGTCCCGCTGATGGTCGAGGCCAACCGGCATCAGGACATCGTCACGGCCCTGCGCCTGGCCGAGGAGTTTGACTTCCGGCTGCTGCTTACCGGCGCCGCCGACGCGACGCTGGTACTCGACGAGATCGTCGCGGCAGACGTGCCGGTGATCATCCACCCGATCATGATCCGTGGCAGCGTCCACGGCGAGCGGCAGAACGTGTCCTTCACCACGCCGGCGGAGCTGCTCGAGGCCGGCGTGGCGACCTCGCTACAGTCCGGCTATGAGGGCTATGTGCCGAAGACCCGCGTGGTGCTGTTCGAGGCAGCCCTCGGCCTCGGTTACGGCCTTTCGCCCGAGCAGGCGCTGGAACTGGTCACCATGGGTCCGGCGCGCATTCTCGGCATCGATGAGCGCGTCGGCTCCCTGGAGGTCGGCAAGGACGGCGACGTCGCGCTGTTCGACGGCGATCCCTTCGAGTATACGAGCCACGTGGTCGGCGTGGTGATTGAAGGCGAGGTGGTCAGCGAAACCGTGCGCTGAGGCCTGATTGATCTTCGGCGAGCACGGGCCAGGCCTGAGCCGCCGATTACTCCAACGCCCCCAGCACCGCCTCGGTCAACGCCCAGATCGGCCGCGGCCCGCTGGTCGTGACTCCCATGCGCATGATGATGAGATCCTGATCGGGCAGCGCCACGATGTTCTGTCCCTCGAACCCGGAGAGATACCAGGCGTTAGCCGGCAGAGCAGGAAAGGACCGGTCTTCGGGATCATCCGGCGCGCCGGCATTGAGCCAGACCTGGTATCCGTACTGCCCGTTGGCGGCAGAGTCAGGCGGTGTCAGGCTGCGCTCGACCCAGCCTTCCGGCAGGATACGCTCGCCATCCCACACACCGTCCTGCAGGTACAGCAGGCCGATCTTCGCCCAGTCGCGCGGCGTGGCATACATGTAGGAGGAACCGACAAAGGTGCCGCTGGCATCGGGCTCGATCACCGCCGAGCTCATTCCCAGCGGCGTAAACAGCCGTTCCCGTGGAAACTGGAAATACGATTGCTGGTCACCCAGCGTGTCGCGCAGAATCCGCGAGATAAGGTTGGTGGTACCGCTGGAGTAATAGAATGTACTGCCTGGCGGGTGCTCCAGGGGCTGCTGCGCGGTAAATCCGGCGGTGTCCCCGGTCGTGTAGAGCATCAGGATGACATCCGACATCGAGCCCGAAGTGTACTCCTCGGAAAACTGCAGACCGCTGGACATCTGCAGCAGATTCTCCAGCGTGATCGTGCCACGCTCGTCTCCCGTCGACTGCCATTCCGGCACCGGAGCCGGAGCATCGACCTGCAGCCGGCCATCCCCGACCAGCATACCGGTCAGCGCACCCACCACGGTCTTGGTCATGGACCAGCCCAGCTGCGGCGTCTGCGCATCGAACGGTTCCGCATACTGCTCGGCGATGATCTCGCCCTCATGAATCACCAGCACCGCGCGCGTGTCGATATCCTGACCGGGCTCGATGTCCTCGAAGGACGCATCCACGGCGCGGTTGACGGCCGCCAGGTCGATACCGGGCACCTCGTCCGGCAGGGTCACCTGGTTGCCCAGTGGCCACTGCGCGTCGGGCGCAGCCGGCGCATCGGGATACCCGGCGGCATCGAACTGCTGCCGCAGCGCCTCCGGCGAGGTCTCCTTGACCAGCGTACAACCCAGGTGCTCGCGGTACAGGGCGCGAACCACGTGCCCCATCCCTTCCCCGGTCACCAGGTCGTCTTCAATACGGAAATTGACACCCTCCAGCCCCGGGCCACTGAGCTCGTTGGCCATTACGTGATCGGTGCTGCGGCCGCTCACCAGCACGGACGAGCACAGCCGTTTCACGGCACTGCCCAGGGCAATTTCGGCATTCAGAGCATCAGCGTCCGACGTATTGGTAGCCGGCTCGGAACAGGCGATCAGACCGACGGAGAGGGACAGCAGAGACAGTTGGCGCAACGAGAATGGCATGCGGGATTCCATACAGTGGTGAGTATGCGCCTACCGTAGCGCGACCCCGCCGGCCAGGCAATAGATGCAGCCCATCGGCTTGCGGGTGTATGCTGTTTCACACCACCGGCCACTGGGACGCACGGAGGCAGGATGCGACGTACCCTTCAGCAGTCAGAACAGGATCATGGCGAAGCGAACACAACGATCCGCTTCGCCGTGGAACGCAAGCGCGAACTGCTGGAGCGGGAAAAGGCCCGGGCACGCCAGGGAAACGGCAGGCGCTGATGGCCGGGAGACTGCTGATTCTGTACACCGGTGGCACTATCGGCATGAAGCAGACCGACCGGGGCCTCGCGCCCGCCTCGGACCTGACCACGGACATTCTGCAGATGCCCGAGCTGGGTCCCGCTTTTCACGGCGATCCGCCGGTCATCGAAACGCTGAGTTACGATCCGCTGCTGGACAGCTCGGACATGACTCCCGGTCACTGGTGCCGGATGGCGGACGACATTGCGCGTCACTACGACGACCATGACGGCTTCGTGGTGCTGCACGGCACGGACACGCTGGCCTACACCAGCTCCGCGCTCGGTTTCTTTCTGCACCGATCAGGCAAACCAGTAGTCGTCACCGGCGCCCAGCTCCCCTTCGGCTCGCCGCGCAGCGATGCGCGCAACAACCTGATCTCTTCGTTGCAGGTGGCCGCCAGCCTGCCCGGGTCCATGGCGCAGGTCTGTGTCGTGTTCGGCTCCAGAATCCTGCAGGGCAATCGCAGTACCAAGGTGTCGGCGCAGGCCTACGATGCCTTTGATTCACCCCGCTTCCCCCACATCGGTTCGATCGGCATCGACATCGAATACAACAGTAGCCCGGCGTTCGAGTCAGTCCGACCCGCGCCGGCGCGTGAAGGTCTGCGCGAGGATCTCGGGAAAAGCATCCTCGAGAACAACGCACCGCCCCCCGATGACGCGGTAGCGCTGGTCCGCCTGTTTCCCGGTTTCAGTGCCGCGACCCTGCGCGCCATCTGCAGCGGTGAGAACCTGCGCGGCATCGTCCTGGAAGCCTACGGAGCCGGCAATGGGCCGAGCCGCGACAGGAGCTTCCTCGACGCCGTCCGCTCTGCGGTGGACCAGGGCATCGTGGTGGTCGTGGTGTCCCAGCCACTGGACGGCGTGGTGCGAATGAGCAGTTACGCGGCCGGCAACGCACTGGCCGATGCCGGCGCGATCAGCGGCCGCGATCTGACCACCGAGGCCGCCTTGACCAAGCTCTACTACCTGATTGCGCAGGGCTGCGATGCGCGGGAGATACGCGAGCGGATGGTTGTGGCGCTGGCCGGGGAAATCGGTTGAGAAAAGCCAGCCCCTGGCCGGTTTTACCATCGTTCCACCCCAGGCTGCTTCTGTATCGATCGAACAATATGATTGTGGTTACACCAACGTTCGGTAACGTACATACAGTTGCTGCATGGTGATCTACTCTTTCCGGTCCAGATTCACATATCTCGACCTGCGTCACACGAGAACCCTGTGCGCAGTCTGGAGGAGGCGCGCATTATGAGAAACGAACGCGCAACAAGAGGGCTACCTGTCGCACTGTGGCAGGGAACGCAATCTCTGGGTTGGTACAGAGCAACGACCATTGATATCGAAGGAATGGTCGTCACCGGCCCGATTGACAGATTGCCGGTCAACGGCGTTGTCACGGCGTCGGTGGAATTCATCACAGAGGATGCATTTTCCAACCAGCAACTTACGGCAATGACCGTGCGTCAAATCGATGGCACAGCCGAGCTGATCTGGATCAATCAGCAAGAAAAGCTGCGCATGTCACCATCCCCTGCGCGCTCTCCTGGCCTTCCCTGATGGCTTTCCTTGCGGCACTAAAGGCCAGTAATCGTCTGTTATCACATGCCGGACACGAACAATCCTGACACCAGACGCTTCATTGTCCCGTAGTCACGCGTCATTCCCTTCGCTGAACGGGTGTATCAATATCATCTCCACATGCGTGATCGTCAGCGCCTCGATGAGTTCGTCATTTTCTGTAAGCGCCATGTCTCGCTCAGGCCAATTGCACGATCTGATTGAGCAAAGTCAGCACCTCGGCGAAGCGGACATCGCTAATGCGTTTCATTGGATGGGGCGCACCGCCACGCAGGCGCCAATCGAAGGATTCGGGTTGGTGGCAAAGCACGTAACTGGTTCGTCCTGACTTGCGTCCACCAGCAATGCCGGCGGCTACCGCGAATGGATTATCTGCATTGTGAGTGGCTGTGGTCATGGGCAAGCCAATCACCAGGGACGTGCGATCATTGAATGCTTTGGGAGACAGGACGAGAAAAGGATGGACATCGCGCATCTCTTTCCCACGCTGTGGGTTGCAATCGATCCAGATGATGTCCTGACGATCGGGTATCCAGTCCCTCGCCGGTTTTACCACCGTTCTGCCCCCAACCTTTCATCGGCCGACATGGCCTCCCCGCCGTGGCGCTCCGGATCAAAGCGGGCCAGGCGCTGTTCCAGGCTCAGGGACTCGTCATGCAAGGGTGTGATGATGATCCGCTCCCCTTCCACCGTAAGACGTACCCGCTGGTCTGCATGCAGATTTGCAGCCCGGGCCACGGCCGCAGGCAGGCGCACGCCAAGGTTATTTCCCCAGTTTTTGATATCAAGAACGGTCTCGGCCATGTCGATTCCAGGTTGGACGTTTAGACAGAGTATAAACGCCGTTTGCCTTGTGGGTAAACCGGCTATCAATGCGACACTGGACGCAAAGCTCATAGCCATTGGAGCATCAGCCCTGCCGCCAGCCCTGTGCCGATAAAGGACAACCCCATCAATTGCTGCCATCGGGACGGGCCAAGCGATCGTTCACGCACATCAGCAGCCATCCAGTCTACCGTCGAGTGCGTCGGCAACAGCAACACCACCGCCCCCGCTGCCACCAGCGCATCCCACCAGTCGGCTTCCAGTGCATGGCGTACCAACGCTGCCCCTGCCACGAGACAGATCACGGAAAGGGTAGCCGTAATCAGTATTCTTCGATTTCCGGTTTCTTTGCTCATGTTTTCCTCCCTGGATAAGGAGGACGAGGCAGTCGACGCGTCGCTGCCCCGCCCCGGGCATCAACTGCCGTTGGTAAAGTCGTACAGCGCATTGCCGATCGCGCTTCCCAACTGATCCGCGCCAAACCAGGTGGCGGTTTCATACGCTGTCTTGTAGGTGACCGCGACGGCCCCCGCCTGCGGCAGATAATTGGCGCCGCTGACCCGTTCCACCTCACCATCGGTTAGCTCTCTCATGGTCTTTCCTCCCTTCCCTGTGATGTCTGTCTGCTCAGCACAGAACTTTGTCCTGCATGGAGGTTATAGAACCTTTTGCGATTCCTCGCCAATGCGCTTACTCCCGACCCAGTGAACCGCGTTCGCGGGCCTTCCACCCCCTTTAACGGACCGCAGCCCCCAAAAAGTACAGCCCCACCGCGATGAACGAGGCTACCGCCACACTCCCAGGCGGGGCACCGCCATGCCTTTCTGCAGGTCGATCAGCACCAACGCGGCGGCGGTTTCGTAGAGCTTTTCGTTCATCCACTGGTTACAGGTGGCGAGGAGCTGGAAATGATCTTTCATGGCAGCCTCCATAACGGTGCCTGCTTTATTGGTTATTTTTTTCATCAATTATCAAGTTGATAATCCTTTTTCATGACATATTACTACTTTTCATGATAATGTTTTTATGCAACTGTTTTTCACCAACGAATACAGTTTTTCATGTCCACTCAAAAAGAACTACATTTTTCAGGCCCTGTCACCCTTTTTCAGGAACGACGCCTTCCTGAAAAAGCCACTCCCGCCGGTTACAGCGCCCTGATCGACGCCTGTGCGCTGGCTGTCCCGCTGCCGCGCAGGCTGTACGCGACCGGTGAACATCACCGCATCCGCCGGGCTGATGGTTGGTGCATTCTCACGCCCCGCCATGCGCCGGAGCCAACCCTGCAGCACCACCTGACCTTTGCCCTGAAGCACGAAGGCCTGGATCTTGCCGTGCTCAAACGCCTGTTCCTGGCTACCGGCCCCGAACCGGTGGAGCACATCGTCCGGAACACGCCGACCGGCCGCTACGCGCGGCGCATCTGGTTCCTCTACGAATGGTTGACCGGTACACGACTGGATCTGCCTGACGCCAGCACGGGGAGCTACGTGCCGGCCCTCGACCCCGCCTTGCAGTTCGCGAGCCACGACGAGGTGAAACTGCCCCGTTACCGGGTCAGAAACAACCTGCCGGGGACCCCGGACTTCTGCCCTCTGGTGTATCGTACAGAAGCGCTTGAACAGTTCCTTGCGCTGCGGCTGCAGGAACGAGCCAGGACGCTGGCCGCCGACATCCCCCGGTACATTCTGGCCCGGACCGCCGCGTTCCTGCGGCTCAAGGATTCCCGCTCCAGCTACGCCATCGAGGGCGAAACCCCTGCGCAAAATCGTATCCAGCGCTGGGGCCGGGCCATCGGCGAGGCTGGACGTCAGCCACTGGACCGGGAGGAGCTATTACGCCTGCAGCGGATGGTGATCGGAGACAATCGCTTTGTGACGCTCGGTTTCCGCACGGAAGACGGTTTTGTCGGCGAGCATGACCGATTCACTCACCTTCCCCTGCCCGATCATATCAGCGCCAGACCGGATGTTCTGGAATCACTGATCAACGGACTGATTGCGTTTCATGCGCAAGCCTCGCGTTCACTGGATCCCGTCATCGCGGCAGCGGCGCTGGCCTTCGGATTCGTCTATATACATCCTTTCGAAGATGGCAACGGACGGATTCACCGTTACCTGATCCACCATGTACTGGCCTCGCGCGGTTTCAACCCACCCGGCATCGTTTTCCCCGTGTCCGCCGCGATCCTGCACCGGATGGATGCCTACCAGGCGGTGCTGGAAAGTCATTCGGCGCGCGTACTCCCGTTAATCGAATGGGAGACGACCGATCGGCACAACGTGAAGGTACTGAATGATACCGTGGACCATTACCGCTACTTCGATGCCACCCCGCATGCGGAATTCCTGTATGGCTGCGTGCAGGAGACCATCGAACGGGATCTTCCGCAGGAGGCGGCATTCCTGCGCAATCATGATGTATTCCGGCAACGCGTCAATGAAGTGGTCGACATGCCGCCCCGTACGCTGGAGCTGCTGTTCCGTTTCCTGCACCAGAATGACGGGTGCCTGTCGAATCGGGCCCGCGGGAAAGAATTTGCGGCGTTGACGGATGAAGAGGCCGGGGAGATCGAGAGTGTGTATCGGGAGGCATTCGACACCAGGCAGAGTTGATGACTCTGCCCTTCACGCCTGAAAACATCAGGCCAGCGCTTATCTGGTACCATCGGGTTCCTGTTCTCTTCATCGCAACGCGAACTCCACGATGCGCGCGAGCACAGCGACAGCCTACGTCGCACTGGCGGCTCTCTGTTGGGGACTGTCGGGCGGGATCGGCGGCATTCTCATGGCCGGCGGGTGGGACCCGTTCGTTCTGGCGTTCTACCGGGGTGCGATCGGACTGCTGTTCGTGCTGGGCTGGCTGGCGCTGCGACCGCAGGGTAGCGGACTGCGCAGCCGCTGGCTGTGGTTCTGGTCCATCATCGCCGGGCTGGGCGTCGCCGGTAACTTCTCGTTCTATTTCCTCAGCATCGAACAGGGCAGCGTCGCCGTGGCGGCTACCTTGATGTACTGCGCTCCCGTGTTCGTGTACCTGATGTCGTTCGCGCTGAAGCTGGAAAGCCCTTCCGCCATGAAGTGGGCGGCCATCGTCGTGGTAATGCTGGGCATCGTGTTGTTGACGCAGGTGTACGACATCGGGGTCGCCGCTGTCACGCTGACCGGTGTGGGCGCCGGGCTGCTGGCCGGATTGTCCTACGCGGTATTCATTTTCGGTTTCAAATACGCGGCGCCGCACGGCAGCCCGCAGGCGATTCTCTCCATCGCGTTTGCCGTACTGGCGCTGCTGCTGTTCCTGCCGGGTGACGCGGAGCAGGTCGTGGCCGCCCTGCATACGCCGGACTGGCCGCTGTTCGTGACACTGGGCGTGTTGGGCGCGGGATTGTCGTTCATTGTCTATGTCGTTGGCCTGCGTCACACGGCGCCGGCGGTGGCCTCCATCGTGGCGATGGTGGAACCGGTCACCGCGTCGTTGTTCGGCGTCGTGGTATTGCAGGAAGTCCTGGCGGGATCGCAGCTGCTGGGCATGGCGGTCATTCTGGCGACAGTGACCATGATGAGCGTCCATTCCAACGCCCGACAGGAGCAGCAAACATGAAAGAATCCCCGAAAACGGAGAGTGCGGGCGTGTATACCGCTATTCCTTGCAAATCCGCCGGCACTGTGTGGTGACTACCTTTACGATGCGTTGCAGCGCAGGATAGACGTCGTAGCGTACCTCGAAGTCTTCCCGCACCTGCCCGACACTTTCCCGCAACTCGGTCGCGGTTTGACGCACCAGGTTACCCAGGAACTGTGGCCGCACGTCGCACGCCCTGGCAAGCGCCTCCCAGTGGGCCGAGGTGATCACGCCAGGATTGCGTTCGCCACCGACATCGAAGGCGAGATGGTAGTCGATACGCTCGATGGCCCCGTTCATATTACGCCAGAGCTGACCGACCAGGCGCTGTTCGTGCCAGACGTTGAGGATGTCGGGGTCGCTCACGGGGTCTCCTCACGGCCCTTGCCGGTACTGCGAGCCGGCTTCGTGCGCCCGCGCGGCTGGATGATGACCTCCAGCCCCAGGGTATGCAGTGCCTTCAGGACCTTGCCGATTTCGGCCGTCTCCTTACCCCGTTCGAACTCCGACAGAAAACGCGTACTCAGGTTACCGAGCCCGGAGACCGTCTCCAGCGTCAGGCGCCGGTGCTTGCGATGGGCTCGCACCAGGAGGCCGAGCTCCCCGGCGGTCTGTATCCTACCGTAGGTAATGTCTTCCTGTGCCATGGCCTTGCCTTAAAAACATACCGTACGGTAAAAACTAGCAGCTTGATCAGTCGATGGCAAGAAAATAGTATCGTACGTGATAAACAGCGAATCTGTGGCAGGCCAACAAGACGAAAATATCACGTACGGTTAGAATACGTCGCGATCGGCGTTCCGTTGGCCTCCGTCGTGCTCGTGCTCGCCCTGACCGTCGAGTGGGAGTGCGGGAATATCTCTCTATTCCTTGCAGATCCGCCGGCTCGCCTCTTGTTACCGCTCGGTCAATTCCACGGTGATGCCGCCGGTTAATCGCGCCACCCCATTGTAGACCCATGCCAGCAGCGCCGTGACGAGATAGCCGATGACGAACTGGAACAGCGGCATGAGCACTGCCATGCCCACCGGGAACCCCATGGGCATCGGCATGCCGGCCCGCCCTGCCGGCCCCGGGGCCAGGCCGAACGCCAGAAGCATGAGAATAGCGGCGATCAGTGTCAGCGACGCGATGACCAGCGCGACGGTCAGGGCGGTCCGGTGGGGTGCGATGCGGGTGATGGATTGCATGGGATTATTCTCCGGTTGTTGTCGTCTTCCCCAAGGAAGAGGCTTACGATTATTCTGTAGACTGCAGCGCAGAGAGCAACGCATCAATTCTATTGTGAAGATCAGTCGCTGCATAGGACCGAGCGGCCTTGACTCGCAGTAGTGGTAGCCCTGCGGACTCACACGCCTCGTTCACCAAGCGGTCCCGTTTCCTACTCCGCCCTGAACCGTGACTGGCATCATCCAGTTCGACCGCAAGTTGTATCGAACAATCTGATGGGCTACACACCAGGAAGTCGAAATGTTTGGATGAGATTGCGTTAAATGCCGATTGCCGATTTGGTCGCCCCATGCCTTCTGCGGGCGTTAGCGCATCAGCAATTCGCACCTTCGGGCACACTATGTAGTCAGCACCACATGCTTGAACAAGCACACCATAGAAGGAGCGTTCAGCCTTACTGAGCAAGTACGGGCGCCGGCGATATTGCCAGGAATTCTTCTTCTGAATCGTTTTCACCAGGATTTGAAGAACCACCAGAGCCAACAGCAAGATTGCGGGCAGTACGAATACATCCATGTTTATTTCAACAATTCTCCTTTATGTAGTGTGGAACACTTTTTCCCAATGAAACATCATGTACGGGACATGCTCGCTGCGCAATTTCACGCCCATTCTCCGATGTATACCCAATAGCTCCGGCCGCTCTAAAAGCGGGGATATCCTGATCCTTCCCAATGGATCAAAAGAAATGAACCCTTTGTCGAATGCCCTATCTAACGTAGGCACCAGCAATAGCCCGTTGAACTGGTCCAGCCGCTCGTTGTTCGAGGCTGCTTTCCACGGCTTGATGTGCGACGCAACCAGCATGCTGGCGTCTTTATAGCTGGTCACCGCGCAACCTTTCCAGTAGGAAATCAACCGGTGCCGAAAGCGTCCTTGACCGATCCGCGCCTTCACTAAATCACTCTTCTCCGTCGGCTTCGTCGCCTCGTCCGCAAGAATTTCCTCAATGTCCGACTCGATATCGCCATAGAAGCCTTCATCCAGATACTCGGCGTACTTCTTCAGTGCGCTGCTGTACATGTTCTTACCGCGCTTGTTCGTCGCCTCGAAAATTGGCAACTCGCGGATGCGCGCTGCTACGCGCTCGAACTCCTTGGCACTTTGAATCGCAGTCACGGGACCGTCGATTACACCCTCGTCCTTTGCCCAATTGGATATCGAGCCTGAAAGAGCGCTGCTGTACTTACTAACCGAGGACGCTGACAAACCTCGATGCTTCATCCACTCTTCAAATCGCATAGCATTCTACCTCGCAGCTACTGGGCTTCCCGCAATCGGTTGATGAAGTCGCCAATATCTCGCCCCTTATCATCATCGGCCGCCTCGCTGCACAGCTCGATGCTCTCCAGCTCATGCCAGTCGTGGTCGAGTGCCGGGTTGTAGACTTCGAAGTAGAGTGGAGGGAGGTCTACCGCGCTGACATCAAAGTAGATGCCTTCTTCGCAACAGGATTCGATGTCCCGTACTATTCGATTTTCAGGGAGCCCTTGTTGATTGGAGAAGACCACGGTGCCGAACTGCTTGAAGTTCCCCGCATCCCGGTACAAGTAGTGCACTTTTACGTTCATGACATTGCCACTCCCTGTTGCGCATCCTCACCGTTGCAGGAGCTCGAACGTGACACTCATCGGTTTCGAGCCCTCGTGCTTCACGTATCTGACCTTCCCATGGTACGTGAACGGTGCTGCTTTTCCATTCTCGAGCTTGTTCTCTCTCACGAAAAGATGAATGTCGATTCCCAGCTCGTCGTGTTTAATAATTTCGCGACCGCGTTTCCCTGTCGGAGCCGTGCTGTTCTGACTCTGCCAATGAAAATGACGCTCATCGATCCAGTGGTCGTGATATCGCAGGTCTGCCGCCCTACCCTGTTTGTTGATCGTCACGAGTAGAATGTGGGCCTTTGGGTCGCTCAGTGCGACGTGTCCACTGTGCCAATTACCCGGATTAAACGACGCTCCAAATAGCCCTGGAATCTCTTCGCGCAATAGGCGCTGTCCAATATGCATAGCCAGCGGATCGATGACGCCACGCAGCCTGGCGAATGTCCTGAACTGGCTCTGCAGCTCATCGGTTACGACGATATCCTCGTAGTCGGGATTGTTGGCCCGGAGTCGATAGGTGCCGTCAGAATCTTTGAGAATCTTGCGTAATAGGTACTGATTGTCTCCAGCTTCCTGACGCTCAATGGCAATGACTTCCCCGGTGATCTTACCTGCGTGATCGGCGTCTATCACTTCCAACAGCAGGTAGTCACCGTCGACGATTGGGCTTCGTCCGCCGTTCATAGAATTACCGGAAGCACGAGCGATAAAGTAGCGATTCGCATCCACCTGTCCGTATTCTTCCGGTAGCACACGGTATTGCTCGGCGTCGGTACGCCCAGTTTTGAAGTGCCCACAGGCAATGGCCAGATTCGGGAAATACGGTAGCTCCATGCCTTTCGCTTTGGATGACAAGGCCACGACGTTGTCCGGCGCAACATCAGTTCCAACCCGCGCACTGTAGCCAGCGTACCGGTAGTCGATTAGCTCTTGCACTAAGTGGCTGAAGGTTTCGATCTGGTGGTCTTGAATGACCACGGCCGGCACCAGTAGCTCGCCGTCCAAAGAAAAGTACTGCCCGCCTGCCCAGGCGTTCACCGGGTTCTTCTTCCAGTAGGAAAGCCAATCGTCCGGTAGCTCGGCCCGCGCTTGATACGCTTCCGGCAAATCGCCCTGGAACTGTCGCCTTCTTTGGAGTATCTGCCAAGAACGATTGGCAACGCTTTCTACAGTGGGCGCATTGTGCCAGCCGTCGAGCTCCTGAAAGGCCTCCAGCAATACCAGCTTGAAGCTCTTGGTCAGCCGTGTAGTTTCTACTTCCCGCAGGAATTCTCGGTGTTTATCGATCAGCGCTGCTTCGGTCTCCGTCAAGGACTCTCGATCTTCGGTTACAACAAGCCCGAACCAGTGGTCGTATTGGCGGCGCATATCCTGCAAGCTTGCGCCAGATCGGTAGAACTCGGTCACGGTAGGCCTGCGCCCGAACACTTCTCGTAGCGACTCGTAATCAGCGGCGACGCTACCACTATCCAATGATTTCAGAAACTCGATGAACTGGAGGTCATAGTTGACGTAGCAGCCTTCCGGTAGCTCCAGCGCGCCCTGTTCCGCCTTTTTTGCGAACTCAGCCAGCTCCCGATGATTCATCGACTGGTTCATCAGCGCCATTGGCTTGTGAAGGAAGCTTTGGTGGTTGGCCACGAAGTCGAGCACCACCAGCTTAGCCTTCTCAGGCGCTTTTCGCAGCCCACGGCCGAGCTGTTGCAGAAACAGGATCTTGGACTCCGTGGGGCGGAGCATCATCACCGTGTCGATGGCGGGCAAGTCGACCCCTTCATTGAACAGGTCAACTGAGAACAGAATATCAAGCTGCCCTTCGCTTAGCTGTGTTAACGCCTCACCACGCGAAAGCACAGAGCTGCCGTGCACCGCCGCAGCGCGCACCCCCTGTTGCCGAAAATACTCTGCCATGAAGTCAGCGTGTTTGATTGATACACAGAACGCCAGCGTACGCTGCTGCTTGCGGAGGCGCCACGTAGCCAGCGCATGCCGAGCCCGGCTAATCGTGGCCAGTTTGTTTGCCAGGATGTCGGGGTCGAATTGGCCATGTCGCCACGGGATACTTTGGTAATCGACATCCTCGTCGAAGATGCCGAAGTAGTGAAACGGCACCAGCAACTGCTCTTGCACACCCGAGAACAGATTGCTTTCGTAGACCAAGTTGTCATCGCATAACGACAGAATGTTCGCGTTGTCCGTTCGGTCCGGGGTTGCCGTCAGCCCAAGTAGGAATGCCGGAGCAAAATGTTGCAGCACGCGATGGTAGGTCGACGCCGCAGCATGATGGAATTCATCCACCACGACATAGTCGAAGTGCTGTGGTGGAAAGCGCTGCAGGTGCTCGGCCTTTCCCAATGTTTGCACCGAGGCGCATAGCACATCGACCTGGGCATCGCGCTGACTACCGCGATAGAAGCCAATCCGCGCTGTGGGACGGATGCGGGCGAAGGTCTCGGCCGCTTGGTCGAGAATCTCTTCGCGGTGGGCCACGAACAGCACACGGCGCGCACCCATCTGTTTCGTATCGAATGCAGATAGCCAGGTCTTGCCCAACCCAGTAGCCAGTACGACGAGGCCACGGGCGTAGCCGTTCGCTCGTGTACTGTTCAATGCCTTCAAGGCTTCCGTTTGCACCTTGGTGGGCTCTGGGGGCGGCTCTACTTCGGTGCTGCCGGGCGCGACGGCCTGTTCCGGGACCGTGCGGCGTTGCTCATACTCTTCAATCCACGCATCTGTTAGGATCCGCGACTTCGGGTGGTTAAACAGCTGATTGAACTGCGCCCGACTTTCGAGGAATCCGCTATCCCCCGGATGATCCACTCGATAGTTCCATTCCAGTCCGTGTTGCAAGGCCTGTTGGCTGATATTGCTGGAGCCAATGAATGCACTGCCCCACTCCTTATCGTCATGGCGACCGGCGAAGATATACGCTTTGAGGTGGAAGCTTTCCCCTTTGCTTTCAAAGATACGCACATCCGCGCCATGTTCGGATAGCAGCATAAGCAACCGAAGGGCTTGTGGATCGGTAACATCCAGGTAGTCGCTGGTGAGTACACGAACTGGCACTGCCTCGCCACTTCTTTCCAACCAGTGTAGCGCATCCAGCAAATCTGGCATAAGCAATCGTAGGCCGGTGGCCTTAATGAACGAGACCGCAATCTCGATTTCATTGGCTTGATGGATTGCGGCACAGAGATGGGGCAGAAAGGGGTCGTTGCGCCCTCCGCTGACGAGCTTCCGCTCTTGCTTAGTCATAATACAATTGATCCATGTCGTGCCTTCGCGCCCTAGCTCATCTCCCGTTCGCCAAATATCAATATTTGCGACCCCGTCCAGGGCTTCTGCCCATTCTTGTAACCGCTCTTCGTTGGCATCGGTAAAGTTGCGTTCTCCGTCAAATCTTTCCCCGTCTCCGAGCTTGTAGCTGCAGTAGAAGGCGCCACCAGGCTTCAGTGCTGCCCACAGTGTACGCAATACCACTGTCATCCTAGAGGCGGGAACGTGAAGAAGGCTGGCGCAGGCCCAGATTCCGTCGTACTCATGGACGACCTTAATGTCTTCGAAGCTGTGCACTGAGACGGGCTGTCCAATCAACTCAGTGGCGTACTCCGCCATTGCATGGCTGGCGTCAAATGCAGTTACGCTGTAGCCCTCACGAAGGAACGCCAGAGAGTCTCTACCAGACCCGCAGCCTGCGTCAAGGATGCGGGTGCGGGTGCGGGTGCGGGTGCGGTTGGAGATAGCTCTAACGAACCGTTGGCGCAAGGCAGCCGTTTCTGCTTCGGCGGTTTTCGAGACATATGCGCTCGCCTGTTCGTTGTAATAGTTGATGTTACTGTTCAACTTTTCCGCTCATACCTATAACGTCCTGTTACAAGCGCCAAACTATGCTGGCGTGTCCTTTGCGGCTTTTGCAAAAGGCATGTCAGCATAGTTTGGTCGCTTTGGAACTGATTGTTACGTGCCAGCACCAACATAGAATTGCCTTTCAGGGTTCCTTAACGAAGCCTATACCTACCGCGGCTAATTCTTTCTAGGTCATCGTATTTGGAAGCGTGGTTCGTGGGTGCTTGGTGGCACATTCTGGAAACCACATGAGTCCGAATTGTGCTTTCGCTAAAGCGAGTACCCATTCGCTCCATGCGGTGAACGACTTCGACCGGACTAAAAGTACCATCTGGAGAACTGCTGCCCAGAAATTCGGCAGCCTTAAGGACTTCATCTCTACAAGTCATGAAAGAACTCCATATTTTGCATGTAACGCTTATTGACTATTAGGCGCCGCAGAGCGGTGTCCTAAGGCCCGTAGGGCCGATTGAACTAGTTGCTATGTGCCATCGTCTCGCACGATGTCTAAAGATTGGTTTTTTTCATGCTCAACGATAAATACGAACATATCAACAACATCTTTCAAAATCATGAGCAGCACATCGAGTGATCCCGATCTTTGAAGCGCTGCCTCCTCGAAGGAATGGTTCGTGCCCCTGTATCGAATAGTGCATGCCATTGTTGTGTATGCAGTTCCGGATGGCGAACAAGAGCTGCAGCGCTGAATTGACTTTCTCAGGTTCACGGTTTCCTAATGTCTCGAACAGTGCGGATTTCACCCTGGAAAAGTCGCTTAGTGCTCGGTTCTGGGGAGTAACGGCCCTAAGAAACGCTCTCATACAGCCTTCGACAACACTTGTAAAACTGTAAATGAAAGCGTTTCGGATAAAGACTTCATAAGTATCGCGAACACCCTCAGCATCGGAGGCGCTCATTGGCTGAAGGACTCTCGCTACCCAATCATCATCGGAGATACATTTCTCTCCATAGAGAAGCGTTAGCGCGTAAGGCTGCATGAGATTATTAATTTGCTCAAAGACCCTTATTCTCAAGTCTGATTGCTCATCCCAACTGTTTTTCCGGCTCAATTCCGTGGAAACCGCTTTGACGTCTTGCCGAGCCTCCTCAAATCTAGTGAGGCTATTGGAGAAATATTCTTCAAATGGAATCATAGATCGAAATTACGCGTAGCACATAACGCCCGGCTTTGCGACGGACTTGTAGCCGCGCAGCGGCGGAAAGGCCGTCCCAGCCCCGAAGGGGCGACAACAGCCAACTGTTAGGCCTTAGGCCTCGGGCTCCTCTCGACCATTATCATCCGTCGAAGGCACCTGAGGCGACAGATCCTTCTTTGAATATTGGTAGTCCTCCGCAAGATAGCCCTTTAAATGCTCGCGCAACAGATTCATCTTTAGATGTGTGCGGTGCTCATACCGTGCCGCGTCGTCAAGCGACAAACCGTCTTCAGACGCATCCGATATGTCTTTAGCGATGATGCTTATTTTTGTCAGGTTTAATCGCTGCTGATTGATTCGGATGATTTCGGCGATGAAAACTCTGGCAAGTTTGTAGCTTGAAGCAAGGAGCGCGCCACAAACCAGCACATACGGAAAGCGAGCAACTAAGACCTCCCAGATCGAAATACCCTGCGGCAGATTCGTTAAGTGGCTGAGCTCAGACGCCCTGAGAAAAAGATCAATCGTCACCAAGCCTATTACAATAATTGGGATTGCCGCGAAAAATGAGTACCTTTTAATGCTGGACGCACCCTGAGAGACGAATCCGCTGATTTCCGTAGGGAACAAGTTGATGTTCTCCTTTAGCTCTCGCAGCTCCGCCTTGGCTTTGGTGATCTCGCTCGAAAGCTGCTTCCGTTCTTCCGATTTCTGTTCAATAGACGAAGCTGCGGACTCGATGCGGGCGGAATACTCCGAAAGCTCTTGCTTCTTTGATCCAACGGACCGTTCGGTTTCCGCTAGCTCTTCCTGGACAGATTCAAGCTCATCCTCGACTTGTGATTTGTCGTCATTGAGTCGATTAATGGTCTCCGTCAATTCGGCAATTGCATGTTTAAGCCCGTCAACTTCGGCTTCTTTGGCTGCAACTGCGTCAAGGCGCTCTCTGCATTTTTCTAACGCTGATTGGCGAAGGTTTTCGATCGATCCGACTTGCTTAGCGATATCGGGAAACTCCGACGGCCGCACCCCCTCAATCTGTACTGCAGTAAGAAGTTGGTCTCCCAGATACTTTCTCGGTGGTTCAATCGAAAACTTGGTGATGAACCCGTTTATGCGCACGTCCCATGCATTGTTCGCGTTAGCGATCTGGACCTTGCCCTTATCGCCAGAAGGGTAGTAAGTACAAGTAAACGCGGCCTTGTTCCCGTCAGCATAATCCAGCGTACTGAGTTGAATCCGAGTTACAAATTGAGGCTCTTTGAACTCGAACTCATATGTTCGATGTTGCCCTTTGACATAGTTCTGCTCGCTGGTGTTGCCTACAAGCTTTGTTGTCTTCCTGCTACGGTGATCTAGGTAAGAAAGGTTAATTTCGTGGGGCGCTGACACCTTCAGCGCTTCAAGCTCCCCGATGTCTTTTTCGACGCTCATCTCTTCCCCCTATAGGCCTAGCGCCTTGCTCACCGGAAAATTAGGAGCGTAGCGAGTAATTTTTCGGAGTGCAGCAAATTGTTAGCGAATACGACACTGCGCAAGCTACCGCACCCAGCCTTCTTGATATATCTCATATCCTTCGACATCAATGTTAAGTACCGCATCTAATGGGCCGCCAGCTGACTTCTGCAGTTCCGAAAGATCTTGTCCTAGCTCGATCGATGCTTCTTCGATTTTCTTCATTATTGAGGGCTTTATGTCTTCATCAAATGCGGAAATAACCCGTTCAATGTCCCGATATACCTGACTCAGGTCGAGATGCTCTTCAAATGCCTCTAGCCGGAAGGCTCCAGCCGGATACTCAAGTTTCTGGGAGACGGGATTTGGCGACTCAAATCGTGTCCATTCCTCTCGAAGCATACCGGAGGTGTGAATGTGTAAAACGAAGCGCAACGGTTCTGTACTTTTGACGAACACCCAGTAGAGAGCTCCAACAGCTGGCAGTACGCTACCCTTTTTCACTGTCCGATTTTTAATATTCTGATGCAGATGCTGGTAGCGATTTCGAAGATTGCCAACGTTCTTTGAGTGCTCTAAGAATTCCGAGATAGGATCTGGTCTACGCCCGGGAAGAGCCGAAAGAAACTGATTCAGCATATGCACATGCCCTACAAAGCCCCATGCTGCGTCGAATAGTTCCGCACGCATCCTCCAGCCGATCTCGGCACCCTCATATTCAGACGCCTTTAGTGCCAGCCCTCGCAGCCTCGCATAAGCAACTCCGACCATTTCAATGGACATCGCAATGGCCTCGAAGAAGTAACGAGTCTCTGGCTTGAGCCACTTCGGGATGTTCCGAAGGACTGAGTCTGATTGCAGCATGTCGGCCATATTTACTCGCTAACGACTCAAGCAGAGGCGCCAGCTTCGCTGGCGTCCTGCTGCCTTGATTTGTTAGCACTTGATGCGGCGGACTCGAATCCGGTCGGCGGATTCATGAGTTTGTTTTTATCGACTATCTTCCTATATTTATCCATCATGGAAACTATAGCGGAATTTTCGGGATCGATTGTTCCTTCGAGAGCACTAGTCAGATTAGCAATTTCCGCAACCTCATCTCTGGCACTGATATAGACGCGAGCAAGCGCCCATTCCTCAGGGGTAGAAGGATTGGGTAAGAGCGCAATTTGGTTCTGCCATGCCTGCTGCTTTTGTACGGCAGCGGCATTAATGCCAGCGAAAAGATACTGAAGCTCGTTCTTTCGCTTCTTTGACTCATTTATGATAGCGGCCTGATAGATTGCTATGGAAGTGCCTATTATGCCGACTATTAGACCAATTGTTTCGTACATTCTACTAAACTCTCCTAGAGTGCTAGCATTGTATTCGTGGGCCAGCTTACAAACTGGATAGACGAGCAAGCCTGAAATCCCCAATAACCGCGCACGCACACAACCCCAATCAATACGAATCAACCCTCTCCAACCCGAACACCCCATCCTTCCTCACCCGCGCCAGCGTAATCTCCACAAACAACGTCCGGTTCTCCACGAACATCGCCTTCAGCTTCTCCGGCCCCAGCGTCAGGCAATCAATGTCATCCGTCTCGAAGCTCTGGTAGCCGACTACGTTCTTCGGGTCGTTGATGTCCGGCAGGGCGGACAGGCTGATACGCAGGGAGTGGCCTTTGGCCGTGAACAGACGGTGCAGCTCGGTGCAGTTGATCATGAAGCTGCGGATGGCGCTGTTGTCCTTGTAGGCGTGCACCTTGGTCAGTACGCGGCGGTTGAACTCGGTCGCCAGGTCGTCCGCGTCGCTGGCGGCGTCGCCGTAGAACTCCACCACATAGTCCGGCACGTCGTTGCCCTGGTCGTCGCGCAGGCGGATCACCGTGTTCTGGAAACCGTGTTTATGCGTATCGCGCTTGCCGGCATGCTTCTCCATTACGGCGGCGGTGCGCTGGCGGCAGTCCGCCACCCAGTCGCGGTACTCGCCGGCGTTGGGGATTTCCAGGGCGCGGGTGATGTCGGCCAGCAGTTCCTCGTTGCCCGGGTGGGTGGCCTCCTTCAGGGCGACGGTGGAGTGGTTGTGGTCGTCCAGCACCAGGAAGGCGGTCTCGCCCCCTTTGGCGGACTGGATGGCGCTGGCCTTCGCCTTGCCCATGTTGGCCGGGAAGTTGATGGTGAGCCGGGCGCAGTCGGGGTTGGCGGTAGCCACATAGACCGTGCCGTCGGAGCCGTCCTCGTTGGCCAGCGAGCTGATGCCACTGTAGCCGGTGTTGCCGACGATGGTGGTGGCGCGCACGCCGCCGGGACGGAAGGGACTCTGCATGAAACGGTCGCGCACGGCCAGTCCAGTGCTGTAGGGGCTGGCCATCTCCAGGGCCTTGAGGATCTGCGTGCCGGTGTGGAAGCGTTTGCGGGAGCTGAAGCCTTTCATGACGCGGCCGTAGAAGGCGCGGCCCTTGTGAGCCAGGGGCGAACCGGTGTTGGCCGGGGCCAGCATGACCAGATTGCGTACCGGGGGCTTGCGCTTGCGCTCGCTGTAGCGGGTGGCCATCCAGTCGCGGATCACCAGGCCGCCGGTGGAGTGGACGATGACGTCAACCGAGCCCGGCGTCTCGGGCAGCTTCGCCTTGCGCCAGGCGCGGCTCAGGCCGGCCACCAGGTCGCTCATCAGGATGTCGTCGTCCAGGGAAACGTAGTTGCCCAGCCACAGGGATTCGACCGGGCGGCCGGTGCGCTGCTCGAGCGCGCGGGCCAGGGGCAGGAAGGACTGATCCTCGTCGCTCCAGCCGTGGATGATGATCAGTGGGCACATGACACGGTCCCTGTTCTTGTTATGGTTTCCTTTTATGCGTCCCTTTTTACCCTGATCTCCGCTCGGTTTCAACGCCAGGCCCGTGGCTCGCATGGCGGGCGGTACAGCTTTTGCTAGTCATTGACCCAGGCAAACACGATGGTCTTTGATCTGGAATCATAGCGGAAGAACAGGCGGAAGCGTCTGCCGACCTTGGCTCGCCGCCAGTGCCGGTGCGCCGGCCCCAGCGTGTTGCCTTGACGATACTCGTCTCGTCCCGGATCGCCGGGTACGACCTCGAGGATCAAGTGAGTCAGCGCGCTGAACAGTTTGACGTTGGCGTTGCTCTCAAAGCCCCGGGGGTCCTTTCGTTGCGCCCGCTCGGTGGCGGCATGCAGCTTCTGCAGTTGCTCCACGATGCAGTCGTGGAACAGCAGTATCCATCCATGGCGCTGCATCAAAGAGCCACTTCGCCTTCGATATCCTCATTGATATCCACTGGCTGCTCCAGGTTCGCCAGCATGGCCCGGGCAAGATCGTCCGGCAGGTTGCCAACGTGCTTGCCCTGGCTGATGTCCTGCTCCAGCAGTCCCAGGAAGGCACCGATAGCCGGGTCTTCGTGTTCGACTTCGGCACGGGTGACGATTATCTCGCCGCCACGCAGCTCAAAGGACACCTTGCCCCCGGTGGCCACACCCAGGGCCTGTCGAATCGCCTTGGGCAAGGTGATCTGACCTTTGGAGGTGAGGGTGGCTTGTTCATGGATACCAGGCATGGTTGGGCTCCTGTTGTGATCCTGACCACCTCCAAGGTAAGGATTATTCCTTACCTTGTCAATCCTGACTTCCGTTTCAGCCTGGCTGGCCCGTCATTCAACGATTACGCGGACCCGAAGGGGCATGTGCCGGCAACGCTGGCAGGGAGCCCACCATACCATCGGGGCGCGCCTTATCCAGCATGCGTTGATAGGCGGGGCGGGCCCGAACTTTCTCCATCCACGCTGTAATCCGCGGAAACAGACCGTCATCAACAATATTCAGCTGGAAAGCAAAGTTCAGGGGAAACAGCATCATGATATCGGCAGCCGAAAACTCTTCACCGCCGAACCACGGCTTGTCCGCCAGAAAATCTTCTGCAAACTGAACCACCTGTTCGGAATCAACCAGTGGCGAGCGTTGTGTTGGCGGTTCGATCTGCCAGACACGGTAATCGGCTATCGCGCGCGCCGCCAGGGAGCCCTCTGAGTAATGCATCCACATAAGATGGGTGGCGAAATCAGGCGAATCCAGAGGAGGTACCAACTGGCCGTCGCCATGGCGCGCAAGGATCATTTCAATGATCGCACCCGACTCCACCAGCACCTGCTCTCCATAGGTCACCGTGGGCGCCACGGGCATACCCGGATTAATGGCACGAATAGCCGCCATGGAAGCCATCAGATCGCCGCGCTCGAAAGACAGATTATAGGGCAGCCCAAGTTCTTCCATCAGCCACACCAGGCGCTCGGATCGGCGGCCTTCCAGATGATAAATGGTGAAGTCCGGCATTGGCATGGCGCCCCCACTCGTCTGAGCCGAGACATGTTTGACGGGAGTGAATGTGGCAAGCGCGGCTATGCCGATACTCAACAGGCCAGCGAAAAGTATTGATTGGCTTGATCTGATCATTCCTGTCATCCGGTACACTCCGTCATTTTCTGATTCTGATATGCGTCTCAACAACCATTCAAAGGCTCTTCGCCAATAGCGTGTAAACGCGCACTCAGCGTACCCCAATCTCCTGATCAACGCCATCAGCCTGCAGGGCTCGCGTGGCGGCAGCAAAATCCCTATAGTACGGGCTGACCGATCCGGGAGCCTGTGACGCCGCACCGCCAGCGGCCGTGCTGCTGGCCCGCAACGAGGATTGCCCGGTGCAGATGTTCCGGGTCGGAGAGAACGTCTACGCCACCCAATTCCACCCGGAAGCCGATGCCGATGGCTTCCGGGTACGTATCCAGGTCTACCGCAATCACGGCTACTTCGCTCCCGAGATCGCGGAAGCGCTGATCGACACCGTGGCGGGCGAGAGGGTACCCGAGGCGCAGTCGCTGTTGGGGCGCTTCGCCGCGCGCTATCGTCAGGCCAACCCGGGGGATCGCCGGAGCATCGGCTGACGATAGCTTGAGCTGGCGCACCGGCTGGTTTATGCTCCACGCCCCATATACTGACTCTCCAGCGGAACGCACATGCTAGCCACCACAAACTCCGCCGGGCTGCGCCAGCGCCTGGCCGACTGGATCGAAAGCCCGCGCATCCAGAACTTCATCATCACTCTTATCGTGATCAATGCCATCACCCTGGGCCTGGAGACTTCGGCCCGGGTGACGGCACTGGCCGGCAACCTCCTGACCGGCATTGAAGCAGTGGTGCTGACCATCTTCGTGGCCGAGATCCTGATCAAGCTGTTCGCCTTCGGGCCTCGCTTCTTCCGCAACGGCTGGAATGTATTCGACTTCGCCATCGTCGGTATCGCCCTGGTGCCCGCCTCCGGCCCGTTCGCCATCCTGCGGGCCCTGCGCATACTGCGGGTACTGCGCCTGCTGACCAAGATCGACCGCCTGCGCCACATCATCGAGGCCCTGCTGAGGGCCATTCCCAGCATCGGCTGGATCGTGTTCCTGCTCCTGATGGTGTTCTATATCTTTGCGGTGATGGGCACCCAGCTCTTCGCCGAGTCGTTTCCGGAACAGTTCGGTCACCTGGGGCGCACGCTCTTCACCCTGTTCCAGATCATGACCCTGGAGAGCTGGTCACAGGGAATCGCGCGGCCGGTGATGGAAACCTATCCTCTCGCCTGGCTGTACTTTATCAGCTTCATCCTGATCACCGCCTTCGTGGTGCTCAACCTGTTCATCGGTATCATTGTCAGCACCATGCAGGAAAAACACTATGAGGAGGAAGCGGAGCGCTCTGCGGCCACCGAGGCCAAGGCGCACCGCGAGCGCGAGGAAATGCTGGATTTGATCCGGGAAATGAGCCAGCGCCTGAGGCGCCTGGAGGAACAGGCCGGCCCCCCTTCAACTCCGCCGTCTTGAGCAGTACAATCACCGCTCTCGCTACCGCCCGTAGCTCAGCTGGATAGAGCGCTGCCCTCCGGAGGCAGAGGTCTCAGGTTCAAATCCTGACGGGCGGGCCATTTCCCGCCGGGTCCATACCCGACACTAGGTAGCCTGGTCGCGACCGTTCAACACGTCCTCGAAGCGACACGGGCGGTGTACGGCATAGCCCTGCGCGTAGTGCACTCCCATATCGCGCAGCAACCTCAGCACCGCCTCGTTCTCGACGAACTCCGCAACGATCCTTTTCTCGAGTGTGCGGCCGATCTCGTTGATGGCGCGCACCATGGCCAGGTCGGTGTCATTGACATCGATGTGACGGACAAAGGAGCCGTCGATCTTGATGATCTCCACCGGCAGGCGCCGCAGGTAACCGAATGACGAGAGGCCGGAGCCGAAGTCGTCCAGGGCGAAGGTGCCGCCGCGTGCGCCGAGCCGTTCCATGAACGCCGTGACATCGGTGAGCTTGCGCATCGCGGCGGTTTCGGTGATCTCGAAGCAGAGCTTTTCCGCCGGCACGTTGTAGCGCTCCAGAGCGGCCACCACGAAGTCGGCAAAGTCTTGCTGGTCAAAAGAACGTCCGGATAGGTTGATATGACAGGCCTCCAGCCGCGCGAGATGATCGGGGTGGGCGGCAAGCCGGGCGCATACCTCCTCAATCACCCAGCAGTCGATCCGGTGCGCCATGCCGAAGCGCTCTGCGGCCGGCAGAAAGGCGGAGGGAGGCACCACCTCGCCCTGCTCGTCGATGAGGCGGATCAGCACCTCGTAGCGCAGCCGCCCCGGCTCATCGAGCCGCTGCAGGTGCTGCGCATCGAGGAACAGGCGCCCCTCGGTCATCGCATTGCGGATACGGCCCAGCCATTCCATCTCGCTGCGGCGTGTGACCAGCTGCTGATCGTCCTCCCGAAGCACGTAGATCCGGTTGCGCCCCTGCTCCTTGGCCATATAACAGGCGATGTCCGCCGTTCGCTGCAGGCTGCCGGCATCGGTGCTGGCCTCGCTGACCGGAACCAGGCCGATACTGCAGGCGGGCCGGAATGTGGAGTTCTCCCAGGCGAATGCGGTATCGGCCAGCGCGCTGCGCAACTTCTCGGCCACATGCCGGGCCTGTTGCAGTTCACAGTTCTCCAGGATCAGGCCGAACTCGTCGCCACCCAGGCGGGCCAGCAGATCTCCTTCGCGCAGGTGATGGCGCAGTACAGCGGCGACCTGGCGGAGCAGTTCGTCACCGGCCGCGTGCCCCGCCGTGTCATTGATGATCTTGAACTCGTCCAGGTCGATGAAACCCAGGACATGATGTGAGCCAGTCATCCGGGCCTGCCGCAGCGTCTCGGCGAGACCGCGCTCAAAGGCGCGGCGGTTGGGCAGCCCGGTCAGCGTATCGTGATTGGCCTGGTGATTGAGTTCCAGCGAGAGACGGCGCGACTCCGAGATGTCCTCCACAATCGCCAGGTAACGGGCGCTGACATCCGGATCATCCCGCATTCGGGACACCGTCACCTTGCCCCACACAGTGTTATCGCGCCGGCAAAGCAGACGATGTTCGATGGTGTAGCTGTCGAGGTTGTTCGCCAGCATTCTTTTGCGTTGTTCACGACCGACATGGCGATCCTCTGAGTGGATCAGGCCCCGGTAGCGTTGTCCCTGCAGTTCACTCCGGTCATACCCGAGGATGTTGCACATGGCCGGATTGACATCGACCAGATGGCCCCGTTCGTCCACTTGCGCCATGCCCACGGCGGCCTGCTCGAATGTGTCGCGGAACTTGCGATCTGCGGCAGTGATGACGCGCATCAGCCGCCAGCCCAGCAGCCAGGCAGTCAACACCAGAAGAAACAGGATCACCAGACTGGCTGCGGATAGCAGCTGCGAGACCTGACGCGCCGAATCGGTCATTGCCCGGCGGAACTCTTCCGTCAGGACATCGAGGCGGGTGTTGACCTCGACCAGCGAAGCCTGCAGGGTGGCGATCACCTCCGGCGAGGGGTCACCGCCTTGCCATTCGGCCTCCAGCCGGTCCGCCACGGTGGCCAGCGCCAGAATACCGCTGTCGCTTTCCCGCCACGCGCGGATGGCATCTTCGAATATCGGGGTGTCGGAGAAATACCGGTAGAGCCAGATCATCCGGCCCAGGTCATCGGGGTGATTCTGCCCCCGGAGCAATCCCTCGCGGGCAGCGGCGGCATCCAGGGGTTGCTGTTCCATTGCCAGCCGGGCCTGGCGGTCACCCAGCGGTATATCCAGCGCCTGGCGCGCCTGCTCCAGCGCGCCGGTATCGCCCTGCTCGGCATGGAGATCCAGGTAGTAGACAGCGGCCAGCTGGCCCCGGGACCATGCGCTCTGACCACTCACGTAGGCGACTGTGGCGGCATGGATCTGCACCACGAGCACCACGGACAGCAAGGCAAGCCCCGCCACCAACACCAGTCCCGACACCAGCCACAACACTCTGAGCTGCTGTCGTCTGCCCTGTCGTCGCCACCGGTTGCCTGGCGAACTTTCCTTTGCCAGTACTCTCAACCCGAACCTCTTCATGTTGACCGGCTGAGACTACAACCATAGCACCGTTTTGCTGCAGTTTCTGGAATCCATTCTGCATTCCGGCTTGCTGATGGAGGAAGACAGGATCCCCGACGCTTTCTTCTTGCCTTCCATTACAGATAACCTCTCAACACTTCGTGCACCCGTTCCAGCGCCCCGCGGTTCTGTTGAATGACCCGCATACCCGACTCGCCCATGGTGCGCTGGCGCTGCGGGTCTCGGAACAGGCTGACCAGGGCACCGGCCAGCGCCTGCTCATCGGGCACCTGCTGCAGCGCACCACCGTCCTGGAGCTGCTCGCAGATGGTCTGGAAGTTGTACTGGGACGGTCCGGTGAGGATGGGCAGGCCGAGAGCGGCCGGCTCCAGCACATTCTGGCAGCCGGTATCGACCAGGCTGCCTCCGACAAAGGCAATGTCCGCCATGCCGTAATAAGCGATCATCTCGCCCATGCTGTCGCCAAGAAATACGGACGTGATGGCATCGATGCGTTGTTCACTGCTACGCCGCACGGTGCGGAAGCGGCTCTTCTGGCAGAGGCGGGCGACACTGTCGAAACGCTCGGGATGACGAGGCACGAGCACCAGCAGCACATCCGGGATGTCGCGCTGCACCCGGCGCAGGGCGTCCAGTACTTTCTCTTCTTCACCATCGCGGGTGCTGGCGGCGATCCAGATGGGGCGCTCACCCGCCACCATCTGCTGGAAACGGGCAGCACGGCGCCGCAGATCCACTTCAGGCGGCAGACTGACTTCCACTTTGAGGCTGCCAGTGACATGCAGCCGGGATGGATCCACGCCCAGGCGACGGAAACGCGCCGCGTCGCTCTCTGCCTGGGCGATGATGCAGTCGATCTGTTGCAGCATGGGTTTGCCCAGTCCCGCGAACTTGTTGTAACCACGGGCCGAACGTTCAGAGAGACGGGCATTGGCAACGACAACCTGGGCGCCGCTGCGCTTGGCGTAGTAGACCAGATTGGGCCACAGCTCGGTCTCCATGAGGATCACCAGCCGGGGTCTGACCTTGCCCAGGAAGCGCTTCACGGCACCGCTGTAATCATAAGGGGCATAGACATGGCAGACTTCCTCACCGAAAAGCTCGCGAACCCGCTCGGAGCCGGTGGGTGTCATGGTGGTGATCAGAATGCCGTACTCGGGATGCTGCGCGCGCAGCCGCCGGATCAGCGGTTCGGCCGCCATGGTCTCGCCCACGGAGACGGCGTGTACCCAGATCCACTGCTGCTCACTGCGCCCGGCCAGGGTCCGGCCGATGAACCCGAAGCGTTCGGTCCAGCGCCGCGCATAGGCGGGCTGCTGCACGGACATCCACAGCAGCCGTAGCAGGACCAGCGGCATGATCAGGTAAAAAGCGATGTTGTAGAAGCGTCGATTCACGGTGTGTCATCCCTGGCGGTCCGGCCTGTTTGCTAACGGGCGCGCCTCCTGAATACCGGGTGCTCATGCTACCATGCGGACTGTCGCGGCAGGAATGAATACCACTGGCTATGACTGATCGGATACTGAGAAATGACATCGTGATCCTCGGGGGCGGTATCGCCGGTTTGTGGTTGCTGAACCGTCTGCGCGATGCCGGTCACGACGCGGTGCTTCTGGAGAAAGATGAGCTCGGTGGAGGGCAGACCCTGGCTTCCCAGGGCATCATCCACGGTGGACTGAAGTACGCATTGAACGGCGTACTGACCCCGGCAGCCAGTGCCATCGCCGCCATGCCGGCCCGCTGGAAGGCCTGCCTGGAAGGACGTGGCGATATTGACCTGCGCTCCTGCGAGGTCCTGTCTTCCCACTACTGGATGTGGTCTGGTGGCGACATCCGCTCCCGTTTCAAGACCTTTCTGGGTAGCCGCGCCCTGCACGGGCGTATCGATTACCTGAAACCGGAAGAGCATCCGGACATACTGCGCGCTTCAACGGTGAGTGGCAGCGTGTACCGATTGTCCGATTTTGTGGTCGACACACCGTCACTGCTGGAGACGCTGACACACCCGCAGCAGGATCATATCGGCCGGGCCGGCGATATCCGCCTGCACAGCCACGACGGGCAGCGGGTCGAATCCGTGACCGCCACCGGCAGCCATGGCCAACCGGTCACGCTATACGCCAGGTATTACATTCTGGCGGCCGGTGCCGGCAATGCGGAATTGCTGCAGCAGATCGGCATGGACCAGCCCGCGATGCAGCAACGCCCGCTGCATATGGTCACCGTGCGTTGCGACCGGCCCGCCTGGTTGCACGTCATCGGCAGTGACTTCGGCATGACACCCCGTCTGACCATCACCGCGCATCCGGCCCCGAACGGACAGTGGACCTGGTATCTGGGCGGCGAGCTGGCCGAACGGGGCGTGGCCCGGGACAGCGCGGCGCAGATCGAGGCGGCCCGCTGCGAACTCCGCGAACTGTTCCCGGCTGTGAAAGTGGACGAAGACAGCTGGTTCAGCTTCAAGGCGGACCGGGCTGAACCAGCCAGCCCCGATCAACGGCGTCCTGACGACGCCTTCGTGCACGTGAACGGCAACGTGGTAACGACCTGGCCCACCAAACTGACCCTCACCCCCAACCTGGGCGACGCGGTACTGAGCCGGGTCACACCGGGCGTGCCGCGTTCGGCCGCCGAGCGGGCCAGCGAACAGGATCATGCCGGCCACACGCTGTCGGAGTACTTCGAGACGCCCCGGATCGCACGCCCGCCATGGGAGTCTTCACCGTGACACGAGTGCCGCTCACGACGCTGGGCAATACCGGCCTGCAGGTGTCCCGCCTGGGGCTGGGCACCGTGAAGATCGGACGCAACAGTAGCGTCAAGTATCCCTCTCCATTCGATCTCCCCGATGACCGCTCGGTGCGCAGGCTTCTGGATACGGCCCGCGAGCTCGGTATCAACCTGCTGGACACGGCCCCGGCCTACGGCAGCAGCGAGGAACGGCTGGGGCGGCTACTGCCGGAGCGCCACGACTGGGTGCTGTGCGGCAAGGCAGGGGAAGAGTTCCATGACGGGCAATCTTCATTTGACTTCAGTGCAACAGCGATCCGCCGAAGCGTGGAACGCAGCCTTCACCGACTGTGCACGGATCACCTGGACATCCTGCTGCTGCATTCGGACGGCAACGACCGGTCGATTCTGGAACAGACGGAGGCGTTCGAGACGTTGACACGACTGCGGGATGAGGGTCTGGTGCGCGCCATCGGCCTGTCCGGCAAGACCGTGGAGGGCGGTCTGCTGGCACTGGAGCGCGGCGCCGACTGCGTGATGGTCACCTTCAACCCCGAGGCAAGCGAGGAGCGGACGGTAATCCGCGAGGCCCGGCGCCTGCAGCGCGGCGTACTGGTCAAGAAAGCACTGAACAGTGGGCATCGCGCGGAGTCTCTGCAGGAAAACCTGGACTTCGTGTTCGGCGAAGCCGGGGTCGGCGCGGCCATCATCGGCACACTGAACCCGGACCACCTGTACGCCAATGCCAGTGCCTGCCTGCAGGCCCTCAGCGGGCGTCGGGCATACTGACGCAGGCCTCGCAGAGCAGCCAGGCCTGCGGCATGCCGGAATGGCTACTCTCTTTCAGTACGTTCACCCACGGCTGCCAGTACCTGGCCAGTTCAGGGTGGATCAGGCGCAGCGGACCCGCCACGGTGTCGAGCATCGCCTGCATGGCCGGCGAGGCGCCACCGGCTTCCATCATCTGCTGAAGCACTTCCTCGAAAGCACTCCGCGGCCGCTCCAGCGACACCGTCTGCCACTCCTCCAGCCCGGCCAGATTGGCGGCCGAGGCAACGGCATTCTCCAGGTATCCCATTTCATCGACCAGTCCGGCTTCCATCGCCTCCTCACCGGTCATCACCTGGCCACCGGCGAGTGACTGCACCTCGGCACGGGTCAGACCGCGTCCATCCGCCACCAGCGTGATGAAGCGCTCGTAGGCGTTGTTGATGTTCTGCTGCAACAGCTCCTGCATGGGCTCGGACAGCCCACCGATGGGGTCGGCGCCACGGGTCAGCGGAGTGGTGCCCACGCCGTCCACACCGATGCCGAGCTCCGACAGGGAGTCCTCGAAGGTCGGCACTATGCTGATCACACCGATGGAGCCGGTGATCGTGGAAGGAGCTGCCCAGATCTCGTCGGCCGTGGCCGAGATCCAGTAGCCGCCCGAAGCGGCCGTTCCGCCCATGGAGACCACCACCGGTTTGCCTTCGGACTGCAGCAGGGCCAGTTCGCTGCGGATCGTTTCAGACGCCAGCATACCTCCGCCCGGCGAATTGACGCGCAACACCACGGCGCGAATACTGTTGTCCCGGCGGGCCTGACGGATACGCTGGATCATGTCTTCATCGGTGACCATGCCGGGTGCATACTCGCCACTGATGATGGTGCCCTCGGCCACCAACACCGCAACACGGGAGGCCGGAGGCGTCACCAGCTCCCGTGTGACGGACAGGTAATCCTGGAAGTGTATCTGGCGGAAACTGCCATCCTGCGGCCCCACACGCGAGGCCATGCGCTGGCGGAACTCTTCCAGGCCGCCCAGCTCGTCCACCAGCCCCTGCTCCAGAGCGGCGCGCGCCATATCGCCTCCCTGGTCGGTCACCCGCTCGGACAGGTTGTCGGCATAGTCACGCACCACGTCGGGATCCAGCTCCCGGGCCTCGGCGATGCGTGCCACATAACGTTGCCAGAGCGCATCAACCAATGCCTGGTTGTCGGACCGCGCTTCCTCGGAGAGATCCATGCGGGTGTAGGGTTCAGATGCCGACTTGAAGTCCCCGACGCGGAACACATGCACGTTGACGTTGAGGCGCTCCAGCAACTCACTGAAGAACAGCTGGTTGCCTCCATAGCCCTGCAACAGGAGGTTGCCCAGAGGGTTGAGCGTGATCTGGTCGGCTTGCGCCGCCAGGGCATATTGCCCCTGGCTGAAGTAATCCCCGTAGGCATACACGGGCTTGCCACCGTCGCGGAAACGCTGCAGGGCCTCGTCCACCGCTTCTATCTGGGCCGGGCTGATGGCGGTCATGTCATCCAGGTGGAGCACCAGGGAGGCGATCCGGTCGTCGCCGGCCGCCGTGTCGATGGCATCCAGCAGGTCCTGGAGAACGGTGTTACGGGCTGCCGGGCCTGCCAACAGCGACCCCAGGGCCGGTGTGTCGCGCTCTTCCACGATGGCACCGGTGGGGGCCAGCACCAGGGCCGCCGTGTCGGGCACGCGCACCGGTCCGGGACCGGCAAACACGATGAACACGATGACGCCCAGGACCAGCAGGAAAAACAATCGGCCCAGCCAGGTGCGCAGCACATCGATGCCGCGTCCCACTCCCCCGAATACGCGCCGGAGCAACGATCTCTTTGCCATGGAATACTCCCGTGATCACTTCAATCGGCACAAGGCTACCACGATTCGGTGTGGCGGGCCCTGTGTCGCGATCGATGCAACGGGAGACGGACTCAGCTGACCAGCCGGCTGGCGGTGTTCGCCACGTGTTCGCCCTGAAAGCGTGCGATGGTCAGTTCGCGGTCATCGGGCTGGCGGGAGCCATCGCCGCCGGCCAGCGTGGAGGCACCATACGGCGTGCCACCGCTGACCTTCGAGATGTCGAACAGCTCCGGGGTCATGTAGCCGATCGGCACGATGGTCATGCCATGGTGTGCCAGCGTGGTCCAGGTGGATGTGATGGTCATCTCCTCGCCGCCACCGGTACCGGTGGAGGTGAAGACACTGGCCACCTTGCCACCCAGCGCGCCCTTGGCCCAGAGGCCACCGGTCTGGTCCAGGAAGTTGCGCATCTGACCGGACATGTTGCCGAAACGGGTGGGCACTCCCAGGATAATGGCATCGTAATCGGCCAGTTCCTGCGGCGAGGCCACATCGGCCGGCTGCTCTGTCTTGCCGCCCGCCGCCTTGAATGCCTCCGCATCCATGGTTTCCGGGACGCGCTTGATGGTGACCTCGGCACCGGAGACCCGGCGGGCTCCCTCGGCCACAGCCTGTGCCATGGTTTCAATATGTCCGTACATCGAATGATAGAGCACCAGTACCTTTACCATTGCCTGTTCCTCGCTTTGTGTTGTCTGTAAGTGATGAATGAACATACTGTCCATTCGCCGTTACAGACACAGTAGTGGATACCGGCCGCAGGAAGGGCGGAATTACTGGTGTGAAAAGATCCACGGAATCGATGAATATGATGGCTACAGGCGCATCTTCAGCACGTCACGCAGCGCCAGATAGTCCGCGTGGAAACGGCGGATGCCCTCGGCCAGTTTCTCCGTGGCCATGGCGTCCTCATTGAGCTGCCAGCGGAATGCCGACTCGTCCAGCGACTGCGGGCTGTCGCCGCTCTGCTGCTCTTCGCTCAGCACCGGGTACAGCGGGCCGTCATCATTGGCCAGTGTGTCCAGCAGGGCGGGGCTGATGGTCAGGCGGTCACAACCGGCGAGCTGCTCGATCTCACCCACATTGCGGAAACTGGCACCCATGACGATGGTTCCGTAGCCATGCGCCTTGTAGTAGCGGTAGATGCGCTGCACGGACAACACACCGGGATCCTCCTCCGGCACATAGGTCTGTCCGGTACTGTTCTGGTACCAGTCCAGGATACGGCCCACGAAGGGCGAGATCAGGAACACTCCTGCCTCGGCGCAGGCCACCGCCTGGGTAAAACTGAACAGCAGTGTCAGGTTGCAGTGGATACCCTCGCGCTCGAGCTGCTCGGCCGCGCGGATGCCTTCCCAGGTTGCAGCGACCTTGATCAGTATTCGCGAGGAGTCGACACCGGCATCCCTGTACAGGGCGATCAGGCGGTGCGCCTTGACCACCGTGGCCTCGGTATCGAAAGACAGACGGGCGTCGACCTCGGTGGATACATGACCCGGCACGATCTCACTGATCCGGGCGCCGAAATTGACGGCCAGCTTGTCCATGGCGGCGTCGAGCTGTTCTTCCACATCGCCGCCCTGCCCCTGCCCGTACTGCAGCGCGTCATTGACCAGCGCTTCGTATTGCGGCTGTTGCGCGGCCTTGAGCAGCAGCGACGGATTGGTGGTCGCATCCCGCGGTGCGTACTGCCGGATGGCATCGACGTCACCGGTATCAGCCACCACCGTGGTCATGGTTTTCAGGGCATCCAGTTTACTCATTCACTTTCCTCGCTACTGTGTATCAGGGCAGTGGACTGACACCGAACAGCCACAGATGCAGGTAGAACACAAACACGTACCACAGCACCAGACCGGCCGCCACGGTGATGACATTCCCGCGTGTGGTACCCGCCGGCCGGCTCACGCCCGCAGCACGATCACGGCGGCGGAACACGGCAAAGCAGGCCACGGCCCAGGCCAGGAAACCGCCGAACAACAGCACGTCGGCCAGGGTGCCATTAGCAAGCAGATGCGCCAGCGCCCACACCTTCACGCCAGCCAGCATCGGATGACCCAGCCGGGACTTCAGCCCGTTGCCCGGCACATAGGCGGCCAACACGAGAATGAAGACCGGCAGGGTCAGCACCAGGGCCAGGTGGCGCCCCCAGACGGGTGCATTCCAGAGCACTACCGGATCCATACGGGCCTGCCCGTAACCGATGACGATCAGGATCAGGCCGGCAATGGCAATCAGGGAATAGACCATTTTCCAGGTCATCTCGCCACGGCGCTCGATCTGTGCGGCCCGCCACCCGGGGGCGAACAGACGTGACGAATGCACGCCCAGAAATACCAGCAATCCGATGATCAGTGTTGCCATCTGTGTTTCCCCGTTCCATTATCGCGATGACGTCAGCATACCGTCGCCAGTAGCGATAATCCACACTCAGATAGACGAATCGGCCGTTGGCTCCGTAAACAGGCTACTGTTACGCTTCAGTTGATAGTCTCGCAAAGCTCGCCAGGTACGCAGAGAGAAGAGAGCATGAACAACACAGACACGATTTCATGGGACGACTTCATGCAGGTCGAGCTGCGCGTCGGCCGAATAAAGGAAGTGCGCCCGTTCCCCGAGGCACGCAGGCCCGCCTGGATACTGATCGTGGATTTTGGAGAAGAAATCGGCACCCGCAAGTCCAGCGCGCAGATCACCGAGCTGTATCAGCCCGAAGACCTGGTCGGGCGGCAGGTGGTGGCCGTGGTCAATTTCCCGCCCAAGCAGATCGGCCCGATGACCTCCGAATGCCTGGTGACCGGTTTCCACAATGACGAAGGGCATGTGGTGCTGTGCGCACCCGACCGGGACGTGCCGCTCGGATCACGACTGCTCTGAATCGCCCGTGGCGATGCTGCCGTCTTCGGAAAGTCGCTGGACGATGGCAGACGTGGAACAGTCATCCAGAAATGCCAGCACGCGTACCTCGCCGCCGTATCCGTTGACATAGCCTGCTCCGACCACCTGGTCCTCGCTATAATCACCCCCTTTCACCAGCACATCGGGTTTGAGCAGGGCGAGCAGGGGCTCGGGCGTGTCCTCGGCGAAGCCCACCACCCAGTCCACCGCTTCCAGACCGGAGAGTACCGCCATACGCCGGTCCAGTGGATTGACGGGCCGTCCCTGTCCTTTCAGGCGGCGCACCGAATCGTCATCGTTGACCGCCACGATCAGACGATCGCCCAGTTTGCGCGCTTCGGCCAGGTACCCCACATGACCGGCGTGGATGATATCGAAACAGCCATTGGTGAACACGATCCGCTCACCGTGGGCGCGAGCGTCTTCCACCGCCACTGCCAATTGCTCGGCACTCATCACACCGCGCGCGCTGCCCTGCTCCAGCTGTACCGCGCGGCGCAGCTCCGGCGCACTGATGGCTGCAGTACCCAGGCGGCCCACCGCCAGCCCGGCGGCGATATTGGCCAGCGAGGTGCCCTGTTCCAGCGAGCCCCCGGCCGACAGTGTAGTGGCCAGTACGGAAATGACGGTATCTCCCGCACCGGTGACATCGAATACTTCCCTCGCCCGGGCCGGCAGATGAAACTCGGAACGCCCTGCCTGCAGCAGGGTCATGCCATGTTCGCCGCGGGTGATCAGCAGAGCCTGCAGGGACAGGGACTCGATCATTGCCAGGCCTTTCTCGACCAGTTCGGCTTCCGTGGCGCAGGCGCCGACGACGTTCTCGAACTCGCCGAGATTGGGTGTCAGCACGGTGGCGCCACGGTAGCGGCTGAAATCACGCCCCTTGGGATCCACGATGGCGGGAATACCCTGCCGGCGTGCCGCATCAATCAGGCGATGCGGCTGGCCGATCGCTCCCTTGTCATAATCGGACAGGATCAGCGCACCGGCTGCGGGCATCATGCGCAGTGCCCGTTCAGTCACCGCATCGATATCCGCAGCGGGAAAGGGTTCCTCGAAATCGGCGCGCAGCAGCTGCTGTTGCCGGCTGATGACTCGCAGTTTGGTGATGGTGGGTGAGGTGGCCGAGCGCTGGAAATCGCAGCGCACTCCGGCTGCCTGCAGGCGATCCCCCAGGATGTTGGCGGCCTCATCTTCACCAGTGATGCCAGTCAACGAAGCGGCGGCGCCCAGCGCGGCAATGTTCAGCGCCACATTGGCGGCGCCGCCCGGACGGTCCTCGGTTCCACCCACACGGACCACCGGAACCGGTGCTTCCGGAGAAATGCGCGACGTGCTGCCATGCCAGTACCGGTCCAGCATGACATCACCAACCACCAGCACTCGTGCCTGCTGAAAAGGCGGCCATCCCAGTGCCATTCCCTGTTTCCTCCCCGGGGCGCAAAGCCGCATCATAGCATGCGGTCTGCTACAATGCTGCGAACCCCCGCATAGTGGACCCTGCGGACAGAGAGCCTTACGTGAAGAGCCTTACGTGAACAGACACGACAATGATACCGAGCCGTTGAGCCGTTTTTCGGGACCGCGATTCTGGCCCACGTGGCTGATGTACGGCGTCACCTGGTTGCTGGCGCAGTTGCCATTCCGTTGGCAGATGGCGATCGGCCGCGGCATCGGGTGGCTCGGGTACCGGCTGGCCGGCAGCCGCCGGCACATCTGCGAAACCAATATTGCGCTGTGCTTTCCGGAGCTCTCGGAACACGAGCAGCAGCGGCTGGTTCGCGACACCTTCCTGTCCAACGGCATGGGGATCATGGAAATCGGCCTGTCCTGGTGCCGTAACCCGGCCGACTTCATGGATCGCGTGGAAGTACACGGGCTTGAACATCTGCGGCAGGCCCATGCGCAGGGCCGGGGCGTATTGATGGTCAGTGCGCATTTCTGCACGCTGGAGCTGATCGGTGGACTGGTCGCACAGTTATTCCCGATCGACGTCACGTATCGCGCCCACAAGAATCCGCTGTTCGATGTATTGATGAAGCGAGGCCGGCAGCGCCACTTCGGCGCGGTGATCGAGCGCAAGCAGGTACGCCGGGCACTGCGCCGGCTCAGCGAGGGTCACGTTCTGTGGTACGCCGCCGACCAGGACTACGGACCCCGGCATGCCGTGTTCGTGCCCTTTTTCAATCGCCCGGCGGCCACCATCACCGCCACCTCCCGCTTCGCTCGTCACAACCACTCGCCGGTGGTGTTTTTCTCGCACTACCGTACCGCCGATCACCAGGGCTATGAACTGCATTTCCATCCGCCCATCGAAGGCTATCCGAGTGGCGACGATGAACAGGATGCCAGTTGCATCAACCGCTACATCGAAGCGGCCATACGCCTTCATCCCGAGCAGTACATCTGGTTGCACCGCCGCTTCAAGACCCGGCCGGAAGGCACTCCGGACCCATATAATAGACACCGGCGAAACGGCTCATGAACGGGCGGCGACTGATGCACGACGTGCGCTTCTGGGCAGTATTGACCAGCCTGCTGCTGTCCGGCGTCGCGGTGATGCTGGGGCAGTTTCCCAACGACGATGGTTTCATCTACCTGCGCACGGCGGAGATCTTTCTGGAACAGGGCACCCTGGCTGCATTCCAGCACTACCCCTGGGCCACCATTTCCATACTGATCGGTCTGCTCCAACACCTGCCGGGCATCGACCTGTTTGCGGCGGCCCAGCTACTCAATGCCTTGTGGTTTGCCCTGGTGACTGCGGTATTCATCAGTCTGGTGCGGCACTTTGACGATTCGCCACGCGTGGTAATGCTGGCCGCGCTGACTGTACTGGCCTATCCGCACCTCAATGAGTTCCGTTTTTATATCATCCGCGACATCGCCTTCCTGGGTCTGTCCCTGTGGGCGGCACTCTGTTTTCTTCGCTATTACGTCGATGGCACCCTGCGGCAGGCGGCAGGCTTCTGCGGACTGCTGGTGGCGGCGGCGCTGTTCCGCGCCGAGGCGCTGTTGTTCCTGGCACTGGTGCCGCTGACCTTGCTGGTACACCCGGTATTGAGTGGTCGCCTGAGGCTACGCCGACTGCTGACCATCTGGGGACTGGCGGCTCTGGCTCCGGCCATGGCTGTGCTGATATTCACGCTGGCCGGTGTTGATTTGTGGCAACAGTTGCAGACCGCCGCCAGTGTCTATCTGCCGTTCCTGCAGGACACCCTTGCGGGGATTACCGGGCGACAGGCAGCACTGACCGACGCGCTGTTCAGTGAGCACGCCGCCAACTATGCCAGCGAGTACACGACTCTGGTTCTGGTTACTGGCCTGTTGGCCATGTTGGTGGCGAAGCTCATCGAAAGCCTGGGGCCAGGCAGTGCCATACTGGCCTACGGTCTGTATAAACGCCAGCTATCGCTGGACCCGCTCCTGTTGCGCCCCTGGTGGGGGTGGCTGGGTACCGCCCTGCTGATTCTGGTCCTGTTCACGCTGGTGGCACGCTTCATGACCACCCGCTACGCACTGCTGGCCGCGATGCTGCTGATGGTGCTGGTGCCGCTGATCGTCGACCGCCTGTGGACCGCAGCCCGACATTCGGGCCGGATGCGTGGTTTCGGCTGGCTGTTCGGTCTGCTACTGACCTATAACGCGGTGGATGCGCACATCTCCTACGGTGAACCCAAAACCTGGCTGCCGGATGCCCTGGAGTGGCTGGACGCGAATTGGGATGCAAGGACGCCGCTGCTGACCAACGAACGCTACATCGCCTGGCGCAGCGGACGTATCGACGCCTATGACGAAGTGCAGCGTGACATGCCGGCCGAGGCATTACTGACCGCGCCAGAGGGCACAATACTGGTGGTCGAGCGCCAGCCAGCACTGTACGAGGCTTTGCAGGCCGCATCCGGACAGGGACAACTCGAGGAGCTGGCCCGCTTCACGGACCGCAGGGGACCCCGCATCATCATCTGGCGTCGTCGTTGAGGTAGTCCTCGACGTCCCGGTCATGGTCCTCGTCCCGGGCCACCTTCTTCACCAGTACGTTCTCCATGATCAGGTATTCCAGGTCGGAACCGAAAAACATCTCCAGCGCATCTTCCGGCGAACAGACCATGGCCTCCCCGGGCCGGTTCAGCGAAGTATTGAGAACGATACCGTAGCCGGTCTTCTCCTCCATTGCCTGGAGCACTGCGTAGAAGCGCGGATTGGTCTCCTTGCGCACCACATGCGCACGGGTGGTTCCATCATGGTAGGCCAGCGATGGCAGGCGCTCACGCCAGTGCTCCGCCACATTGAATGTGATGGTGAGGTAGTCGCCGGGATGATCACTCTGTAATACATCCTGCGCCACGGTATCCAGCATGCTGGGCGAGAAGAAGCGCCAGCTCTCCCGGAATTTCACTTTCTTGTTGATTGCCTCGATCATCTGCGACTGCGCCGGATTGCCGAGGATGCTGCGGTGCCCCAGGGCCCTGGGGCCGAATTCCATGCGGCCCTGGAACCAGGCCACGAGGTGACCGTGCGCCAGCAGGTCGGCCGCCACGCCGGCGGGATCATCGACTTTCTCGCGGGTGTACTTCTCGCGCCGCTCCTCGCAGGCCTGCCAGCAGCGGGTGCTGCTGAATGAGGGGCCGAAAAACGAATCCTTCACCGGACTGACCGGCTTTTTCTGGCGTGAGGCGGCCCAGGCCGCAGCGCCGATGGCGGTGCCCGAGTCACCGGCCGCCGGATGCACGAACACTTCCTTCACCGGGGGCAGTGCCAGCAGCCGCTGGTTGAGCTTGACGTTGAAGGCTCCCGTGCCGGTGACCACCAGTTTGCCATTCTTTTCCATGATATCGGACAGGTAATGGGCCACCAGGCCCGTCGCCACTTTTTCATAGAGCTTCTGCACGGCGGCAGCGTAGTGCACATACGGATCCTGGAACAGTTCTCCGGCGCGGCGAGGCCCCAGCATCTCGATCAACTTGGGACTGAAATAGTGGCCCTTGGACTTGTGCTTGTAGCGGCGCAGCCCGACGGTGCCGATCAATTGCGTGTTGAGCCGGAAATCGCGGCCGGAGTAGTCGATCAAGTCGGAAAGATCATACTTGTCCGGGTCCCCGAAGGTTGCCAGGCCCATGATCTTCGCAGCGCCATCCAGCATGTTGAAACCGAGATAGTCGGTGATCGCCGCGTACATCCCTTCCAGGGAATCCGGATCGTAGAACTCGCGGATCTTGCTGATTCGTCCGTTTTCGCCGCTGGCCAGCAGCGTGGTTGCGTATTCTCCCTTCAGATCAATACTGAACAGCGCCACCTTCCCCTCGAAACCGCTGAGGTAATAGCCGCTCGCGGCGTGGGCGATCTGATGTTCCACTGGCACAAAGCGGATACGGCTCCAGGAAATGTCCATGTCGATGAGCAGGTTGCGGATGCGGCCGACATAGCGCCTGTAGCGCCGGTTACCATTCAACAGGGCGTCGAGACCGCGATCCGGTGCATACCAGTAGCGCCGCGCATAATGCCAGCGGGCGCGACTGAAAATAGGGATCGGTGCGCAGGCAACCGCCACCTGGTCGACGTCACGGGGTTTGACGCGGGCTTCCCGCAGACAGTATTTGATGGCCTCGTAGGGTAATTCACCCCGGGCATGCTGACGCCGTATCAGGCGCTCTTCCTCGACGGCGGCAACCAGCTCACCATCCCTGAAGATGGCGGCCGCTGGATCATAGCCCAGCGAACCGGACAGTCCCAGTGTGATCAGTGCCATAGGGTGGTACCCCGTGTCATTCCGGTATTCCTTCTGCCAGGCGCAGCATCTGCGCTGCTTCGTCATGCAAGGACGGCCGCTCCCGCCAGTTTCTCATGAAGCGGCTGACGTCGCGCCGGAAACCGCGTTCGAAGCGCCGCTGCCCGCCCGGCCAGCGCATGCCATCCAGATCCAGTACCAGCAAGCCCCCGGGCCGGCTGATGAAATTGCTGATCTTCATGTCGCCGTGATTGACCCGGTGCCGGCGCATGAAGACGAACCAGTCACGGAACTGGGCCAGGACGCGCTGCCGTTTCTCCGGCTCGTCCAGTGTACCGACATCCTGCAACAGATTCCGCCCCTCGACGAACTCGGTGACCAGCCAGGCCTGACGGCGCAACGGGCCCCACCGCCGCTCCATGACCAATAACGGTTCCGGCGTCCATGCGCCCAGGGTCAACAGGCGGTGGGCATGATACCAGTGCCGCCAGGCGCGGCTGGGCTGCAGAGCGCGTTTGATGGCATGGGCAGTGCTGACCAGATTGTACCTTTTGACGATGCAACCTTGCCCACCCAGGGTCAGGCGCACCACCGTCGTCGTGTCCCCGTCCTTGATCATCTGCCCGCGTTCCATCCAGCCGTCCGGATCATCCATGAAGGATTGCCAGTCAGCGGAGACCAGGCGGCGCTTGTGCAGTATGACGTGCCCGGGCCGATGCCGGCGCCGGACCTGCTCCGTGTTCCGGTACAGAGCCGGAGCGATGCGCTGCCACCGTGCCACCCGCGCAGCCCTCACCAAGGCCGGCACTTCGCCATCACGACGCGCGCTGTCCGGGACCGGCGACTGTTCCGGGTCATCCAGCGTCCTGTCCAGTGCATCGGGAAACCAGGAGAGGAAATCGGCGAGATTGGCGCGCCGGGCATGATCCGGCGCCAGGGTCGCATCCACCCGCGCGGCTCCGGTGAGCTCGACCACGGGCAGGCCATCCACTTCGCGGATGTCCCGCAGGGCTCGGTCGACCGGCAGCCATCCCCGTTCGTGACAATGCTGCACGGCGACGCACAGATCTCGAATGATCCGGTCCCGTCCGGCCTCATCCGCCTGCCGCCACCGGGTCGCCAGACCATCCGGCGGCGGCAGCAGCAATTCCGAACGGACGCGCTGCTGGCGGCGCTGCTCACGGTGCCACATGGCTTCAGCACGTTGCTCGATACGCCGCCACCGGGGGCGCCCGGTATGCCAGGCCTGCCGCACGGTCAGTCCCGTATATGCCTTTATGAAGCGCCATACATCCCGTGAAGTGAGCCCGGCATGACGAGCAGAGAACAACAGGCCTGCCAGGTCCTTGTCCACCCAGCGATGCAGATTGCGCGGCTGCAGCAGCGCCCGATGCAGGTCAATGAGTACCGGTTTCAACGGCCGATCCGCGTCTGTCTCCCGCTGTCCGGCACCGGGTAGCTGACTGACCGGCACCAGGAAATGGCAGAGGTAATAATCACGGTGTGTGATGCCGGCGTCATGCAGGCGGCGGCTGATCTCCGCGAGGCTCCTCACCATTCCACGCTTGAAACGCGGCGGAGGCGGCCTCTGCACCCAGCCGGCGCAGAGCGTCTCGAGATCGACCAACGCCTCACCGGCCGTGTATTCCAGGTCCGCCGTGATCAGAAAGGATTCGGCACAGGCGGGGTCATCGCCGCGCCGGCCAAACGCGGCCACCTCCAGGGTATCAATGCCGGCTTCCCGTAATGCGCGAATGGCCCGCCACTCATTGTCCGCGCCGGTCACCGGTTGGCGGCCCTTCAGGCGCTCCGCCCACCAGGCCTGGCGTCCGATCCCCGTATGATGCTTGAGAAACCAGGAGCCGCCAAACGCGTTAAACCGCAGCGTGCGGCGGCCAGGCATGTCGCGGAATACGTCCCCGCCCAGCGCCCGGATCTCGGCGAACGGATCACGGTCCCGCCAGGCCTGATCGAAAGGCGCCGACAACCACAGCTGCCGGTCTGTGGTGTCACGATCAATCACGGTCCGCTCTCTCCCGCCACCTGTTCGATGCTATCCGCAGCCACCTGCGGCATCCGGTACAGATCGGCGCTGTGTCCATAGAGCAGCCCGCTATCACTCCATTGACGGAGTTGTCCGGGCGACTCCACCATGCACTCCAGCAGCCGGTCAAGGTCCTCCTGACGGAATGGCGCCGGACACACCTGCCCGGCCCCGGCCTGCTCGACATGAGAGGCATAACCGCATTCGGCGCTGGTCAGCAGCGGCAGGCCATTGATGAGCCCTTCCAGCAGTGTATAGCCGGCGCTTTCGGTACGCGCCGGGTGCAACATCATGTCAGCACCACACAGGAAGGGCATGACATTTTCCTGCGGGCCACAGAACAGGCACTGCTCCTCGATACCCAGGCGCCGGGCCAACCGGCTGACCGACCCGATCCGGCCGCGCCCCACCAGCACATAACGCAATGACTGGCGTCGTGGTTCCGGCAGCGAGGCGATGGCGCGCAGTGAACGGTCGACCCCTTTTGTGTGGTATCCCGAACCGATCTGCAGTATCAGCAGATCATCCTCCGACAATCCCAGCGAATGCCTCAGCCGGCGGCGCTGTGCGGCAGCATCCGCCGGCGGTTTTCGCTCCCGGTCGAGACCCGGCGGCAAAAGCGTGATGCGTTCAGCGGCGTCGGGATAGTGCCTCAGGTAGCCACTGCGCTGCAGTTCACTCAGCAGTAGTATTCGGGTGTCACTGTTTTCGCCAAAAACAGCACGCTCATCATTGATGAAGTGGCGGTAGCGGGGTGTGAGCCGGTACAGTGCGGGCCGGTGACGCTTGACCTTCTCTGCGTAACAATTGTCGGCGCCAAAATAGACGTCCAGTCCCGGCATGCGAGTGAAGCCCACCACGCAATCGACTGGCCGTTCGGCCAGATGCTTCTGTACCGCCTGGCTGAAGCGGCGATAGAGTGTGTGGCGGCTCAGTGCCTTCAATGGCAGCACGGTGACCTCCATGCCGTCACCTTCCGGCGGCAGCGGCGCCTCCCAGCGCAGCGTAAAGACCCGCACGTGGTGCCCCCGGGTGACGCAGTCCCTCGCGATACGCAGGAAGTCGCGCTGCTGCCCGCCGTGCGGAAAGTAGTGATAGATCAGGAATGCCAGCGTCATGATGCGGAATCCGGCACGGTACGGCCCGCACCACGGATGGCGGTCAAAAGTCTATCCAGTACGGCGGCGGGTGGATGCGTCGAGAAACACGGTGGCTGCACCTGCACCGCCTGGCCATCCAGCGTCAGGGATAGCGGGTCACCCTGGTAGTGGCATCGGCGCTTGAGACACGGAGCGCATTCCAGCGAAGAACACAGGTGATGTTGATGACGTCCGTGAGTGCCGGCCAGGGCCGGATCGGTGGGCCCGTAGAGCACCACGGCGGGCACATCCAGGGCGGCTGCCAGGTGCGCCAGACCGGTGTCGACCGCCACCACTCCGGAGGCCCGCTCCAGCGTACGGGCCAGTTCGGTCAGCGACATTCGGGGCAGTACACTGGCGTGTGCATCGCCGGCAGCCAGCCGGCCAACCCGGTCTCGTTCGGCGCTGCTGCCCCATGGCAACAACACCCGGAAGCCCTTTTCAGTGGACAGGTGCAGGAGCGCTTTCCACATCGCCTCCGGCCAGTGTTTGTTGTGCCACGTGGTGCCATGGAAGAACACCAGCACAGGCCGGCCCGGATCCTGCTCCGGCCAGGGAGTCGTGCCCGGTGGCAGCCGCAGACCATAATCCAGCAGCCGCCGGTCATGATTGTAGTTCAGGGCGCGGGCAAAGAGCTCGCGTACCCGTTCTACCGCATGCATGTCACGCGGTACGGATATGCGCCTGTTGTAGAACAATGTGGCCAGTGGCTCGCGAATGGTGCTGTTGCTCAGGCCCACCGTCAGGCCCCGTGATATACGGGAAACAATGCCGCTTTTGATCAGCCCCTGTGCATCGATGACGAGATCGTACCGCTCGGTACGCAGGGAGCGCCGGAACGCACGAAATTCGCCGTTGCGCCACACCGTCATCAGGGATCCGCGCCAACGCCGTATGGCCACGGGGATAACCCGGTCCACAGCGGGATGCCAACCAGGAATCTCGGTGAACGCCTCCTCCACCACCCAGTCGAAACGCAGATCGGGACGCAGCCTGCGTGCGTCGGTCAGGGCCGGCAAGGTGTGGATGATGTCACCCATGGAGGACATTTTGACGATCAGTACCCGCATGATCAGGCCCCCGCCGGCAATGGCATCATCGGCAGGGTTACTGCGCCATGGTTTTTCCCGGACATCACCGACTCCAGATGCCTGGACACATCGGCCGGGGAAAGACGCACCAGACAGTGCCGGTGGCCCAGCGGACACTGTCGCTGGAAACATGGCCGGCAGTCGATGTCAGTGGCCAGCATGGACACCGGCTCGGTCATGGGCGGGGTGAAAGTCCAGGACGTTGAGCCGAACAGGGCCACGAGAGGACGGTGCAATGCGGCCGCCACGTGCATCAGTCCCGAGTCATTACTGACCACGGCATCACTCACCGATAGCAAGTCAATAGCCTGGGCCAGTGAGGTCCGCCCTGCCAGATTGTGACACCTGCGTATATCATTCGGAACAAGTTCGTTTTCGATTGAATCGGCCATCGGCCGGTCATTGGCGGAACCGAACAGCCAGACCTGCCAGCCGTCGCGGATTTTCTCCGCAGCCAACGCGGCGTGATGCTCCGCCGGCCACTGCTTGGCTTCACCGAACTCGGCACCGGGACAAAGTGCCAGGACGGGCCTGTCCCGGTCCAGCTGATGGACCTGCAGCGCCTCTTCCACGCCCTCAACGTCGGCCACCAGGCGGGGAGCGGGCAAGGGATCGGGGAGCGGCTCACCATTCGGCAAGGCCAGCGCAGCAAAACGCTGCACCATCAGCGGATGGCGGCTATCAGCCAATACGCGACAGTCGTTGAGCAGGGGATAACGCCATTCGCCACGCCATCCTGTACGCAGGGGAATCCGGGCGAAACGGGCCACCAGCGCCGACTTGAAGGAATTGGGAAGAACGATGGCCTGACGGTATCGCTCCGCGCGCAGACGGCTTCCCAGCTGATAGCGGGCGGACAGACCGAGTTGTCCGTGACGGAACGGCGCCTCAAGCGCCCGGCGCGCGCCGGGCATACGATGAATCAGCGGCGCGCTCCAGGCCGGGGCCAGGATGTCCACTGCGGGGGTTTCGGGCCGGCGCTTCAGCATCTCCACCAGCGGCTGTGCCATGACCATGTCGCCGACCCAGGAAGGACCGATGACCAGGACAGCACCTGGATCAGAAGGCATCTGCCCGCCCATGCTCAGGTTCCTTCGTCCGGTTCGGCCGGCGACTCTTGCGAAGCCGGATCGGCCGATTCACCGAAGACGCTGATCCAGACGCGGTGGACCGTGTCGAAGTGCGGTTGTAACGCTTCCAGCGGATTTTCCAGGTAGGCCTCGTGCAGGGCATAGCGGTGCAGGGTACCGCGCAGCGCCAGGTAGGCCTCAATCAACTCATCAGGCTGCTCACCATCCATGACGCCATGCTTCGAGGCTTCCTCCAGGATCCGGATGTTATCGGGCCAGCGCAGCAGGTCCGGACAGTCACTCGAGCGGGAAAGCACCAGATACTGGACGAGAAACTCGATGTCCACGATTCCACCGGGTCCCTGCTTGATCCGGAATGGCGGTCGCTCACGCTTGCTGCCCGCCTTTCGGGTCAGCTCGCGCCGCATGCGCCCACGCATGGACAGTACCTGCTCACACAGTTTCTCCGGATCGCGCTGCGCGGACAACACCGCAGCCCGCAGATCCGTGAACGCAGAGGCCAGACGCTGCGAACCGGCCACGGCACGGGCTCGCACCAGCGCCTGGTGCTCCCAGGTCCAGGCTTCTTCCTCCTGGTATTTGCGGAACGCGGTCAGGGAACTGACCAACAGACCGGATTCCCCGGAGGGACGCAGCCGCATGTCCACCTCATACAGGCGACCGGAAATGGTCTGGGTCTCCAGCATGGTGATCATACGCTGCGCCAGTCTGGTGTAGAACTCGCGGCTGTTGATGGCTTTCTGACCGTCGCTGGCGATGGTCTCCTGTTCGAGCGCGCCATCGTGGAGAAACACGATATCCAGGTCCGACAGGTAACTGAGTTCGATACCGCCCAGTTTGCCGTAGCCGAGCACCACGAAATCCATCTCACCATGCCGGCCCTCGCTGTTGACGGGATGACCGTGCTTGCGCTGCAGAGTATCCCAGGCCAGCGCCAGCACCTTTTCCAGCACGGCCTCGGCCGTGAAGGTCAGGTAGTCGCTGACCTTCATCACCGTCATCGTGCCGGTGACCTGCGCGGCGGCCACCTGCAGTGTGTGGGAGAGCTTGAAGTACCGCAGATACTCCATCTGACTGTCCAGATCCTGCGGGTCGATGCGCAATAGCCCCTGCGTCAGTTCATCCTGCAGCTCGTTTTTTCCCGGCGGCTCATCGATGCCGTCCAGCAATTCATCCAGCAATACAGGATGCTGACTCAGAAATTCAGCGATGAACGGACTGGCGGTACACAGGCGCACGAACTGACGCATCGCCCCCGGGTTTTCCACCAGCAAAACAAGGTAGGCCGTGCGGCGCGCCACCGCCTCCACCATCTGCATAACACGCGTCAGGCCGAGGCTGGGTGTCTTTTCCCCGGCCAGGGTAGCGAGCATCAGCGGCATGAAACGGTCGAAACGTTGCCGGCTCTGCTCAGGAAGGGTGCGAAACTGGCGATCCGAGTGAAAGCCATCGAGCAACTGCCAGCTTGCCTTCGGGTCTTCGAAACCGCTCTGCTCCAGAGCGGCCACTGCCCGCTCTTCACCGAAGTCACCACGCCACAGCGCCGGAAATGGTCCCTCCTCCACCTGGTGGTGTTCCGCTTCGTCTTCCTCCTCCGTGCGAATCACTTCATTGAAATGTTCGTGGATGGTGTCGCGATGGTGCCGCAGATCGTTCTCCAGCGACGCCCAGGCTTCATAGCCCATGGCGAATGCCACCCGCTGCCGTTCCTTCTCCGAGGAAGGCAGGGCCTGGGTCTGTTTGTTCGCATAGCCCTGCAGCTTGTGCTCCAGGTCGCGTAGAAACGTGTAGGCCTCATCCAGTTCATCGATCAGTTCGGCGGGCAGATACTCCGCTTCACGGATGGCCTCCATGGCCCGGTACAGCGAAGGCTCCTGCAATGAATGGTCCCGTCCGCCATGTACCAGTTGCAATGCCTGCACAACGAACTCGGCCTCGCGGATGCCCCCCTGACCCAGCTTGATGTCCTGTTGACGCCCCTTGCGGCGTACCTGCTTGTTGATCTGCAGTTTCAGACCGCGCAGCGATTCGAAGGCGGAAAAATCCAGGTAGCGCCGGTACACGAAAGGCCTCAGCCGCTGCAACAGCGCAGCGCCACTCTCGTGGTCCCCGGCCACCACGCGGGCCTTGATCATGGCATAGCGCTCCCAGTCCCGGCCCTGCAGCTGGTAGTAGTTCTCCATGGCGTCGAAGCTGCTGACCAGCACGCCGTCACTGCCGTAGGGGCGCAGACGCATGTCGACCCGATACACGAAGCCGTCCACTGTCACGGTATCCAGGGCATCAATCAGCTGCTGCCCCAGACGCAGGAAAAACTGCTGGTTGGTCATGTCTCCGGCGCCATCCGGGGTCTGCACGGTGCCCGCCTCCGGGTAGGCGAAAATCAGATCGATGTCCGAGGACAGATTCAACTCACCGGCACCGAACTTGCCCATACCGATGACCACCAGCCGCTGGGGCCGGTCGCTGTCCTCACCGATGGGTTCACCCCATTCCCGAACACACCAGCCATGCAGCAGATCGAGGGTCTGCTCAAGCACGGTTTCGGCGAGTGCGGAGATCTCTCCGCACAAGTCACGAACACTGGTGACCCGGCAGACATCCCGCCAGATCAAGCGCAGCATCTGTTGTTGCTGGAACAGGCGCAGGGCCTCCTTCAGGGTCACTTCGCCGCCACTGTCATCCTGATCATCGACCAGCGGTTGCAGCCGCGCGGCAAGCAGGCCGTCGATATCATCCCTGCCACCACCTTCCAGCAAACCGTCATCGTGCAACGCCAACAGCAGATCCGGGTGGCTGATACAGACATTGGCTGCGTAGTCACTGGCCATCAGCACGCGGTCAAACCGCTCGGCCAGCGCACTGTCCTCCTCCAGCAGGCGGCACAGCCGCCCGGCATCGTCACTTTCTTCACAGGCGGCCTGTAAACGCTCGTGGTACAGGCCAATCACGTTCCGCCTGTCGTCACTTAACGGCGCCAATTGCATTTCTCTGTATTCCTTTTTCTGTCGTGACATGATCAGCGATCGGTAAACTGCACATCCGGGGTCACCCGAAGCACCTCATTGACGGTAGTCACGCCCTGGGCCACTCGCTGGGCGCCGCCCAGCCGCAGACTTTGCATACCGGCCTTCCAGGCGGCCTTGCGCAGCGCTGGCAGATCACCCGCGTCTCCGGCGTATTGGTGCAGGGACTCCGTGAACGGCATCATCTCGTAAACACCCATCCTGCCCCGGTAACCGGTCTGCCGGCATTCCAGGCAACCGCGCGCCTCGGCGACGCTCGCGGGAGGCGGATGTTTCCAGGGCCGGGTCAACATGGCCCACTCCTCTTCACTGATGGAGGCTTCTTCCTTGCACGACGGGCACAGCACCCGCACCAGTCGCTGGGCCACCACCCCCACCACGGTTGCGCGGATCAGATAGGAAGGCACCCCCAGCTCGAGAAGGCGTGTAATAGCTGACGGGGCGTCATTGGTGTGCAGGGTGGTCAGCACCAGGTGTCCCGTCAAAGCGGCCTGCACCGCCATGTCCGCAGTAGCCAGATCCCGGATCTCACCGATCATGATGATATCGGGATCCTGCCGCAGCAGCGCTTTCACACCGCTGGCAAAGTCCAGGTCGATATTCTCCTGCACCTGCATCTGATTGAACGCCGGCACTACCATTTCGATGGGATCCTCGATGGTACAGACATTGACGTCCTCGGTAGCCAGGCTCTTCAGCGTGGAATACAGCGTGGTCGTTTTACCACTGCCGGTGGGTCCCGTGATGATGACAATGCCGTGGTTGTTACCCACCATTTGCTGCCACCGTTCCAGGTCGCCTCCCTTCAGGCCCAGGCTACTGAAGGAACGCAACAGGACTTCGGGGTCGAAGATCCGCATCACCATCTTCTCACCGAAGGCAGTGGGCAAGGTGGACAGACGCAGCTCGACCTCGTCGCCATTCGGGCTGCGTGTTTTCAACCGCCCGTCCTGCGGCCTGCGCTTTTCCGCGACGTTCATCCGGCCAAGCACCTTGAGCCGGCTGACAACAGCAGACAACACCTTCATGGGCAGGGCATAGACGGTGTAGAGCATGCCGTCGATGCGGAAACGGATGTTGCCGGTTTCGCGGCGTGGCTCGATGTGAATGTCGCTGGCGCGCTGCTCGAACGCATACTGCAACAGCCAGTCCACAATATTGACGATGTGCTGGTCATTGGCCTCGGGGTCGCGCGTCGAACCCAGGTCCAGCATCTGCTCCAGGTTGCCGACGCCGGGCGGCACGGGCCCACCCTTGCCTTCTGCCTGGCGTATGGAACTGGCCAGGCTATAGAACTCGGTAGCCAGTCGGCGGATCTCCAGTGGATTGGCCATCACCCGCCGGATCTCGCGCCGGTTGACATGGGCCAGGTCATCTTCCCAGCCGGTGACAAAGGGTTCCGCGCAGGCCACCACGACCTCGCCGGGTGTCACTTCAACGGCAAGGATTTCGTGGCGTTGCGTGAAGGCATAGGACATGACGCCGGTGATGGTGGCCACGTCGATCTTCAATGGATCAATTCGATAATAGCGATGCCCGGTCTGCTCAGCCACGATCTGCGTGAGCCGCTCGATATCCAGTACATGCCCCGGGGGCTGACGATCCTGCAGGTTCTGGGCGGCCAGCCAGCCCAACACCGGTTGACGCAGCTCTTCCGGTGTACGGCGGCGTTGCCGGAGCTGTGCGGCGTCCTCGGAATCCAGGTGCCCGGCCTGCTCCAGGATCTGCAACGCGCCAGACAGACTGAGGGGCTGGCCTCCGGCTGCCGTCTGCGTGATATTGCCGCTGGAAGATGCCATGCCATGCCCCGCCAGAAGTGGGTTGATCGGATGCCTGTAGGCCGTGTGTGGCGCTATGAACAGGCCACTGACAAGTTTATACTGCGTGGCCTCAAATACAAGCGACCGGCTCACACGAGCGGACCGCCCCGGACTCTGACAATCATGCTGCTACTGCGACTCACGAATCTATCGCTGGCCTTCGGCGATCATCCATTGCTGGACCATGCTTCCCTGACCGTTCACAAGGGGGAACGCATCGGTGTACTGGGGCCCAACGGCGCCGGCAAGTCCACCTTCATGTCCCTGTTGTACGGACGCCAGCAGGCGGACAGTGGAGAGCTATGGCGGGCCCAGAATCTGCGCATGGCCTGGCTGGACCAGAGCCTGCCGCCCCAGAGTGACGAGACCGTCTACGAGTACGTGGCCAGTGGCCTGGAAGGCCTGGGCGACCTGCTACGCCGCTTTCATGTCCTGGCGGGCAGTGATGCCATCATGGAAGGCCGTGACGCAGAAATGACCGAGATGAGTCAGTTGCAACAGCAGCTTGATCAGCGCGATGGCTGGAGCCTGGGACACCGGATCGACGCCACCATCGACCGCCTGGCATTGCCGCCGGATGCGCCCATGCGCACCCTGTCCGGCGGCAACCGGCGCCGGGCCGCGCTGGGCCGTGCACTGATCAGTGAACCCGACCTGCTGATGCTGGACGAGCCCACCAACCATCTGGATATTCCCACCATCGAGTGGCTGGAAAAGACCCTGAACGAGTTTGCCGGCACCGTCATGATCATCACTCACGACCGGCGCTTCCTGCAGAACACCACCACCCGCATTCTGGAACTGGATCGTGGCCGGTTGCGCGCCTGGGACTGCAACTACCAGCAATTCCTGGATCGTCGCGAACAGCTGCTGGAAGCCGAGGACCGGGCCAACGCGGAGTTCGACCGCAAACTGGCGGAGGAGGAAAAATGGATCCGCCAGGGGATCAAGGCGCGCCGCACCCGCAATGAAGGCCGCGTTCGGGCCCTGCAGGATATGCGCGAGGAACGCCAGCAGCGCCGCGAAGGACCGGGCCAGGCCAAGTTTGCGGTGGAACAGGCCGCGCAGTCCGGCAAGATCGTGGTGGAGGCCGAACATATCCACTATGCCTACGAAGACGGCACGCCAGTGATCCGCGATTTCTCCACCCGCATCATGCGCGGCGACCGCATCGGTTTCATCGGCGCCAATGGCAGCGGCAAGACGACGCTGCTGAAACTCTTGCTGGGCGGCCTGGAGCCACAGAGCGGCCAGATCACACGCGGCAGCAAGCTGGAAGTGCTGTACTTCGACCAGTTGCGCGCCGGCCTGCAACCGAAGCAGACCGTGATCGACTTCATCGCGGAGGGTCGCGAATTCATCACATTGAACGGCAAACAGCGTCATGTCATCAGCTACCTGCAGGACTTCCTGTTCCCGCCACGGCGCAGCCGCCAACCGGTCGAGGCGTTGTCCGGCGGAGAGCAGAACCGCCTGATCCTGGCCAAACTGTTCAGCAAGCCGGCCAATATCATGGTTCTTGACGAGCCGACCAACGACCTGGACATGGAGACGCTGGAACTGCTGGAGGAGATCCTGCTGGACTTTGACGGCACCATCCTGCTGGTCAGCCACGATCGGACCTTCCTGGACAATGTGGTCACCAGCAGCATCGTGTTCGAGGGCCAGGGCAACATCCGCGAGTACATTGGTGGCTACGAGGACTGGCTGCGCCAGGGCGGGCGCATGTATGCGCTGGAGGGCCCCACGGGACAGCGCGGCGGCCAGAGTGGCAAGGCTCCGAAAGAGCCGGCCGAGGCGGCGCCGAAGCAGACCGCCAGTAAGCCGTCTGCACCGGAGAAGAAACCGGGCACGGACGGTCGGCAGCAGAAGGCACTGCAGAAAGCACTGGAGCGGGTCACCCGCGACATCGAGAAGACCGAACAGCGGATCGCCGAACAGGAGGCGACCATGGCCGAGCCAGGGTTCTATGACCAGGAACAGGCGACGGTCCAGAAGGCACTCGACCGCCTGCAGACGCTGCAGACAGAGCTGGATTCACTGTTCAGCGAGTGGGAGGAGCTGGAAGGGCAGCGCTAATATTGTCGGCTGCCCCGGAAAACCTGCAGGTAAACGGAATGGCGCTTGTTGGTCTCGCAGAAATCGTAAGGCCTGTACTCTCGCAGAGATCGCCAAGTACGCAGAGGGGGCGCAGAGAAAACAATGAGAAAGCCGGTCAGTCAGGGGATTCAATACATAGCATCAACGGCCTGTGTCCGATCTGGTTCTGTATCCTGGTACGCCTCTCTCTGCGTGCTTGGCGATCTCTGCGAGAATACAGGCTTGGTGACCTCCGCGTTCCTGGCGGGCTCTGCGAGAGTACAGGCTCGTCGATCTTTGCGAGAAGCTGGAATATCGAACGCTACTCGAGAATCTTGATCCACTCACCCGGCTGCGGGTTGCCGATCGGGTAATAGCCGTTGATCAGCCGCAGTGTTTCCTCGGCGTACTGTGGAAGTGGGCTCTGTTGCGCCAGCGCCGCCCAGGAGAATTGCGGACCGACCCGGACGAACTCAACGTTCAGCTCACTTCTCGCCTCCTCGTTGGGCTGGGAAACACGGAAGCTGCGGATCGAAGCCATGATCATCCGCTCCAGCTCCGCAGCCTCCTCGACGCTGCCCTGCACGGTGCCGCGGAATATCATCGCCCGCAGTCCCAGGTAGATCACCGCAATGCGTTGCAGTTCGCCGTCGTCCGGGTCACGCACCACACCGGTGTGACCCTGCAGGCGATACTGGTTCAATGCCTCGGTCTCGGACAGGTCGTAACCAAGTTCGTCACGCAGGTACTCATGCGGAGGCATCCGGCGCTGCATGCGGCGTGACTCAACCTGCAGGGAGGCGGCCTGCTGCGGCGCTGTAGCGGTCACGGTGCTGGGCGTCTCGGTGAGTGACCACTCCGGAGGAAATACCATGGTGTAGCCCAGCAGATCGTGGTAATAACGCTGCCCACCCCCATCATGCCGCTGGCCGAACACCATGCCGTTCATGACCTGGCGGAAACGCGCCGGATCCGGATCGTACTCGGCGCCGGATTCCCCTTCTGCGGACACGGAGCCAACGGCGCTCTGCAATCGCTCATCGTTACGCGGGTGCGTGGCGAACAGGCCATGGTAGCCAGCCCGCTGTCCCGCCACCTGCACATTGAAGTCTTCCTGGTTCTTGAGGATGGAGAGAACGTCCAGCACCGCCTGTGGATCATAACCGGCAGTGCGCAGATACTCGGCGCTGAGGCTGTCGGCCTCCAGTTCATTCTCCCGGCCGAAACCGCTGACACCCGCCTGGGTCCAGAGGGATCCGAGCTGGGACAGCTCCGAACCGACGTAGGCACTGCCGGTGGCCACGGCCGCCACAAAGCCGCCGATGCCGGCCGCAGTACGGCCCAGGTTACCCCGGGCCTGTTGCTGCACGGCATGACGCGCTGTGATATGACCGACCTCGTGTGCCAGAACGGCCGCAAGCTGGTCTTCCGTGTTCAGGAAGGCCAGCAGGCCCCGATTGATGTAGACGTAGCCGCCGGGCAGGGCAAAGGCGTTGATTTCCGGACTGTCGATGACGGTAAAAGTGTATTCCAGATCATCACGGTGGCTGGCATCGGCGACGCGCTGGCCGACTTCCCTGACGTATTCGGTGACCGGTCCTTCTTCCATGACCCGCATGGAAGACAGGACCTTCTCGTGCTCCTCGCGGCCGATTTCCATTTCCCGGCTCTCGCCCATCAACACAAGGTTGGGACGGCCCGTGGCCGGATTGGTGGCACAGGACAGCAGCACGGTGCTGCACAGAACAACCAGCAGGAAGTGCCTGATCATGCTCATGGGCTTCCGGTCAGCCTCCCACGACAAACTGCTTCAGTTGCGTGGCCAGACTGTTGCAGGCATTGGCCTCCACTCTGGCCAGCAGGGGAATGGGCACGACCACGGCCGGCAGATAGGACTGGCCATTGGCATCCGCACTGATGGTGCCCACCGCCTCGTAGGAGGAAACATCCCAGACGCGGGCCTCGAAGCTGGAGTCGTCTTCCCAGGAACCGAAGCCGAAACAGCCGCCACCGTAGGGCCCCACGGTACAGGACAGCGAACCCATCTGGCTGACAGTCTCGGTCTGGCCATCCAGCCAGATGATGTAGCGGATGCCGTAGGCGTTGATCTTGTCGGTCACCATGGGCTGCGCCATCAGTTGCTCCAGGTCGCTGCTGCGCATGGGCGCGGTGCGGGGCTCGAACCAGGGAAACAGGGCATCGACAAACTCCTGCTCCGGAATCACCCGCAGGCCATCCCTGCCATTGCCCATGTGGTCACCCACGCACTCGACGAATTCCTCGCGAGTGTCATAATTGCTGCCCTGGCGGCGTCCCAGGATGACGATGGACTCGCTCGCGTCGATTCCTGTCTCGCCCTGTCGGAACTCATCGATGGTGGTGCTCGTACAGGCGGAAACCAGCGCAGCCAGCAGAACGGATGCCAGTGAAAGCAGACCGGCTCTGACAGGGATACGTTCAGTCATCATGGTTGTCTACCCGCTTGGCACTGATTATTGGTGTACTTCCTATTAGACACGATTCTCCCGGTTTTTATTCGGGCATGGCGACAAAGTCATCACGGGTTGCTCTGCAGCCAGTCGTTGACTCCGGGCACACTGGTGAAACCCAGCGCGAAGTTGGAGCCCAGATCACGCAGCGCGGCGACCGTGGCACCACCGATACTGCTGTCGGCCGTGCGTAGCGATTCCTGCTCGACCTTGCCATAGGCCGTCATCACCCAGTCGGCAATCGTCTCCCCACCCGGTTCCGCGAACCGCATGTTGTAGCGCACCCACACCTCGTACACATCCAGACGGGTTTTCTGCGGCAGGGCCAGCTGGAACTCGTCAATGCTCGGAATGAACACGGCATCCACGCCAGCATCCTCGGTGGGCGAATTCAGCATTACCACTTCCTCGAACATCGATGGCAGCAAGGTGTTGAAGAGAGTGACATGCGACGGTCCGCTCTCGACAATGTATTCCTCGTTACCGCGATCATTGTATTCAATATAGCGAAAACCGGTCAGATCCTCGCCATAGTAGACCCCGAGTGTGAGAGGGATGGAGGGAATGTTCGGGGTGGGATAGCTGCCCTCCACAGTGACCGTATTGGCGCCACAGCCGGTCAGCAGGCCAGCCACGACCAACAGCCGAACCAGTCCCGCGCGTCTGCCGGGATGACGGGCCACCCATCTCTTCACCGCTGCCTGAACTGCCATCACTGCACCTCTGCACTGCTGCCCGTCACTGATACTCACTCAGCCCGACAAAACTGCCACCGTTACGCTGCGTGAGCTCGCGCATCAATGTGGCAAAGTTATACAGACTCTGCTGGAACCGCGGGTCCACGTCAAACAATACCGGAAAGCCGATGCCATGGATACGTACCAGACGGTTGCCATTCTCGTCCCGGAGATTGAGTCGGTCAACGGTCTGCACCACCTGCGTGATCGAACCACCGGGCAGGAAGTCATCGCCAAACACGTAGATGCTGATGCGGCGTTCATCCTGCACAAAGGAGCTGATGGCGCGGGTGATGCCTTCCACCGGACTGCTGTTGCTGAAGGGTGCCCATGTGCGCAGCGTATTGAGTATGGCGGTGCGGCGCGCTGGCGTGTCGGGTATCCACTGATTGCGGAAGGTCGGGAACATGTAACCGCCCATGTCGTTCATGATCTGGATACCCTGCACTTCCGGATAGACATCGAGCACTTCCTCGATCATTTCCAGCACACGCGGCCAGGCGTTGTAGAACATGCTGCCCGAAGTGTCGATGATGAAGATGACGTATTCGCTGTCTACCGGAATACCGCCGATCATGTTGTCGTCGCTCTCGAAGTCCTGCCCCAGCAGACGCTGCATTTCCTCGCTCAGGGACTGTCGGGCCATGGCGAGTTGCTCGGCCTCCTCCACTTCCTCTTCGGCCACCTCCACGGAGGCTTCATAACGCCCGCGGACCTCGGACAGATCCCGGCTGAGGTTGGCAATGCGCTCGCGGTAGAAGGACAGCTGCTCACGCCGGGCATTGAGATCCTCGTTGACGATTCGGGTCTGACCACGGACCTCGAACAGTTCCTCCTGCAGCTCCTCGACCGGGCGCTCCAGCTCGACCTCACCCGGCTCGATGGTGACCGGCGCGGAGTTCTCGGTGATCATCAGCAACAGGATGATCGCTCCGAAGCCACAGGAGATGACATCCAGGAAGGCGATGTTGGAATTTTCCGGTTCGCGTTTTCTTCGCATTACGGCCAGTCCGTCGATGGTGTGACAAAGGAACCCCGGGTCAGGTAGGCAAGTTGCCAGAAGGCTGCGGCCGCACCGGGATCACCCTCCATCGGCAACAGGATGGTGTTCACCGGTATATTCTCCGCCAGCCCGTCCACCGCGTCCCAGTAACGCTCCATGCGTTGGCGCGGTGTCACATTGCCTTCCATGCTATTGCTGCGGTTGGAAAGGGTCGGCAGGCTGTCGGTGATCAGGTAGATGTTGTCGGGCCTCGGCGCCAGGGCAGTGGCCGCCTCGAACGCGCGCTGCAGGTTGCTGCCACTGCGCGGCGTCAACATGGACAGCGACTGGCTGAGCCGTTCCTGCAGATCCCGGTTGTCGACCTCCAGCCATTCGCCGGCCGTGCCATCCAGTATCGGCGTAATGTCATCATTGAAACCGTAGACCTGGTACTGGCTGTCCAGTGGCAGCTGGCTGACCACCCACTCGACGACGCGGACTGCTCGTTGCCATTTCCGGGCATTGCGCTGCTGCTCCGCAGGCAGGTTTCTGGTGCGGATAACGTTGACCAGGGTTTCATCCAGCATGCTCGCCGAGACATCCAGCAGGATCAGGATCCGGTTGCCTCCCATATACATGCCGCTCAGATATTGCCGGTCGCCCTCACCCAGAAACTCGCGGGCGGCGCCCCCGGTATCCTCCGGAGCGGCCGCCTGCATTCTCTGCAGCTCCTCCTCGAGAGTCTCCACTTCGGCGCGCAGTTGCTCAATCCTCTCCTCGCTGGTCAGGGTGTCTCCTTCCAGCGCCGCCAGTTGCTGGCGGAAATCCTCGATCTCCTGCTGAATGCGCGTGGCACGGCCCTGCGCCTCCACCACTTCCAGGCTCACCTCATTCAGGGTATTGCGCAGCCGGACCAGGTTTTCCTCCCCGTCCTCGACTTCTTCCTCGAGCAGGGCGGCCTCGGCCTGCACGGCCGGATCCACTTCCCCCTGCTCTTCCTGCGCGGTGTGGTCCAGAATCAGGAACAACAGCACCACCGCCCCGAAGCCACAGGACATCACGTCCAGGAAAGCCAGACTGAGCGGGTTGAACGCAGCACGTCTTTTCCTCGCATTACCCATCATGCACCCGGATCAGTTGCAGGGCCGGCCTCCCCTCAGTGTTCATGTGCAGGCGGTCGCCGCTGTGCAATGACCGGCCGTCCTCGCAGGGCTCGCCGTTCAGCAGCAGGGCAGCGGAACCTGCGTAGAGGTTGAAATGACCGCCTTGAAGGCGGATTTCGCCCAACAGGCTTTCGTCCCCCGGCGTCTGCCGGGCGGGAACGATCGCACCATCTTCTGCGCGGCAGAGAAACGGCCAGGCAGCCAGCGGCCAGGCTTCGTTGCCGGACAGTACGTGAGTGGCTCGCGGCCCGGCCTCGCGTTGCGGCGCGGTCCGCTGGCGGCGCGGCAATGTAACGGAACGGATGAATTTCAATGCACTGCCATCACGCTGGCGCAGCTGACCGGACAGAGACAGCCCCGTCTCCAGCAATTGCTCGTCCTGGACGGCCCCTGATGACTCGCTGCCCGCCAGTCCCTCCCGCAGTGATTGGCGAAGCCCCGGCAACGTCGCACAGCGTTCGGCCAGCACCAGCGCCGCCCCCGGTTCGAGCGTGGTGGATTCGAACAGGCGGCGGTACAGTGACTGCAGGCGATGCTCCAGTGCCGAACGGGTCAGCCGTGCCTGGTGGCGCACGCCCTCTTCCTCCAGCACCATGACCAGATTGTCATCCTCACCGGGCGCCTGCTGCAGCCACTGCGGGAGACTGTCATGCAGATGCTGCTCCCAGCGGGCATCATGCTGCGGGTTGAACCGTGCCTGGCGGATGAAGGCATCGGTCACCAGTGCGGCCAGTGACGCTTCCAGTTGATGCCAGCCCAGCCCGGGTACCGCAACCGCGCTCTGCTGCTGAATCCTGTCCTCTTCCTGCAGCAGCCCGGTGACCACCATCTGGTGCAGATGCATATCCACATGGGCGCCACTGGCCGCCTCCAGCGCTACGGCGCCGGCCATGACGCCAGCATCCACCAGCGCCACCGGACGGAATGGACTGTGCTGCATGATGCCCAGCAAAGTCCCCAGCTGTGTGCGGTCGAACGTACCCGGAACCAACACCAGGGTTTCCACCGGATCGGAGGTATCCAGGCCGGCCTGTTGTGCCAGATGTAACAGATGAGCATGTGCCATGTCGGCGTGATGCCGGAATTGCCCGATGGAACGGCTTAACGGCTCCATGCCCAGTTCATGCCAGAACCGGTTGTTGAACGTTACCGGGTAGAGGCGGCTGCGCGCCGTGGCCTCGTCTCCGAACTGCACATCCCCGCCACTCTCCACGACACTGCCCTGACTGCGGGCCAGAATGCCGTTTTCGTTCCCGACCATCAGGGTATGATCATTGAGCGAGAGGACGTGCAGACTCATGCCTCACCGTCCTGATCCGGTTGCAGGTAACGCACCAGATTCTCGTCCGCGTAATGCTGTGTATCGAGTACCAGTCGATCCTGCATCAGCGAAAGTTGATGCAGCAGGAACATCAGCAGGATGCTGGTCAGCAGTGCCACAAACGTGGAATTGAACGCTACGCCCAGACTCACGGTCACGCCCACGATGTCGCCGCTGACCGCCTGGTGCGCCTGACCAAGCGCGGTACCGATACCCCTCACCGTGCCGAGGAAGCCGATGGACGGTACCGCCCAGACAATATAGCGCACGATGGCAAGCTCGCTCTCCAGGCGCTCCGCCTCGCTTTCACACAGATCCTTGACGGTGCCGGATGTCGCCTGGATGCTGTGCGTGCTGCCGAAGCGGTGCAGGGCCGTGAGCAGAACGCGCGGCAGCAGATAGTGTTGTTCCTGTTCCGGCAATGCCTGCAGCGGGCGTGCGTAGCTGCGCGCATCCTCGGGCAGAATACTGGTGCCGGGACTCACCTGCATCAGAGTACGATCCAGCAGTTTTCGCTCCCGCATGGTTCGCACGACCTTCATTCCCATGATAGACAGTGCCCAGAAGAACAGGATGATGCAGATCTCCTGCTCCATATCCCGCAGCACGATGTACACGGAGCGGTCAGGGACATAGGATTCGTCCTGCTCCTGCATCATGGTCTGCTGTTCCTGAATGGTTTCTGCGGTAGGCCGGATCACCGCGACATAGACGGCATGCACCACGATGATGGCAATGATCAGTGCAAAGAGCTGGTAGATGACTTCGGATAGATACTTCTGCTTCATGCCGTGATCCTTGTTCGGGAGCCTCTGAAAAAGTATGCCGCGCCTCTGCGTTCGTCAGATATCGGCGGGGAACGAAACGCCGAGATCCTGGGAAATCTGCTCGGAAGGAATGAAACGGCCGGCGCCACTGTCTTCTTCATCCTCTTCTTCACCCTCTGCTTCGCCGTCTTCATCTCCGCCATTTTCCGCGATGCTCTCATTGGCCGCCTGTATTCCCCCGGGCTGGTCAGTAACCGGAGAAACCTCACCTTCCACATCGGTCTCTTCCTCATCGGGCTGAGCGGTGACCGGACCCGCCAGGCACAGCCATAAAAGGAGCAGCGGACAGGATTTGCCGACAATGCCAGAGACGAGATTCCGCATCGTTGTCATTCTCCCAGATACCGGGCCAGCCGGAAGCCGAGGTCATTGCGTGGCTCCTCGGCAAAATCACGGAAGGAAGCCCGTAATTCGGTCATCGCCCCATGCATCCAGCTGGAACCCTTCACGGTACGGTAGCTGCCTTCCCCGGGACCCAACGGGTCAATTTCCGCAGCCGTACTCAACCCACTCACGGCACGATAATGATCATGTACCCACTCGGACACGTTGCCCGCCATGTCATACAGACCCAGAGCATTCGCCTCGTAGCGGCCCACATTACTGGTCACCATTTCCCCGTCATTGTAGCCACTCAGAATCTGGCCGAGGAAGGACCGGGTGGACTGATCAGCAAAATTCCCCGCGTTTTCAGGAGGGGGCCAGGTATCCCCCCACGGGTAACGGCGGATATTTCCTTCACCGTCGCTGCGGGCCGCCCACTCCCATTCGGCTTCGGTGGGCAGGCGATAGCCCGTGGCGTCCGGATTCACCCCGACAACCTCTTCATCTTCCACCCGATAGAACGGGAGCAGGGATTCCTGTTCACTGAGCCAGTTGGCGTACAGCGCCGCATCAATCCAGCTCACCTGCACCACGGGCTGCCGGGGCAGATCGAGTGACTGCCCCTCCACGCTGCCGGCCTCGTGGTCAGGCCGGAACCGCTGGAACTGGGCGTTGGTGACCGGATGCAACGCCAGATAGAACGGCTTTTCCATCACCACATCCCGCAGGGCTTCATTGGCCCGCCGGCCCGGCTCGCGCCGCGATGCGCCCATAGTGTAGTCGTCGGGACGGAACAGACGGAGCACCTGTCCGGCGGCTGTCTCGATCTCCGGTTCAATCGATGCGATGCGCGCCTCCTCCTCGGTCTGCAGCGATACCCGGATTTCCTGATCCAGACCAGGACGGGCTGTAAATGCCTGCACGTGAGGCACATAGCCGTCCCTGCGAATCTCGACCTGCTGCTCGGCGGCTAACAACTCCAGCGTATCGCCGGCCGTCCCCCGTCGCTCTCCGTCCACATAGACCTCGGCATCCGGCGGTTCAGCGGCAATCCGTACCGGTGCCGTTTGCGGATCCAGTGTCACATTCAGGTCGGCCTGTTCAGCGGAGCGGGCCGTCAGCTCGCGGTCGGCCGTCGCGTATCCGGCGCGGAACAGGGAGATTTCATGGCGCTGGTCGGGCTCCAGACTGACTTCCAGCGGGGTTTGCCCACGAAACTCCCCGTTGATGGTGACGTTGGCACCCGACGGTTCCGAGCGGATGAACACCAGCCCGTCCGCCTCCTCAAGTGAGACGACGGGGCGCTCACGTTCTTCGCCAGCGACGACTCTCAGGGTTTCCTCCACAGCCTTGTAACCCGACCGCTTCAGGGTGACCTGGCGCTCTCCCTGCATCAGCGAAGCGGTAAGCGGGGTCTGACCAACCACTTCACCGTCCACCAGCACATCGGCCCCCGATGGATCAGTGGCAAAGCGGATATCCGCCCAGGCGGGTTGCAGCGACAACTCGACATGTTGTTCCTGCAGACGCCCTTCCACCTCGATCACTTCCTGGCGAGGCAGATAGCGCTCCGCATCCAGTGTCACGCGATACTCTCCCGGCTCGACCTCCAGTGATTCGAGTGGCAGTTCGCCGATATCCCGCCCGTCCAGCCGGGCGCGGACTCCGTCCAGAGGCTCGCCATCCTCGTCCGTGGCACGCAGAGTGACGAAACCATGCATGGGCTGCATGACGGCCTCATGGGTCTGGGCCTGGGCCCCGGAAACACTCAGGAGTGTATCCAGGTCGTGGTAGCCTTCATTGCGCAGGGACAACCGGTAGTCGCCCGGACGGATCAGATAACGCGGACCGACCTGCACGGCAAGACCTCCGGAGATGTCGACATCCGCCGTGACTGGCGTGGTTTCAATGAAAACGGAACGGGCGGTGAGAACGAACCAGGCGGCACCCACGGCGGCGACCAGAAAAAGGGCCACCAGGCCATGCCACAGACGCGGCCTGAGGGACCATTGCCGGCCGGCCGCCGGCGGGGGTGTGAAATCGACCGGCGTGATCAGCTCGTCGTCTTGATCGTGCCTGCCCTCACGCTTTCCGTCATTCACATCCACCACGTCATCGCCTGCCTGTCGTCAGCACCTGTTCGCTGCACTCAATGGTGATCGGGCCCGGTTCATTGCCGAAGCCTACCACGAATTCCCGACGTACATCGCGGTAGCCGGGACGCGTGCCAACGGCCACGTAGCGGCCCGGGCGCAGCTCCAGCGCCATGCTGTCAAAGGTGCCCAGTTCGCCGATCCGGTAGACGGTGACGAGGGTCTCGTTATCGGAACGAATCCGCACTTCGACCGGCTGGCGTGCTTCGGTCAGCAGGTCATCCAGCTCGGCAAGCTGACGCTCCAGCCGCGGTCCCTGCTCGTCCAGTGAAGCCGCCGTTTCGTAGACCTCAGTGGTATATTCCAGTATCTCCTGTTCTCCAAGACGCGCGGGGTCCGCCAGCGCCTGCTCGATCAAGCGGTCCAGCCGCATTCGCCGCTGAGCGTAGTCCAGCCCTTCCCTGGCGAACACCAGATTGTTATCCAGCTCCAGTGCTGCCTCATACGCGGCCACCGCCTGCTCCCATTCCTCGGCATTCTCGTGACCCCGTGCCTGGCTGCGGTGTCCGGCAATGGAAGCATTGATCATCTGTTCACGCGCCTGGCGGATGGCATCGTCCGGCTTTTCCGCATCAGGTCTCACATCCCGGGCTTCCTCGAAAGCCTGGATAGCGGCCTCCGGCTCACCGTTGCTCAGCAGCGCGAACCCACGGGACATGATGCGGGTGAATTCATTATCGAGCTGTTGTTCGCGGTTCATGGCCAACAGATCGCGGGCCGGCTGGTAGCGACCGTCCAGCGCTACCGCCTGCTCCAGGCGCTCCTCGGCCGGCTCCAGATCACCATCCTCCTGGAGGCGGCGGGCACTTTCCACCAGTTGCTCCACCTCCTCCAGCGTTGCCGAGCGCTCCAGACCCAGTTCCGCATCTTCGTTACCGGGTTCGATCAGCAGCGCCAGCGAAAACCGTTCTTCGGCAACCGCCGGTTCACTGTCCGCCAGCGCGGCCTGCCCCTCTGCGAGCAGACGATCGAGTACCGATGGCATCTCCGACTGCAGTGCAGCCAGTGTCTCATCGGCCTGCGTGTAGGATTCAAAGGCCGCCTCGAAGGCGCGGCTGCGATACTGCTCGTCACCTTCCCGGGCAGCGGCCAGCGCCTGTTCATGGCGGTCAGCGGCCCACTGCTCGACGCCCGCCTCTTCCAGGGCCTCCTGGCGCTCCAGCAGACTGGCGAGGACATCCTGCGCGGCACGGCGTTGCCGGGCCCGTTGCGCTTCCTCGAATGGCGAGATGGTATTGAGCATCGGCGTCTCATCCACCGTCTCCTGCGAGACCTGTGGAGAAGCGGGGGCGCTGCGCTGGGTCAATGGCAGTTCATAGCGTTCCACGACGCCCGGCAACACGAAAATGACGCCAAGGGCGAGCAGAAACAACACGCCCAGAGATACCCACACCCGCAGCGGCACACCGGCCGATGCATCGAACTGCTGTCTGTCTGACATGATTCCGGTCTATTCCTCGTTATCAGTACGATCACTTTCCACCGGCATGCCGGTTTCGGTCTCATACATTTCAACAAGTATCTCGCGCCACTGCTCGTACTGCTCTTCCACAGTGCCCGTCAACCGGATGGTCCGGTTCTCGAGATCGATCAGACGCGGTGCCACTTCCGATTCCAGCGACTGCCCCATCTCCTGCAGCGCGGCGATGTGCATCTCGGCCTCGGCGGAACGCTCGAAACCACTGCGCACCAGGTAGGCCCCGGCACCCACGCCGACGATACCACCCGTGCGAACGGCCGCATTGCTGCTGGTGGCCGACGCGATGCCGCCGACAATCGCGGCCGCCCCGGCCAGGAAACGCCGGCGTGCCGACTGCTCGGCCTCTTCCAGAGCCATCGTTTCATGGTAGCTCTGTTCGCGCCAGGCATCGTAGGGGCCGCGCATCTGCCGCGCATAGGTCGCATAGTAGTCCTGTACGGTATCCACAAACAGATGGTCACGCTCCCTGATATTCCGCATCCGTTCCATCATCGGGTCATTGTCCGCCGGCATACGCACAATTTCAGTGATTCCATCCTCGTCTGTGCGCAGAAAATCACCGAACACCTCGGGCGCGAAATCGGCGGCGAACTGCAGTTCGGCCACGTTGCGGATGTTGCGGATCTCGTTGGCCGACAGGTTCTCCTGCCGGTATTCGAGCAGATCATTGACGATATTGTTGTAGATCACCTGGAAGGGATCATTGGCCTGACGCTGCGTCCGGTCATAGGCAAACTGGCTGATGTGTTCCTCGTACATCCGGCTGTACCACTGGCGCCCCGTGGCGTCGGTCACCGTCACCGCCATGGCCATGCCTTCGCCATTAGAGAGCAGGAGCGTGCCCTCCACATAGACGTCCATCGTGCTGGTGTCCGAGGGCAGTACGCGTACCACGCCCCAGTTGCCCGAACGCTGCAGTGTGTCGGCCATCACCCACGGGGCATAGCGGGACTCCGCCCGGCGGATTTCCAGGTTGGTCCGGTCGAGTTCGTCTTCATCAACCTCATCGAGCCCCGGGTTGAACACATTCACCCCGACGTCCAGCAGCAGCTCTTCCTCCTGCGGTGCCTCTCCCTGCACGATCGGCACGAACTCGGTGGACTTGACCGATGTGGTGGCACAGCCGGCCAGCGCCAGAACCACCCACAGACCGGCCAGCAATCTGCCTGTCCCATTCATTGCTGTACTACTGACACGGGTCACCTGTCACTCCTCCAGACCGGTATACCGGCGATACTCGTCCCACAGTGCTTCGCGCAATTCCGGGTCGGGCTCGTTCATCGCCGCTTCGCGGATCTGACGCGCCACAACATCGTCATCACGACCTTCCGGAATATCGTCAGGGACCGGATAGGCTTCCTCATCATTCTCCCCGGTGGATGGACCGCCTCGCAGGCCGCCCGTCGAGCCGCCGGAGCCACCGGGCTGCGGCTCTCCCTCCGACTCACCACGCGCAATGACCTGGCCACCACCGGCCTGACCTGCACCGGGCATCGGAGGACGGTCTCCACCGTTACGGCCTGCACCGTCCTGTCCGCCGTTGTCCTGGCCACTGTCACGTTGTCCACTGCCGCCCTGTCCGTCACCACGCTGGCCACTGCCGCCGGTTTCTTCGTCATACCCGGCACCAGCGGCATTGGCCTGCTGCCGCGCCCGTGCGCGCTCGGCAATGATCAGCCCGTCGAATTCTTCATATCCGCGGCCCAGCTGCCCGTCCAGCACGGCCATCTGCTCGCTGCGGCTTGCGGGACCACTGCCAGTGGCACCAGCACCCGTGCCACCTGAATCACTGCCTGCTCCGCCGTTCCCGCTACCGGCCACTGTGCCCGCTCCGTCCGAACCATCACGACTGCCAGAGGGTCCGGTTCCTTGCGGAGTGTTTCCCGCGCTGCCCCGGCTGTCAGCCCCGGCCGTCTGCATGCCACCACTCTGACCGTTATTGCCAGAGGAATCGTTGCCGGACGCACGGCCCCGTCCATTGGAGAAGTCGGGGATTTCCGGCATGGACGAGCGAGCCGGACCATCTCCCGGGCTGCCTGCTGTGCCCGGGCTGCCTGCTTCACCACCACTGGTGGAACCCGCTGTGGAGGTGGAAGCCGTCGAGGAAGAGCCACTGCTTCCGGACGGGCTTTGCCGGCCGGGCAAGGTAGCACTGGAGCCGGCCGATCCGCCTCCGGACGACGGCATACCGGCACTGGGCGAGGAGGACCCGGATGAACCGGAACTTGATGCACTGGAGCTCGAACTCGAACTTGACGAACCGGATGAACTCGAACCCGGTGAACCGGACGATGTCGGGCTGGGCATGGAGGGGCTGGACGGCATGCTCGAGGGCTGCTGCCGGGAGCTGGTCTCACAGGCACTGAGCAACAGGCTGCCGACAGCCACCAGCAACAAGGCGCGCAGAGGTCGTCCGTGATGATCAGAGGTGCCCTTGCAATACTTCATGAGTCTCTCCACCTTTCCACCTTTCCACCTTTTCCCTTCCACAACCTGCTACAGCCCATCCCGGGCATACGGTCAGTACCAGTACGGCAGACGCAGCAAGACATCCTCGGCGTCCACCGGCTCGCCGTTTTCTATCCTGGGGCGCAGTCGCATGGCACGCAGATTGCGGCTCAGACGCGATCCCACCTCTTCTATAGTGACCGGATCACCGCCAATAACTTCTACATCATCCGCTCTTCCGTAGCGGTTCACATCCAGTCTCACATCCACGTGCCCCCGCTGCATCCCCTGCGGCAGGCGATCCCGCGCCGCGAAACGCCGTTGTTCGGCAAAACTGGTAAAGCGGGGCAGCACCTCGACCGAATCGAAAACGGTTTCCGGTTGCGCCGCTTCCTGCTCCCGCAACAGATTCCATGCCTGGCGATAGGCATCCGTGGACGCCTGACGGCGGTCAAACAACAGGTACCAGTCACCCAGGCGGGCCAGTGCCTCGACTGCATCCGCCAGGGAGGCCTCACCCCGTTCCAGACGCAGGACCTGCAGATCCACGGCCCGCTGCAATGCGGCCTCGCCCTGGGCAAAACCGTTGATCTGGTACTTGGACTGCTGCCTTCCGTGAAAACTCACCAGGGCGGTTTCATTGAAAGCCCGGTTGCCATTCAATACCTCCGGCGAATCGCCGATATGGGTGCGGGCGACCAGCCATGCCACGCCGGTCAGCGAATCCAGATACGCCAGCTGCCGTTCCAGGTCATCACCCTCTCTTTCCAACAACAGGTCATGGGCCGAATTCAGCAGCCGATAGGCATCGATCAGCCGGGCCGGGGTCTCTTCCAGGCCACGAAAGTGAACGCTCAGGTTCCAGTGGGCGAAGTCACGCAGGGCCCCGACCAGTCCCGGATCATCGCGCGGCATGGCGCGGCTGTGCAGGTAAAAAGAATACTGTTGCTGCTGGTCCGCCTCCTCCCACTGCCCCAGGGCGAGATGACTGTCGATACGTTCCTCCAGCGCCGGCAACTGGTCCATGGTGTGCAGCCCCCTGTTGACCCGGGCGACATGACTGGCCCGCTCGAACACAGGAATGGCCTGCTCATGCTCCCCCATGGCCTGCAGCGTCTGACCCAGCCCCAGCAGATCCTGGCTCAGGCCAGCTGTCCAGGCCCCTTCCGCCTCCAACTCACGCACGGCCTGCTGGTACTGGCGGACATCGCGCTCCAGCCGGGCCTGTTGCTCCTCCGGAGACAACACGGGTGACGAGTCAAGCGGAGGAGTGCCGGCCACTGTAGCGGTCAACGCCAGCTGCATCGAATCCGCTCCACCCAGCTCGGTGGCTTCCGGCGTGTCAAACACCAGGGCGTCAGGATCCGGGACCGGCATGGCTTCGCCGGCCTCCAGTTCCCGTACCTCTCCTGCCAGAGACAATACCGCCACCAACAGCAATGCCGGCTGGCGAACCTGTATACCATTCATGACGCATTCCCCTTCTTTTGTTGCTCTCGGGATCGTCCACGCCGCACCGGAAGACTCCGGGTCGCATTCCTATCTTGCGACAAACCATGGTTCTTTGGAAGTCCGGCGGTATAATCCGCCCATGCCTGAACTCCCCGAAGTCGAAACCACCCGTCGCGGCATCGAACCACATGTCAGCGGGCAGTTTGTCCAGCGAGTCACCATCCGTCAGCCACAGCTGCGCTGGCCGGTGGCACCCGAGATCAGCTCCCTGCTGCCGGGCCAGCGTATTGATGGCGTCCGCCGTCGCGGCAAGTATTTACTCTTCGATACGACGGCCGGCAGCATGCTGGTCCACCTGGGCATGTCCGGCTCCCTGCGTGTACTGACCGGGCCAGTGGCGGCACGCCTTCATGATCACGTCGACTTCTGTCTGGACAGTAACCTGATCTTGCGCTTCAACGACCCGCGCCGCTTCGGATCCATTCTGTGGGCCGGCCTGACACCACAGGCTCACCCGCTGCTGGATTCCATGGGACCGGAGCCGTTGTCTCCGTCATTCACGGGGACCTATCTGTATGACCGATCCCGGGGCCGGAAAGTGCCCGTCAAGCATTTTCTCATGGACTCTTCCGTGGTCCCCGGAGTGGGTAACATCTACGCCAATGAAGCACTGCACAGCGCCGGTATACATCCTCTGCGCGCGGCCGGACGGGTCTCCAGGGTACGGTACGAAGCGCTGGTGAAGGCGGTGCGGGAGGTTCTGGACAGCGCCATCGCCATGGGCGGGACCACACTGCGGGACTTCGTGGGCAGTGACGGCAGGCCCGGCTATTTTCGCCAGTCACTGAACGTCTACGGGCGGGCCGGCCTACCCTGCAGGAGCTGTGGCCGGGCCCTGAAGGAAATACGCAGCGGCCAGAGAAGCACTGTCTATTGCGGGAGTTGCCAGCGTTGAATCACTTCCGGTCGTCATACTGCCCGTAGTGTTCGCGCATGGCACTGGCCACCACGGGGGCCACGAAACGGTCGATGTTGCCCCCGTAGGAAGCGATTTCCCGGACCAGCGTGGAGGAGATGTAGGAAAGGTGTTCTTCGGGAGCCATGAAGATAGTTTCTATGTCCGGATCCATGGCGCGGTTCATTCCCACCAGCTGGAATTCGTACTCGAAGTCGGCCACGGTCCGCAGCCCACGCAGGATGACCCGCGCCCCTCGCTCGCGGACAAAATCAGTGAGCAGACGGTCAAAAGCGACTACCTCCACATTGTCCAGATGCCCAAGCACTTCGCGGGCCAGCGCGACACGCCGCTCAGTCGGCAACGATGTACTCTTCTGGCGGTTGCTGCCCACCGCAACGACCAGGTGATCGAAAAGCCGGGCCGCCCGTTCGACCAGGTCTGTGTGGCCGTTGGTGATCGGATTAAAGGTACCCGGATAGACCGCCGTTTTCATGAAGACCTCACTGTCACTGTGCTCGGCCCGCTACAGTACACGACCACCGTGCCGCTGTCAGCTGGACGAGCGTTCATGTCAATAGTGTCACCGGGTCTGACACAGGCTGTAATGTACCTGGCCAGCCCGGCCGCTTCGAATTACCTGCCAGCCTTCCGGCAGTTGATCCGCAGTTACGGGGTGGCCTGATTCCAGGTAAATGCGGGCATCCGGCCGCAGCCAGCCAGCGGATTCCAGCAGCGCGCAGACCGTTGGCAAGCGCCCGCTTCCATACGGCGGATCAATGAACACCAGATCAAAAGGCTCCTGACCCGCTGCGGCGGGACCGGCGGGCAACCAGCTTTCGACATCACTACACAGCACCCGGCCGTTCTCTGCCTTCAACAAAGACAGATTCTCCCGGATGGCTTCCGCCGCCACTCGGGAGCGCTCCACGAACAGCACGGAAGAGGCGTCTCTCGACAACGCCTCCAGCCCGCAGGCTCCGCTGCCGGCATACAGATCCAGACAACGGGCTCCGGGCACCTGCGCCTGCAGCCAGTTGAACAGGGTTTCGCGGACACGGTCAGCTGTGGGCCGCAGATCAGGCACATCGGGAAAGGCGAGCCGTCGGCGACGCCATTGTCCTGCGATGATGCGCAGCTGGTTGCGCGCCTCTTTGCCCCTACTGCCCTTACTGCCTTTGCGGGATGTGGTCATGGTGGCGTCATTGTACAGTGCCCCGGAGACGGGGTCAGCTGTGCTATGATCCGCAGCATCCAGTTCACGGGACAGAAACACTTCGAATGTTTGAATTCATCCGCAGAAAGAAACGCGACCGGGACCAGGAGAGCAGCCCGGATACGCCCTCCCCCGAAACCACAAGCGCAGAACATGATGCCTCCGAAGCGACGGTATCGCCGGCTTCGGAACCGGCGTCATCCGCCCCGCAGGAAAAACCGTCCGGGCTGCTGAGCCGCCTGCGACAGGGTCTGAGCCGCACACGCAGCAACCTGGCCGATGGTCTGACCGCACTGGTGGCCGGCCGCACCACCATCGATCCCGAATTGCTGGAAGATATCGAAACGCAATTGCTGACCGCCGACTTCGGCCTGGAAGCCACCGATCATGTTCTTGAAGCGCTCAGAACGCGGGTCAAGCGCCGCCGGCTCAATGATCCGCAGGCCCTGATGGAAGCCCTGAAGGAAGAACTACGCGACCTGCTGGCACCCTGCTCCGCGCCACTGCAGATTGACGAGGATGCCCGGCCCTGGGTGATGCTGGTGGTGGGCGTCAATGGTGCGGGGAAAACCACCACCATCGGCAAGCTCGCACGCCGCCTGAAACAGGAAGGCAAAAGCGTAATGCTGGCGGCCGGCGACACTTTCCGGGCCGCCGCCGTGGAACAGCTCCAGGTATGGGGCGATCGCAACGACGTGCCCGTCGTGGCCCAGGCCACCGGTTCGGACAGCGCTTCGGTGATCTTCGACGCCTACCAGGCAGCCAGGGCACGCGGCATCGATGTTCTGATTGCCGACACGGCCGGCCGTCTGCAGAACAAGACCAACCTGATGAACGAACTGGAAAAAATCGTGCGTGTACTGCGCAAGCAGGACCCCGATGTGCCCCATGAGTCGATGCTGGTCCTCGACGCCACCACCGGCCAGAACGCTCTGAGTCAGGCACGCAGCTTCAACGAGGCCGTGCCGCTGACCGGCATCACCCTGACCAAGCTGGATGGCACGGCCAAGGGTGGAATGGTGTTCGCTATCGCCCGGGAAATGCAGCTGCCCATCCGCTTCATCGGCGTGGGTGAATCGCTGGAAGACCTCCAGCCCTTCGACGCGGAAGCCTTCGTCGACGCCCTGTTCAGTCAACAGTCATGAGTCCCGCAGAGGCCTGAGCCCATGATCCGGTTCGACCACGTAGCGAAGCAGTACCCCGGAGGACATGTGGCGCTACGCGGTGTCGACTTCGAGCTGGCCGACGGTGAGATGGCCTTCATCACCGGACGCTCGGGCGCCGGGAAAAGCACCCTGCTGAAACTGATCATGCGCATGGAAAAGAGCTCGCAGGGGCAGGTCATCGTTGACGGCCGCAACCTCTCGCGACTGCCCCGCCGCCAGATTCCGTTGCTGCGCCGCCGCATTGGCGTGGTGTTCCAGGACCATCAGTTGCTGTTTGACCGCAGCGTGTTCGACAACGTCATGCTGCCGCTGCGGATCTGTGGTCATGACCGCTACGAGGCAGCCCGCCGGGTGCGCGCCGCCCTGGACAAGGTAGGACTGCTGGGCAAGGAACGGCTCAATCCCATCGTGTTGTCCGGCGGCGAGCAGCAACGGGTCGGTATTGCCCGCGCCGTGGTGAACCGTCCCCGCATCATCCTCGCGGACGAGCCCACCGGCAACCTGGACCCCGAGCTGTCCGCCGAGATCATGACGCTCTTCGACCAGTTCAACCGCATTGGTGTCAGCGTGCTGATCGCCAGTCACGACCTGCGCCTGATCACCCGCATGCAGCACCGCATACTGACGCTGGATGACGGACGCCTGGTCAGCGACGGGGTCACGCCCGCCGCCAACGGGACAGAGAGGTCATCATGAACTCCGGCAAACGCACACGCAGCTGGCTGCAGGAACACCGGGAAACTGCGGCCGACAGCCTGCAGCGGCTCTGGCGGCAACGGCTCGGCAGCCTGATGACCATGAGCGTAATCGGCATCGCCCTGTTACTACCTGCCCTGCTGCTAACCGGTGTCAGCACCCTGGCGACTCTGGGCAGCGGACTGCAGGATTCGGCCCGCATCAGCCTCTATCTGGAAACCGGCGTGAGCGCGGAGCGGCGTGATGCACTGCGCGGCGAACTGGCCGCCGACGAGAGAATCCGGGGACTGACCTACATTTCCCCGGAACAGGCAGCGGAGGATTTCTCCCGGTATTCGGGTTTCGGCGACGTCATTTCGGCGCTACCGGAGAATCCACTGCCCGCCACACTGGAGCTGCTGCCGGTCTCCACCGATCCGCAGACCGTGGAGGCCCTGGCCGATGAGCTGGCCGATCGCCCGGAAACGGCGCTGGTACAGGTCGATCTGGCCTGGGTGCAGCGCCTGGATGCACTGTTGGAACTGGGTCGCCGCGTGGCACTGGCGCTGGCGCTGATCATCGCCGTGGCCGTCCTGTTCATCGTTGGCAACACCATCCGCCTGGCCATCGAAAACCGCCGCGACGAGATCATGGTGGTGAAACTGATCGGCGGCACCGATGCCTTTGTGTCACGTCCGTTTCTCTATACAGGCGCCTGGTGTGGACTGGGTGGCGGGCTGCTGGGCAGTGCGCTGCTGCTGCTGCTCTACGCACTGATGAAGGCCCCCCTGCAACAGCTATCCACGCAGTACGGCGGCGTGGCGCTGGAGGACCCGGCCATCGCCATGCCCCTGCTATCAGGCGGCCTGGTGGCGGTCAGTACAGCGCTGGGCTGGCTGGGCGCCCTGCTTTCCGTGCGGCAGCATCTGGACGCCATCGAACCGCGTTGATGACGCCGGCACCATCGGACGGGCCCTTCACCAGATCTTGACGCGCTCCTCCTGCGACCGGTACATGCCGTCGCCTTCCTCTACCTCGAAGGCCTCGTAGAACTCGGGCATGTTGGACAGCACGCCGATGACGCGGTACTGCCCGGGCGAGTGCGGGCCGGTCATCAACTGTTGCTGCAACGACTCATCCCGGTACTTGATACGCCAGACCTGGCCCCAGCCCATGAAGAAACGCTGCGCGCCGGTAAAGCCTTCAATGGAGCGTGCCGGCTCCCCCTCCAGAGAGCGCTGCCAGGCCTGGTAGGCCACGGTCAGTCCACCCAGGTCGGCGATGTTCTCGCCGAGTGCGACGTCCCCCTGAATGAACATCCCGGGCAGAGGTTCATAGCGGTTGTACTGGTCCACCATCTGCTGAGCACGTTCATTGAACCGCTCCTCGTCGGCCTCGGTCCACCAGTCGCGCAGATTGCCCTCGCCGTCCGAGCGCCGGCCCTGGTCGTCAAAGGCGTGGGTGATTTCATGCCCGATCACGCCGCCAATGGCGCCGTAGTTGACCGCATCTTCGGCCTCCACGTTGAAAAACGGCGGCTGCAGGATGGCGGCTGGGAAAACGATCTCGTTATTGGACGGACTGTAGTAGGCATTGACCGTCTGCGGGGTCATGAACCATTCCTGGCGATCGACAGGCTGACCCAGGCGATCACGAATCCGCTCCCAGTCGCATTCGGTGGCCCGCTGGATGTTGCCCAACAGATCATCGGCGGCGATGGCCACGCAGCTGTAGTCACGCCACGCCCCCTCTTCCGGATGACCGATCTTGGTGCTCAGGTTGTCCAGCTTGGCCTGTGCTTCGGCGCGGGTTTCCTCACCCATCCATTCCAGCCCGTCGATGGCATCCTCGAAAGCGACCAGCAGATTGTCGACCAGTTCCTCCATTCGCTCGCGCGAAGCCTCTGGAAAGTGCTCATCCACGTAGAGGTTGCCGACCATGAAACCCAGCGCGCTTTCCACGGCATCGACGGCCCGACGTTCACGCGGCTGCATTTCCGGCTGCCCGTTCAGTATCCGGCCATAGAAGCGGAAGTCCTCCTCCACGAATTCAGCCGGCAGATAGTCAGCGAAACGGCGCAGCAGATGAAAGCGCTGGTAGTCCTGCCACTGTTCCACCGGTACATCCCGATACAATGAAGCCACAGCCGCCATATAGTCCGGCTGGCGGACCACAACCTCGCGCGCTTCCTCCAGACCGGCTTCGTTGAGGAACGTGCGCCAGTCGAAATCGGGTGTATCCTCCGCCAGCTGCCCCACTGTCATCAGATTGTAGGTAGCCCTGCGATCGCGGTTCTCGGCACGCGTCCAGTGGGCTTCGGCGAGGCGGGTCTCGATATCGAGTATCGATTCGGCCGCCTGTTCTGCGTCCTCAATATCGGCCAGCGAGAGCATGCTGGTGATATGTTCACGATACTGCTCGCGCAGGGTCACGAAACGCTCATCATCGCTGAGATAGTATTCACGATCCGGCAGACCCAGGCCGGACTGATTCAGTACTGTCACGTAGCGATCCGACTGACCGGGGTCCTGATTGACACCGAAAGTCAGCGGCGTAGTAATCCGCTGCATGACCTGCCGGGCCCAGAACACAGGTAGCTCGTCATGATCCTGCAGGGCGTCGATGGCATCCAGCTCGGCTTCAACAGGCTGCAGGCCCATCGTTTCGATGATGGGCTCGCCCATGAAGGAAATGTACATGTCCGCCACCTTCTGTTCTTCCGAACCCGGCACATGACCGGGGGTGTTGGCCACGTCCTGCACCAGCGCCAACACCTGCTCCTCGGCCCGCTCATTGAGCTCATCGAAACTGCCCCAACGCGACCGGTCATCGGGAATTGCCGTGTCGGCCAGCCAGCCGCCGTTCATGTACTCGAAGAAGTCCTCCTGCGGCTCCGTGCCACGATCCATGTTGTCCAGATCCACCCCCAGCCCCAGCGATTCGGAGTCCGGTTCCGGCCCGGCAGCCTCCTGCGGGGGTTCGGGAGCCGGCTCGGAGCAGGCCACCAGCGCGGTGATCAGGGCGGCTGGCAGCCAGCGTATGGCGTTCCGTGTGACGGGCATGTGGAGTACTCCTTCAAGGACCATTGCATGGTATTCAGGTCGGCAGTATAACGTGACGTACCGTGGTGCTTCGAGGCATACTCTTCAAGGGATGCCGAAAAAAGTCCACAACCGGCCTTGAAATACCGCAAGGCGGCCCCGACAGTAAAGAAAGGTTGCGCGAAAGACACGCTGTCCCGGGGTTCCGGAGGCGGTAAATCCGGTTACCGGAACCGGAATAATTTCTGCTATAATAAGGTCTTGTCGCACAGACGATTGGTAACGAGGTACGACACAGTCATGACAACGAGCATCGCAACAGGCAAGCAAATGCAACTCATCCCCGCCATTCCGGGGCGTGACCTGTCCGCGTATGTCTCCTCGGTCAACCGCATTCCGGTCCTCTCGGCGGACGAGGAACAGTCCCTGGCCGAGCGCTATTACTACGACAACGACCTGGATGCGGCCCGCCAGCTGGTGCTGTCGCATCTCCGCTTCGTCGTACACCTGGCCCGAAGCTACGCCGGCTACGGCCTGCAGCAGGCAGACCTGATCCAGGAAGGCAACGTGGGCCTGATGAAGGCGGTCAAGCGTTTCAACCCGGAAGTGGGTGTGCGCCTGGTTTCCTTTGCCGTGCACTGGATCAAGGCGGAAATCCACGAGTTCATCCTGAAGAACTGGCGCATCGTCAAGATCGCCACCACCAAGGCCCAGCGCAAGCTGTTCTTCAATCTGCGCAGCTCCAAGAAGCGACTGGGCTGGCTGACCAACGACGAAGCCAACGCCATGGCCCACGACCTGGGCGTGGATCCGAAAGTGGTCCGCCAGATGGAAGGCCGCATGAGCGCCTATGACACCGGCTTTGATCTGGAGCCGGATACTGACGATGATCATCCGTCCATGGCGCCCGTCCAGTACCTTGAGGACGACGGCTCCGATGTGGCCACGGCCATTGAGGATGCCGAGTGGACCGAGACCACCAACAACAGCCTCTACCAGGCGATGAGCGAGCTTGATGAGCGCAGCCGGGACATCATCAACAGCCGCTGGTTGAGCGAGAAGAAGGCCACGCTGCATGAGCTCGCCGACCGCTACAGTGTGTCCGCCGAACGCATCCGGCAGCTGGAAAAGAACGCCATGCAGAAGGTCAGAGGCATGATGGTCGCCTGACCGGCTGCCCGCTGATTATGCCGCACTTTGTCCTTGCGTTCGCCGCACTCAACGGGTTCCTCGCTGTCAGCCTTGGCGCGTTCGCGGCTCACGGCTTGCGCAACACCCTGAGCCCGGATCTTCTCGACACCTTCCAGACCGGGGTCCAGTATCATATGTACCACGCCCTGGCGCTATTCGGTGTCGGCCTCCTGATGCTGCATTTTCCGTCCCAGGCACTACTGCGTTACAGCGCCCTGGCGTTCGCAATCGGCCTGGTGCTGTTCTCCGGCAGCCTGTATGTGCTCAGCCTGAGCGGAATACGCTGGCTCGGCGCCATCACACCCCTGGGCGGAATCGGCTTTCTGGCCGGCTGGGGCCTGTTGGTGGCGGCCATGCTGGTCAGCCGGAATGCCACCTGAGGAGTGAAGGAGTAATGAGGCGGGCCATGCAGGTACGAGTCAACGGTGACCCACAGACCATTCACGACAACGCCACACTGGGCGAGTTACTGGAGCAGCTGTCACTGACCGGTGGCCGCATAGCCGTGGAAATCAACCGCGACATCATCCCCCGCAGCGAACACGGCCGGCACCGGTTGCAGGACGGTGATCACATCGAGGTCGTCCAGGCTATCGGTGGCGGCTGATCACAGACAGGACAGGAATCACACCATGAGCAAGACCGACACCCCGCTGACCATCGCCGGGCGCACCTACCAGTCACGGCTGATCATCGGCAGCGGCAAGTATCGCGACTTCGAGCAGAATCGTCAGGCGCTGGAAGCCAGTGGCGCCGAGATGATCACGGTGGCCATCCGCCGCGTCAACCTGGGCCAGAACCGCGATGAACCCAGCCTGCTGGAAACCGTATCGCCGGAGCGATACACCATCCTGCCCAACACGGCCGGCTGTTACACGGCCGAAGACGCCGTGCGCACCTGCCGCATGGCCCGTGAACTGCTCGACGGTCACAAGCTGGTCAAGCTGGAAGTACTGGGCGATGAAAAAACATTGTACCCCGATGTCACTGAAACGTTGAAAGCGGCCGAAACGCTGGTCAGCGACGGCTTTGACGTGATGGTTTACACCAGCGACGATCCGCTGATCGCGCGGCGACTGGAGGAAATCGGCTGCGTGGCGGTCATGCCGCTGGGCGCACCGATCGGTTCCGGTCTGGGCATCCGCAACCCGTATAACATCCGCATGATCCTGGAGAACGCCAGGGTGCCTGTCATTGTCGACGCCGGCGTGGGAACGGCCTCCGATGCCACGGTGGCGATGGAGCTGGGCTGCGATGGCGTGTTGATGAATACAGCCATTGCCGAGGCGGAAGATCCGATCCTCATGGCGCGCGCCATGAAGAGCGCAGTAGAAAGCGGGCGGGATGCCTGGCTGGCCGGGCGCATGCCACGCCGGCTCTATGCCAGCGCCTCCTCTCCCATTGACGGCACGTTCTTCTGAGGGGCCTCTGAAAAAATATGACCGAACCCACACGGCCGGCCCATCACCGTCCGATCCGCAGCTTCGTGGTGCGCGGCGGACGATTGACCCCTTCCCAGCAGGAAGCCCTGGACCAATGTTGGCCGCTGTACGGCGTAGATGACACACAGGCGCCGCTGGATCACGAGACATTGTTCGGACGAACGGCCCCGCTAGTACTGGAGATCGGTTTCGGCATGGGCGACTCACTGGCCCGGCAAGCCGAGGCGGAGCCGGAGCGGGACTTCATCGGTATCGAGGTGCACCGGCCCGGTGTCGGCAAACTGCTGCGCGAGATCCATGACCGCAACCTCACCAACCTGCGCCTGTATTGCCATGACGCCACGGAGATCCTGACCCACTGCATTGCCGAAGAAAGCCTGGACACCATACAGATCTTCTTCCCCGACCCGTGGCACAAGAAAAAGCACCACAAGCGCCGGCTGATTCAGCCCGGCTTCGTGCGCGAACTCACCAACCGGCTCAAGCCCGGCGGACACCTGCACCTGGCGACAGACTGGACAAACTACGCCGAACATATGATGGCGGTACTCAGCGCCGAACCGTCTCTTGTGAACACTGCCGGAGAGGGTCAGTTTTCGCAGAACACCGGCCGCCCACAGACCAGGTTCGAACGCCGGGGTGAGCGGCTGGGACACCCGGTCTTTGACCTGGTCTTTGCCCGAGTCCGCAACAAGCCGTAACAGTCCGGCGCAAGTCCCCGCGCACTGACCGGCCCCATGTAGCAATGCCCCGATGGCTGGGTTATCCTGCCGTGGATCACTGACAAGCGGGGAGTTCTTTTGCCGATGCACACTTTGTCACAACCACGTTCCGGGTGGCACCGCCCGGCGTTGCTGCTGCCGCTATTGGCGTTGCTGATGGCCTGCAACCGGGAAGCGCCCCCCGAGAATCCGCCTGCCGGCCAGCTCGACATGCCACGCACCATCGCCTGGTCAGCCTACCCGACCGGCACCGGAGGCTACAGCCAGGCGGTCGCCATAGGCAACATCCTGCAACGCCAGTACGAAACCAACCTTCGCGTGGTGCCGGGCCGCAATGATGTGTCGCGTCTGGCCACACTGAAAGCCGGTCGGGTCAATATGTCAGCGGGTGGATCGGAAGCCGTCTATGCCCAGGAGGGGATACTGAATTTTGCCTCCCCTATCTGGGGGCCCCAGCCAATCCGTGTACTGATGTCCAACTTCTCCACCAGCTGCTCCTTCACTCTGGCCACAGCCGATGACGCCGACATCGACACCATTGAGGATATCGCCGGCAAGCGCGTCACTTTTGTGCAGGGCGCACCCTCCCTGAACAATGCCACTACGGCGCTGCTGTCCTATGCCGACCTGACCTGGGACGACGTAGAGCGTGTTGAGGTGGGTGGTTACAACTCTTCCATCGAGGCCGTCATCAACGACCGCGCCGATGTCGCGGGTGGCGCCTGCAACTCTCCCCCGTTCCTGCGCCTGGAGTCCTCGCCCCGTGGCCTCAAGTTTCTGGAGTTCCCGCCCGAGGATGAACAGGGCGTGGCCAATGTCCGCGCACGCCTGCCCTGGTATGTGCCGCATATCGCCACGGAAGGGCCGTCCATTCCGGAAGAAGGCATCGAGGTGTTCACGTCCGCCTATCCGCTGCTGGTCACCTACGACGACCCGCAGATCGCCGACGCCGACACCGTCTACGGACTGGTGAAGGTCATGCATCTGCACTACGAGGAATACCGGGACTCGGCGCCCGGCGCTAACGGGTGGGACATGGCACTGCAGAAGCTGGATAGTGCATTCATTCCCTATCATGAAGGTGCCATCCGTTATTTCCGGGAGATCGGTGAGTGGACCGAGGCAGCCCAGGCACAGCATGACGCCAACCTGCACCGCCAGGACGTGCTGCGACAGGCCTGGGAAGACTTCCTGCCTGGCGCCCCGGAGGACTACGACGAATTCCAGGCCGCCTGGCTGGCGTTCCGTGCCGCCGCGCTGGAAGAAGCAGGCCTGATCACGCTGGCGGAATCCAGCTGACCCGACCAACGACTCAAAAGAAGATGACCCGATCATGAACGACGACAAGATAATCCCCGAGATCAAACCGGGCATGACCCCGGCCGACAAAGAGCTGCCTTCCATCGGCCGCTACCGGGAACTGACCTGGCGCTGGCGCGCCGTGATGGCGGTGATGACCGGCATCGCCACCGTGCTGGCGGCCAACCAGATTTTCAATTTCGGCTTCTTCCTGGATGTGGTGCTGCTGGACAGCCGCTACATGTACATCATCACCGGACTGATGCTGTCCATGGTGTTCATCACCTTCCCCTCCCACAAGGGGAATCTGGATCACGTGCCATGGTACGACAAGGCCATCATCGGGCTGATCGTCATTGTCTTCACCTACTTCGCGATCTTCGCCGAACGCATCGTGCTGGAGGCCTGGGAATACGACGCTCCCACTGTCGGCATCGTGCTGGCGCTGATCACCTGGCCGATCGTGCTGGAGGCAGGACGCCGCGCCGGTGGCTGGCCGATTTTCTTCATCGTGCTGGTACTGTCGCTGTACCCGACGTACGCCCACCTGATGCCGGCCGTATTGGCCGGACTGGGCATGCCGCTGCACGACGTCGCCATTTTCCACATCATGGGCGAGGAGAGCCTGTTCGGCATCCCGATGCAGTCCTTCGCCATGCTGGTGTTCGGCTTCCTGCTGTTCGGCGTGGCCTTGCAGTTCACCGGCGGAGGTCCGTTCTTCATCAATTTCGCCTTTGCCCTGTTGGGCCACATGCGCGGCGGACCGGCCAAGGTGGCGATTTTCTCCAGCGGCCTGATGGGCTCCATGAGCGGCGGCCCGGTCACCAACGTGCTGACCACCGGCCCGCTGTCGATTCCGGCCATGCGGCGCATCGGCTTCTCCAGGGAATACGCGTCCGGCGTCGAGGCCTGCGCCTCCACCGGCGGTGTGCTGATGCCCCCCATCATGGGCGCCACAGCTTTTGTGATGGCCAGCTTCCTGGGGGTCAGTTACGTGGTGATCGCTGTCGCCGCCATCGTACCGTCCGTACTCTACTTCTTCGGCCTGTTCATGCAGATCGATGCCTACTCGGCGAAACACAAGCTGGAAGGACTGCCGTTGGACGAACTACCGAGCTTCGGCAAGGTGTTCCGTGAGGGCTGGTACTTCATTGCGGTATTCGCCACGCTGATCTTCATGCTGGTCTACATGCAACGCGAGGCCACGGCGCCGTTCATCGCCACTGCACTGTTGCTGGTTATCAACCAGTTCACACCCCACAAGCTGGACCTGAAGAAGTTCATGGAACTGGTCGCCGGCGCAGGACGCCTGATGGCGGAACTGGCCGGCATCCTGGCCGCCATCGGCCTGATCATCGGTTCGCTGGCCGTGACCGGCATGGCCGGCACGCTGGCCAACGACCTGGTCTACCTGGCCGGCGACAACGTGCTGGTGCTGCTGATCATGGGCGCCGCCACCAGTTTCATCCTGGGCATCGGCATGACGGTAACAGCGGCCTACATCTTCCTGGCCATCGTACTGGCCCCGGCGCTGATCAATGCCGGTCTGGATCCGCTGGCCTCGCACATGTTCATCATGTACTGGGGCATGCTCAGCTTCATCACTCCGCCGGTGGCACTGGCCGCCTTCGCCGCTGCCTCGGTGGCCCAGGTCTCGGCCATGCGCGCCGGCTGGGAAGCCATGCGGCTGGGCGCCATCATCTACTTCATCCCGTTCTTCTTCGTGTTCAATCCGGCACTGCTGCTGGACGGTTCGTTTACTGAAGTCTCCCTGGTGATCACCACCGCACTGATCGGCGTGGCGCTACTGTCGGCCGCCCTGCAGGGCTATCTGCTCGGCTTTGGCAGTATGGGAGATCGTGGACCGGGCATGGCCGCCCGTGTGGTGCTCGGACTGGCCGGCCTGACGCTGGCGATTCCGGGTGGCGGCATGCTGGGCCTGAGTCAGCTGGCGTTAATCGCGTTGAGCGTGGTGTTGCTGGGAATCAGCATGGGGCTGGCGATTGTGCAGCGGCGCAAGGCCGCACCGGCCACGGCGGAGTGAATGGCCCCGGCACACCCATGGAGACCGCCAACCGCGAAGAGCCGGACGTCGATGAGGAAGTGACCGGATTATTGATCCTGTTACGGAAGGAGACCCGGCAGGATCATCATGACCTTGACCATCATCCGGTGCTGCAACGGCTACTGGAACCGGGGCTGGACCGGGACGGATACGCCGGGGTATTGCAGGCCATGTACCGGCCTCAGCACTTCATGGAGGCGTCCATAAAAGCCGGCTATCAGCATCTGGGCCTGGATGGTCAGGCTCTGCCGGCATCACGTACCGGCGACCTTGAACGGGATCTGGCAGCACTGGGCTATGTCGCTCCGGATACCGATGGAGATGTCCTGTTGTCGGCAGAAAGTAAAAGTGTTCTGATGGGACAGCGGTACGTGCTTGAGGGGGCTCGCAAGGGCAGTGTCTTCATCGCCGGGAAGTTGTGCGAGACGCTTGGTCCCGGCGTGCCGATGCGCTACTTCCAGGCCGCAGACCCGGAACCGAACTGGCAGCAGTTCGTCCGGCAGCTTGCCACACTGCTGCCGGCTCTGGACCCGCAGGCCGCAGTTCGTGGGGCGCGCAGCATGTTTCATGCCTATCACCGGCGCTTGTTGTAAACAGACCACGCCACTTGCGAAAAGCAGTATACTTTCCGGATACCACTCCAGGGCAACGAGCAACCACTGATGACAGACCGTGACAAGCAACGGGAACGCGATCTGGCCATTGCCCTGCAGCAGTGTGGCAGCGAGCCGGTTCACATCCCCGGCAGCATTCAACCGCATGGCGCATTGCTGGTGTTTGACACGGCACTGCGCTCGGTACAGCAATGCAGTGACAATCTGCGGGCAGTCATCGGCATTGATCCGGCGGAGTTGCTGGGCGGCACTGAATACCCGCCCAACGCATTGCTGGACACCCTGACCGCTCAACTATCATCCCTGTCGCTGTCGGAGTCGTTTCAGACGCGGCGGCTCTTCCTGCCCATGGAAGACGGAGAACGTCATTTTCATCTGGGCTGCTGGTTGTCGGATACCGGACCGGTGGCCGAGCTTCAGGCGATGGTGCAATCACCACCGGGCAGCTGGATCGATGCCATGACACACTGGAGCGCACAGCTCGAATCCTGCCAGTCACAGGATACGCTGCTGCAGACGCTCACAGAGATCGTACAAGGACTGAGCGGCTACGACCGGGTCATGGTGTACCGCTTCGACAAGGAGTGGAACGGACAGGTCATTGCCGAAAGCCTGGCCTCCGCAACGCCGGGGTATCTCGGTCACCGCTTCCCGGCCTCGGACATACCACCGCAGGTGCGCCAACTCTATAGCGTCAATCCGGTGCGCATGATCGTGGACAGCGAGGCCACTGCGTCCCGGTTGCTGGCCCGCGACGACGGCCGGGAACCTGCACCCCTGGACCTGAGTCCGGGGCTGCTACGCGGCGTCTCCCCCATTCACCTGACCTATCTGCAGAACATGGGTGTGCGCGCCTCCTTCTCAATTGCCCTGTTCAGCCGGGGTAAGCTCTGGGGCCTGCTGGCCTGTCATCATGGCAGCAGCGTATCAGCAAATCCTTCAGCCCTGCAGGCCGCCAACCTGTTGGCCCGATTGAGCGGTCAGCGGCGAGAGCTGCTGGAGCACGAGGAGCAGAGCCGTTATTTCCAGCAGGTACTGCGCAGTCGCCGACGCCTGCTGCAGGAGAACAGCATGACGCCCGGAGAGCTTGTTGACCGTAACGGCAGCACCTGGTTGCAACTGTTCCGTGCCTGTGGCGGTGCCCTGGTCTACGAAGAGCAACCCCTGCAGTGCTGGGAGGACACCCCGTCCGAACCGGTGGTACGGGAAATTATCCGGCAACTCCAGTCCGGCGCGTCACGCAATGCGCCCTGGTACAACAATAATCTGGCCAAATCGGAGCTGTCTCTCGCCGAATACCCGGACGATCATACCGGCCTGCTCGCCCTGCCGCTGGTATCGGCCCGGTTCAATGACGGCTGGCTGCTGTTTTTCCGTCGGGAGCAGTTGCAACTGCAACAGTGGGCCGGGCCGCCCAAGGACCAACCCAGCTACGTGGATGGCAGACCAGTGCTGGCCCCACGTCAGTCGTTCGACAGTTGGCAACAACGGGTGGAAGGGTACAGTGAAGCGTGGCTGGATACGGAGATTCTGGCCGCCCAGGAGTTAGCCGAGAATCTGTCAACGGCACTGGCTTTCCACGGTATCAACGACCTCAACAGCCAGCTGGAACAAGTCAACGAACAGCTCCAGACCATGGTACGCACGGATCCCCTGACCGGCATCTGGAACCGGTATTACATCCAGGAAGAACTGGTGCGGCAGGTCGAGGTGTCGAGCCGCTATGGACACCCCTTCAGCGTGATCTTCTTCGATATTGACCGTTTCAAGTTGTTCAACGACCGGCACGGCCACCAGGCGGGAGACCGGGTTCTGCGGAGCATCACCGGAGAGTTGCGTGACTGCCTGCGCGCCAGTGACGTGCTGGGCCGATGGGGCGGTGAGGAATTCATCATCGTGGCCGGCAACACAGCGCTGGAGGATGCACTGGAACTGGCCGAGCGCGTACGTGCGGCCGTGGCGGGACTTGATATGGGCGACCTTGGCCATGTCACCATCAGCCTCGGTGTCACTGAGTGGCACCAGGGTGATACGGGCATTGCTGTTATTGATCGCGCGGACCTGGCCATGTACCGGGCCAAGTCCGAAGGACGCAACCGGGTGGCACTCCCGGCGGACGGGGACTGAGCTACCAGAGCCGGACCTGGATAATTCGGCGGCAGCAGAGTTCACGATTCAACCAAATGCCAGCCACGCCCCGACCAGTATCATCAAGCTGCCGGCCACGCGGTTGGCGGTGCGAACGCCCCCGCCCTGTTTCAGGGCCTTGCGCAATGTCTTGCCGCCGTGGGCATAGAGCTGCAGACAGAAAAATTCAATGCCGAGGATGATCAGTACAAGCGCTGCCAGTTGCGGTGCCATCGGCAGTTTGCCGTCGATAAACGGCGGCAGCAGTGCAATGAAAAACGCCCAGCCCTTGGGGTTGGCAATCGCCGTCACAAACCCCTGAAACGCCAGTTGCAGGCGTGAGCTTTCAACCGGCTTCGAGGTATCTTCCAGCATTGCCATTTTACCTCTGGACAGCCACATCTGGATGCCAAGCCATGCAAGGTAGACGCCTCCGGCGTACTTGAATACCGCAAACGCTGTCGGGTATTTCAGCATAAAGGTTGCCACACCCACTGCTGCCGCTGTGGCGACCAGCGCGACCCCGGCCAGTTCGCCCGCCATCATCCACAATGCCCGCTTCACCCCGATGGTGATACCCAGGGACAGCGCCAGGGTCATACACATGCCCGGGGTGATGGACACCGCGAAAAACGTCGGGATAAAGGCGGACAACAAGCCGAGGTTCAATGACAACACAAACAGACTCTCGCGTTGAAGGCGACGAAACTATTAATTATACAACCTCTGCAGATAACGCAAACAGAGGAGAGAGGACGAATGGCAGGTACTACCGACACGTTGGCTCAGCCCTTTTTACTGTCCATGGCATCCTTGAGTCCTGCGAAGGGGTTGTGCGTAGCCGACGTGCGCTTTTTTTCTGACGAGTTGCCATAACGAATATAGCTCCCGAACTTGCTGTGTTCTTCGTCGTGACAGTACAGGCAGAGCAGCTCCCAGTTGCTGCCGTCCGACGGATTACAGTCGTGATCGTGGTTGACATGATGCACCGTCAGTTCACGCAGGTTGGCGCGGGTAAATTCGCGCGCGCAGCGGCCGCAGATCCACGGATACAGTTTCAGTGCCTGTTCCCGGTAGCCTTTCTCCCGCTCGGCCATGTAGCGGCGCTGTTCTGCCAGTACCCGCTCTGCCTTTCCCGGTTCCGGTTTTTTACTTGTCATGGGGCGATGAGCTCTGTTCCTGTACCACGGAAGGTCTGTTTCGATGCCGTCTACGCGACCGGATATCCTATCACGATCCAATCTGACTCGGGCAAGGGATTGCATTGCAAATATAAACGATTCTCACTATTATTACGTCTTTATTTGTACTCGAGTGCCGGGCATGACCGTCTTCTATTGGCAACACTTCCACCCACTCTGGACCGGTGCCTCAACGCTGGTCATGCTGATGGGCATTGCCCTGATCTATCGCTCCTGGCGCTGGCACGAACGCGGCGGCCTGATCCCTGGCTGGGTGTTTCTGGCCTTGTCGCTGGCAGGCTGGAGCATTGCCGGCGGCACCTGGATCGGTCTGCCTGTCGGGGCCAGTTTCTTGATGGTGCTGGTCATCGGCGGGATCGCTGCGCAGGGGCAATGGCCGGCTCAGACCAGAACCAGAACGCAACGCACCGGGCAAGGCGGCGCCGCGGCCGTTCAATCGTCCGTCGCCGGCAACCCTGCCATCCCGACCCGGCTCTGGCTGCGCGGCGGTGCACGTTTTCTGGTCGCGGGTCCACTGGCGGCAATGTTCGCACTGACCACCAGCCTGTTGCTGGCCCGGCTTGTCCTGTCCATTGACGCAGACTGCGTATTCACCGAACGGCTGGCCGTAACACTGATCTGGGCAGCAGGCATGGCGTGGGCCTGCACCGCCACGAGGCTGATACGTCCCGCCATCATCATGGCATCCGGCACAGTGATTGCCTTGGTGCTGTTGCTACTGTTGCGCTGACAGCGCTCCATTCTGACAGGGAGTCCCCATGACCCGTTTAAGAACACCCGATGCCAGTTTTTTCCGGCAAATGCTGTCCGGTCACTCGGTGCTGGGACTGACGGCCGCATTTCTGATGTATGTGATTTGTGTCAGCGGCACGCTGGCCGTGTTCTACAAGGACTTCTGGCGCTGGGAGCAACCCGTTGCCACCGTCGAGACCATGGAAGTCAGCGGTCAGCGCATCGAACGGGCCGTACAACACGCAATGGCTGACCTGGGCCACGCCCCGGATTCTATCGGGCTGGACATGCCCACCTCCGACTGGCCGCGCATGTCCATCAGTTATGGCGAACAGCGCCGCTATGTGGCTGCGGACGGATCGCTGGAAGGGGATGTGGACCGCCCGTGGACATCATTTCTGGCCCGGCTGCATTTCGCCCTGAATCTTCCGCTGGAGCTGGGCGTTGTCGTCGTCGGGATATTCGGCGTGTTGCTGACAGCGCTGATTGTTTCCGGTTTTCTGGCTCACCCGGGTATCCTGCGCGATGCATTTTCGCTGCGCCTGTCACGCTCGCGGCAATTGCAGCAGACGGACCTGCACAACCGGCTCAGCGTCTGGGCAGCGCCATTTCATCTGATTATTGCGGTCACCGGTGCCATCCTCGGCCTGGCGGGTGCTATCAGTCTGGCGGCCTCCCTGCTGCAGACGCCGGAAACGGGCGACCCGGCACCTGCAGCCGAACAAACCGCCACATCGACAGCGCTGCCCGATTTCGACACTATCTGGCAGTCATTCACCGAACGCGCACCGTTCGATCAGGTGTTTTACCTGTCTGTCTACCAACCCGCTACCGACAGGCAACAGGTGGAAATCAGTGCGATCCAGCCTGACCGGCTGTACTGGTCACAGGGTCACCGCTACGATGCCAGTGGCAATTACCTGCGCGCGGTTGGCGGTGCCGCCGCCAGCGTGGGCGGGCAAATGCAGGCCTCGCTGTACCGGCTGCATTTCGGACATTTTGGCGGCATGCCGGTCAAGATCCTCTTCCTGTTGCTGGGCACGGCGCTGTGTATCGTCACCGCCACCGGCGTCAACATCTGGCTGGCCAAACGACGGCAACGAAAGGTACCGGCCGACACCATTGACCGGTTGTGGCAGGTCAGCGTGTGGGGGACGCTGTTGCTGGTGTCCTTGTCTGCTGTGCTGTACCTGGCACTGGGCGTAGCGCCAATACCGGTATTCTGGGGAGGCCTGTTGATACTGGCCGCCATTGCCTGGCGCCGGGGAACGCCGCTGATGTGGGCCTGGCGGTTGCGGCAGTGGGCGTGGCTGGCAAGCGCGGCAGTACCGCTGGTGCACACATTACGTTTCGGGCAGGCCGCGTGGCAGGGCGGCAGCCTGAGCGTCAACCTGGTCTGGCTGGCGCTGGCCGCCGGTCTGTTCATGGCTGGCTGCTCCGCTGAGAGCGGTCAGAAGTCGTAGCGCAGCGACGCGGTGATATTGCGTGGCTGTCCGTACTCCAGCTGGCTGTAGAAACCGATCTGGCTGTAGTAGGTTTCATCCAGCAGATTATCCACGTTCAACTGCGCCGACAGATTGGCGCTGATGTCATAACGGGCCATCAGACTGACCAGACTGAATGCTTCCTGTTCCAGGCGCTCGGTAGCACCGGTGACGGGATTGGTGGCATTCATGTACTCACGCCCCTGCCAGTTGATACCGCCGGCTACCGTCATACGGTCCAGCGCACCGGCGAATCGGTAGGTGCTGTACAGTTTCAGCAGTTCACGCGGGTTATCCGTGTTGACGTCATTACCCGCCGCGTCTTCCACATCGAAGCGGGTGTAGCTGAAACTGACATCCCAGCCCGGTGCCAGTTGCCCCACCACTTCCAACTCGTAGCCGGTGCTGTTGGCACCTTCGGCGGCAAAGTACGCCTGGCTGTTATCTGAACCTGGAACAATGAAGTCGCCATCCGGCTGCCCCAGATCGTCCTGCAGAATATCAAACACCGATACCGTGGTTTGCAAGGCGCCGTCAAGGAACAGACTTTTCAGGCCCAGCTCCTGGCTTTCACCGGTGATCGGGTCCAGGAAGTCGCCATTGCGATCCTGCAGATTCTGCGGCTGGAAAATTTCGGTGTAGCTAGCGTAAACGGTGTGCTGATCATTGAATTCATAAAGCGCACCGACATACGGAATCAATACATTGGTATCACCGAATGATCGCTGCGTGCCATAAACAACACCGTCCTGCTCCCAGTCCGCCAGGCGGCCACCGGCAATCACTTTGAACTGCTCGGTCAATGACAGGCGCGTGGCACCGTAGACGCCGAACTGCTCGGTGGTGGTGTCTATATCCGTGTTGGGGGCACCCCAGACAGGCTGCGGATAACTGCCATCCCACTGATTGAAATTGCCTACCGGCGCAACGCTGCTGCGTGCCCGGGAGGAGGCAAAATTGTCCTCATTGTGATCAACCACGCCAAAGGTCACCTCGTGCAAGCGGCCCAGTAGCTGATAGTCGCCATTGACGTTCAGACTGATGCTGGTCTGTTCGCGGTCGGTCTCGGCATTGCGTGGCGACGCTCCCATGCCCAGACCGGTTTCGCGATCGGGTGTGCCTGACATATACAGCAACATCTGTTTCGAGGCGTTGACGTTGTTGTTCAGGCTCAGTTTGGCATTCCAGCCATTGCGGAATTCATGCACCAGATCGACGTAGTAATTTTCCACTTCGGACGACCAGCTGGTCCACTCGGCGCCAATGGTTTTGCTGCGCGCCCAGTCAGTGCGCGAGCCGTCGGCATGCCAGGTCGGCAGGCCGCCCCAGGTTGAGGCGGTGGGCTCATTGTCCTGATAGGTGGCACCGACACGCAACAGGGTCTGGTCGGTGACGTCCATGTCGACCACGCCATAAAGCACGGTCTTGGTGTCACCACCCAGGTCACGGAAGGAGTCACCATCCTGGTAATGAGTCACCAGCCGGCCACGCACGGTGCCACTGGCATTCAGGGCGGAGCCGACATCGGCGGTCGCACTGTAGGTGTTCCAGCGCCCGGCCGAGGTGCTCAGCGAGCTGGTAAATTCGCGGCTGTCGGCGTGTTTGCGGACCAGGTTGATCGAGGCCGACGGGTTACCGGCACCGGTCAGCAGCCCCGTCGCGCCCCGCACCACTTCTACGCGTTCGTACAGACTGGTATCGGACTGGGTTTCACCGGCATTATTGCCGGGCTGCCAGTAGATCGGCACGCCGTCTATCTGGTAGTTGTTCACAGAAAAGCCGCGCGAGGCATATGTCGAACGGGTGCTGTCCTGTGCCCTGGCGGAGACACCGGCTGCGTTATCGACCACATCGGTCAGGGAGCGCAGGTTCTGGTCGGCGATGCGCTCGGCGGTGACCACGCTGACGGACTGCGGCGTCTCGTACAGGCTCAGGCCCAGGCCAGTGGCGGATTCCAGGCGCTCATTGGTGGTGTAACGGCTGGTGACCACGATTTCCTCAACCGTTTCGTCCGTATCGACGCGGTTCTGTGAAGACTGGGCATGGCCGACGCTGCACAGCGTCAAGGTCAGCAACGAGGCGAAAGAGGTAACGACGGGGGCGCGACCTGCGCGAGGTCCCGCAGAGGCTCGACATTCAAACATGATCCACTTTTCCTTGCCACTTTAACGAAAACACGAATAGTATCGATACGTATTCTCGTTTGCAAGCGATAATCCGCACCGGGTCCGGGCATTCAGAAACAGAGCCGGTGCCCATGATCACGCAGCCAGTGACGATAGCGCCTGTAGTCCGGACAGACCTGCTCCACCAATGCCCAGAACTCCCGCGAGTGATTCATATGCCGCAAGTGCGCCACCTCGTGGCTGATCATGTAATCGATCACCGCATCCGGCGCCAGCATGATCAACCAGTTGTACTGGATGCGGCCTTCCGAGGTGCAGTGACCCCATTTGCTGCGCGTCTTGCGCAGCACGACCTCCCGGAACCGTGATGCCAGGCCCAGTGCGTTTGCCAGCGCTTCAGTGCGGGCGGTCAGGTGCTCGCGTGCCTGCTGCATCAGCCAGTCACGCAGCACTTTCTCTCCATGCTGCGGATCCGCTCTGCGGCAATGGATGGTGATGATGCGGCCATCGACCTGTACTGAAGCTGTCGTGGACGGGCGCAGGCGCAGCTCGCATTCGCGGGCCTTGTACAGGATCCGTCCGCCGTCGAGCACGCGCAGTTTCTCTTCCTGCTGGCGTTGCTGCTCTTCCAGGCGGCCCAGAATCCAGGCGGTCTGCTGGCCGATAAAGCGGGCAATGGCAGACTCTCCCATGGCACGGGGAGCACGGATCTCCACCTGGCAGTCGCGCACGTGCACGGCCAGGGTACGGCGCGTGCTGCGGCGCAGTCGACAGGTCGGCAGTCCTGTGGAGGGCGCCGGCTGCCATTTTGTTTCCTCTGTCTTATGCCGCATAATAGACGCCTTTCCGAAACCGCTCACCAGCACTGTCTGCAAAGTCCATGTCCGACCATTCCGACAACGACATCCCGCGTGACCGCATTTTCGCCACGCCCGGACAGAACACCGATTTCGTGTTCGACGAACGCGTGGCTGCGGTGTTCACGGACATGATCAACCGCTCGGTGCCCGGCTATGCCACCATCGTCTCCATGAGCGGCATGCTGGCCGAGCGCTACTGTCAGCCCGGCTCCCGCGTCTACGACCTGGGCTGTTCGCTGGGCGGAACCACGCTGGCCATGGCCCACCACATCGGGCAACGGGACTATCGCCTGGTAGCGGTCGACAATTCGCCGGCCATGATACAACGATTCAGCCGTGCGCTGGAAAACGAGGAGGCAGAACTGGCCACCCGGATTGAGCTCAAGTGCGCCGATATCGATGATCTGACCATAGACAATGCCTCCGTGGTGGCGCTGAACTTCACTCTCCAGTTCATCGACCCGGCCCGGCGGGATGCGTTGATCCGGCGTATCGCCGGGGGCATGCGCCCAGGCGGGATCCTGATCCTGTCCGAGAAGATCGCCTTCCCGGACAGAGGCATCAACGATCTGTTCATTGACCTCTATCACCGCTTCAAGAAGGTGCAGGGCTATTCAGACCTGGAGATCAGTCAGAAACGACAGGCCCTGGAAAACGTGCTGCGGCCGGAATCGCTGGAGATACACCGCAGGCGCTGCGCGCAGGCCGGTTTCACCGCGTGTGACGTCTGGTTCCAGTGTTTCAACTTCGCCTCCCTGGTCGCCTTCATGCCAGGCGAGGATGCGACATGAATCACCCGTTTGACCTGACCCTGCTGCGCCGCCTGGTGGACCAGTCGCCACTGGCGACCCTGCTTCCCCTGATCGACGCCGATCCCTTCGCCGGATTGAAGCACGGTGACCTGCCCCGCTGGCGCACCATGCTGGAGAATCTGCCGTCTTCTCCAGGCGACATCTCCACCTCTATTGGCGACGTGGTGCAGATCGGGTCGGCCGGCGAGTTCGGCCCGGAAGAGCAGGCCGCGCTGGAGGCCGCGCTGAAGGAACTCATTCCCTGGCGCAAGGGGCCATTCTCGGTATTCGGCACCTGTATCGACACAGAATGGCGCTCCGAACTGAAGTGGCAGCGCCTGTTGCCCCATATCGCTCCACTGGCCGGCCGCCGCGTGCTGGACGTGGGCTGCGGTAACGGTTATCACTGTTTTCGTGCCCTGGGGGAACGGGCCAGCCTGGTGCTGGGCATCGACCCCCACCTGCCCTATGTCATGCAGTTCTGGCTGTTGCGCCACTTCGTGCCCGACTGGCCCCTTTTCGTGCTACCCCTGACCCTGGAAGGGCTGCCGGCGCCGAAACCGGGTTTCGATACCGTGTTCTCCATGGGCGTGCTGTACCATCGCCGCTCTCCCTTCGACCACCTGATGGATCTGCGCCGCTGGCTGCGGCCGGGAGGCGAACTGGTCCTGGAAACGCTGGTGGTCGAGGGTGGTCAGGGGTATGCGCTGACCCCCGACAGGAAATATTCCCGCATGGGCAATGTCTGGTTCATCCCTTCCTGCGCGACCACAGAGCAGTGGTTGCGCCGCTGCGGGTATCACAGTATACGGACCGTGGATGTCAGCCCCACCACGACGGACGAGCAGCGCGCCACTGAATGGATGCCGTTCCAGTCCCTGGTGGACGGGCTCGATGCAGACAACCCGGCATTGACCATAGAAGGGTTACCCGCCCCCCGCCGCGCCACCATCATCGCCTCCGCCCCCTGACAGCGCACAATCTTGCGCGCACCAGATTATTGCAGTATGTTGGTCCACAGCAGTATGCGAAGCGTTCAGAAACAGGGCCAGCTCTCTTTTGTTTGGCGCCTGTCACAACCATACAACAGGGGGTCACAATCATGGCCAGACCACTGAGAATCGAATATCCGGACGCGTTCTATCATGTCTCCAATTACGGGGTGGAAGGGCAGCGGGTCTTTCCCTCGAAGAAATATTTCGAGGTTTTCCTGACGGCACTGGAAGATACCTGTGCCCGGCTCAATGTCGAAGTCCACGCCTATTGTCTGCTGCAGAATGAGTACCACCTGCTGCTCAAAACGCCGGAAGGCAACCTGAGCCGCTTTATGCGGCAGATCGACGGCCTGTACACGCAGTACTACCAGCGCCTGAAGAATAGCAGCGGATCGCTTTTCCGGGGCCGCTACAAGGCGGTATTGGTACAGCCGGACAAATACCTGCTTCCCCTGTCCCGCTACATCCACCTGGGCGTCAAGCGCGGCGACCCGGCGAAATATGAATGGTCCAGCTACCCGGCCTATATCAACCAGGCAAAGGCGCCCGATTGGCTCAAGCGCGAGGAGGTTCTGTCACAACTGGAGGCGCCGAAGAACCGCCGCTACATGCGCTATGCCGAATATGTGGCCGAGGGACTGGACGAGGAAATGGATCGCTTCTACAGCCGCAAGAACCTGGCTTCGGTGATGGGTGACGAGAAATTCCGCAAGCAGGTGGCGAAGAAACGCAGCGCCACCAAACAGCGCGGGGTCTCGCGTGGCGCCAATGCCAAGTGGCGGCCCGCCTGCAAGGAAATCGTCACTGCCGTGGCAAAGGAGTTCAAGGTCACCGAGGAAAGCATCTACAAGGCCGCGCGAGGCCCCGGTTCCAAGAACGTGCCCCGCTGGGTGGCCATGTATCTGTGCCAGGAACTGTCAGCCGTCACCCTGCAGACCATCGCGAAACTGTTCCGCCTGAAGCGCTACGGCACCGTATCGACCACAGTCGGAAAACTCAGGAAAGAGATGGAAACAGACCCGAAACTGGTCAAGACAGTAGAGAAACTGCAGAAAAAACTCAGCAAACAGAAGAAGTAGCAAGAGGGAGAAGCGTGCCCGGGTCCGATCTGGACCCGGGCGAGGCAGTCTTATTTGATCTTGGCTTCTTTATAGATAACGTGCTTGCGGACTACGGGATCAAACTTCCTGATCTCCATCTTGTCCGGCATATTGCGCTTGTTCTTGTCGGTCGTGTAGAAGTGGCCCGTACCTGCTGACGATACCAGTCTAATCTTGTCTCTCATTGCTCTGCTCCGCTGTGATCCTGTCGATTATACCCTGATGCCGCGCTTACGGATGTCTACCAGCACTGCATCGATACCCCGCTTGTCGATCGTGCGCATGCCACGGGTCGAGAGCTTGAGTTTCACGAAACGCTTTTCGGACTCCACCCAGAAACGATGCGTCTGGATATTCGGGGAAAAGCGCCGCCGCGTGCGGTTGTTCGCATGGGACACATTGTTGCCTGTAATCGGCTTCTTGCCGGTTACCATACATACGTTAGCCATTGTACTGCCTCGCTGATTCTTGCCTGAAACCGGTGTTTCCGGGCCTGATCCGGAAATAAGGCTGCGTTTTATATCAAAATTGCGGTCTGAAGGCAACTGAAAACCACAGAAGCCTGGCAATTTCTCAGGCCGGCAACAAGCCGCGCTCGGCAAATGATACTACCTCGTTGTTGCCCACCACCATATGGTCCAGCACCCGCACGTCAATGGTATTGAGCGCCTGCCCCAGCCGCCGCGTGATGGCAACATCGGCCTGACTGGGCTCAGCGATACCCGAAGGGTGATTATGGGCGAAGATCACGGCCGCGGCGTTGTTGTGCAGGCAGCGCTTGACGACTTCCCGGGGATAGACCGCCGCCCCGTCGATGGTGCCATGGAACAGCTCCTCCAGTGCCACCACCCTGTGCTGGTTGTCCAGATACAGACAGGTGAAGACCTCGCGCTGGTAATCGCGCATACGGGCCCGCAGGTACTCGCGGGTCAGTTCGGAACTGGTCAGCGCATCACTCTGTTCCAGTTTCTCCCGCATTTGTCGCTGTGCCAGCTCCAGCACGGCCTTGATCTGCACGTAGCGGCCCGGCCCCATGCCCGGATGAGCACAGAACCGGTCCGGGCCGGCGGCCAGGATGCCGCCCAGGCTCCCGAAGGCGGTCAACAACTCCCGCGCCACGTCCACCGCTGTCCGGCCCCGCGTACCGTGGCGCAGGAAAATGGCCAGCAGTTCGGCATCGGACAATGCCGTCGCGCCGCCCGCCAGCAGCTTCTCGCGTGGCCGCTCCGCAGCCGGCCAGTTCTTGATGGTCATGGTGTTTCCTCCCTGAGACACCTTTCGAACTGATACTAGCAGAGCCGGCCGGATCGCGCCTGTGAACTCCGATTGCGTTACAATGCCGGGCAATGGCCGCCTTGCATAACGCGGCAATCATCCGCAACACAACGGAACCGTCGCATGTCCCAGTCCGCTACAGAGGCACTGAACCCGGCCCGGCTGACCAACAAGCGCATCCTGCTCGGCATCACCGGCGGCATTGCCGCCTACAAGAGCGCTGAACTGACCCGGATGCTGCAGAAAGCCGGCGCCGAGGTGCGCGTGGTCATGACCCGCGCCGCCACCGAATTCATCACGCCGCTGACCCTGCAGGCCCTGTCCGGCAACCGGGTGCATCTGGATCTGCTGGATGCCGACGCCGAGGCCGGCATGGGACACATCGAGCTGGCCCGTTGGGCCGATGTCATCCTGGTCGCCCCGGCCAGCGCCGACTTCCTGGCCCGCACCGTGCAGGGCCACGCCGGCGACCTGCTCAGCACCCTGCTGCTGGCCACTCGCGCCCCTGTTGCCCTGGCACCGGCCATGAACCAGGGTATGTGGGAGGACGCGGCCACGCAGCGCAATCTGGTCACCCTGCGCGAGCGCGGTTTCCACCTGTTCGGCCCCGGATCGGGACAGCAGGCCTGTGGCGAGACGGGACCCGGGCGCATGATGGAGCCCGAAGACCTGCTGCTGCACATCGCCGGGCTTTTCGACACCGGCCTGCTGGACGGCTTGCATATCACCATCACGGCAGGTCCCACGAAGGAAGCCATCGACCCGGTGCGCTACATCAGTAACCACAGCTCCGGGAAAATGGGCTTCGCTTTGGCCGAGGCAGCCGCCGAAGCCGGCGCGAAGGTCACCCTGATCGCCGGCCCGGTACACCTGGCCACCCCGGACCGGGTGCAGCGCATCGACGTGATCAGCGCCCGGGACATGAGGGAGGCAGTACTGGCTCATCGCGATACCTGCGACGTATTCATCGGCGTGGCGGCCGTGGCCGACTATCGCCCGGCCGACGTGACCACCGACAAGATCAAGAAATCGGCCGAACGGTTGACCCTGGAGCTGGTCCGCAATCCCGATATCATCAGCGAGGTTGCCGGATGGGAGAATCGACCTTTCGTCGCCGGCTTTGCGGCCGAGACCCGCAATGTCGAGGAGTACGGGCGAGAAAAGATGCTGCGCAAAGGACTCGACCTGCTATTTGCCAACCACGCCACAGATACCTTCCACGCCGACAGTGTCCGCGCCACCGCCATCTGGAAAGAGGACAGCCGCACACTGGGGCCGGCCAGCAAGACGGCAGTGGCACGCGACATGCTGGCGCTGATCCGCGAACGGCTGGACCACTGTGCGAGACGCTGACATGCCGATCTCGCCGCCACCCCGAGACATTTTCCGTGCCTACGACATCCGTGGCGTTGCCGGCCGTGACCTGACAGTCGGAAATATCCGGTTGATCGGTCAGGCCATCGCCGAATCCGCCCTCGCCCGGGGCAGACAAACGCTCCTGTTTGGCGCCGATGCGAGACTGTCCAGCCCGGAGCTCGCGCCGGCCCTGCGAGAGGGTCTGATGGCCAGTGGCTGTGATCTGGTAGACCTGGGACTTGTCCCCACCCCCCTGCTGTACTTCGCCGCCCACACCACGGAACATGATTCCGGTGTGATGCTGACCGCCAGCCACAATCCGGCCGACTACAATGGCATCAAGGTGGTACTGCATGGCCGCAGCCTCACGCCCGGACAGATCCAGGCCCTGTACGAACGCAGCCTTACCCTGGCCAGCACCGAAACCGGAGGAAATCCGGCAAAGGCAGGGCATCGCACCAGACAGGACGTCGTTCCAGCCTATATCCGTCACCTGAAAAAGGCCATCGTCCTGCAGAGACCCCTGCATGTGGTGGTCGATTGCGGCAATGCAATAGCGGGCCTCATCGCACCACCGGTCCTCGAGGCCATCGGCTGCCGCGTGACCCCTCTGTTCTGCGAGGTCGACGGCCGTTTTCCCAATCACCATCCGGACCCGACCATCAACAGCAACCTTTGTGCCCTGCGAAGAACCGTGGTCGAGCAGGGCGCCGACCTGGGGATTGCTCTGGATGGCGACGGAGACCGCATGGTCGTGGTCAGCAATAGCGGGCGAATCGTCGATACCGACCGACTGCTGATGCTGCTGGTACGGGACATCCTGCCACGGCATCCGGGTGCCAACGTGGTCTTCGACGTCAAGTGCAGCAGCCTGCTGCGCGAGGTCATTGAAGAAGCCGGGGGACAGGCAGTGCTGTGCCGCAGCGGTCACTCCTTCATGAAATCGAAAATGCAGGAAACCGATGCCGTGGTGGGCGCTGAGTTCTCCGCCCATGTGTTCATCCGGGACGGTTGGTTCGGTCATGACGACGGGCTGTATGTCGCGGCGCGCTTCATGGAGCTGCTGGCGCGGGGCCCGGAGGACGTCGACGCCCTGCTGGACTCCCTGCCACAGGCCATCAGCACCGAAGAGCTGCGCGTGGAGGTGGACGAGGGCCTGAAATTTTTGTTGATGGAAAAGATTGCCGACCAGGCGCATTTCCCGGAGGCACGGATCAATCGACTGGACGGTCTGCGGGCCGAATTCCTGCACGGCTGGGGATTGATCCGGGCTTCCAACACCACCCCCGCCCTGCTGTTGCGCTTCGAGGCTGATGACGACAACGCCCTGCAGCGAATCCAGGACAGCTTCCGGAAGTTGCTGCAACAGGCTGCTCCCGGGCTGGATGTGCCTTTCTGATTTGTGCTGCAGGCGCCTCTGATTTCCGCTTCGGGCACTTTCGGGGGCCCGCCAGAGGCGCCACTGGACTTATTCAGAACCCGCGCAGCGTGTATACTTCACGCTCAATCGCACAGCCCATGATCACTGACGGATTGACACCATGCCACTGGATCTCGCCGCCGCCAAGAATATCGCCAACGTACTGACCGAGTCGCTGCCCTATATCCAGCAGTTCACGGGCAGCACCATCGTCGTCAAGTACGGCGGCAATGCCATGACTGATGAGACGCTGAAAAACAGTTTCGCCCGCGACATCGTTCTGATGAAGCTGGTCGGCATGAATCCCGTAGTGGTGCATGGCGGGGGACCACAGATCGGTTCCCTGCTGGAGAAACTCAACATCGAATCGCAGTTCGTGGACGGCATGCGCGTCACCGACAGCCAGACCATGGACGTGGTGGAAATGGTACTGGGCGGACTGGTCAACCAGGAGATCGTCGCCCTGCTCAACAAGAACGGCGGCAAGGCCATCGGCATCACCGGCAAGGACGGTAACCTGATCCGCGCCCGCAAGCTGATGAAGAAGAAAGCCGGTGAGGCGGAGCAGATGCTGGATATCGGCCAGGTCGGCAGCGTGGACCATATCAATACCCAGGTGCTGGAGATGATCGGCAACAGCGATTTCATTCCGATCATCGCACCAATCGGCGTGGATGCGAGTGGTGCCACCTACAACATCAACGCCGACACCGTGGCCGGCGAGATTGCCAAGGTGCTGGGCGCCGAGAAGCTGATGCTGCTGACCAACATCGAGGGAGTCATGGACCGGGACGGCAAGGTTCTTACCGGCCTGACCACCCGTCAGGTGGAAGGACTGATTGCTGATGGCACCATCCACGGTGGCATGCTGCCCAAGATCGACTGCGCGCTGGATGCCGTGCAACACGGTGTGCGCAGCGCCCACATCATTGACGGCCGGGTGGAGCATGCCGTACTGCTGGAAATCTTCACCCATACCGGGGTCGGCACCCTGATCAGCGATTTACGTACAACCGGAGAATGACAGGCATGACGGCAAACACCAGGGCAAGCGCAGCGGACAGCCGTACCGAGAAAGTCTCGCGCAAGGAGCAGATTCTGCAGGCACTGGCGCGCAAGCTCGAAGCCGGACCGGGCGAACGCATCACCACTGCCGCGCTGGCCCGTGAAGTCGGCGTCTCGGAAGCCGCCCTGTATCGCCACTTCCCCAGCAAAGCGAAAATGTTCGAGGGATTGATTCTCTTCATTGAGGATACGCTGTTCGTGCGCATTAACCGGATCGCCCAGGATGAGCCCACGGCCCATGATCGCTGCGAGAAAATTCTCACACTCGTGCTGACCTTCGCCGAGAGGAATCCCGGTATGACCCGCCTGCTGACCGGCGATGCATTGACCGGAGAGACCGAGCGCCTGCGGCAACGCATCACCCGGCTGTTCGACCGTATTGAGGCCCAGATCAAACAGGTCCTGCGGGAAGCCCAGATCAGGGAACGGCAGAGAACCACGATCTCCTCCGCCGTGCTGGCCAATCTGCTGATGGCCACCATTGAGGGGCGCCTGGCGCAGTTCGTCCGCAGCGGCTTCCAACGCCGGCCGACGGAAGACTGGGCGGAGCAATGGCGTTATCTCGAACAGGACCTGTTGCAGCCGATTCCGGCGCCAGTGAACTCCTGATGCCGGTATCGGGCCTGCTGGCAGCGCTGTCTTCGCTGGGCGGAGTGATCCTGCTGTACCTGTCCTGGCGGACCACCTGGCCATCCGGCTCGGTGCCGGCACGACTGACCGTGGCTGGTGGCTGGTTACTACAGGCAGTGGCCGCATGCCTGTGGGTGCGGGCCAGCAATATGGAGTTCGGACTGACCTACGCCCTGTTGGTGCTGACACTGAGCGCCTGGGCCCTGACTGTATTCAATCGCGAGATCCGCAGCGGCCGGCAACGCGCCGCTGAGAGTGGCCGGATCATGCTGCCCGGCACCGGCACACTGGGCCGGCAGGCCCTCAGGCTCGCTGCCGCCGTGCCGCTGGCCGGCGCTTCGGCGGCATTTACCGCCATCGCCCTGACCTCCCTGCTGCCCTGGCCACAGGCCAGTCAGCTGTCGACCGGTGTCCTGGTGATGCCGGTGCTGTGGGGCGCTGCCTCCGCCTGGACCTGCGCCGACCCGCAGCCCTGGCGACCGGTGCTGTTCCTGCTCATCGCACTGCTGCTCACCGTCCTGTTTCTGTATGCCTGAGAACTCATGAAGAATCTGCTGCCCCCGTCCCTGGTGCGCAATGCACTGTCCGGTCACTCCTGGCTGGGCCTGCTGACCGGTGCGCTGATGTACCTGATCTGCCTGTCCGGTACGCTGGTGGTGTACTACCAGTATCTGGAGCGCTGGGAGCAGCCGAACGTGCCGGAATACCGGCAACTGGCTCCCACGCTGGTCGGCCATGCCTACCGCAATGTGCTGTCCCAGCCGCAGCAGGTCAGTGGCGACATGCTGATCATGTTGCCCACGGAGGAGTCGCCACACGCTTATGTGGCCTCCTCCATCGGCACCTGGTTTCTGCAACCGGACGGCCGGCGCGGTGAGCCGGTTGCCCACCCCTGGACCGACATGCTGGGCAACCTGCACCTGTATCTGCACCTGCCGTCCACATTCGGAATGGTCGTGGTCAGTGCCTTCGGTGCGCTTCTCTGTGCGCTGCTCCTTTCCGGCTTTCTGGCCCACCCCAGGATATTCCGGGATGCTTTCAACCTGCGCCTTGGCGGATCCCGGCGGTTGGAGCAGGTGGACATCCACAATCGCCTGAGTGTCTGGGGCGCCCCGTTCCACCTGATGATCGGCATCACCGGGGCCTACTTCGGACTGGCTGCCCTGATGAACACGATCATCGCCGCCGCCTTCTTCGATGGCGACCGCGATGCCGCCACAGGCGCCATTCACAGTCCGGCACCGGTGCTGCAACAGGAAGTCGCGCCGATGAATGTGCAGGGCGCGCTGGAGCGCATGAACGAAGTCGCGCCGGAAGCCGAACCGTTCTACATCACTATCGAGGATATCAACACACCCGGGCAATACATGATCATCGGCGGCCGTCACCACGACCGGCTGATCTACGGGGAGCAGTACCGATTCGACCAGCAGGGCGAGTACCTGGGCAAGGCCGGCTACACGGACGGGCCCGGCGGGCAGCAGGCCATTTTCTCTACCTACCGCATCCATTTCGGACACTTCGGCGGGTATACGATGCTGATCCTGTATGGCGTGTTCGGACTGGCACTGACCGTGGTCTCGGTCAGCGGCATCAACATCTGGCTGGCCCGGCGCAAGCGCCGGGACTACCTCAACAACCTGTGGACCGGACTGGTCTGGGGCACACCACCGGCACTGGCCCTGACGGCACTGCTTGCCGTGCTGACATCCGGGGCCGCCACCGCCGTCTACTTCTGGGGAACCCTGGTGTTCAGCATGGGGCTGGCCCAGTGGCTGGACAATGACTGGAGAACCCGGCTGGTTCTGCAGCGCTGTACCGCCGGCCTGGTTTTTGCCGTGGTGGCAGGGCATCTGGCGCTGTTCGGCCGCGATTCACTGAGCAACAGCGCCGCCCTGGCAGTCAATACGAGCCTGTTGCTGACCGGCATCGCGTTCCTGTATCTGGCATCCCGGCAACGTCAGTTTGCCACGCCATACTCGTCCCGATAGGACCGGATCGCATCCAGATGATCATTGAGCAGCGGGCTGTCCTCGGCCTCCAGGTAGTCGATGATCTGTTGCAGATTGACCAGGCTGATGACGGGAATGCCGTATTCGCGCTCGATCTCCTGGATGGCGGACAGCTCCCCCCGACCCTTTTCCTGCCGGTCCAGCGCCACCAGGATGCCGGCCGCTCTGGCACCATGCTGATCCAGTAGCGTCATGACCTCGCGAACGGCCGTTCCTGCCGTGATCACGTCATCCACGATCAGTACATCGCCTTGCAGCGGTGAACCGACCACCACTCCGCCCTCGCCATGAACCTTGGCCTCCTTGCGGTTGAAGGCCCAGGGCTTGTCCACGCCAAATTCCAGCGCCAGTGCCGCCGAAGTCACCGACACCAGCGGAATACCCTTGTAGGCCGGGCCGAACAGCAGATCGAAGCCCGGCGCGCGGTCGCGGATGGCGGCGGCGTAGCTGCTGCCCAGGAAGCCCAGCGACTTGCCGGTATTGAACAGACCGGCATTGAAGAAGTACGGGCTCTTGCGGCCGGACTTCAGCGTGAACTCGCCAAAACAGAGAATGTCATGCCGGATGGCAAACTCGATGAACCGCTGCTGATAGACTTCAAGTGTCATACGATGCCTCCTGCCTCGTTCAGTTCCTGGTCACAGGTCTCAATCGATACCGAGCACCTTTTTCTGCATGGCCACCAGTTCGCCGATGCCCTTGCGCGCCAGCGTGGCCATCTGCTCCAACTCGGCAAAGTCAAAATCGCCTTCCTCGGCGGTGCCCTGCAACTCGATGAAACGGCCCTGCTCGGTCATCACCACGTTCATGTCCGTGTCCGCCGTGGAATCCTCGGCGTAATCCAGATCCAGTACCGGCACGCCATTGTAGATGCCCACAGACACCGAACCGATCAGTTGCTGGATCGGGTCTTCCTTGATCAGACCACGCTTCAGCAGACTGTTGACGGCGTCAACCAGCGCGACACAGCCGCCAGTGATGGAGGCCGTCCGGGTACCACCGTCCGCCTGGATGACATCACAGTCGATGCGGATGGTGTTTTCACCCAGCTTCTCCATGGCGACTGCGGCGCGCAGGGAGCGGCCGATCAGGCGCTGTATCTCCACCGTGCGTCCGCCCTGTTTGCCGCGGGCGGCCTCGCGGTCCATGCGCGAACCGGTGGAACGCGGCAGCATGCCGTATTCAGCAGTAACCCACCCCTGGCCGCTGCCTTTCAGGAAGCGGGGCACATTCTCCTCGACGCTGGCGGTGCAGATGACTTTCGTGTCGCCGAACTCCACCAGCACGGAGCCTTCGGCGTGCTTGGTGTAGTGACGCGTGAGACGGATATCGCGCAGTTGATCGGGCTGTCGCTGGCTGGGACGTTGTTGTTCGCTCATGAAACCTCTTGGAATCCGGTGGATGGGCGGGCCTTGCCGGCATACTGTACGTCTCCGGCTGCGACCCGCGTTGGTGCAGCGGTAATTATCCCGAAATCGGCGCCCGATAGCGAGCCATCCGCGTATCGATTGCGTTAGACTCTCTGGCTACCGCCCATTCCCCCACAAGACAGACACAGAGGTACACGATGGTTGCCAGTATGACCGCCTTCGCCCGCCAGCAGCAGGAACACCCCTGGGGCACGCTGAGCTGGGAGATCCGCGCCCTGAATCACCGCTACCTGGAGGCCGGCATCCGCGTACCGGAGATGCTGCGGCCACTGGAACCGAAAGTGCGGGAGCTGCTGCGGCAACGGATCAGCCGCGGCAAGGTCGACTGCCAGCTGCGCTTCCAGCCGGCGGGTCAGGGCGAGCGCGGCGCCAGTCTCAATGAGGAGATGCTGGAGGCGCTGCGGACGCTGGATCAGCAGATCCGCAAGGTGCACCCGGAAGCCGCATCACTGTCCGTCAGTGACCTGCTGAAGTGGCCGGGCGTACTGCAGGAGCCCGAACCCGACGTGGACGACATCGCCAGCCACGCCCTGAAGCAGTTCCACACTACGCTGGAGGCGTTCGTCGAGGCGCGGCAGCGGGAAGGAGGGGAACTGGCCACGGCCATCGAAAAGCGGCTGGACGCCATCAGCGGTATTGTCGTGGCCGTGCGTGAACAGTTACCTGACATCCTGGCCCGGCAGAAAACCCTGTTGGTCGAACGGCTGGGAGAACTTCGCGAGGAGCTGGACCCGGCGCGGCTGGAGCAAGAGATTGCGCTGCTGGCGCAGAAGAGCGACGTTGACGAGGAGCTCGACCGCCTCGACGCTCACATCACGGAGGTAAGGCGTGTGCTCACGCTATCCGAGCCGATTGGCCGGCGGCTGGATTTTCTGATGCAGGAGCTCAACCGCGAGGCCAACACCCTGTCCTCCAAGTCCGTCGTGGCCGAAACCACGCGGCAGGCGGTCGAGCTGAAAGTGCTGATCGAGCAGATGAGGGAGCAGGTACAGAACATCGAATGATGCCCCGGGTTGTCAGGAATCCGGCTTGTCGGAGCGTTCGGTATCTTTCTTTTTCGAGTAGTCACGATCAATAAACACGTCGTTCAGAATCGCCTGCTCGATGTAGCCGCGTTGCCCGAGCTTGGCCGGCACGCGCACGATGAGGTGAATTTCGCCGGCCACCGGCACCTGGATGGTGACGCGGGGATCCACTGACGGCACATCCAGCCCGCGCTCGATACTGACCTGACTCATGTAGATGCGTACTTCCTGCAGGTAGGGCTGACAGTGTCGATTGGCCGATTCCAGCAACGCCTGCTGGGCGGCCTGCCAGTCATCTTCACGGTTGAAGGGAATGGTGAACACATGCAGCACGTAATCGTGCGTGAAGCTTTCGTTGATAACGGGCTCGGACATGAACAGGGCATTGGGAATGACAGTCATGCGCCCGGTACGCTGGTGGGTGATCCTTCCGGGCCCGACTTCGAGAATGGTGGTCGCCAGCAGATTCTGATCAATGACATCACCACGAAAGTCCCTGACCTGGATCCTGTCGCCGACCTTGAACGAGCCGGACGCCGTCTTCAGGATGGAGCCGGTCATACACAGAATCAGTTCCTTGGTGGCGACCACGAAAGCCACCGCGATGGCCACAATGGACAGCGCCACGGTGCGTAATTCTTCACCCCAGACCAGTACCAGACCGAGCAACAGCAGCAGGACCAGACCGTTGCGTGATTGCACGAGCCAACGGCGGCGCAACTCGACGGATTCCACATGCCGGATAATAAAGCGGGATGCGAGTGCGCGCAGAATCAGGACAATAATGATCAGTACCAGCGTACTGAACAGGAGACTCCACATCGAGTTGGAGGCGATGAAACCGGTCACCATGGTGCGCACATTCTCGAGCATGTTTGAATTCCATAGAGCCGGAGACACGGCTCGGCATTATAAGGGCAGCTCCAATAATACCGAATGGCGGAAGGACATGGGAGTCGAACCCACCAGACGCGCGCTGCGCATCTCTCCGGAGTTGAAGTCCGGGCGCCCCACCGGGGACGATGTCCTTCCCTGCCCGGCAGCTTACCCGATTTCCTCTCCCGGTTCCCGTTGCCAGCCCGGCTGCATGAAACGGCGTTGCCGGCGGTAGCAGGTGACACCGGCGCGGTCCAGGTATTCGAGTACCCGGATGGTCAGGTTGCGGCCGATGCCGGAGCGATCCCGGTACTCGGCTGCGGAAAAACTGCCATCCGGGCTTTCCCGGCACAGCTCCCGGGCGACGGCAGCCAGGTCATCCAGGCGCTCGGGCAGATAGAACCGGTTGGGTGCGACAGCCAGCACATGGCCCCATTGCTGCATCCGCTGCATGAATGCCAGCATGGCCTCGCGCTCCAGACCCAGGCGCTGCGCCAGCTCACCAACAATCGGCGGACGCAGACCGGCACTGGCCAGCTCATCACGCACCCGCTGCCAGAGCGCCCGGTCTTCCGCTGGCAGCACCGGTTGATGCCCGGGCACGGCCATGATCGAGCCATGGCGCTGCAGGTGACCGTCGGCCACCAGGCGCTTGAGCAGCAACAGCCCGGTGTCCATGGACAGACCGGTCGCGGCGCTGCGTAGCAGTTGCTGCTGATGCACACCCTGTTGCTCCGGCTGCACAGCATGGGCCTGCTGCACCGCTTCCAGCAGACGGGCTTCGACCTCGGCCAGGCGGGCAGCACTTACCCCCTGATCACTCAGCCGGATCAGACCGGACTGCACCATCAGTGCATCCAGCTCATCCGGGCGCAGGTTCCAGCGCCGCGCGAAAGCCGGCAGGTTCAGTTCATATTGATGCGTCAACTCAATCGGCAGGGCCACGGACGCCGAGTGCACTTCGCTCAGGGCTGCCAGGCGGGCCAGCGCTTCCGGCCTGCTACGTCCGCGCTGCCGGCCCATGGGATCCAGCACCGGTCCGCCACCGAGCGTCCGGTTGGCGGCCGGTTCGCGCACGATGATGACATCGCCGGCCATGGCATGCACCGGCCTGTCCGGCAGCACCTGCGCCAGTCCGGCGGCCTCGTCCAGCCAGACCAGACGACCACTGCTGGTGCTGGCGCCGGCCAGTATCTGCAGGGTGCCGCGATGTGTTTCGGCACCGGGCAGCAGACGCAGATGAATATCCAGGCGTGTACTGGTCTGGCAAACCGCTTTTGCCAGCAGCCAGTCACCCCGTCCGGGGTGTTCACTGTCCAGATCACCGGCCAGGTTCAGCGCCGCGCGTTGCCCGGCCTGCAGTTCATTGACCGGCTGGCCATCCACCTGCATGGCACGCAGACGTACCGGCCTGCCCTGCGGGGTGATACACAGTTCATCTGCGGACTGTTCGTCCAGAGCCAACCGGCCGTTGAGCAAGGTACCAGTGACCACACAGCCGGCGCCCTGGACGGTGAAGCGCCGGTCAATCAGGAAACGCGGATAGCCGTGGGTGCGGCGTGGCGCAATGCCGGCCGCCAGACCGCGAATCGCCGCCTGCAGGTCAGCCATGCCTGCGCCGACCGGCGCCGCGACCTTGATGACTGGACTGCCGGCCAGACGGCTGCCCTGCAGCAATTCATCGATGGCCGCGTGACAGACTGTTTTTTGTTCATCACTGGCGCGGTCCATCGCGGTCATCACCACGATGCATCGGCTCACCCCCAGCAGATCCAGCAGCGCCAGGTGTTCACGGGTCTGCGGCATGGGACCTTCATCGGCGGCGATCACCAGCAGGGCGGCATCCACCCCGGCGATACCGGCCAGCATGGTGCGGATGAAACGCGCATGCCCCGGCACATCCACAAAACCGATGGCCCCGGCCTGCGGGTCATGCCACCAGGCGAAACCGAGATCGATGGTCAGGCCACGCCGTTGCTCTTCGGCCAGCCGGTCCGTATCCGTGCCGGTCAGCGCCCGGATCAGCGTGGTCTTGCCGTGATCGACATGCCCGGCGGTGGCAATGATCACGTTTGCGTCTCTCCTTGCGCGGCCCATTGTTCCCGCAGCGCCCGGTGGTCTTCCACGCAACGGCAATCCAGCAGCAGGCTGTCGTCGGCAATACGGCCGATCACTGGCTGTGGCAACTGGCGCAGACGTAAAGCCAGTTCGCGCAACTGCCGGCTTCGCGTGCGCCTGTTGCCGTGGGTGCTGCGCAGGCGCAGCGCGGCGCTGGGGAGCCGGTCCAGCGGCAGCGAGCCGGAACCAATCTGGCTGTGTACTTCACAGGTATCCGCCGTAAAGCCCTCTCCCGCCCAGGCGTCCAGGGCGGGCAGCAGCGCGTCGGCGGTCTGCTGGATGGCGCGCTGGCCGCGGCTCAGCAGACGCAGCGTCGGAATGCGCTGCACCAGGGTATCGGGGTTGGCATAGAGCCGCAGCACCGCTTCCAGCGCCGCCAGGGTGAGTTTGTCGCAGCGCAGGGCGCGCTTCAGCGGGCTCTTGCGGATCCTGCCGATCAGATCCGCGCGGCCTGCAATGATCCCCGCCTGCGGGCCGCCGAGCAGCTTGTCACCGCTAAAGGTCACCACGTCGGCGCCGGTAGCCAGTACCTCCCTGACCACCGGTTCGGCCGGCAGACCCAGCGCCTGCATGTCGATCAACGAACCGCTGCCCAGGTCCACCACCAGTGGCAGCTGATGACTGTGGGCAATGGGCGCCAGTTGCGCCTCGCTGACACTCCGGGTGAAGCCCTGCACCGCGTAGTTGCTGGTATGCGCCTTGAGCAACAGCGCGGTGCGCGGATTGATGGCGTCGGTGTAGTCATGCGGATGCGTGCGATTGGTGGTGCCGACCTCGTGCAACCTGCAGTTGGCACGGGCCATGATATCCGGCAGGCGGAAGGAGCCGCCAATCTCGATCAGTTCGCCACGGGAGACGATCACTTCCCGGCGCGATGCCAGCGCATTGAGTACCAGCAGCACGGCGGCGGCGTTGTTGTTCACCACGGTGGCGGCTTCGGCCCCGGTCAGGCGGCAGATCCAGTCCTCCACATGGGCATCCCGGTCACCGCGCTTGCCACTGGCCAGGTCATATTCCAGATTGCTGGCGCCGGTGGCCACGGCCGTCATGGCGGCGACCGCTTCCGGCGGCAGGGGCGCGCGGCCCAGATTGGTGTGCAGAACGGTGCCGGTCAGGTTAAAAACCGGTTGGATGGAAGGTGTCAGGACGCTTTCAATATCCCGCTGTACGGCGGCCAGCAGTGTCTGCTCATCACTGATGTCACCGTCACGCCATCGCTGCAGGGCGGCGCGCAGCGCATCCAGCACCAGCGACCGGCCGTGGCAGGCCACCAGCGCCTGCATGCCCGACCAGCCCAGGGCCTTGTCTACTGCTGGCGGGCGGACAGTCAAGGGCGCCTTCATGGGCCTGCCCCTGACCCGTCGAGTGCCGCTGTCTCAGTTGTCTGTTCGGGTGTCGGACGCCTCCTGATCAGCACGCAGCAGACGCAGAATCTCACCCAGGGCCTCATCGGCCAGGGTGCGCATTTCGGCGTCGGTGCGGTTCTGGATCGGATGCGGCACAAAGACCATGGCCGGATCGAAACCCAGCGCCCTGGACTGCGCGGCGGCAGCGTCAACGAATTCACTGGAGGCAACCCCTACTCCCGGGATCTGACGTGACTCCAGATCGGCGATGTCATGCATACAGCACGACGTGCACGATCCTCAGTCGGCCAGACCCTCGATCAGCAGATCCACCTCGGCAGCCATCTGCTGCTTCAGTTCCGTCGGCGCGACGCGGGTGAAGGTCGGCTTGGCGTAGCGCATGACCTCGATCCCCATGCCCGCCAGCTGTTCCTCGATGCGGTCCAGGAATACGTTGCCGCGCGGCTTGGAAATGTCCAGCAGGCCAACCACCTTGCCGTCCAGGCTGTCCGGCCGGGCCAGGCGCGCCCGCTGCGCCGGGGCGCTCTCCGCCGTCGGGTCGAGCAGTATTGTCTCGTTCATAACAGTACCTCGCGTGTTACCGGTGATGAACCGACCGGACCGGATGCGGCCCAGCCGGCAATGATGGCTGAAAACAGGCCGGCCGTCCCGCCAACCCGCACAATCAGCAGGCCGCCCGGACGGAACTTGGGCACCTGCTTGTCCCTGAACTTTTCCGGAATGCCCTCGGCGATCCCGCCGGCACCGGCCACCAGATCCTTCCCGGGAGCCAGCAGCAACTGCTCCAGCTCCTCGCGCAGGCGCTGCTTGGACCAGCCGGCCTCAATGAACACCCGTGCATGCTCGGGCGAGACCACCAGTACGGCATCCCCGGCCATCGCCAGTTTGGCATGATCGACGGCGCGTAGCGACAGGGCAAAGGAGCGCACCAGAGACTCCGGGTCGCGGGACTTCTGGTCGATGATGCCCTGCACGCCCTCGCCCGGAAACAGGGTCACGGCCGAACGGCCCGGCTCGATACCGCGCTCCTGCGCCAGGGACAGCCAGTCGCTGTCCTCCGCCTCGGCAAAGCAGAACGTGTATTTACCCGGCGTTCCCAGGGCGGCGCGGTCGATCTCACCCGGCCGGCCGCCGCCGACATTGCGGATGATCAACTGCAGCGCGCGGCCGATGGTGGCATTGGCCCGGTTGCCCTGGCCCAGCGCGTTGCCCCCGGAATTCATGCCGATAGCCCTGGCGATCGGGCCATTGACCATGATCATCGGAGTGCCGAACATGGTGGTGCAGATCAGCCCGTGCAGGCCGAACTCTTCATCCAGCGCCGCTTCCAGCGCAGCCAGCAGCACCGGCATGTATTCCGGTTTGCAGCCGGCCATGACCGCATTGACCGCCACCTTCTCGACAGTGCAGGGCACCCGGTCCGGCGGCATCAGGCCGAGCACCTCATCCGGCTCTCGTGAGGTGCCCCTGAGCATGCGCAGTACCCGGACCGGGGTTGGCGGGACGACCGGCAGACCGTCGCTCCAGCCGCGCTCGAAACAGGCCTCCATCGGGTCATCGGCGCCGGCAATATCGATCTGGCGCGATTGCAGTGGCACGTCGCCAAAGGCCAGCTCCAGCTCATCGGCGATCCCCGGTTCCAGTGTTCTGGATCCGCAACCGGGACGCATCTCCGGAAGATCTTCACCCAGGCCGGGCAGCCCGCTGATGGCGCGCCAGTCTTCCTTGTGCCAGCCGTGAGTACGTGCGACTTCCTGACCATTCTCGACACGGATCAATGTCGGCACAAACTCGGTGTCCAGGCGCCAGGAGTGCTCCAGTGTGTGGTCATGCCGGGTGCCGGGCAAGGCGGCTGCGTACTCGGCCGAATCCTGGACGTAGACCGTCAAGGCGCCGGCCGCGTCCAGCTCTGGCAGCAACGGCTCCACCAGGCGGCAGGTCGGACAATCGGCTTTGGCCACCACAATCAGGCCATCGGGGAGGGTTGTTGTCATTAATCAGCCTTTGCAGGACAGATCTTTCGTTCACAAGAGGACCGGAAGGTATCTCCAGGGCAGGAGTTTGTCCAGTTCCGACCGCCGATTGCCACCATGGCGTCAATAATGTGGAGGCGCCTCCTCTACGGAAGTGGTATCGGACAATCGGTCCAGCACAGCCTCATACTGGTCCTGCAGTTGAGCGAGACGCTTCTCAAGCCGCTCGACCCGGTCCTGCTGGCGGGTCAACACATCGTCCAGCGCCTCCAGGGCCTGCTCCTGGAACGCGACCTTCATCTGCAGCTCGGTCAGGTCATTTTCCTTAGTCATGAACGCATCCCCTCAATGAACTCGCTGGACTCGCGGATGGCTTCCTGCATGTCACGGATGAGCTGATCGACATCAGTGCCAATGGTGTCCAGCTCGCCCTGCAGGGAGGCGATGGCGCGGGAGTTGAGGTTGTGCCGCAGGTACAGGACGTTGTCGCGCAGCGTATCAAGCACCGGGTCCAGCGAGGACTCAACCCGCCGCATGGCAGTCATCAGCCGCTCGTAGCGCTGGCGTGTGACCCTCAGCTGCGCCTCGCTGTCGCGGCGCAGGTTGTCGTTGCTATACAGTTCCAGTTCGTCCGCCCATTCATCGAACAGATCTTCGGCCACGTCCTCCACGGATGCAACCCGGTCCCGGATACGCTGCGCCGCCGTCTCGCTGGCCTCGAACTCCGCATTCAGGCGATTGTAGACTTCCTGCAGCTCACCGCCGTCGAAGTCGCGTACACTGCGGAACTGCTCCAGCGCAGACTCGAACTGTTCCTGCCCATCTTCCTGGGCGCTCTGCGCCTCTTCGACCCGGTCCACCAGGATGTCGCGCTTGTGAATGCCAAAGCGCTCCATGGTACCGTAATAGGCAGACTGGCAGGCAGTCAGAGTAAGCCCCAATGCGGCGAAAGCCAGGAAACGGGTCAGGGTCATGAGCGGTTTTCTCCAGAAAAAGTGATGATGGTCATGCAGTTTCTGCCCGAACTACAGTACTGTCAATGCGGTGCCACACCTTGCGTGTCGACCAGACCGGTACGCCGGAAAGTGATGTTGATGCGCCGATCTCCCGTCAACGGGTGGAGATATTCTTTTAATGTCGCTATGCCGTGAAAACGAAAACGGTCCGGACCGCCCCAGACCAGCACGTCTCCATGGCGCACAGGAATGCGGCGATTGCGTCCGCCGCGCTGCAGGCCTCCCCAAAGAAAAACGGCCGGCACACCCAATGATATCGACACGATAGGCGAGGTTCGGTCCTGTTCATCCTTGTCCTGGTGCGGTGTCAGCCGGGTTCCCGGCCGGTATTCATTGATCAGGGCCACGTCCGGCGTGAAACCCGGATAACCAGCCGATTCTGCTGCTTTTAGCGCCGTTTCGCGGAATATAGTCGGCATTTCCGGCCATTTTCGGCCAGAAAGCGGATCCGTCGACTGATACCGATAGCCCCTGCGGTCCGATACCCAGCCGTACTCCCCGCAGTTGGTCATGGCCACGGACATGCGCTTCCCACCGGGTGTCACAAGATGACGGAACGGCGACTCTTCCGCGACATTGGCAACCTGTTCCAGCAGATTGTCCGCTTCTTCCACCACAAAGCCGTGCAGATGAAAGCTGCCTTCGTCCAGTTGTTCGGACCAGGCGTCGTCCGTTGTCTCGATATCAAACAGATCCATGGTAACAGTGTACCACCCGGTCAGCCGTAAAGCGGTACAATGCGGGCCATGACGAATGCCAACCGGTCGAATCCGGAACTGCCCATCGACGCGGTACTGTCCCGGCTCCGCGAGTCCCTGGCCCGCCACAATCGCTGCCTGCTGGTGGCCCGGCCCGGGACTGGCAAGACCACCCGCGCGCCACTGGCCCTGCTGGAAGATACCCCTGCTGACGCCGGACGCTGGCTCATGCTCGAACCACGCCGGGTCGCGGCCCGCCTGGCGGCTGTCTGGATGGCGGAACAGCTCGGGGAAAAGCCTGGTGAGACGGTCGGCTACCGAGTGCGCGGTGATTCAAAAGTAAGCACTCACACGCGCCTGGAGATCGTCACACAGGGAATCCTGACCCGGATGCTGCAGAATGATCCGATGCTGGAAGGCGTGACCGGCGTCATTTTCGACGAGTTCCACGAACGTAGCCTGGAAGCGGACCTGGGGCTGGCGTTGACCCTGGATGTGCAAACCGGACTGCGCGAGGACCTGAAGTTGCTGATCATGTCGGCGACGCTGGATGTACAGGCATTGCTCACCGTGCTGGGCGAGGAGACCCCGGTTATCGATTGCCCGGGCCGCAGCTTTGAAGTGACCACTCACTACCGGTCTGCGCCCCTTCATAAAGACCCTGCGCTCCACCAGGCGAGTGTGGTACGGGATGCACTGGACTCCCATGACGGGCACATACTGATGTTCCTGCCCGGTCAACGCGAAATCCGTCGACTGCAGCAGGCCCTGGAGAGCACGCTGGCTGCCACGATTGACATTCTTCCGCTGCATGGTCAGTTGCCACTGGCGCGGCAGCAATCCGTACTGCGGCCACCCGCCAACAGCCGGCGCCGGGTCATCCTCTCCACCGCCATCGCAGAGTCCAGCCTGACTGTACCCGGCGTGCGCATCGTCATCGATGCCGGACGCGAGCGGGTGCCGGTGTTCCAGCCCCGCAGCGGCCTGACCCGGCTGGACACCCGCCCGGTCAACCGCGCCAGCGCGGACCAGCGTCGGGGCCGGGCGGGCCGCGAGGCCGAAGGTTTCTGTTACCGCCTGTGGGCCGAAGAACAGTTGCTGGTGGCACACCGTGAACCGGAGATCCGGCAGGCCGATCTGTCCGGCCTGGTCTTCGAACTGGCGCGCTGGGGCACTCCGGACCCTGAAGCATTGCCCTGGGTTACCCCTCCACCACCCGCAGCTGTGGCCAGCGGCCGTGACCTGCTGCGTCGGCTCGGACTGCTGCAAAACGACGGCGGCCTGAGTGAATCGGGTCGCCAGGCGGCCCGCTGGCCCACCCATCCGCGCCTGGCCGTGCTGCTGGAACACGCCCTCCGGCAGGACTGTCTGCCCCTGGCCTGCTGGCTGGTGGCCTGGCTGGAGGAATCAATCGGCGGTGACGATCCGGACATCCAACAGCTGTTGGCTCAGCGGCCGGCCAATCCGCGTACCGCGACCGGCAACGGAGCACGCTGGCAACGGATGGCACAGCAGTGGGCCCGGCGCGCGAGCACTACACTGCGGTTAGACAACCTGTCCGCCGCCGATGAGTTATTGGCCACGGCCTACCCGGACCGCATCGCTCAGCGTCAGGGCGAGGAAGGCCGATTCAAGCTGGTGACGGGTGGTCAGGTGCAGTTGCCAGCCAGTCATACGCTGGCCCAGGCGGACTACCTGGTGGCCGTGGAACTGGATGGGCAAGCCAGTGGTGCACGGCTGTTTCATGGCATCGCCCTCTCTGCGGAAAAGCTGCCCCGCTTGTTTCCGGACTGTAAACAGTGGCAGGAACAGATCGGCTGGGACGAACGGGCGGGACGGGTGACCGGAGAGCAGGTCCGCCGGCTCGGCGAGCTGATCCTGGAACGGCGTCCATTGAAACAGCTACCCCCCGATGCGGTACAGAAGGGTCTGCTGCAGGCCCTGCGACAGCGCGGAGAACTGCACTGGTCGGAGGCGGACCGGCAGCTGCTGGGTCGCCTGCGTCTGCTGCGCCGGGTATTGGGGGATCCCTGGCCGGAGGTCGGCGACACAGCGCTGATGGATTCACTGGAACAATGGTTGGCCCCCTGGCTGGACGGCGTCAAGAGCCTGGCCGCCCTGGACCGACTACCACTGGGCCGCTTCCTGCATGACAGCCTGCTGGACTGGTCGCTGCAGCAGACCCTGATCCGTGAGGCACCCACACACCAGAGCGTGCCCAGCGGCTCGCGCATCCGCATCGACTACACCGGAGAGGAACCGGTACTGGCGGTCAAACTCCAGGCCCTGTTCGGTATGACGGAGACGCCCCGGATCGCCGGGGGCCGCATGCCGGTACTGATCCATCTGCTGTCGCCGGCGGGACGGCCGGTGCAGGTCACGCGGGACCTGGCCGGATTCTGGTCGAGAACCTATTTTGATGTGCGCCGGGACCTGAAGGGGCGCTACCCGAAGCACCCCTGGCCGGATGATCCGCTGACGGCTGTGGCCACGCATCGCACCAGGCGGCGCAGTGGTTGAGGGTCAGCCCCGTCCCGCGTGCAGGTGATGTCAGTCATCGCTCCCTCCACGGTTCTCGTATGTAACAATATTGATTGTCGCCAGTCTAGAAAGCAGCCACACGGACATCAAGCTACATAACCTGCGAGCCGCGCTCATGACACACCCACTTTTACGCCACATCCTGCTACTGACGTGCCTGGCACTGACCGGACCTGTCTCCGCGCAGATCGATACAGTATTCTCCCACTGGTCCACCCTGCTCGAAGACTACCTGATCGAACAGCCGCTGGAGAACGGGGGGCTGGTTTCGGCGTTCGATTATGAAGCCGCCCTGTCCGCCGATGGGACCAGCGCACTCCTGCGGGAGCAGCGTGAGGCACTGGCCGGCTTTGATCCCGCCACGCTGGAGACTCGCGAACAGGCCACCGCGTTCTGGCTCAATGCCTATAATTTTTTCATGGCCGCCCATATTCTGGAGGAGCGGCCGGACGGCGGGCTGGTGGAATCGGTCTGGGACTACGGCGGCCGCTATAACCCCTTCCGGGAAAATGTGTTCGAACGCGAGCTGTTCGACGTGGGCGGCACCATGGTGAGCCTGGACGGCATCGAAAAAGACACGTTGCTGGGCGAGTCATTCCGTCAACGCGGCTGGGCCGACGCCCGCGTGCATTTTGCCGTCAACTGCGCCTCGGTCGGCTGCCCGCCGCTGCGACAGCAGGCCTATACGGCGGACAACGTGAACGGGCTGCTGACGGCGAACACGCGCCTTGCCTTCAGCACTCCGTACCAGTTGCGGGTGGAGGACGGTACGCTGCACCTCACCAGCCTGTTCGACTGGTACCAGGCCGACTTCCTGGCGGAGGCGGACTCGATCCGCGACTTCATCGCGCAGTATGCCGGGGAATCGGTTACCGGGCTGATGCGGACCACCAGCCGTATCGAGTTCATCGACTACGACTGGCGGCTCAATACACCGGAACACTTCCCGGAGATCCCGTGATCAACCGGTACGCGCTTCAACTTCGTGACCGGACCCTGCAGCATGGCCCCGCAGATGCACCGGACTGAAACGCTCGCGCAGTATCGTGGCGGCTTCGACCATGCGCTGCAGCGCCGCCTCCGTCTCCGGCCACCCGCGCGTTTTCAGCCCGCAGTCAGGATTGACCCACAGGTTGTCGGCCGGCAGCTTGCGCGCCGCCCGCTCAAGAACCGCGACCATGCCATCCACCGACGGCACTGCCGGCGAATGGATGTCGTAGACACCCGGCCCGATCTGGTTCGGGTAGTCAAAGGCCTCGAACGCGGACAGCAGCTCGCCTCGTGAACGCGAAGTCTCGATGGTCACCACATCGGCATCCAGCGCCGCGACGGCCTCAATGATGTCATTGAACTCCGAGTAGCACATGTGGGTGTGGATCTGCGTTGCATCCCGCACACCCGACGACGCCAGCCGGAATGCCTTGACCGCCCAATCCAGATAGCTGCGCCAGTCTGCCCGACGCAGAGGCAGACCCTCGCGCAATGCCGGTTCATCGATCTGTATGATGCGCGTACCGGCCGCTTCCAGATCACCGACCTCATCACGCAGGGCCAGGGCGATCTGCATGGCGGTCTCGTGCCGGGGCTGATCGTCCCGCACAAAGGCCCACTGCAACATCGTCACCGGCCCAGTCAGCATGCCTTTGACCGGTTTCGGTGTCAGCGTCTGCGCATATCGGATCCACTCCACGGTCATCGGCCCGGGTCGCCTCACGTCCCCGTAGATGACCGGCGGCTTGACGCAGCGCGAGCCATAGCTCTGCACCCAGCCATGAGCCGTGAAAGCGTAACCTTCGAGCTGTTCGCCGAAGTACTCCACCATATCATTGCGCTCGGCCTCGCCATGCACCAGCACATCCAGATCGAGTGTCTCCTGGCGCTGTATGGCGTCACGAATGCAGTCTTTCATGTAGTTTGTGTACGCCGTATCACCGATATTTCCCTGCTTGCGTTCCCGGCGTATACGGCGGATCTCCGCAGTCTGCGGGAACGAACCGATGGTGGTCGTCGGAAACAGCGGCAGATCGAGGCGTGACTGTTGCTGTCCGATGCGCTGGGTAAACGGACTCTGCCGTCTGCAATCCTGTGCGGTCACCGAGCCGGCGCGTTCGCGCACACGCTGATGGCAGGTCAAAGGGTGATGGCGCCGATCTTCGGCCACACGGCGGCTTTCGGCAAAGGCTTCGCGGTCTGCATCCGTGGCGACGCCGCCCAACAGCCGGCCCAGGGTGACCACTTCTCCCGTTTTCTGCGTGGCGAAAGCCAGCCAGCTCTTCAGGGTCGGGTCCAGCGTCTGTTCGTTGCTCAGGTCCACCGGTACATGCAGCAGTGAACAGGACGGCGCCAGCCACAGCCGGTCACCGATACGGCGATGTGCCACTTCCAGCTGCTCCAGCGAATACTGCAGGTTGTTGCGCCAGATATTGCGCCCGTCGACGATGCCCACTGAAAGCACCTTGTGCACCGCCAGATTGTCCACGGCAGACAGAATCTGCTCGGGTCCGCGCACGGCGTCAATGTGCAGGCCGGCGACTGGCAGATTCACGGCGGTGTGCATATTGTCCTGCAACGGCCCGAAATAGGTGGCCAGCAGAATCTTCAACGGCGTGTCCTTCAATGTGTGATACACGCGCTCGAAGGCACGCTGCCAATCGGAGGGCAGGTCCAGCGCCAGGATCGGCTCGTCGATCTGCACCCACTGAGCCCCGGCATCCGCCAACGCCTGTAGCAGGTCCTGGTAGGCCACCAGCAACGCCGGGATCAACTCAAGGCGGTCGAAATCGTCGGCCTCTGCCTTGCCCAGCCACAGGTAACTGAGCGGACCGAGGATCACCGGCTTGGCAGCATGACCCAACGCCACAGCCTCCGCCGTCTCGTCGATGATCTGCCGCCAGGCCAGCGCGAAGGTCTGCCTGCGGCGGAACTCGGGCACCAGGTAATGATAATTGGTGTCGAACCATTTCTTCATGGCGGCCGCCGGGGCCTGATCGCTGCCCCGGGCCACACGGAACAAGGTGTCCAGATCGACCGGATCACCGGCGCGGTGGTGGCGTGCCGGCAGATTGTCCAGCGTGGCGCTCAGGGTCAGCACCTGGTCGTACCAGGCGAAGTCCCCGGTGGGCACCAGATCCAGGCCCGCGTCGCCCTGCTGCTGCCAGTGACGGCGGCGCAGTTCGCGGCCTGTGGATTCCAGGGCCTGGCGGTCGGTGTCGCCCCGCCAGTATGCCTCCAGAGCCTGCTTGAGTTCGCGTCGCGCGCCGATGCGCGGAAAGCCGAGGTTGTGGGTGGTAATGGGGGTCGGTGACATCCTGCTGCCTCTTTTAGTCCTGATGGACGTTGCCGGTCCGCAACGTCACGATGAATCCAGGCAGGCATTGTCCCGGGGCCGTCATCATGATTCAAACGATGGTTTTTCATTCGCATCATGAAATATATTCATGTGCTTTATTCATGCAAAGGAGAGTGGGAGCCTATTCAGGCTGCGAGGAACGACCGGCCCGCTGTTCTTCGAAGCAGTCCAGCGCCTCTTTGGCGATTTCCTGACCCGCTTCGATCACCTCGCGGGCGCGATGAAATTCATGAATCATGCACAGGTTTCTGGGGACCCGGAACACGTGATCCGGGTTGAATACGGCCAGGTGCTGACGGGTTATCGCCGCCTGCATGGTATCCAGTGATCGCATCAGAATGTTGATCGCGTCGGGTTCTTCGCTGATTCCAGCCTTGTCATCGGTATGCCATCCCAGCTTCCTGGCAGCCGTACGGAACCAGCCGTCATCATCGTTATCACTACGCTTCTCCTCACCACGCCAGGGCAACAGATCGGTGGGAGGCCCGTTGGCATCCACCACGAAGGTGAAGTCGGTCAGCGCGTGGACGGTCGGGGCGACGGGAATGGGATTCAGCAGGCCGCCATCGACCAGCACACGCCCCCGATACCGATAGGGCGTGAATACACCGGGAATGCTGATGGAGGCACGGATGGCGTCGTACAGCGGCCCGTCATTGAGCCACACCTCCCGCTCGCGTTCGATATCCACTGCCACTGCGGTAAATTCGATGGACAGGGACTCTATCCGGGTATCACCGATCCACTCGTGTAGCACCTTCATGACTTTGTTGCCGGCAATAAAACCGCCGCGCGCGCCGGTGATGTCCAACAGCCCCAGAATATCGGACCCGTCCAGCCCGCATACCCAGTCGGCGTAGTCTTCAAGTTTCCCCACTGCGTACAAGCCGCCCACCAGGGCACCCATGGAGCAGCCCGCAATGGCGTCGATGTGGTAGCCGCGTTGCTCCAGTTCCCGGATAACGCCGATATGCGCCAGGCCGCGTGCCCCGCCGGAGCCCAGCACCAATGACAGGGTTGCGGACTGTTCCGCTGGCTGTACGCCGCCTCGGGTATCGTTCGGGGATCGGGCTTGTGGGGAATGCTCTTCGCTCACCGGATTCTCCACCCCGCCACTCTGGTGGCCAGGGTCAGGGCGCGGCTCAAAATGCCGTGGCAGGAACGCAGAGCGTATAACCGACAGGGACTGCAAGTAAAGCCGCGCAGTCGCCCTCTCCCCGGCCCTGATTGGATGACATCCGGTTCACGGGGACGCTATCATGAGTTGTACGACGGTTTTTTGTTGATTTCATGCATCTCATTCATGGAGCGTGAAGAGTACGGAAGGATGACCATGGCCGGGCACAGCGCCATCGAAGTACGACACCTCAGAACCCTGCAAGCCCTGCGCGATACCGGCAGCGTGACTGCGGCGGCCGGGCGGCTGCACCTCACCCAGTCGGCACTGTCCCACCAGCTCCGGGAGCTGGAAGAGCGCCTGGGCTGTGAACTGTTCCAGCGCAAGAGCCGGCCACTGCGCTTCAACGGCGCCGGCCAGCGGCTGCTGGACCTGGCGGACGAGGTGCTGGCGCGGATCGGCGAAGCGGAGCGCGATATCGAAAAGCTGGTCCACGGGGAAGCCGGGCGGCTGCACATGGCCATCGAGTGTCACAGCTGCTTCAACTGGCTGATGCCAACCATCGATCGCTACCGCCGACAGTGGTCCGCCATAGAGCTGGATTTCGCCAGCGGCTTCCTGTTCGAACCTCTGCCCGCACTGGCCGAGGGAGACGTGGATCTGGTGATCACCTCGGACCCCCAGCCACTGAAAGGCGTCGACTATCTGCCGCTGTTCAATTACGAGATGCGGATCGCCGTGGCCAACGACCACCCGCTGCGGGACAAACCGTGGCTGGAGCCCGCCGATCTGGCCGACCAGACCGTCATCACCTATCCGGTGGACCGGCGTCGGCTGGACATCTTCCAGTACTTCCTGGACCCGGCCGGCGTGGAACCGGCCGCCGTGCGCACCTCGGAACTGACCCTGATGATGGTGCAGCTGGCCGCTAACGGCCGGGGTATCTGCGCCCTGCCCGACTGGGTGCTGGCGGAATACACCGACCAGGGGCTGGTCCGTGCGAAACGTGCGGGGGAGCAGGGTATACGGCCCACGCTGTACGCGGCGGTGCGCGAGTCACAACGCGAAGCGCCATTCCTGAGGGACTTTCTGACTCTGGCGCGGGAGCACTGCCTGAACAATCTGCGCGGGGTACGGCCGGTGACGGACAGTGCGCGAAACCGGACCGGACTGTGGTGATTCAGGACATGATATCGAAGGTGTTGAACGGCCCCTCGCAGCTGTCTTCATCGACTTCGATATATTCAACACGGGCAGCCGGCGGCCCCTCATAGCAGACATCCACGAGGGCACGAAGCATGTCCGGCTCGCCCTCGATCACCGCTTCCACCCGGCCGTCATCCAGGTTGCGCACATAGCCCCGGATCCTGGCTACCCGTGCCTGCTGTGCGGTCCAGGCCCGGTAGCTGACACCCTGGACCCGGCCGGAAATGAGGAGTTTCCATTGTGCTGTGGCCATGGCGGAAACGATACAACAACGGGAAGCACAATGACCAGTGCTATCATGAAGTCCTGACCTGCGGAAGCCGGTACTCGGATAACAGGAGGAACCCGCCAATGAATGACACCGCCTCTTTCACCGTGACTGTGGAGAAGAATTACCGTTTCCCCGCCGAACAGGTTTTCGATGCCTGGCTGGACCCGGCGATGGTCGCGCACTGGTTCGCTCCGCAGCTCGGCGAGATGGTGCGCGTCGACATTGACGCCCGTGAAGGAGGCGGATTCCACTTTGACCAGCAACGGGGCGATGAGATCGCCCGGCACTGGGGCAGGTACCATACCATCGAACGGCCGCATCGACTGGTGTTCGGCTGGTGTGCCGGCGATGAGGCCGAGGCCGAAGCGGAAACCGATGACGGCAGCAGTCTGGTGACCATCGATTTTACCCCCACTTCCACCGGTTGCTCCGTGACACTGAAGCACGAAATGGACCCGCAGTGGTCCGAATACGAGGAACAGGTGCGCTGGGGCTGGACCACCATGCTCAACGGCATCCACAACGGCTTCAACCACGAAGAGACACCTGGCGCTCGAACCGCCATCAACACGATACGCTTCGAACGCCGCCTGCCGGCTTCCCCCGAAATCGTCTGGGCCTGGCTGACCGAATCCGGCAAACGCGCTCTGTGGCTGGGCGGTGGCGAGCTACCTGCGCGCGAGGGCGAATCCTTCACGCTGCACTTCGACCACAACAGCCTGACCCCGGACAACGAACCCGTTCCGGAGCGCTTCCGGGGCATGGAAGACGGCGCTAGCACCTCGCATTACCTGCTGCAATTCAACCCGCCTCAGCGCCTGCAGTTCAGTTGGGGTGAAGGGGAAGACGAATCCCCGTCCGAGGTCAACTTCGAACTCGTACCGGACGGCGACGGCACCCTGCTGACCATCATCCACACCCTGCTGGGCCGTGATGTCATCGCCAATGTTGCTGGTGGCTGGCACAGCCACCTGGCCATCCTCGCCGACCGCCTGGCGGGCGTGGAACCGCGCCCCTTCTGGGGGCTCTTCGTACCCGTGGAGGAGGTCTACAAGGAGCGATTTTTTGCTGAGTGAGAACGGACACGGCCACTACACAGGAGAAGCGCGACATCCCCCATGGACCCCGCCCGTTTCGTCACCGTGGTATCGCCGGGAGGGTGACGCTGTGCATCAACTCAGGTATTCTCGGCAAGTTCCATGAATAACAAGACAGAGGATCCGCCAGAGCGCCATGCAGACTGACAGCGAGACGACTTCCGGGGAAAACGGTACCTCAGACAGCCGCCCCTACTCCCGCGCACAGACGGTCGGGCTGCTGCTCGGCCCGTTCCTGTTCGCCATCACCCTGCTGTTCTTCGATCCGGAGGGGCTGAGCTACGAAGGCCGGGCTGTACTGGCCATCACACTGTGGATCGCCACCTGGTGGATCACCGAGGCCGTGCCGATCCCGGCCACCTCCCTGCTGCCCCTGGTGTTGATGCCGATCACCGGCGCGCTAGACAGCGACACCGTCGCCTCCTCCTACGGCAATGACATCATCTTCCTGTTCCTGGGTGGTTTCTTCATCGCCACGGCCATGGAGAAATGGAACCTGCACAAACGCATGGCGCTGGCCATCATTGACTTCGTTGGCACCAGCACACAGCGCATCCTGCTCGGTTTTATGATCGCCACTGCATTCCTGTCCATGTGGGTCTCCAACACCGCTTCGGTGATGATGATGGTGCCGATGGCACTGGCCATCACCGCACAGGCGGCCGCCGCCCTGAAAGGCACGCCGGAGGAGGACCAGCTGCCGGTGTTCGAGAAGGCGCTGATCTTCGGGGTCGGCTACGCCGGCACCATCGGCGGCATCGGCACACTGATCGGCACCCCGCCCAACATCATTCTGGCCTCCCAGGCGGAAATACTGTTCGACGTGGACATCACCTTCACAAGCTGGATGATGATCGGCGTCCCCATGGTCATCCTGCTGCTGTCTATTGCCTGGGTGTACCTGGGGCGCTTCGCCTTCCGCATGAAGATCCACGAACTGCCGGGCGGCCGGGAACTGATCCACCAGGAGCGCAAGGCGCTGGGCCGCACCTCGTTCGAGGAGAAAGTGGTCGCCTCGGTGTTCGCCTTCGCCGCCTTCATGTGGATTTCCCGCGGATTCATCTGGGTGGACCTGCTGCCGGAGATCACCGATGGCATGGTGGCCATTTGTGCCACCGTGCTGCTGTTCACCATGCCGGCAAAAAGTGACCTGGCCCGGCGGGTGCTGGACTGGAAGGATGCGGTAAAAATTCCCTGGGGTATCCTGTTGCTGTTCGGCGGCGGCCTGGCTATCGCCTCCGGATTCCGCGGCACGGGACTGTCCGAATGGATGGGAACCCAGCTGACCGTGCTGGATGGCGTCCACCTGGCGGTGATCATCACCAGCGCCACACTGCTGATTCTGTTCCTGACCGAGATCACTTCCAACACGGCCACGGCCACCATGATCATGCCGGTGGTCGCCTCGTTGGCGCTGGCGCTGGACATTCACCCCTTCGCGCTGATGATCCCCTGCGCCATGGCCGCCAACTGCGCTTTCATGCTGCCGGTGGGCACCCCGCCCAACGCCATCATCTTCGCCACCGACAAGCTCACCATCCTGGAGATGGTGCGCACCGGCTTCCTGATGAACGTCATCGCCGTGGTGCTGATCGTGCTGATGATCTACTTCATGGTGCCGGTGTTCTGGGGGCTGGACCTGACCTCGATACCAGAGGCGTTCCGTCAGCCGGCGGGGGTGTGACGCGGATACCGCGCCACCCCCTGCCCGGTCACAGAAACTCCAGCGCCACCCATCCGTTGTCAACCAGCGACATCAACGCCGGGTGACGATCCAGGATTGCCTGCACCCGTTCCCGTGGCGCATCAATGACCACCAGCAACCGCAGTGGTTCGTGCATCGCCCGGTCCCCGTCATACAGTGACTGGATGGACAGCCCCTGACGCAGGTCTCCGCCATGGCCCTCGAACACGCCCGGGTTGCCCCGCACCACATTGTGCAGCACCTTGTTGCCACTGCCGTACTGGGCGTTGTCGACCGTTGAAGCGTAGTACTGCAGGTTGATCCAGTTGGTCACCACCATGGGGCCGGTGAGGATGGCCTCCAGCCGGCTGCCAGCCGGATCCGCGCCCGCATCGTAGTCGTTCAGGAAACAGCGCCCGTCGAGATCCATGCCACGGGTCAGCGCCCGCGGGGCAATGATGAAACCGGCATTGCCAGCCAGGCCCCATTCGGGGCGCACCTGCGAGGCATCGGTCGCACGCCGGGCCGGGTCGCCCTCGATCCCCTGCCGCAGCTTGCGTTCTTCCCGTGTCGCGTCACCGGCCGCTTCCAGCCAGGCCTGCTGCTGCGCGGAAAGCGCTTCACCGGCCAGCACTTCGACCCGGTCCGTGGTGGTATCGTGCAGCGCGGGCACGAAGCGTGTCTGATCCGGTATGGCGATACCGTGATGCTCCGCCATGTGGCCGCGTACCTCCGCGTCATTGAGCAGATCGGCCAGCACCCGTACGTTCAGCGCGCCGCTCTGCCCGCCACAGGCCCCGCAGTCCAGCGCCGCCGCCTGCGGGTTGTTGCAGCTGCTGCTGCCGTGGCCGGTCAACAGTACGGTCGGTGCGAAACCGTCGGTAAGACCCATGGCACCTAATACACCACCAGCGAGATCGGCGCGTTCCGCGGCTGTCAACGGCCTGTCGTCGCGCAACAGACGGTACCGGGTAGCACTGGACGCAGCGCGGCGCGCCGAATCGCTAACATTGCGGCCCAGCGCCGTACGCAGCAACGACCAGGCACCCGCCAGCCCTCCCGCCTCGACCGCGCCGAACATCGACGGTGCCGCCGTGGCGGCAGCGTGGACCGGCCCACCATGTGCCTTCCGGTCACTGCTCTCCGCCACCACCGTCAAACCCGGCGCCAGCAGGCCCGGCAAGTGCGGATGGCCGTGGCGGCCGTCCGCCGTCATCGACTGCAGGGGCAGACCGAAGAATCCCGCGAAACCTGTCGTCCGGATGCCGGGGTGCTGTGCTTCCAGTGCGCGGCGCATGCGTTCGGAGCGCACATCAATGCAGCACACCACCTGCAGTACCGGTTCGGTACCCGGGGCCGGGTTGTCCATGACCTGGCGCCGCGAGCGCAGGGCATCCAGCAGTGGCTCGCGCCACGCGTGCTCGGCCCGTTCCAGCCGCTGCCAGGCCCGCTGCTGGTGCCGACCGTGATCGCGCACCATGCGGGGCAGATGTTCCTGTTGCTGTTTCCAGCGATTCTCAAGTGCACGGAACATCAAGGGGTAGCGATCCGCATACAGCCGCCACAGCACCAGCTCCCATCCGAGACGGATAGCCAGCAATGCCGGCAGCAGGTCCTGTTTCTTGCCTGCCAATCCGGCCTCCCAGCGCAGCCAGGCCAATCGCGAAGCCCAGCCGTTGACCGAGAGCAGCGCCGCCAGCGCCACATCTTCCAGACAGTATCCGTCTATCGCCAGTTCGTCGATAGCCCGGGCAAACAACTCCTCCACCGTATCCGGCAGGTCGCCGAAAGCTTTGTGCAGATTACGCTCGCCCATGGCCAGGGACAGTCCGATGTCGCCCGAGGCGACCTCGCGCCAGCGCCGGTACAGATCATCCGCCGAACACGCTGGCGAGGCATGACTGGCATCGTGTTCGGCCATGAACTGGCTGATCTGCCAGACCAGTTCGTCCTGCCAGGCCACACGGTACCGGTTGTCATCCAGCCCGTCGATCAGCTCACTGACCGTCAGCCAATGAACCGGAGGCGCACCGTCATGCTCCTCGTCCATCGGCACACAACGCACACCCGCCAGCGCGGCGAACCGCGCAGACACTTCTTTCATGGGCACGTCGCGCAGCTCCCACCAGGGATTGACCGCGATCTGCCGGTCCAGTGGCCAGGCCGGCGCGATCGTCGCACAGGCGCGCTGGATAGCCTGCCAGTAGACAGTCTCCAGTGCGGGTTCACGGGCAACAGTGGAATTCGTCATCAGGCGCTCCTTTTGCGCGGGGAAGTCGGGATTTCGATCTGCATTAACCACAACAGGCGTTTATGCCGCAGGTCACGCGGCAGCGGCCGGGGCCACAGCCAGCGGGTCAATCGGGTATTCCATTCATCCAGATACAGCCCGGCGAACAGCAGATGCCGGACCCGATTGCGCAGGCCGGACTCGCGGCCGATCAGGAACAGATGACCGGCCAGTAGCGCACCGAGCAGACCCAGCATCCAGAACAGTTCGGCCGTACCGGCGACCGCCGGGGGCTGATCGACCACTACAGCGGCCACACTCTTCTGCAGCCAGTAGACCAGCAGCAGCGCAGGGACGGTCAGCAACAGCGTGCGCAGCGCGGTGCGCGTGCCACTGGCCAGCGCCGGAGCCAGCAACGCCGCGGGCAGCGGCAACAACACCAGCAGGACCAGCCAGCGCGTGGCCGCCGGCCAATCGGCGGGCACCAGCAGCTGATCGGCCAGCGTCAGTACCGGTACGGTCAGCACCAGGGCGAGCATCCAGTGACGCGGCTGCGCGGGCCGTGCGCCCTGCCACTGCTGACGGGCGGACTGCTCGACCGCGCGGCCCGACAGCAGGAAGGCACTGGCCTTGTAGCAGGAATGACCGACCAGGTGCAGCAGCGCCAGGTCATACAGTCCCAGGGCACATTCGACCAGCATCATGCCCATCTGGGCACTGGTGGACCAGGCCAGGCGCACCTTGATGCTGATCCGGGTGGTCATCACCAGACCCGCCAGCACCAGACTGGCCCCGGCGACTGTCAGCAACAGCCAACGCGCGGGAGCGGCGGCCGATAGCAGCGGTGCCAGCAGTAACAACAGGAAGCCGCCCAGATTGATGACACCGGCGTGCAGCAGTGCCGACACCGGAGTCGGCGCCTCCACCACCTGCATCAGCCAGCCGTGCACGGGCAACTGCGCGCAGCGGATGACGGCGGCAACCACCACCAGCACCATGGCCCATTGTCCGGCGACCGGCAGCGGTGCATCGCGATACTGCGTCACCCAGTCGCTGATCAGTACGCTGCCGGTGCTCTGCCACAGCAGCGCGAACGCCGCCAGCAGCGCCAGCTCCGCGGTGCGGGCGGCGATGAACTTCTTGTGCGCGGCCAGCGCCGCGCGGGACCGATCCGGATAGAGCAACAACGAGCGATGCAGCGACAGGCTCACCGCCACCCAGGCCGCCAGGAACAGGAAGGCGTGATTGCTGATCACCAGCGCACTGACACTGGTCAGTGTGGCCAGCAGACCCTGCAGATGCCGGGCGCAGGCCGGATCGCCGGCCATGTAGTTCCGTGAGAACCGTACGATGACCCAGCCCAGACCGCCGGTCAGCACCAGCATCACCGGGGCCAATAGGGCCGGTTGCAGCAGTGCATGCGGTGCGGGCGCGGAGTCCAGGCGCAACCACAGGGCCAGCAAGGCCAGTAGCGGCACCGCCGCGACAAGCGTCTGGATCCAGCGCTGGACCGAATGCGGCACGCAGCCACCGGCGCGGGCGGCGGGCCGCACCAGCGCCGTGGCCAGGGCGAACAGAAGGGGGACGGCCAATAGCAGCAGGGTGAACGGAAGGTTGATCGGGTACATGGGCAGCTCCTTGCGATTGATGGCGCGCAGTATCCCGGATCATGAACTTTCTATAAAATACAGATATCATTATTAGTCGTTCTGTTTTATAGAACTATTGGCGAGTCCCCCATGAGCCGGCTCAACTACCGACATCTGTTCTATTTCTGGAAGGTCGCCACCGGTGACAGTCTCACCGCCGCGGCCGAATCCCTGCATATCTCCCAGTCCGCGCTGTCCACGCAGATCCGTCAACTTGAAGACCAGGTCGGCCAGTCCCTGTTCGAGCGCAGCGGCCGGCGTCTGCTGCTGACACCCACCGGCCGGCAGGTACTGCAGTACGCCCAGGAGATCTTCACCCGCGGCGAGGCCCTGGAGGCGCTGCTGCGCGACGGCGTCGAGCCCGAGGTCGAGACGCTGCGGATCGGCGCCCTGTCCACCATGTCCCGCAATTTCCTGGAAGCCTTCGTCGCTCCGTTTCTGACAATGCCCGGGACACGGATCAGTCTGCATGCCAATGACAGCGAGGACCTGCTTGATGCACTGGGGCGCTATCGTCTGGATGTGGTACTGACCACCAGCGCCGTGAGCCAATCCGGCGACCGGCGCTGGCAGACCCAACTGATCGCCCGCCAGCCGGTATCGATCATCGGCCCTGCCGGACTGGACCTGCACGATGAGGACTTCCCGGACGGCTTTCTGCAATACCGCTGGCTGCTGCCCGGCCCCGACACCGACATACGCGCCGCCTTCGATGCGTACTGCGGCAGCCGCCATTTCGAACCCGACATCCAGGCTGAAGCCAATGACATGGCCATGCTGCGCCTGCTGGCCCGCGACAGCGGCGCACTGGCTGTACTGCCCCGCGTTGTGGTGCGCGACGAACTGGACAGCGGCGTACTGGAGGAATACCGCGTGCTGCCCATGATCGACGAACACTTCTACGCGGTCACGGCGAAGGGCGCGCGGCTACCGACGGCCCTGGCGGAACGACTGGCTTCGCTGCAGGAAAGCGGGCTGGATAGCCGGCGGTAGAAGTCACCGGTACCAACCGGGTTTTCTCGGTACGCAGCGCATAGCCCCGCAGACGCATGTCACGGCTGAGCGACTGCATGAACGGGCTGGGCATGGGAACCTCCATGTTCAATGCCTTATGTTGCTGAAGTACCTTGCTTCCACGGAGCGTGTGGTGAGGGAAGGCGGGTGTGTACCACATGACTGACTCCGGTCATATTCTGTGCGGGATAACCGTGAATGCACGACATCACGGATTTGCGGCGGCACGCTGATTCGGCGAGAATCAGGGCCAGCTTGTATTTTGTCTAGCTCGATCAGCCGGTTAGGGTAGTATATTCAAGGGCGTTCCTATTGACATATCGTGCAGTTAAACACCCGAATCGTGCTGGCGCACGATACAAATGTTAGCATGCTTCTCGTAAACCACAGTTGACACACGCCCATATGTGAACTGCAGTTATCATATGACTAGAAGTCAGGACGACAGCTAGATTCACGAAGTGGTTCAGATCTCTCAAGGACCGACGGGCAAAGGCTCGAATTCAGGCCAGGATTGATCGACTCGAATTGGGTCATTTCGGGGATGTGGCACCCGTCGGGGAAGGCGTGAGTGAGTTGCGAATCTTCTACGGCCCCGGCTACAGAGTCTATTATGTGCAGAAAGGCGCTGTTGTCGTGATACTTCTATCCGGTGGCGACAAAAGTTCTCAGAAAGCTGATATCGCCAAAGCCAAAGAAATTGCCAGGCAGCTGGAGGTATAAGGCTATGGGTATCAAAACTACACGCTGGGATTCGGCAGAGCACCTTGAAACAGAAGAGGATATTCAACTGTATCTTGAGGCCTGCATTGAGGAAGCCGGTGACGATCCTGCATTCATAGTGCATGCGTTGAGTGTTATCGCGCGCGCCAGGAACATGAGCCAACTTGCACGAGATACAGGACTTACCCGAGAAGGCTTGTACAAAGCCCTATCACCGGAAGGTAACCCTACGTTCAGTACAGTCGCAAAAGTCGCAAAGGCGCTTGGCTTGCAAATAACTGTGCAAACGCCACCGAAACTGCCTTCTAACAATCAATTACACGCGACCAGCGATGCTGGCGCGTGAATACGGGCGTTATGCAGCTTGACACTGTTGCGCAACACGCTACACTATAGGCTATGATCAAGTCTTTCAAGCACAAAGGATTGCGCCGTTACTACGAGACAGGGAGTACCCGCGGCATCCAGGCACAGCACGCCAAGCGGCTTAGAATGCAGCTGGCAGCCCTCGATACCGCAGTTGAAATCGCTGATCTGGATATTCCTGGATACGGGTTGCACCCACTCAAAGGGAATCGAAAGGGTATATGGGCCATCACCGTAAGCGGAAACTGGCGGCTCATCTTCGAGTTCTCGGACGGCAATGCGTATCTGCTTGATTATGAGGATTACCACTGATGTCTATGCACAACCCTCCACATCCCGGTGAGTTCATTCTGGCCACGTACATGGAGCCTTACGGACTGAGCTGCCGCTATTTGGCCGAACGGTTCAACGTGTCTCCCTCCACGTTGAACCGGATTCTGAAGCAGCAGAGTGGTGTCAGCCCGGAAATGGCATTGCGACTCTCCAAGGCACTAGGCCGTACACCCCAGAGTTGGCTGGCCATGCAGGACGCTTATGACCTGTGGCATGCGGGTAAGACCATCAAATTGGATAAGGTTCATAAAGTTGAACTCACCGCTGCATAACCATCAATTGCACGCGACCAGCAAAGCTGGCGCGTGAATGAGGGCGTTAGTGCTCATCAGGGTCGGCGGCTTTCTTCCACATCGTCAGAGAGCCAGACTTTGATCAGCGATTGGTAAGGCATATCTCGCTTGTTTGCCTCAATCTTGATTCGATCCAAAAGAGACTCAGGCAGTCTCAGGGAAATGGTCTTGGTGGAAGGTTTAAGATTCGGAAACTGCGTACGTTTGGCCTGCTTCCAGTCTACGTACTCCGTCGAGTCGTGGTTTTCCCAGAAAGCACGCTCTTCAGCCTCACTTTTGAACTCAGGCATCTTCTTGGCTTTGGTCATAAATTTTCCGCTCCTTACGGTGCATATTTCGGGCGGAAATCACTCTGATCAGACTTCCGTCACCTCGTAAGGTAAATGTAATGTGTAGCTGCCGCCGGTCATCCGTTACACCCAAGGCATGGTATCGAGGTTCTTGCAGGCTATGCTTGTTGTCTACCAACACCAGGAGAGGCTGGTTGAAAAAGACCTGCTCCGTCTCCGACTGGCGCACCGAATGTTTATCCTTGCTCTTCCGGGCATTGCCGTCATCCCAATCGAACCCGGTAATTTGTGTCCAGTCAATCATGACTGTATATTACCACCATATACATAACCTGCAAGCCGCACTAACAATTAATTGCAGTTCGTTCCGGCCCTGCTGGGCCTCCACCGGACGTGGCCTAGCGGCCGCGCCGCTGAATAAATGGCGTTATAGCGCTCTGCGTGTGCCAATGGAGAGGCCAGCTGGCTTAGCTGGATTAGTGCCATCGTCCGTTGAAGCTCCGTGGCATCGATTATCGATAACGCCACCCTGCAAGGTAATTGGTAATCAGATAGGCGCCCGTTTCGACGTTGGATAAATTATTTGCCACCTGCCCACGGAAGGGAGTCCGCTACTCATCAGGCATTGTACTTAACGGTAAGAGCGGTCAACATTGAAGCCACGCAGCTCGACTCAATGGCGCGGCCATAAGAAGGAGAATAGCAAGTGACCAGGACAACGCTCTGTTCCGCTCTCCCCAGTCGGTGTGCTTCGCTCCCGCTCAGCATTGCGTGCCCTCCTTCACAACCAGCACGTCGCGACTATAACCAAGCGCTGCACACGGATAAATTACTCGCTGCGCTCCCAATTTACCGGTGAGCGCGGCGTTATGGGTCACTATGGAGAACCAGATGAAATTTCACACTGTAGCCATTGTTGCGCTTGCCGCATTAACGGTTGGGTGCGCAGCAACCGGCATTTCGAAAACTCCAAGCTCTGCGAGCACGCCCCAAGCGGCATCATCACCAGTAGTCGTTGAACCAGATTGGGTTCCTCTGACGGAGGGTGCGGAGCTCTCGTACGATGAAAACTACACATACCATCCTTCAGAAATGAAACTCAGTAATGAGAAACTTCTTCGAGGAGATAGTTGGGATGGGTATCTTAAGGCATACGTAGAGTCCTTTCCTCCAGATAAGCGGGGGCCGATCCTTCAGGGCATTACTCGGCATGTAACCGATTACGATAAAGTCGAAGGGCTGATTCGCTTTGAGCCTGTTCGGTACATGTCAGGCCCATATTCAAAAGCATCATACCTGGCAGTGGTGGGCACCCTTCGTCCTGAAAAGGCAACGGCATTCCTTAAATTTCACTATTACGGCGATTCATGGCTTTTCGCGAAAAGCTTTAAGGTCGTAACCGATGGAGTTCCATTTCAATCGCCAGAAATCAAGTTCAGACAAGATCACTATGGCGGCAATGTTTGGGAGACAGCGTATCTTAATCTCGACAAAGAAGAGTATCGAGCCCTGGCTGATAAAATCGTCTCTTCCGAAGAGGCAATTATTCGCTTCCAAGGAAAGCAGTATTACTCGGATTTAATCGTCACTGATCGCATGCGTGAAGATATTAAATATATGCTCGAAGCCCTTGATCAAATCGGTGTGGAGTGATCATAAACAAATGCTATGGCCTATAAGGAAGGGCATGAGTGATTCGTCGATAAAAACAAAACTGGACAGCCCGATAATCTTTAGAACCTGTGGCAAAGACGTCTACGAGGTATAGTGGACCCCGAAATCAAGACAATGGTTTAAGATAGTGCCAGGCCGCTATTG
>JBBEBP010000028.1:32974-70505 GCA_040882255.1 Pseudohongiellaceae bacterium | reverse complement strand
ACACCCTGGTCGGATTCGCGGTGGCCGGCAATCTGTCGCTTGAGGAAATCATCGAAACCCGGAACTATTCACTGGCCGCCGCTGCCCGTCCGGCGCTGGGAGAAATCGGGGTATGGTTCACGGTGATCATCGCGATGATGGCTACCGCCGGTGGCATCATCGCCAGCATTTTCGCGGTATCGCGGATGCTGGCGATGCTGACCGAGATGCGCCTGGTCCCGCACAGTCACTTCGGCATGCCGGGCTCCATACAGCGCCACACGCTGGTGTATACAGTCGTGCTGGGCCTGGTGCTCACCACCTTCTTCGACCTGTCGCGGATCGCGGCACTGGGCATCATTTTCTATCTGGTCATGGATATTGCCATTCACTGGGGTGTGCTCCGGTACTTGCGCAAGGAAGTACGGGCGAACCCGTTGATTCCTGTCATCGCGATTGTCCTGGACGCATTGGTACTGGCAGGGTTCGTATGGGTGAAACTCGGCACCGATCCTATGATTGTCATTCTGGCGGTCACCGTTATGGCATTGATCGCAATCCTGGAATGGGTATTCCTCACACGATTCCGCCCGAAGGATGACCATGGACAAGGAGCGCACTCATGATGCACAGCAGCGATGACAACCAGACTGATTCCCATGCCGTAAAGGATCCCGTCTGCGGCATGGACGTGGACCCTCACAGCACTGAACACCGGAGCCGTCATGCGGGTGATACCTGGTATTTCTGCTCCGGGCACTGCAAGAAGAAATTCGATGCGGACCCCGAGTCCTGGCTGTCGGAATCGGAGCGCGAGACCGAACCGGCGGCACCCGGCACCATGTATACCTGCCCCATGCACCCTGAAATCCGCCAGGAAGGCCCGGGCGACTGTCCGATCTGCGGCATGGGCCTGGAACCGGAGCAGGCCGCGCCGGACCAGGGACCTTCGCAGGAGCTGACAGACATGACGCGCCGCTTCTGGGTCGGCGCCGCCCTCACCCTGCCGGTATTCCTGCTGGAAATGGGAGGCCACCTGGTCGGCTTGCACGAGATGATGACCGCGCAGACGTCCAACTGGATCCAGCTCGCGCTGGCCACCCCGGTCGTGCTGTGGTGCGGCAAACCATTTTTCGTGCGCGGCTGGAAATCGATCGTCAGCCGCAACCTCAACATGTTCACCCTGATTGCCATCGGCACGGGTGTGGCCCTGGTCTATAGCCTGGTGGCGACGCTGGCGCCGGGTGTCTTTCCAGACGCATTTCGCCAGGCGGATGGCTCTGTTGCCGTGTACTTCGAGGCCGCGGCCGTGATCGTGGTGCTGGTGCTGCTGGGCCAGGTACTGGAACTGCGCGCCCGGGAAAAGACTTCCGGCGCGATCCGCGCCCTGATGGACCTGGCACCCGCCACCGCGCGCCGCATTAATGACAATGGAGAGGACAGCGAAGTCGCGCTGGACGAGGTGCGGGTCGGCGACCGCCTGCGGGTGCGCCCCGGCGACAAGGTACCACTGGACGGGGAAGTACTGGAAGGCCGCTCCAACGTGGACGAGTCCATGGTCACCGGCGAGCCGCTGGCGGTACGCAAGGAGGCCGGCGACATCGTGATCGGCGGCAGCATCAACCAGCAGGGCAGCTTCATCATGCGCGCCGACCGCGTGGGCCGCGACACCATGCTGTCGCAGATCGTACAGATGGTGGCGGCCGCCCAGCGCAGCCGGGCGCCGATCCAGGGGCTGGCCGACAAGGTGGCCTCGTGGTTCGTGCCAGCCGTGGTCCTCGTCGCGGTTATCGCCTTCATCGTCTGGTCACTGGTCGGTCCCGAGCCGTCCATGGCCTATGCGCTGATCGCCGCCGTCAGCGTACTTATCATTGCCTGTCCCTGTGCGCTGGGGCTGGCCACGCCGATGTCGATCATGGTCGGCGTGGGCCGCGGCGCGCAGGGTGGCGTACTGATCCGCGATGCCGAGGCGCTGGAACGGATGGAGAAAGTTGATACGGTAGTGGTCGACAAGACCGGCACACTGACCGAAGGGCGTCCACAGGTCACGCAGCTGGTGGCAGCCGACAGCAGCGATGAACAGACCCTGTTGCGCCTGTCCGCCGGCCTGGAAAAGGGCAGCGAACACCCGCTGGCCCACGCCATCCTGGAGAAAGCCCGCGAACAGGATATCGAAGCACCGGACGCGCAGGACTTCGACGCTCCGAACGGCAAGGGCGTGACCGGCACCATTGACGGGCACTGCATCCTGCTGGGCAACCGTCTGCTGATGGAGTCCGAGCAGGTCGACACCACAGCGTTCGAGGACGAGGCCAACCGTCTGCGCGAGGACGGCGCCACGGTGATATTCGCCGCCGCGAACGGGCAGGTCATCGGCCTGATCGCCATCGCCGACCCGGTCAAGGAGACCACCGAGGCGGCCATCCGGGCCTTGCAGGATGATGGCATCCGCGTGGTGATGCTGACCGGCGACAACCGCACCTCGGCCGAAGCCGTGGCCCGGCGCCTGCACATCGACGAGGTGGAGGCCGAAGTACTGCCGGAGGACAAGGGCCGGGTGATCCAGCGCCTGAAGGACGAGGGCCGCGTCGTGGTGATGGCCGGCGACGGGGTCAACGATGCACCGGCGCTGGCCACGGCGGATGTCGGCGTGGCCATGGGCACCGGTACGGATGTCGCCATCGAGAGCGCCGGAGTCACACTGCTGCGGGGCGACCTGAACGGCATAGTGGCGGCGCGGCGCCTGTCGCTGGCGACCATGCGCAACATCCGCCAGAACCTGTTCTTCGCTTTCATCTACAACTCCGCCGGCGTGCCGATTGCGGCCGGCGTGCTGTATCCGTTCACCGGTCTGCTGCTGTCGCCGATCTTCGCGGCCGCCGCGATGTCGCTGTCCTCGGTCAGCGTGATCGGTAATGCGCTGCGGTTGCGGATGGTGCGGCTATGAGGGGAGACGCCGGAGAGCTTGCTCAACGGTGAGCTTCAATAGCGACGTCGAACCGCGCGGCCAGCGCAGCCAGTCGCTTGTCGAGCGTCCACAGGCGAGTACCCTGTGTCATCAGTGCAGATGCGAGCAGGGACATATCCACAAGGCCACAACCCTGGCCGTACAGCTTTTCCCGCTCAATGAATGCCATCACCTCGTCTGGACTTGCCTGTGTGGCCGGCCGCAACAGGCCGATATCGCCAAGTGTGCGTTCCCGTGGCTCGGGTGGCGTACCGCAGGCCAACTCGCCCAATACCATGGGGTGTGTAAGCACCTCATCCCGCAGCATCAAGGCCACCAGCGATTCGCTGCGTCGTTTGAAATGATCCACCCAGACGGAAGTATCAACCAGCACACTCATGGGCACCGGTTTCACTGCTTCTGCGAGGGATTTCCTTCATGTCAGGGGCAGCCCCGCCCAACGCGGCAAGGCGTTTGGCTGCCTGCACCCTCACAAAAGTACTGATGGCCTCCCGGAATAAATCCGCCTTGTTCATATCCGGATCGGCGACTTCGAGCGCTTTTTGATACAGCGAATCGTCGATGGTCACAGTAGTACGCACAGGGATCACCTTGAATCAAAATTGATGCTATTCAGCATCATAATGCACATCTACCGATTGCGCAAAAATTCATCCGGCCCGGGGGCTGCCCATGAATCGACCCATGGCGAGCACCTTCCCCTCATCAGGCATCTGGTTCAGTGACCGGACTCGGAATCAATCGGGCCGGCACCCAGCGCAGGTAGGCCACCATGCCGAGCAGCTCTACCAGCGACTGGAAGACGATGACCACCACGGCGGCCTGCCACGCCTCGGGCAGCGTCAGGGCCACGGGCAGCACCACGAAGGAATTGCGCGTACCGAAGCTGAAGGTCAGCGTCCTGGCCGAAGGCGCCGGCAGCCGGAAGAGCCTGCCGAGCGTCATGCCGAGGAAAGCGGCGAACACCAGGTAGGCGAGGAAAATCAGCAGCACCTGCAACATCACGCCGCCGAGGCCGGCTACGGTCGCCACCTGGGAAGCGGCAATGACAAACACCACCAGCGCCAGGAGAGGGACGGGCAGAATACCCAGCCCATGCACCAGCCGTCTGGCCTGGCTACTGCGCTCGGCCAGGCGCTCAGTCACCCAGGCCAGGGCCAGGGGAGTGAGGATCAATCCCGCAAAGGCGCCGAGCAGCTGGCTGCTGATCGCGGTCCGCAGCCATTCCGCTCCCAGGAAAAACCACAGATAGAGAGGCAGGGCCAGCAACTGCACGAGCAGCAGCACCGGCGCGGCGGCAATGGCCCGGCCGGTATCTCCTCTACCGAGATGGGTAAAGCTGATGAACCAGTCGGTGCAGGGGACGAGCAGCACCAGCAGCACGCCGGCCTGGACCACGGGCGATACCGGCAGGGCGGACATCAGTCCGCCCACGACGAGGGGAATCACCACGAAGTTGCCGAGCAGCAACGCCGCCAGGAAGCGCCAGTCCCTTAGTCCCTGCCCGATCCGCGTCAGCGGGACCTGGGTGAAGGTAGCGTAGAGCAAAGCGCCGAGCAACGGCCAGAGAAAGACCTCGAGCCGGGCCGTCGCATCGGGCTGATCCAGTCCGATGGCCAGCCCCGCGAGGATGGCGATCAGATAGATCCAGGATTGCTGACGTTCGATCCGGTCGCGCATTACCCGGTGAAGGCCCGGGAAGGCGTTGTGCGAGTGGTTCGGCTCATTTCGGGCTCCTTCTGCTCCGCGTAGTCGTCACCATATGGCAGCAGTGACTCAATATCCACAGCACGACAGTTGCATCACGGCGGAGTCCGTTCGGAAGGCCATTGAAAAAGGCACCGTTTTGACGTACATTATCCTCCTGTCCGCAATCCACGCGGGAAGGTATTCACCATGAGCGCAACCACAGACACCAAACAGGACCGGATCAACCTCCGGTTGAAGCACAGCGCCAAGCAGGTGCTGGAACGCGCCGCGAGTTACGAGGGCAAGACTGTCAGCCATTATATTCTGACCAGCGCCATGGCGCGTGCCGAGAAGACCATCCATGAGCATGAGGTGATGAGTCTGAATGCCCGGAATGCCGAAGCGTTTTTCAATGCGCTGAGCAAACCGGTCCGCTTCAATGAGAAGCTGGCGGCTGCTTTCGAGGAGCATGATCGGCGCGTCACCAGCAAATGACCGATTATCCGGATCTCGTCATAGAGCCGCTGAACAACGGCCATGACCGACCCGGCTTTCACCGTGGCGAAACCTCGCTGGATGAGTACCTCCACAGACAGGCCCGCCAGGATGTAAAACGCCGCGTCAGCCGTGTGTTTGTGGCGACTCAGGCTGAGCTCCCCGGCACGATCCTGGGTTACTACACCCTGTCTACCCTGTCGATTGAATTCGGTCAGTTGCCGAATGACCTGGCGCGCAAGCTACCCCGCCATCCGATACCGGCCGCTCTGCTCGGACGCCTGGCGGTCAGCCAGGTCGCACAGGGGCGCGGCACAGGCAGCATGTTGCTGATCGACGCACTCAAACGCACGCTGGCCGTCAGCGATGAAATCGCCATTCATGCCATGGTGGTCGATGCCATCGACGAACGCGCGCAGCTCTTCTATGAAGCATTCGGTTTCACCTCGCTGGGTCCGGAAAGTTGTCGACTGTTCCTGCCACTCAGGTCCATCCAGGTACCCGGATGAAGCGGACCCCTTATCCATCAAAATATTTTGATATATTTTCGGAAGCTGCTATAGTGCGACCCTCGTAACCACCCTGAGAGTCCATGAGCGCACAGCCCGAACAGACGACGCCCCCGGCCATCCCGACTGCGGATTCAAGCAGCCTGGCCCGCCTGTGCAAGGCGCTGGCCGATCCGCTGCGCCTGGATATCCTGCGCCTGCTGCGCACCGAGTCTTTCGGGGTGCTGGAGCTGAGCCGCATCGTGGATGTACGACAGTCCGCGCTCAGCCACCACCTGAAAGTGCTGGCCACGGCCGAGCTGGTCTCCACGCGCCGCGAGGGCACCAGCATCTTCTACCGACGTGCGCTGCTGCTGCCGGATGATCCGTGGCGGGACTTCAAACGCCAGGCTTTTCACAGCATCGATGCATTGCCGCTGACACGCGCCCTGCAGGAAGGCATCAGCACCATCCAGCAGGAGCGTTCACAGCAGTCCCTGGCGTTTTTCAGCCGGCACGCGGACCAGTTCAGCGAGAACCAGGCGCTGATCGCCGAATACGACCACTACGAAACCACGCTGCAGGATCTGCTCGATGGCCTGCGGCTGCCGCGCAACAGCCGGGTGGTCGAGGTCGGGCCAGGCGAGGGCGCTCTGCTGGGACAACTGGCCGACCGCTTCGATCACGTAACGGCACTCGACAACTCGCTGGAGATGCTCAACCGCGCCAGGAACACCATCCAGGGACGCCGGCAGGAACACGTGCAGTTCATCCACGGCGACACCACCACCGGCGTCGAGCAGAGCCTTGCCGCCGACCTGATAGTCAGCAACATGGTGCTGCACCACATTCCGTCTCCGGCCGCCGCCCTGCAGGACTGCGCCCGCATGCTGAAACCGGGCGGCCAGCTGCTGTTGATCGACCTCTCCCGGCACGATCAGGACTGGGCACGCGAGGCGTGTGGCGACCTGTGGCTGGGCTTCGACGACCACGATCTGGACGACTGGACCACACAGGCAGGCCTGCTCTCGGGCCAACAGCTCTATCTGGGACAACGCAACGGTTTCCAGGTACTGATCCGCCTGTTCCTGCGCCCGGACATCGGCCACGGTCCACTGGCACCGCAACACCGTATTGACACGACACAGACACCACTTTCGAACTGATCGCTTGAAGGAACTCTACAAAGGAAGCATTACCATGACGACAACCCGTCTCTTCACCTCCGAATCGGTCTCCGAGGGACACCCGGACAAGATCGCCGACCAGATTTCCGACGCCGTACTGGATAACCTGCTGCGCCAGGACCCTGGGGCACGCGTCGCCTGTGAAACCCTGATCAAGACCGGCATGGTGATCGTGGCTGGCGAGGTCACCACCACCGGCTACGTGGACCTGGAGGGCATTGCCCGCAAGGTCGTCACGGACATCGGCTACGATCATTCGGACAAGGGCTTCGACGGTCACTCCTGCGCGGTGCTCAACGGCATCGGCAAGCAGTCGCCGGACATCGCCATGGGCGTGGACGACAGCGATGATCACGAACAGGGCGCCGGTGACCAGGGCCTGATGTTCGGCTATGCCAGTAACGAGACCGACGTGCTGATGCCGGCGCCGATCACCTATTCGCACCGCCTGGTCAAGCGCCAGGCCGAGGTACGACGTAATGGCACCCTGCCCTGGCTGCGTCCCGACGCCAAGAGCCAGCTCAGCTTCCGCTATCAGGACGGCAAGCCGGTGGGTATCGAGGCCGTGGTTCTGTCCACTCAGCACGACGAGGAGATCAGCCAGGACGCATTGAAGGAAGCCGTCATGGAGGAGATCATCAAGCCCGTACTGCCGGCTGAATGGCTGGATGCCGACACGAAGTACTTCATCAATCCGACCGGCCGCTTCGTGATCGGCGGACCCTACGGCGACGCCGGGCTGACCGGCCGCAAGATCATCGTCGACACCTATGGCGGCATGGCCCGCCACGGCGGCGGCGCGTTCTCCGGCAAGGACCCGTCCAAGGTGGATCGCTCGGCGGCCTACGCGGCGCGCTACGTGGCCAAGAACCTGGTCGCCGCCGGCATCGCCGACCGCTGTGAGGTACAGCTGTCCTACGCCATCGGCGTCGCCGAGCCGACCTCCATCAGCGTGGAGACTTTCGGCACCGGGCAGATCAGCGAGCACCGCATCGTGGAGCTGATCCGCAAGCATTTCGAACTGCGACCCAAGGGCCTCATCAAGATGCTCGACCTGATACAGCCGATCTATCAGCCGACGGCCGCCTACGGCCACTTCGGCCGCACAGAAACCGAATTCACCTGGGAGCGCACCGACAAGGCCGAGGCCCTGCGCGACGAAGCGGGACTGTAAACACGTCCCGACCAGAACCCGTATACCAAACACCAACGAATCCGAGGAAACGAAAATGTTGAGGAAAAGAAACGACTACAAAGTGGCCGATATCAAACTGGCAGACTATGGCCGTAAAGAAGTAGAACTGGCCCAAAACGAAATGCCAGCGCTGATGTCACTGCGCGAGAAGTACGCCGCCGAACAGCCGCTGGCCGGCGCGAAAATCCTGGGCTGCATCCACATGACCATCCAGACCGCCGTGCTGATCGAGACACTGGTGGAACTGGGCGCCGAAGTGCGCTGGTCCTCCTGCAACATCTTCTCCACACAGGACCACGCCGCCGCCTACATCGCCTCGAAGGGCATCGGCGTCTACGCCTGGAAAGGCCAGACCGAGGAAGAGGGCGAGTGGTGCATCGAGCAGACCATCCTCAAGGACGGGGAGCCCTGGGACGCCAACATGATTCTGGATGACGGTGGCGACCTGACCGCCATGGTGCACGACAAGTACCCGCAGCTGCTGGAGCACATCCACGGCATCACCGAGGAGACCACCACCGGCGTTCACCGCCTGCTGGACATGCTCAAGCAGGGCACCCTGAAAGTGCCGTGTATCAACGTCAATGACTCGGTAACCAAGTCCAAGAACGACAACAAGTACGGCTGCCGCCACAGTCTGAACGACGGCATCAAGCGCGGCACCGACATGCTGCTGTCCGGCAAGCAGGCGCTGGTGGTCGGCTACGGTGATGTGGGCAAGGGCTCGGCCCAGAGCCTGCGCCAGGAAGGCATGATCGTACGCATTGCCGAAATCGATCCGATCTGCGCCATGCAGGCCTGCATGGACGGCTTCGAAGTGGTTTCTCCCTACACGGGCGGCAACAATACCGGCAAGCTGGAAGACATCGATCGGAATCTGCTGGGCAAAACCGACCTGATCGTCACCGCTACCGGTAACCTGGACGTGTGTGACAAAAACATGCTGCAGGCCGTCAAGGCAGGCGCCATCATCTGCAACATCGGTCACTTCGACAACGAAATCGATACCCGGTACATGCGTGACAACTGGCACTGGGAAGAGGTCAAGCCGCAGGTACACCGCATCTATCGCAACAACCACGAGACAGAAAAGGACAACTACATCCTGCTGCTCTCCGAGGGCCGGCTGATCAACCTGGGCAATGCCACGGGTCACCCGTCACGTATCATGGACGGCTCCTTCGCCAACCAGGTGCTGGCGCAGATCCACCTGTACGGACAGGCCTACGCGGACCAGCCTGCCGACAAGCAGAAAGAGCTGCTGCGGGTTGAAGTTCTGCCCAAGAAACTGGACGAAGAAGTGGCGGCCCTGATGGTGGGCGGCTTCGGTGGCGTACTGACGAAACTGCGCCCTGAACAGGCCGAGTACATCCACGTCACCGTGGACGGCCCCTTCAAGACCGACAGCTACAAATACTGATTCAGGACGGACGAGCATGAGTACGACACGCAGGGACGGCCATTTCAGCTTCGAGTTCTTCCCGCCCCGCACGGCGCAGGGCAGGGAGAAGATCGTCGAAGTCCGTGAGGAACTGGCGGCACTGGAACCGGATTTTTTCTCGGTGACCTATGGTGCCGGCGGCTCCACGAAAGACGGTACGAGACAACTGGTGCTGGACATCCACAAGTCCGGCTCACCGGTGGCCCCGCACCTTTCCTTCGGCGGCTCCGACGAGCGCGAAATGCTGGAGTTGCTCAATCACTACCAGCTTCAGGGGATAAAACGACTCGTGGCGCTTCGCGGGGATATACCATCGGGCACCGGACTGGCCACGCAGCATATCTTTGCCAATGAACTGGTGGAGTTCGTACGCAAGCACACCGGCCGGCACTTCCACATCGACGTGGCCTGCTACCCGGAGATTCATCCGCAGTCGGAGAGTTACGACCGCGACATCCATTTTTTCAAGAAGAAAGTGGACGCAGGAGCGGACGGGGCAATCACGCAGTATTTCTATAACCCGGACGCGTATTTCTACTTCGTCGACCGCTGCCGCGACGCTGGTATCGACATCCCGATCGTGCCGGGCATCATGCCCATCACCAACTACAACAAGCTGGCCCGCTTCAGCGACAGCTGCGGTGCCGAGATCCCGCGCTGGATCCGTCAGCGATTGCAGAGCTACGGGGATGACAGCGACAGCATTCGGGCGTTCGGCGAGGAAGTGGTCACAAAACTGTGCGAGACGCTGCTCGAAGGCGGCGCGCCGGGGCTGCATTTCTACACGCTGAACCAGGCCGTGCCGGTGGTGAAGCTGTGGAGAAACCTGGGGTTGTAACAGGGCCGTGAACAGGCGAAATGGCCCTTGTTGATCTCGCAGAGACCGCCAAGCTCGCCAAGAAACCAATGACCTGACACTGATTACGATGCTCGCAACGGAATGCCTGACGCTGCAACGGCCTGTGCCCCAATTTCGTTATCCGTCATGGTATGCACTCTTGGCGAGCTTTGCGATCTTTGCGAGAGCCCGGTTTTCCGGATTCAGAGCTGCGTATTCAGCGGCAGCTCGGTGACGGCACGCTCGAATTCCTACAGATATTGTCGCCCGACAGTGTCGAGATAGCAGTGTCGGCACTGACGGGCAACTCCATTGCGGCTACTTCGTATTAGTGGCAGACAGCATCAACTGCACCACACGTTCCGTCACCTTGGGCTCCAGCCCTTCCGTGTGTCCCTTGTCCATTCGGACCACATCAGCCACCACGTAGCCGTCATCACAGTTCGGGTATTCATAGACCTGCGCCGTACCCGGGGCCGGCTCACCGCCCCAGCCTTCCCGGTCCGGCCGGGCATCACCGGTGCGCGAGTCATGAACATAACCTGACTCAGTGTCCACGACATCGTCGTGGCGGATGCGGGCCGAGCAGTTGTAGCGCTTCGCAAGCGGCGATGAGTCCGGCACTTCTCCCACACCGATCGAATCATGCTCGCCCCAGGTGTAGATGTGGGAGAAATCACAGTCCTGCACCTCGGCCCGGTTACCCACCCGGCCACCGGCCAGGCTCAACAGGCCCGTCACCTTGTCTCTGTAGAAATCCGTACAGACCAGCCGGTGCGACGTGGCGCCTCCCTGGGAGTGTCCGGCCAGCCAGAAAGCTCGAATATCCAGGTCCGAGAACTCGTCATACACATAATTGACGATGTTCTCCAGGTGCTCGTCGTCGTTCTCTTCGCGCCAGGCACGCACCACGCCGCTCGGCGTGGCCACGATCAGCCGGTATTCGTCAGCGTAATCGTGAGCCGGGAAGTAATGCCGCTGCCAGTTGCCGATGGAGCCGCCGCCGTGCAGGTTCAGCACGAACACGACTTCCTCGCCGGCCTCCAGGTCGCAGGGAATGTCGAGGAAGTAATTACGGCCTGCCGCCGCGTCGGTCTGATTGCCGCGCTGGGCGGTGGTCTGCGGATCGCAGCCGCCTCCGGCGGGGCAGGCGTATTCGGGATTCTGACAGGCGATGCCCGAGCCGATATTGTCCTGGGCCAGGGCCGTGCTGCCCAGGCCGCCGAAAAGAACTGCCGATAGAAGCTGAACTGTACGGCTACGTATGTTCATTGTAATTCCTCTTTGGTTTCTGTACGCGAAGGACTCCACCAAGCGTACCGCATTCCGGTTGCAGCGGCGGCCGGTTTGCGACGGAAAGCCCGCAGCCACCGATGAGCAGGCCTATTGGCCCGGTGTCCGGACAAGGTAGAAGGAGGTGGGCCAGGGAAAGCTATCATAATGTGATATCATATAATGGAACAGTCCACATATAAAGGCTCCAGGCGCCCGGACGATTGAAGGCAGAGGCTCTCGGGTGAGGTTCGAGTTGCACGGTGTTATTGCGACATTCCATCGCCCTCATCCAGAGAAGGAAGCCAAACCCTATCAGGTGAGACATGCTCGAGAGTTTTTGGAGCGAACAGGAATTCACCCATGAATGTAATGCGATACAAAGGATACTTTGCCCATATCGAATATAGCGACGAAGATGAATGCTTCGTCGGTCACATTGCCGGTATCAGCGATGTCGTGGGCTTTCATGGTGAATCGGTTACCACTCTCCGGACCGCTTTTCAAGAAGCCGTGGACGACTATCTGGAGACATGCCGCAAGTTGGGACGGGCGCCCCGTAAATCCTATTCCGGACAACTGATGCTGCGTCTCGACCCGTCGGTTCACGCCAGTGCCGCCATGCGGGCGGCGCAGAGGGCAAAAGCCTGAATGCATGGGCCCAGGAGGTTCTCCAACGGGCCAGCTCCTGAGGAACCATGTGTTACCGGACAGCCGACCGTTGGTAGTCCTCACGCAACGCTGCGGTCATGGCCTTCAGACCCAGCTCGGACAGTTGCTGGCGAAGCGCCGGGACACGCGCAGCGTGATCGCTCAGTAGCGATACCTGCCGCGCCAGCAAGGCTGCGAACTCCCCGTTCAACCGTTCCTGCACTTTCCCCGCCTGTTCCGCCAATTGCGCTTCGTGGTCCGCATCAGGTGACTCCCGATATTGTAGCGCCGCTTCCGCCAGGCTCCGCAGTGACCGCTGAACATCGATTCCGAATTGAGGCGCATCGGCCAGATCATTGATCGTACGAACTGCCGTATCGCTGGAAGCCACTGATCGCAGTACATCGGCGATCAGCCACTCCAGGGATTGCGCGGTCTCCAGGATCGCGTTCGCCTGACGAGTCGCTGCCGCCCGCTGCGCTTCGGCAAGCGCTGCCGGCGGATGGGCCAGCGCCCTGGCATGACGCAACAGCTCGATGTGTTCATACTGCAGGAAATCAAAGTGGGCGACCTGGCCATCAATGACCCGGTCCATTTCGCGGGCAATCCCCTCCATGGACTGCTCCACTGTATCGATTGCAGACAGGTAGGCATTGTGATGGACGCCGGGTTCCGGTTTCTCCGGAGCGGATACAGCGCCCCCTTCGGCTACTGAATTTACGGCGGCTGCATCCGCCTCACCGGAGCGCTCCGACCGGGACCCCATACCACGGCCCGGTCCACGCATCCGCATACCCATGCCCATACCCATACCGCGCATGCCACCCATGCGGTTCATGCTGCCCATCATGCGCCCGTCGCCCAGGGTATGCAGAAAGGCGACGATGTCCGACACGTCTTGCTCACTCAGCTCCCGGCCCAGCTGATGCTCGGCCATCTCGTCCACCGCCTCTTCCAGCGTCTCCACACTGCCGTCGTGGAAATACGGACCGGTGCGGGCGATATCATGCATTGTCGGCACCTTGAACACATGAAGATCCTGCTCACGGGCAGTACGGTCATACACACCATTGTCCGCCTCGTTGGCCGGACGATGTTCCTGGTAGTAGGGAATGGCCGCGCCCAGCTGCTGGTAGGAGTTACCACCGATGCCGATGCCATTGTGACAACTGACACAACCCACCGCCTGGAAACGTTCCAGTCCTCGCTGCTCCTGTTTATTCAGGGGTTCACCGCGACCGTCCAGCGCTTCCAGAAAAGCCGAATCACTGCGGGTGAACATGATGGTCTGGAAATAGGCCAGGGCATCACCCAGGTTCTCGCGGGTCACTCCGTCGGGATAGACGGACGCAAACTGCGCCGCGTAGGCCTCGTCCGCGGAAAGCATTGCCTCTACCTCGTCCAGGTTGTGACCCATTTCAATCGGGCTTTCGATCGGCCCCAGCGCCTGCTCGGCCAGCGTGAGTGCCCGGCCGTCCCGGAACTGGCGGAAATTGAATACCGCATTGAAAGTAGTGGGCGTATTGAGCAGACCCTCGGCGTCATTGATACCGATCGCCACGGTACGGCCATCGCCACCACCCCGCATACCGGAATGGCAGGTGTTACACGCCTCCGTGCCATCACGGGACAAGCGGCGCTCATGAAAGAGACTGAAGCCCAGTTGCAGCCGGTCCTGTTCGATCTCGTCCGGATCAATCGCCGGGATGGGCCGGAAAGCGGTTTCGGCCAGCGCGTGATCCGCGGCCGCGTTGATCGAAGACGGAACGCCCCTGGCCTGCGTGAAGGCGCGCCAGGCATCCGCGACGTCGGTATCCGCGAACGTGAAGGCGGAAATAGCCATCAGCGGAACGGCGAGAAAGGATCGGGGCATCGGTATTTTCATGTGACGGCTCCTGTGATGATAAGAGCACGGCCAGAAAATGAACCGCACGCTTCAATTATTGTCACGGACATTCCACAGGACAACAATGCGGCATGGTGTCGCAGAGATACCCGCGCAGGTTTTCAGGGCACCATCAGCACAGGACGCCCGGCGATTTCGCAGAGATTGGCCGCCGTGCTGCCCGTGAAGAGACTCTCGACGGGATTGCTGCCTCGTTTGCCGACTACAATCAATGACACATCATGGTCTTTCGCATACCCTGCGATGACGGCGGAGGGTCGTCCGTCCAGCACGACGGCCTCCCCGTTGCTGCCGGCTTCGCGGATGCGGGCGAGCAGCGTTTCCAGTCTGTCCTGCGCACCGGTGCCGGGTGACGTTGCGCCGGCCCCGTTATTTTCGTTCACATGCAGGCAGTCGACCCGCTTCGCACCGCCCGCCAGCAGCACGGCAGCATCCGCCGCCGCTGCAGCATTGCCGGACAAGTCCGTGCTCAGTACAACATGGCGCAACGTATCCAGACAGACAGCGTCACACCGGTGTTCACCCTGACCGTCACCGGGCTCGATCCACTCCAGCAGCACCGGCTTCTGCGACTTGCGGACCACTTCCCTGGCCACGCTGCCAAGAAACATCCGGCTGACCCGGTTATGTCCGCGGGAACCGACGATGACCAATGAGGCCTTCACCTCATCCGCCACCGTCAGAATTTCTTCAGCCGGACGGCCACTGCTGCGCAGCACTGTCGTGACGACGAAACCTGCTTCACGCAGCGGCGTCGCCAGCTTGTCCAGCCAGTCCCGGTACTCGGTTTCATGGCTCTGCGGCAGACCCTGCATGTAGCCAACCGGCATGACGTGGGTCAGGACCAGCTCTTCCAGGCCCCAGGCCCGCAGCCCGGGCAGGCAATCCAGGATCGGCTGCTCCGACGGCGACAGATCCAGGGCAATCAGTGCTTTACTGAACATGCTCATGTCCTCCTGATGAAGATTCCGGCCCGGCCGACGGGAACCAGTGACGGGTGCGGTTGGCGAAGGCCACCAGGGACAGCATCACCGGCACTTCCACCAGCACGCCGACCACGGTGACCAGCGCCGCTCCGGAATTGAGTCCGAACAGGCCGATGGCCACCGCTACCGCCAGCTCGAAGAAATTGGACGTGCCGATCAGCGCACAGGGCGCCGCCACGTTGAACGGCACTTTCCACAATCGCGCGGCCGCGTATGCCAGACCGAAAATGCCGTAGGACTGGATCAACAAGGGGATCGCAATCAGCAGGATCAGGAACGGTTGCTCCAGGATGACCTGCCCCTGGAAACCAAACAGCAACACGACCGTCGCCAGCAGACCGATGACCGACAGCGGCTTGACCCGGCCAGTGAACCGCGCCACCGCCTGATCCGCCTGCACCACGGAATCGGCGCCGGCACTGAGCCTCTGACGAGTGAGCACACCGGCAATCAGCGGAATCACGACATAGAGCCCCACGGACAGCACCAGCGTCTCCCAGGGCACCTCCAGGTCCGTCACCCCAAGCAACAAGGCGACGATCGGCGCGAACGCAAAGATCATGATGACGTCATTCAATGCGACCTGGGCCAGGGTGTAGGTGGCGTCCCCCCGGGTGAGCTGCGACCAGATGAATACCATGGCCGTACAGGGCGCCGCGCCCAGCAGGATCATGCCGGCAATGTACTGGCTGGCATTGGCGGGATCGATCAGATCAACAAAAAGCCACTCGAAGAACAGCACCCCGAGCGCCGCCATGGTGAACGGCTTGATCAGCCAGTTGACGACAAGGGTGATGATCAGCCCCTTGGGGCGTTCATGAATGCGCCTCAGGCTGCCGAAATCGACGGCTACCATCATGGGGTAGACCATGAACCAGATCAGCACCGCCACCACAAAGTTGACCGAGCCATACTCCAGCTCGGACAGCGCGCCAAACACGCCAGGCAGCAGGTTGCCCAGACCGATGCCAGCGACGATACAGGCCGCCACCCAGACATACAGGTAGCGTTCGAAAAAACCGATAGGGGAAGACGAGTGGCTCATGCAGTATTGCTCTCTTTCCGTTGATTGACAGTGGATGAATCGGCGGGCGAGCGATCTTCATCAAGACTGCACGCCTCCCCTTCACGCTCCTCCCGGACGCAGCAGTTCTCCCGCAGGTAAGCGATCAGCTGATCCATGGCGCCGGGGTCCGCGGTGTAGATCACCGAGCGGCCTTCCTTTCGCGAATGCACCAGCCCGGCATGGGACAGGTGGGAGAGATGAAAAGACAGGGTGTTGTGCGGTACTTCCAGCTCTTCGCTGAGGCGGCCGGCCGGCGCGCCGCTGGCTCCGAACTCGATCAGCAGGCGGAACACCCGCAGGCGGGTATCCTGCGAGAGAGAGGACAGTATGCGGGTGGCAGTATTCATTTCCATATGTCCAGACTAATAGACATATTGGCATTTGTCAATCCGGCCTTCCGGCTTCATTGGCCGGATTCCTCGTGCTGCGCTACGCTGCTGATTGACAGACGCCGTATGGAACACTATTGTAGACACAAACGTATCTACATCGTGCGAGTGTACCATGCAACAGGAAATCAAACGCTGGGGCAACAGTGCCGCCATCCGTCTGTCACGCAGCATTCTGGCGCAGGCCAGGCTGGATATTACCAGCCCGGTGTCAGTGGAAGTCCGCGATGGAAAGATCATCATCGAGGCCGCCCGCCGGGAGAAACCGGCATTGCGTCTGCCTTTTTCAGAGCAGGAACTGTTGACCGGACTGGATGCCCGGACTGCTCATGCGGATGAAGCAGCCATACCCGACCAGGAGGAATGGGGAGACTGATGGAACTGTATGTGCCGCGGCGAAGGGATATCATCTGGCTGGATTTCGAACCGACACGCGGTAAGGAAATCGGCAAGTACAGGCCTGCTCTGGTGCTGTCGTCGGAGCAGTACAACCAGCAGACCGGCCTGCTGATCTGCTGCCCGGTCAGCACGAGCATCCGTGGCCACCCCACCGAAGTGCCGGTAGAGGGTCTGGACCAACCTTCTGTGGTGGCCTCCAGTCTGATCCAGACGCTGTCCTGGCGGCACCGCAAGGCGGCCCGTATCACGCAAGCGGATTCCAGCACGATGGAAGCGGTACTGGTCCGCCTGTTGCCACTGATCGGCGCCCACGAACTACTGGAATAGCCGAACGGGTTTGCGCGCAAAACCGGGAATAGACGTAAATTGATTGAGGTTGATGCCATGGGTAAGATCACGATTTATCTGGACGACGAGACGGCACGGAAAGTGGCTGCCAACGCCAGCGCCATGAAGCTCTCGAAAAGTAAATGGATTGCCAGTGTGATTCGGGAAAAGCTGGTAGATGAATGGCCAGCCACGGTGCGAGGACTCCCGGGAACCTGGAGGGATTTTCCATCACCAGACGAATTTCAGACTCATGAAGACACGGACGTAGAGCGGGGGTCACTGTGACGAGCGCCGGACACCCAACACCCTGATCCACTTTTTGGGAAAACAGGGACAGTCCCTGTTTTCTGAAGCCCTTTGCATTGACAACCCACCCCGCGCCGACTATCGTTCTCTACGCTTCAGGTGCTCCCCATACGGGAGTGAAACGGGAAGCCGGTGAGAGACCGGCGCTGCCCCCGCAACGGTAAGCAGAGCAGCGGCCATGACCAGTACCACTGTCCGGCAGGACGGGAAGGGGTCACGGCCCGATCAGCGGATCTCCTTTCGTGGAATCCCGGTGATCCTCTGTCAGCCCGGAGACCGGCCTGCAGGCGACATCCCACAACCGTGCTCGGGTGAGAGCATGAAGGAGACCGGAATGACTTCTTCCCTGGATCGAAACCAGTGGCTCGCCATTGGACTGTTGGTCATCATCGTGGCCGCCATGCGGCTGCTTCCCCATCCCGACAATGTCACGCCGATCGGCGCGCTCGGACTGTTCGCCGGCGCCGTGCTGCCGACCCGTGCCGCCTGGCTGCTGCCCGTCGCCGCCCTGCTGATCGGCGACGCCTTCACGGGCTTCTATGAGCTCCCGGCCATGGCCCTGGTGTACCTGGGCTTTGCCGGCAGCGCGGTGATCGGCCGTGTGCTGCTGGCCCGATCCCGCACCGTCTCGCGAGTTGCGGGCAGCGCGTTGTGCTCGGCGCTGTTTTTCTTCGTGGTATCCAATTTCGCCGCCTGGCTGCTGTACTATCCGCCCACCTGGGCCGGACTGGTGGAGTGCTATGTCGCGGCAATTCCCTACTTCGGCCACTCGCTGTTCGGCGACGCGCTCTACACCGCGCTGCTGTTCTCGGCCTGGGCCTTCTTTCAGCGCTACCATGCCGCTGCGTCCCGGGAAGCCCCCGCGCGATGAGGATCGTCTCCCTGCTGCCCAGCGCCACCGAGATAGTCTGCGCGCTGGGCAGGCAGGATCAATTGGTGGGCATCTCGCACAGCTGCGACCACCCTCCGGCGATCCTGGACCGCCCGGTGCTGACCCGCACCGGCGTACCCGTGGAACAGTCGCAGCAGACCATCGATGATTTCGTGCGAGACCGCCTGGCGCGAGGCGAAGGCCTTTACGACCTGGATATCGAGACACTGGAACGACTGGCGCCCGACGTCATCATCAGCCAGACCTTGTGTGACATCTGCGCCGTCTCAGGCGGCGACGTCTACCGGGCCGTCGCCGCACTATCGTCCAGGCCGGAGCTGATCGAGTTGGACGCGTCCACGCTTGAGGACATCTACGGAGATATCCTGCGGACCGCCGGGGTGATCGATGCCGTCGACGAAGGAGAGACGCTGGTCGCCTCTCTGCGTCAACGGGCCGACAGAGTTGCCGGTCTGGCGCCATTGCAGGGCGAACGGGTAATGTTCCTCGAGTGGCTGCAACCGCCATTCATCGGTGGCCACTGGATTCCCGATCTGATCGAATTGCTGGGCGGGGAGAGCGTGCTGGTGCAGTCCGGTGAGCGGTCGGGAGCCGTGGACTGGGACGCGATCCACGACAGCGACCCCGACCGGGTACTGGTTGCGTGCTGCGGCTATTCTGAAGCCGGTTCCCGCGAAGCGCTGCAGATACTGGCAGATGATACGCGCTGGCAGAGGCTGCGCGCGGTGCAGGAAGGACGGGTGCTGATCGGCGACGGCAATGCCCACTTCAGCCGCGCCGGTCCGCGCGTGATCGATGGATTGGAGTGGCTGGCCACTAAAGGTCCACGCGGCTCAGAAAAGAGGAAAAGAGGGACAGTCCCGGTTTTCTGAAAACCGGGACTGTCCCTCTTTTCCTCTTTTCTGAGCCGCGTGGACCTCTATGGCATAATGACAAGCTCACACTGACATCGGGCACCTCATGCGAATCCCCCGCGTCTACCTTCCACAACCACTGCGCATCAACGAATCGCTGGAACTGTCCGGCGAAGTCGCCCATTACATTGGCACCGTGCTGCGCCTGAAGGCTGGCGCCACGGTGGCATTGTTCAACGGTGACGACGGTGAATGCCTGGCCGAGCTGCAGGATATCTCGAAGAAACAGGCACGGCTGCTGCCACGCGAAACCGTGGAGAATCACGCCGATCCGGTGCTGCCCGTGCACATCGGTATCGGCCTGTCACGCGGCGACCGCATGGACATCGTCATCCAGAAATGTACCGAACTGGGCGTCACTTCGGTCACTCCGCTGTTCACGGAGCGCTGCGAGGTCAAGCTGGATGAACGGCGGGCCGAGAAACGCCAGGCGCACTGGCAGAAGGTGGCGGTGTCGGCCACCGAGCAGAGCGGGCGCTGCCGGGTTCCGACCGTGCACGATCCCCTGTCGCTGGCAGATTGGCTGAGGCAGCCCCGCAGCGGTTGTTCCCTGGTACTGGATCCCCGGGCGGAAACACGCCTGACCCTGCCGCCGGATCGCGGGCCTGAGCCGGTGACCCTGCTCAGCGGACCGGAAGGCGGACTGACCGACGAGGAAGTCCGGCTGGCCTCTGACAGCGGTTTCACACCGGCGACGCTCGGACCCCGCATTCTGCGTACGGAAACGGCTCCACTGGCAGCAGTCAGCATCCTGCAGTATCTGGCAGGGGATCTATGATACGCGGCCTCATTCCGGGCCAGGAAACCATGCATTGCTCCAATTAATGTTATATACTTCCACAAAATGGAAGTATATAACATTTTATGCAAACACTGACCCGACAACTCATTGACAGCGACTACCGGGACCGGATCGTGACGGACCGCCAGGTTGCCCGGTTGCTGAACGCAAGCCCAGCTGCGCGCCATGGCCTCGTCAACCGCGCACTGAAAGCCGGCGAGTTGATCCGGATCCAGCGCGGCTTGTACGTGTTGTCCGACCGGCTGCGCCAACAACCTGTACATCCATTTCATGTAGCCCAACACCTCCATCCCGGCAGTCACGTTTCGCTGGAAACCGCACTCTCCTGGCATGGCTGGATTCCGGAAGGAGTACCGGAGTGCGCTTCCGTTATTGCCGGTGGCCGGTCACGCAGCCTGGAACACCCGGCATTGGGACGATTCACTTTTACCCCGCTGGCGATGCATCAACGCTACCACCTGACGGGAGTCGAGCGGTATGTCCTGAATGCGCAGCCCGCGCTGGTAGCCACACCGCTCCGGGCACTTCTGGATCTGGCGTGTTTCCGAAAGTGGACCTGGCAGGGCAGCGACTGGCTGCGCCATCATCTGCGGATCGGAGAAGAACAGCTGAGTCAGATCCAGGGTGGAACGCTGCAGGAGCTGTCCAGCGTATACCGTCACAGACGAGTCCAGACGTTCATTGAGGGAATGCAGCGGGAGGGATTCACATGATCGACATCATACGGCAGCGACTGGAGCAGCACAGGCCAGTCAATGAAAACGAGACCCGACAGATCGTGAAGGAGATTCTTCAGGAACTGTCATTATACGGACTCTGGCGTGCCGGATTCTTCGAGGTAGCCGCTTTTCAGGGCGGTACCTCTCTGCGCATTCTCCATGGACTCCCGCGATTCTCCGAGGATCTGGATTTCATACTGAAAACACCGGATGAGCATTTCAATTGGTCTTCCTACTGTGACACCCTGCGTGACCAGTTGACGCAGTTCGGATTGAGCACAGAGATCAAGCCTTCCGGCCGACTGGACAGAACCGTCCGCGCCGCGATGATCAAGGAAGATTCGATCATCAATCAACTGGATATCGCACTGGATTCCTCTCCGGGCAGGAAGATCCGCATCAAGCTGGAGATCGATGTGGTGCCCCCGGAAGGATCCGGATTCCAGTATCGCTATCTCGATTTCCCTCTGGATTTCGAGGTCTGCCACCAGGATCTGTCCAGCAATTTTGCACTGAAGATCCACGCTTTGCTTTGCCGTCCCTGGGTCAAAGGCAGGGACTGGTTCGATTTCGCCTGGTATGTGCGGCAGCGGATCCACCCGAACCTGCCGTTACTGGAAAACGCGCTGGCACAGTATGGACCCTGGGCGGGAACCGCTCCCCCTGTCGACAGGGCCTGGTTGACCGCTGCCCTTCGGCAACGGGTTGACAGCATTGACTGGGACGACGCAAGGACTGACGTGCGCCGCTTCCTTTCATCACAGGAATTGCCCGGACTGGATTTGTGGGGCACACGCTTCTTCACAGCTCGCATCGACACAATGGAGCAGTATTTTGACGGATGACCGGAACATACCCGGAGACGTGGATGCGCTGGGAGCACAGGCAACCCGGATGGCCCACCGCGGCGACTGGTCCGGCGCCGCCCACGCTTTCACACAGTTGACGCGGCTGGCTGCTCCGGACGACCGGCGCGGCTGGGAGGGACTGGCGCGTGCGCGTTTCGCGCTGCAGGACCTGACGGAGGCACAAAGGCTCGCCGAAGACATGCAACGCCGCTTCCCCGGTTGGGCCTACCCGCACCTGCTGGCCGGCCACCTGCACAAGGCCCTGGGAGAGACGGAGGCGGCGCTCGGGGAGTACAAAGAGGCGCTGCGATGTCAGCCGGATAACGGCGAAGCTCTGTTCGGGCTGGTCGAGCTGCGGGTGCCCGATCCGGATGATGCGACGGCACAGCAGACCCTGCAGGTGGCCGATGACGAGAGCGCCAGCATCGCTGACCGGATCAACGCCAGTTTTGCCGCTGGCCGCATACTCGACCGGGCAGGGCAGTTCGAGCAGGCATTCGCACAGTTCCGGCAGGGCAATGATCTGACCCGTGAAGAGCGGGAGCGCCAGGGCATAATCTACCGGCCCGGACAGCGCGAAGAGGAAATCCGCCGGCGCATTGCACGCTACCCGGCCTCCTCGTTCCACACCCGGCTGTCGCCCCTGCCAATCGATCTGACGCCGATTTTTGTGGTAGGCATGCCCCGGTCCGGCACCACGCTGATCGAACAGATTCTGGCCAGTCACCCCGAGGTCGAGGCGGCCGGTGAACTGATCACGGCCCATGAATGTGAGAACCGCTTCCTTTCAGCCAGGGAAAAAGCGGGCCGGACAGGACCAGTCAATCCAGCCGACCCCGGTGACGCTTCTCTGCTCGAAGATGCCCGCGAACAGTACGTCGACGCGCTGTTCGAGCACGACCTGGATGGCCCGTTCGTGGTCGACAAGATGCCCGCCAACTTCGAACTGACCGGCTTCCTGCGCCTGCTGTTCCCGGAAGCCCCGATCCTGCACAGTGCCCGCGATCCACGCGCCACCAGCTTCTCTCTGTTCAGCGCCAACTTCGGCGGCCACGACCCCTACTATAACGACCTGGAACACCTGGCGCATTACTACCAGCAGTACCGGCGCATCATGAGCCACTGGCGGACCGTGGTTCCCGACCCGCTGACTGACGTCACCTATGAAGACCTGGTCGGAAACCCGGAGAAGGAGATTCCGTCATTGCTGCGCGCCGCCGGCCTGGAGCCGCATGAGAATTGTCTGGACTTCCACCGCACAGAGCGTCCGGTGCTGACCGCCAGCCACGCCCAGGTGCGCCGGCCCGTATACCGCTCGGCGGTAGACCACTGGCGCCACTATGAAACCTGGCTCGGACCCATTCTCCGTTTGCGGGATTCAGAGTGAGCGCTTCCGCTGGACGTTGCCACAAGAGCCGGACGCGCTGAGGGAGAGAAACCGTTCTGCGCTTCCACGCGCAGAACGGCTTCTCGCACGCAGGCGCCAACCACTAGCCGTCCAGCACCGGAGACAATACGTCTACCAGCGGCTGCAGTTGACTCTCGTAGTTACGCCACCGCTGCATCGACCCCTTGTAGATCGGCTGCCGCACCTGCCACCGGCTCGGCGTCCGCACCGCCCTTTGCGTTTCATGAAACGACAGACAGGCATCCTCCCAGGGCAGCCCGCAGTGGTCCACCAGCGCCCTCACCGTCGGTTCGGTATCCTCGATCAGCGTTTCGTACTGCAGATCGAAGATCTCCACCGGCAGCACCTCGTGCCAGTGCTGCATCAGCCGGTGATAGTCGAGGTAGTAGCGGCCCAGCGTGTCCAGCCGATTGGCAAAGCGGATCTGATCGGCGAAGCTGGTGAAATAACAGGACAGACAATTATCCAGCGGATGACGCCGGCAGTGGATGATGCGCGCATCCGGAAAGAGCAGGGCGATCACGCCCAGATGCATGAAGTTGAACGGCAGCTTGTCCGTGACACGTGACGCGGACTCCGATACCCGGTCGAGGTCGGCCAGGTAGCGCTCTGCCATCTCCACCAGACCGTCAGAGCCGATGGCCTTCAGCCCGCTCGGGTAAGGCTCCCCGGTCGAAGACATTTCCTTCGTCTGATAGCTGACCTTGAGTAGCGAGGACAGTTCTCCGCCGGCCGCCACCTGTGAGTGGCTGGCGAGGATCTGCTCGGTCAGAGTCGTGCCGGAGCGGGGCATGCCGACCACGAATACAGGGCGATCCGATTCCAGACCAGACGTGGGCGCCGAGGAAAAGAAGTCCGCTGTCAGCTCCTCGATCAGCGTATCGATGGCGCGGCTGTAGCCATCGCTGTCGAAGGGTTCGCGCCGGGCGAGCACGTCGTAACCCTGTTGCAGACGGCGGAAGGCCTGGTCAAACTGCTTCTGCCGGTCATGATAGTAGCCCAATGCCACATTCAGACGGATGCGGCCGTCTTCCCTGGTGGCGGCATTGTCAGCCAGCTGCTGCGCACGCTCGACCTGCTCCGGTTCCGGAGTGCCTTCACGCAGCTGCAGCAGGCGAGCCAGCGCCAGGGCGTTGTCCGGATCACGGCGCAGAATGGCCAGGTACTGCATCCGGGCCTGCTTGAACTTGCCAGTAGACTCATAGGCATCACCCAGCCCGAGGCGGACACGCGTATCATCCGGGGCCAGCTTCAGCGCCTGCTGATAGGTGCGGATCGCCCCTTCGACCTCGCTAAGCTTGCTCAGCGTATCAGCCAGTGCATACAAAACCGGCACAACCCCGGGTTTTAACGCCACCAGACGCTCCAGCAGCGGCCTGGCCTGCGCGAAGAGGCCCAGCTTGCGCAGCGCCTGGGCCATGTTGTTGAGCGCATCCGGATGATCCGGCGAGCGTTCCAGGGCCTCCTCGAAAGCGGGCAGCGCTTCCTCGGTGCGCTCCAGGCGCATCCGCACCATGCCCAGATCGCTCCAGGTGTTGGCTTCCGCCGGGTCGAGTTCAGCAGAGCGGCTCAGCAGTTTCTCGGCCTCGACCGACTGCCCCATCTGGAACCGGGCCAGGCCGAGATAGTGCAGTGCCTGCGGATGATCTGGCGTCTGCCGCAGCACCTCCGCATAGCAGGAGGCGGCTTCGCGAACCCGGCCACGGCGTTGCAGAGCGATACCTTCGCGGATGCGGGGGTTGTCCGGCAGCATAAAAAGAACGTCCTGAGATTGAATGAATAAAAAAGTGAATGCTTTCACTATGTTATCATTTCCAGTCATAAAGAGCCCGACCGGATAAAGGGCATCCGCATCAATACCATTCGCCAATGAGGTATGAACCGTGAACCAGACCCGATTGAAAACACTGACACGCCGCTGTCTGACACTGGGCGCCACGCTGCTGGGTAGCGCGCTGCTGAGCGGCGGTGCCTGGGCCAGCTACGGCTATTATGTCGGCAAGAACCTGACCGCCGACGGCAGTGTGTTGATTGGCGGTACCGGCGAGGAACCATCCAGCCACTGGCTGGAGATCGTGCCGCGCCGCACACATGCCGCCGGTACCACAATCACGGTCGGCGCCACGCCGGAAGCGCGCCTGCCGGCCACCCTGTCGGAAATCCCCCAGATCCGGGAAACGTTCCGTTACATTACCATGAACTACAGCAGCTACGCGGGTTTCCCGGCGCCCATCACCAACGGCGGACTGAACGAGCATCAGGTGGCCATCCGTGACATCTGGTCCACCTCACGCGAGGAACTGATCGAAATGACGCCGGACGACCAGACCGGCCCCAGCTACAGCGACCTGGCCCGTATCGCCCTGGAACGCGCCACCAGCGCGCGGGAAGCCGTGGAGATCATTGGTGAGCTGATCAATGAGTACGGCTACACCACGTACGGTGGCAATTCTCACCTGATCGCCGACGAGAACGAAGGCTGGGTGGTCATCGAGTATGCCGGCGGTCAGGGCCTGTGGGCCGCCGAACGGCTGGGCCCGGATGACGTGCGAGTCAACTACCCTGGCTACATCGAGGAGGTGCCCGCCGACTTCATGGACAATCCGGATTACATGGCCTCGCCGAACTTCTACGAGTTCGCCACGGAGCAGGGCTGGTACGACCCGGACTCGGGGGAACCACTGAACGCGGACCAGGTCTACGGTATTGGTGGCATTTCACGCCATCCCGGCACCAAATTCGTCTCGCCGGCGGACATCGAGGAGGAACTGCGGGCCATGGCGCCGGTCACCATCGAGGAGTTCATGGGCCTGGTGCGCGACCCGCGCATCGCCGACGACCATGCCGGCTACGGCCAGGTTGCCAGTCTGCGCGACGACCTCGAAAATCCCGCATTGGGCCTGTTGTGGGTCGCCCCCACCGGCTCGGTGACCGCGCCGTTTGTCCCATACTGGATCGGTACACAGAGCGTTCCTCCCGAATACGGCCTGCATCGCTACCTGACCGAGGGCGCCGCGCCCTCGTTCATCAACCCCGACTTCCAGCTGCAGGAAGCCACCGAGTTCGCCGGCCGCACCTTCAAGCGCCTGATGTATTACACCTGCGCTCATCCGGACGAGCAGTTGGACCGCGTCCAGAGCACGTTCACCGCGTTCGAGGCCGACATGCTGGCACAGGTACCGAAAATCGAACGAATGGTCCTGATGGGCCTGCAGGAAGAGCCCGGGCTGGGCGAAGAACTGCTCACGTACTACAGTCACAGCCGCGCCGCCGAGGCCCTGGAGCTGGGCCGCAATCTGCTGGCCGGAATCGAGGCGGAGGTAAAGACCCGTTACGGCATTCCTGCACCGCCGGTGGGAGGTGACATCAATGCCGGGGGGATGGCGGTGAGCTGCCTGATGGGGGCTGATCCTGACAGAAGACCGGACGAACAGTAGTCTGACTCCGAGGTGTCGCGGTATCCGGCGCGATCTCGCGACCCGGCGGCGGAGCGCCTCTCGCGAATCTCGCCGGCTCCCGCGACTCGAAGTTCAGTGGCCCGATCCTGCCATTACAGGCTGTGCGGGAATACTCGCATTCAAACGATCTACCACGACAACTTACAAGAACCACTGACGTCATCTCTATCACAAGGCCCGCAAGGTCTTCTGGCGGCCACCACTGACAGTGCGGCGTCAGCTGCGGAGTGGTGACTGTCGGGATTCGCGAGAGGCGTACCGCCGCCGCGGGTCGCGAGATCACGACAGGCGCTTCACCCGCCCCCGTGACGCCTTACCACCAAGTACTACCGACAGAAGACATTCGGCCCATACCGGCTGCTGATGTTCTGCCAGTCTGAGGGCTCACGATACCCTTCAAGCAGCCTATGCCGCGCCTCGATACTACCGAGCAACGCCTCACCCAGCTGCAGCGCATCCTCGGCGCGTACACTGCTATAGTCATTGAAGACATCGCGTGCCATACCGGATTCACCGGCGATGTACAGCGCGGTTGCCCGCTCTTCGATTTCCTCGACCTGCATCATGCTTTCGTTCTCGAACGCGGTCAGCGCCTCGGTCACTTCCGGCAGAAAACGCTCGGGGGCATCACAGGTATAGTACATCAGGCGCTTGAACAACCGTCCGGCGAACTGTGAAGCTTCCTGAACGGAGAAATCCGGTGTCACGAAACGGGTCGCCTCGCCCTTGGTAAGATAGCGGTGCTTGCGGTATTCCGGCAGTATATCCGTCCCACCCATCCAATATGGGACAAACGGCGCGGTCACTGAACCTGTCGGAGCCACCCACAGACTGAGAAAGTCCGACCAGGAGATGTCCTGGCGAAGATGAGCCACCTGGCCATAGCCGGCCGTATCGCCAGCGATCAACGGATCGCGGACATAGTCCATCATGTCGCGCAGCGTTACACCACCATCAGCGGCATCTTCCATTGCGCGGGTCTCGATGATCTGAACGGCTTCGGAACGACCCTGGCCGTTACCATAAATCTCGTTGGGATTGAAAGGCTCTCCCGAATCCGGGTCATACCAGCCCTGATCAATGGCAAAGGAGATGAAATTCTCCGAACCCATGTAATCATCGCTTTCCTGAAAGTCGAGCGGGATCTCCTCGATGTAGCCGGGATAGGACATCCGCACTTCGTCGGGACCCAGTCGCTCGGCGATCCACAGCCCCTGGCCGCCAGCAAAGTTAAAGACCACCCAGCCCTCGTTCTTGTCGGCGAACATGTGCGAATTGCCACCATAGGTGGAATAGCCGTATTCATCCATCAGTGCACCAATGATTTCCACGGCTTCCCGAGCCGTCGTGGCACGTTCCATGGCAATACGGGACAGGTCACTGTAATTGGGGCCGGTCTGCGGCTCCGGTGTCATTTCCGCCAGCTCGGAGCGCGAAGGAGCCCAGATGTCACGCCCGGCCACACCATGCTCGTTCAGGCCGCCATTGGTCAGCGGCGGAGGAAAACCCTCGTAATCGGAGTAGCTCATGGTGATGTACTTGGCCGTGGTCCGGACCTGGGGGATTTCGGTAAGCTCCCCCGGATACGTCGCCTGGTTGTCCACCCCGACAGTGATCGTGGCTCCTTCGGGGTGAGTGCGGCGCGGGACAATCTCCAGCCAGTGACTGGAGACCTCTTCGCCAGTGCCGCCAATCAGCACACTGCCGTCGGCGGTCAGGTTCTTGCCCACATAGATCCCGTAGCTGGCCACCACCTGCATTGATCCCAGCAGCGCGAGCAGAGCGGAACCTGCCAGTAATAGTCGTTTCATTGTATGTCTCCTGAAGTGCGAAGATTGTTGGTCTCGCAGAGCTCGCCAAGAGCGCAAAGAAAACCAAAAAGCCATCCTTATGATCCTGGCGATCTCGGCGAGAAAATCTGGTGTTCTTGGCGCTCTTGGCGAGCTCTGCGAGAAAAAAGCTCCTTTTCCAACCAGACATTCCGGAAAACCGTCAAAAAAGGGGGCTCCCACAACAGAAGCCCCCTCCCTGGTCAGTTCACCGCAATGGATCAGAACTGATAGCGCAGACCCAGCGTCATGCGCTGCTGGTCCATGAACATGATGCCGTAGCCAGGACTGCCCTGCTTGGCCACCATGATGTCTTCATCGAACACGTTCATCCAGTTGAAATACACTTCCGCGCCTTCCAGCGGGCCGGTATACGGCGTGTAGGAAGCATGGATGTCAAAACGCTCGTGTGCGCCAGCGTCCGGCTGCGCACCGTAACGGTCGATGTTGCTGGTACCTTCCACAAACGAGTAGTCACCACTGATTTTCAGTGTGGCACCGATCCGGAAGCCGGCCGCCGGGCCTTCCAGGAACTCATAGGTGCTGGTGATGGCACCGGAATTCTTCGGCGTGGTACGCGGCGGTGTGCTGCGGTTATTGTTCGGGTTCAGAATCGCGGCGTCCATCCAGGCGTAGTTGGCCATGACGTTCCAGCCCGGCAACACCTCGCCGACGATCTCGAACTCGGCACCGGTCGCTTCCTGGCTGCCTTCCAGCACCGTGCTGCCAAAGCCACCGAAAGACCCCAGGAACGAACTGGATACCGCGATGTTGGTGATCTCGTAATCGAAGACCGCCACCGAGGTGCCTACCGCGCCGTCGAACATCTCGGTTTTCAGACCGATCTCGTGCTGGTCCATCTCCTGCGGCGCACTGACCGTCACACCGTCTTCATTGGTGTAGGTCTGCGGCTCGAAGCCCTGGCTGTAGTTGTAGTAGACGCGGGCGTCGTTGACGAAGTTCCAGTTGTCGAGCAGATCGTAAGTGAAACCGATACGGGACACGACCTCGGAGAATTCGACCACATCACCTTCCGGTGGATCGAGGTCCTCGCCGCGGTTACGCGGAATGGTCGTCACCGACTCGCTGTCGTGGTACATGGTACCAGCCAGCATCTGCAGGTTGTCAGTCAGGTTGAACAGCCCCTGCAGGCTCACCTTGACGTCCTCGACTTCCTCCAGCAGGATCTGGCGGACACCATAGTGTTCCTCACGATTCTGGGTGACGGGTGTGAACACGGAGCCATCGCGGAAACGCGGCATGCCGTCGTAATTCTCGTCTGTATACCAGTCCATATTGGCATAGCCATCGAAACCGGAATTCAGCAGCTGAAAGCGGTCCGGCTCGAGATCCTTGCGGTATTCCAGCGCCGCGAAGAACTGGTGCTCCCGGTTCACAGCCTCGAAATCGCCACCCAGCGACTGGTTGAAGGTCAGCTCTTCACCGCCACGCTCCACATCATAGGAATAGATGTAGATCTCGTCGTCTCCCAGACCTTCATAGGAACCGAACGGGCCAAACGGATAGTAGTAGCCCAGTTCCTCTTCGTACTTGTGCCAGGCCAGCTTGCTGTTGGACGTCCAGCCGTTATCGAAACGGTGGTCCAGTTCCAGCACACTGAAATCGATGTCGGCGGTTTCATTCGAGTAGTCCGGATGCGAAAAATACCACGTTTCCGGATCAGCATCGGGCAGCTCCAGATCACCTGCCTGATTCTGCACCAGCGCGCCACCGTCCCACGGGTCGGTATTGCGATGCTGCTGGTAATGCGTCCAGGTCAGTGAAGTGTCGTAGGACAGATTCCAGTTCAGGGAGCCGAGCCACATGGCCTCGTAGTTCGGGAAGTCCTCGCCCTGGATGTCCAGCGGCAGACCATACTCCTGATAACTGCCGACAATACGGCCGGACAGGCTGCCATCCTCGTTCAACGGCGCGTTGACGTCAGCATAGACCTTGTGGGTGTCATAGCTGCCGGCCTCGACGCCGAACTCGATGCTGCGCATGGGGTTCGCTTTCTTGAGGATGGAGTTGATCTCGCCGCCGAAGCCGCCGGTAACGCCATAGATAGCAGTGGCGGGGCCACGAACCACTTCGGTCCGCTCCACGGCATCACCGCGGATGGAAGTCACTGCGTTATCCAGACGGATGCTGTCCACACGACGTGTCAGGCTGAATACACCACGCATGACAATCTGGGAGAACCCGAAACCGTAACCGGAGCGCTGCACGCCCGGTACCAGATCCGTTGCCTCATAGGCATTCTGGGCATTGACGGTGCGCATCATTTCCGGCGTCAGCACGGATACCGCCTGCGGCGTCTCCACCAGACTCATGTTCAGGCCGGTGGCGGTATTCTGTTCTTCAGGACGGAACTGGCGTGCGACACCGCGCACCACCACTTCCTCGATGGCAGGCGTTTCCTGCGCAACCGCAGTCTGCACGTGGGCTGCCGCCGCTGAAATCAGCGCCGAAGAAGCCAGCAGAGTGGGCAGATACCGCCGTTGGAATAGTGAGTTTTTCATTGCGTTTCCAGTACTCCTTGATAGTAGTTCGGAATGTTACAGACAGCCTGTTTATCCACACCCGTTTTCCCAACAGGCACGCACACTCGTGTATCTATTGATCTTGCGTACGAAAATAGTGCAAACGGCTACCAGAGATTGGGCCGTGCAGCGCGCGTCGACAGGCGGGGAGGCTTGTTATTATTAGGATTATATATAAGACGCTGATTATAGGAGAAAAGTTCTGAAAAGTCAAACCAGCGGCCCGCCGCAGTCCCAGGCGATGTAGCTATACGGTACAAAACAGACTGCGAAAAAAAGCCCCTCCGGGGAGGGGCCTCAGGGAAGTGGGGACAGGAAGTCCCCGGGGAGAGTATTACTTCGCGAACTCCGGATAGGCTTCCAAGCCACACTCGGAGAGGTCGACACCAGCATCTTCTTCCTCTTCGCTGACCCGGATGCCGACGGTCATCTTGAGGATTGTCCAGACGATCAGACTGGCCACGAACACCCATCCGAAGATGGTCAGCGCGCCGACGATCTGCCCCACGAACGTGGAGCCGCCGTTGGTGATCGGAACCAGCAACAGACCGAGCAGACCACAGGTGCCGTGCACGGAGATCGCCCCGACCGGATCGTCGATTTTGATTTTGTCCAGGAAGACAATGCTGAACACCACCAGGATGCCACCCAGACCACCGAAGAGGGTCGCCTGCAGTGCCGTCGGCGTGGACGGTTCAGCCGTGATTGCCACCAGACCGGCCAGTGCACCGTTGAGCGCCATGGTCAGGTCGGCCTTGCCGAACAGCAGACGGGCTGTAACCAGCGCGGCTATCAGGCCACCGGCGGCCGCTGCGTTGGTGTTCAGGAACACCATGGCAACACTGTTGGCATTGGCGATATCACCCAGCTTCAGTACCGAGCCGCCATTGAAGCCGAACCAGCCCATCCACAGGATAAACATACCCAGCGTGGCCAGCGGCAGGTTGGCACCCGGAATGGCCCTCACGCTGCCATCCTTGCCGTATTTGCCCTTTCGTGCACCGAGCAGCAGAACACCGGCCAGTGCGGCCGCCGCGCCGGCCATATGCACGATACCGGAACCGGCAAAGTCGGAGAAGCCGAGATCACCCAGGTTGTACAGGCCGAAGACATCAGCGCCGTTCCATGTCCAGCTGCCTTCCAACGGATAGATGAAACCGGTCATGACGACTGCGAAGGCCAGGAAGGCCCACAGCTTCATGCGCTCGGCAACCGCACCGGAGACGATGGACATCGCCGTGGCCACGAACACCACCTGGAAGAAGAAGTCCGAAGCATCCGAGTACACGGAGCCGCCACCGAAGCCTTCCTCGGCAGATGCGGCGAGCGCCGAACTTACCAGGTCATCACCACCCTCGATACCGCTGAGGAAGATGCCACCGCCGTACATGATCGCGTAGCCACAGACCAGGTACATGGTGCAGGACACTGCGAACAGCGCCACGTTCTTGGTCAGAATTTCCGTGGTGTTCTTGGCACGCACGAGGCCGGCCTCGAGCATGGAAAAGCCCGCTGCCATCCACATGACCAGTGCACCGCACACCAGGAAGTAAAATGTATCAATTGCATATTGCAGTTCAAAAATCTGGTTTTCCACCGTTCGTTCCTCCGAAGCCGGGCCAGGAATCATTCAATCTCCGGGCCGACTTTCTCCTGTTGATAGCTCCTGAATGGGTGTGGCCAGCCTTTAAACGGCGGCTTCTCCGGTTTCGCCGGTACGAATGCGGATCACTTGTGCCAGGTCTGACACAAATATCTTGCCGTCACCGATCTTGCCGGTGTTTGCCGCCTTCGTGATCGCTTCCAGCGTCTGATCCAGCAGATCGTCACCGATCGCCACTTCAATCTTCACCTTGGGCAGAAAATCCACCACATATTCGGCGCCACGATACAGCTCGGTGTGACCCTTCTGTCTGCCAAAACCCTTCACTTCGGTGACAGTGATACCCTGTACACCGATCTCGGACAGCGCTTCACGCGCATCATCGAGCTTGAAAGGCTTGATAATCGCCGTTACCAGTTTCATACGTTTGCTCCTTTCGATTGTCATACCCTTGCCGGTCAGTCGGCACGGATAGCCTGCAACACCGTTACGCCCATGCCTCTATGCACGGGGTATGCCACATAAACTTTCTGCTGTAATATCATTAACTTGACATGGTACCGAGAGAGCGGGGGCTGGAACCGGGCTCCATCGACCGGCGCTAACGCACCATAATAGTGCAATGCGTTGCGCTGAATCGGGCGGGTCGGCCCCATTTTTGTGCGACAATCGCCGGGCGAGCCCCGAGAGCTCCACAAGGAGGCATGATGAACCGCAAGGTACTTGAAGAACTGAACCAGCAATTGACCCGGATTCTGCCCCGGGCTGGTGCACTGGGCGACGATGTACGCGGCCAGATCTCTGCAGCGGTGCAGAAAGCGCTGGCCCGGATGGACCTGCCCACCCGGGAGGAATTTGACCAGCAGCGGCAGGCTCTGGAGCAGGCACAGGCCAGGATCACCGAACTCGAAGCGGTGGTTGCCCGGCTGGAGGCCGGGGAGCGGGACAGCGGCGACCCGACCTAACGACTCACTGTCCGGCAGCCGGTGCCGCACCACCCGCCAGTGGAAAGCGGCTCAGATTGCGACAGACCAGTGCTTCAGCCACATGCCGTTCTCCAAGCCGGCCGGTCTGCTCCAGATCCGCAATGGTGCGCGCCGTTCTCAAAAGGCGATGAACGGCACGCGCCGACAGGCCGCCGGCTTCCATCATGTCTTCCAGCAAGTTCCGGGCAGCGACATCGGGAACACAGATCTGACGCAGCCTCTCGCCCTCCAGCTCACCGTTCAGCACGCCATTGTTACGCTGCCATTGCCGATCACGGCATTCGGCGATGTCCCGGAGACTGACGTCACTGCCCTGCCCGGCGTCCTCTTTACCCATCAACTGGGCCGGGGTCAGGCGCGGCACGTCGACCGCCATATCCAGCCTGTCAAGAAACGGCCCGGAGAGCCGATCCAGGTATCGGGTTATCCGCTCCGGAGTACACCGGCAATGTCCCCCGGGGTCACCGTCATAACCACAGGGGCAGGGATTCATCGTCGCCACCAGCTGGAACCGGGCCGGAAAGCGCAGGCGATGGCGGGCCCGACTGACGGTTATGGCACCCGCTTCCATGGGCTCTCTCAGCACTTCCAGCGCATGCCGGCTGAACTCCGGCAGCTCATCCAGAAACAGCAGGCCACGGTGCGCCAGGGTCACCTCCCCGGGCGACAAGCCATGACCGCCGCCGGTCAATGCCACAGCCGTGGCATTGTGATGGGGCGCGCGCAGAGGGGGCTGCAGCCAATTACCTTCATTTCCCGCCGTTTGCAGGCGATATCCTGGGCCGGCCACCGAACGAATGGCGGCCACCTCCAGCGCATGGCTTTCCGGCAGAGCGGGCAGCAGGCCATGAAGTGCGTTGGCCAGCAGCGTCTTGCCGGTGCCGGGCGGGCCGGCCAGAAGCAGGTCATGCCCGCCGGCTGCGGCGATCACCAGGGCGCGCTTTGCCAGACCCTGCCCGCGGATGGCTGCCAGCGGCGAGCGTTCGCGACGCGGCGCGGGTGCCGGGGCCCGGAACCGGCACCGCCGCCAGCGGCCCGGCGCATCGCAGAGAAAGTCACAGATGGAGCGCAGATCCGCCGCGCTACAAGCGGAAAGACCGCGCACCAGACAGGCTTCCTCATGGTTGGCCGCAGGCAACAACAGACTACGGCCGGCGGCCCGCGACGCCAGACCGGCGGGCAGCACCCCCTCCACACCGCGCAGTTCACCGGTCAGGGCCAGTTCCCCCAGCACCTCGCAGCCCGTCAGGGCCTGCAACGGCACCTGACCCGAAGCGGCCAGAATGCTGACGGCAATCGCCAGATCGTATCGCCCGCCGCTTTTGGGCAGATCGGCAGGCGCCAGGTTGATGGTCATACGGCGCGCGGGGAACTCCATACCGGCATTGAGAATGGCGCAGCGCACGCGCTCGCGACTCTCTCGCACCGCCGTTTCCGGCAGGCCCACGATGGCGATGCCGGGCAGACCGTTGGAGAGATGGGTTTCGACCGTGACGGCGGGGGCATCCACGCCGATATTGGCGCGGGTGTGGACAATGGCCAGCGACATGACTTCCCTGTCTGCAAACGGATGATGTGTGTTCAGAGCACCTTGTTTATAGAGGTGTCCTTTACGTTATAGCGGGGATTATCAGTTAGCGCCAACCGGGCTGACCGCTTCCATGGAGTTCGGGGAAGGACTCGGCGACACACGTCTGCGGTTTACGGTGAACTCCGACATGCCTCAACGGAACTGTATGATATAGTCTGCCATCGAAACCAGCGCCGCCCCCCGGCCGGACACTCTCACCGCAACAATCTGGCTGATCTGTGAACAAGCTCAACAAACGACAACGTGAAGCGGTCCGCTATATCGACTCCCCCCTGTTGGTACTGGCCGGTGCCGGTAGCGGCAAGACCAGCGTCATCACCCGCAAGATCAGTTATCTGATCGGCGAATGCGGCTACCCCGCCAATCGCATAGCGGCGGTCACTTTCACCAACAAGGCCGCCCGGGAGATGAAAGAGCGGGTCACCGCGCTGCTGAAAGAACGCCGGACGGGAGGAAAGGCGGTCAGCGCACGTGGACTGACCATCAGTACTTTTCACCAACTGGGCCTGAACATCATCCGCCGCGATACCGCGAAGTTCGGTCTGAAGAGCGGCTTCTCCATCTTCGATGCCCAGGACAGCTTTGCACTGCTCAAAAATCTGACGCACAAGGACAGCGAACTGGCAGACGATCAACTCAAGGCACTGCAGAGCCGCATCTCCGGCTGGAAGAACCAGTTGCTGCTGCCGGCCGATGCCGCCGGCGCCGTGGAGACTCCCGAGGACGTGCTGGCCGCACGGGTCTATGACAGCTATCAGCATCATCTGCGTACCTTCAATGCCGTGGACTTCGATGATCTGATCCTGTTGCCGACCTCGCTGTTCCAGCGCGACGCCGAAGCGCTGGCCCGCTGGCAGGAGCGTATCCACTACCTGCTGGTAGACGAGTACCAGGACACCAACACCAGTCAGTACCTGCTGGTCAAGTTGCTGGTCGGCGTACGCAACGGGCTGACAGTGGTGGGGGACGACGACCAGTCCATCTATTCCTGGCGCGGCGCGCGGCCGGAAAACATGATCGAGTTGCAAACCGATTACCCGAACCTGCAGATCATCAAACTGGAGCAGAACTATCGCTCCACCAACACCATCCTCAGTGCCGCCAATACGCTGATTGCCAACAACTCCCACGTCTACGAGAAGCAGCTCTGGAGTGAACTCGGTTTCGGCGACCGTATTCGCGTGCTGGCCACCAACGATCAGGACGCGGAAGCCGAACGCATCGCCAATGAGATACTCAGCCTCTGCGTACACGAGAGGCTGCGCTTTGGCGACTTTGCGGTGCTCTATCGCGGCAATCACCAGGCCCGCCTGCTGGAGATCAAGCTGCAGGCTCACCAGATCCCCTACCAGATCACCGGTGGCACCTCATTTTTCTCTCGTAGCGAAATCAAGGACATCATGGCGTACCTGCGCCTGCTGGTGAACCCGGACGATGACAATGCCTTTCTGCGCATCATCAACACCCCGCGCCGCAAGATCGGCCCGGCGGTGATCGAGGTGCTGGCCGGTTACGCCGGCGAACGGGGCGTCAGCCTGTTCAGCGCCTGCGGCGAGCTGGGCCTGGAGCAGCACATGGCCGCCCCGCGCGTGGAAAAACTACGCGACTTCAGTACCTGGCTCAACCATATCGGCGAGCAGTGTCAGCGCGGCGAACCGATCCATATGATCCGCGAGATGATCGGCGACATGGACTATGAGAACTGGCTCCATCAAACCGCCAATACGCCGACCGCCGCCGAACGGGCCTGGGGCAACGTGGAACTGCTGCTCGGCTCCCTGCAGAAGACACTGCAGAAAGGGGCCGAAGAGAACGACGGAGAAGAAGACATCGAGGCGGCCATCAACAAGCTGGTCCTGCGCGACCTGATGGAACGCCGGGAAGAGGAAAGCGAGGCCAGCAACCAGGTTCAATTGATGACGCTGCACGCCGCCAAAGGACTGGAATTTCCCTGGGTGTTCATCATGGGAATGGAAGAGGAGCTGCTGCCGCACCGCAACAGTATCGAATCGAACGACATCGACGAAGAACGCCGCCTGGCCTATGTGGGCATCACCCGTGCACAGCGCTCGCTGGTTTTCACGCTGGCAAAGAAGCGCAAGCAGTTCGGAGAAACCTTCGCCACCACGCACAGCCGCTTTCTGGACGAACTGCCACCGGACCAGCTGGTCTGGGAGGGACGCGAAGCCCGTACGGAAGAACAGCGCCGGGAAGCCAATGAGTCGGCCGTGGCGGGGTTGAAGAGTTTGCTTGGAGTGTAGTGAGACAGGACAGAGGCTGAAAAGAGCGGCAGAAAAGGGGGCAGGAAAAGGGGGGCAGGAAAAGGGGGACAGTCCCTATATTTCCAGAGGAA
>JBBEBP010000028.1:0-32964 GCA_040882255.1 Pseudohongiellaceae bacterium | reverse complement strand
AAATAGGGACTGTCCCCCTTTTCCTGCCCCCCTTTTCCTGCCCCCTTTTCCTGCCCCCTTTTCTGCCGCTCTTTTCAGTCCTGGATGCTTTCGTCCAGGATGTACTGGACCACTTCAGCCAGTTGCTCGTCCGTACAATCGAAGCACATGCCTTTCGGCGGCATGATGTTGTTATAGCCATCGATGGTGTTTTGCACCAGCGTGTCGAAGCCTTTCTCCATCCGCGAGGACCAGTCCTCGGAGTTGCCAAAGCGGGGAGCACCGGCGGCACCGCTGTTGTGACAGGCGGCACAGCTCTGGGTGTAGGTCCGGGAGGCACTGAATCCATCACCGGAAGCCTGTGCCAGCTGCATACCGGACTGCTCATCAGCCGAGACACTGCCGATGGTCATCGCCGCAGCAACCAGCAGGCCGACAGCGCCGGCTTTCATCAGGGTGGATACGTTCTTCATGATCACAATTTTCCTCATCTGGTTATCCTCGCCACGGAAAGATCCGTCGGGAGAGGTTCCGCAGCGCGGACAGAAACAGTATCTCCCGACCACACTGAACGGGAGATGAACAGGGCGGTTACAGCACGTCCTGCATCAGGTATTCCACCACTTCGCGGACTTCGTCATCAGTGCAGTCGTTACACATGCCACGCGGAGGCATCGCATTGATACCACTGATCGCGTTGGCAACGATACCGTCCAGCCCGTCTTCCTCCAGACGCGTGTTCCAATGGTCAGCGTTATCCGGCTGCGGGGCGTTGGCCATACCGGTATCGTGACACATTGCACAGTTGTTTTCGTACACGGCCTCCGGGCTGAACTCGTCGCTACCAGCCTGTGCCATGTTCATGCCGGCACCGCCCGCAGAACAGTCTTCGCCCTGCAGGCAGACACGATCAGCCCCCTGAAGGCGCTCGCTGATCTGGTCTTCACGGCTTTGGGCCCAGAGGGAACCGGCCACGGTAATACCGGCAACCAGCAGGATGGCGTGGACAATACGGGACTTGAGACTACTCATATCGACGGTAAACTCCTGATATTCGTGGGTTCATGCCCTCACCCCACAGGGGCCGGGCACGGTACTGCGGGCGCATTATAGCGCGTATCGATGGATCTCGAAATGGTTTACGCGCCAGTCCGGCCACCGGACCACCGCTCGACCACTCCCTGCTGCAGCAGATGCAGCACATTGGCCATGGTCCAGTACAACACCATCCCCGCTGGAAACGGATAGAACAGCAGCAGAAAAGCCAGCGCCATCAGCACCTGCATGGCCGTCTGCAGCCGCCGGGAGCGGTCATCGGCCGCCGGCGCCGGCGACAGACGGATGGTGGCCAGCGTGGTCAACGCCATGAGCACCGGCAGCAGGTTGAACCAGCTGCCCAGGAAAGGCAGCTCGACACCGAAGGACAACAGGCGGTCCGGCTCTGCCAGGGTATCGATCCACAGGAAACCGGCCTCACGCAACTCCCAGGCCTGACCCAGCACGTGGAACAGGGCCACAAATACCGGCAGCTGGATCAGCACGATCAGCAACGGCTTCATGCCAGCCAACGGACTGACCCCATGCTCGCTGTACAGATCCAGGATCCGCTCGCTCTGCTCGGCCCCGCGGTATTCCCGCTTTATACGCTTCATCTCCGGCTGGATGATCTTCTGCACCTCGGCAAAGGCGGCCTGGCTGCGCAGTGCGCGGCGTGCAACCGGATACATGGCAAGCCGAACCAATACCGCCAGCGCAATGATCGCCAACCCCCAGCTCGGGATCACCGCATGCAGCGCACCCAGCAGCCACAGCAGGGCAAAGGCCAACACACGCATCCACTGCCACAGGCCGGGAAACAGCAATGCCTCGTAGCCCTGGCGGTCCGCCCCGGCGGCCGCCAGCGAGTTGCGGGCCTTGGGTCCGGCAAACACCTCGAATGTCCAGCTGTGTGTGGCATCCGGCGCCAGGGTTTCCAGAGGCAAGTCAATGGCCAGACGCGGCAGGTAACGGGGCGCGACACCGGTTTCACCCGGCGGGCTGGCTGTGCGCACTCGCCAATCGCCGACGGAAGCATCCAGGGGCTGCAACAACAGTGCGAAATACCGGCTCTGCAGCCCCCCCCAACGAGGCTCGCCGCTGTCGCCGGCCTCAGCGACCAGCCAGTCGTCGGCCGCCCGGTCCGGGTCAAAGCGGTGCAACTCCCCGCCCTGGTACAGCACAGGCTGGGCGAACGAATAGAGCGTTTCCGCGATACCCAGGCCCTCGACCGGCGTCTCGCCCATACCCGGCCCCAAGTGCAAACGCAATTCATCCGGCAAGGTCAGCGGCTGCTCGCCGTCATTGGTCACCCGGACCGTCAACTGCAGCCGATAGTCGGCGTCCGCGCCGGTCAGCTCCCAGGTCACATCGGCATCACCGCTGCGGGTACGCCAGCGCACCGGGGCGCCATCCTCCGCTGGAGCTGACCACGTCCAGCCCTGATGATCGGGCACCACAAGATGCAGTTGGCCCTGCTCCGCGCCGGGCTGATGCAGGCTGATCACGCCATCACCGCCGGTCTGGACAGACCACTGCTGCGGCGCCGGACCCTTGTCGCTCCAGCACAGTTCGTGGGCGCCGGAACGCCATTCCCGGGCATGAACGCCGCCAGTCAACAGGAAGAGCAAAAGGCATGGCAGCAGCACGGACAGCGCCACATGTGAACGGGCCGGAGAGCGACTGCATCGCGGCCGGGACGAGTGCCGCTGAGGGAGCGGTAGCGGCATGAGCATCAGGGCTGGGCTCCGGTGGAGGTTATTCGGAGCGCGACGGCGACTCCGGTTCTTCGGACCCGTCTGCACCGGTTTCAGACTGCCGGGAGCGCCCGTCATCGCTTTTGCGCACGGACCTGTACTCCGTCTTGCCGCCGATACCCAGCAGACGCAGCAGGCGATGCCAGTAGAGCTTGGCCGTCACCGCCAGCGCCGCGAAGGCGGCCAGGACACCCTGCACGATGGCACTGCCCGTACCCGGATCCAGATAGGCATGCGCATGGCTGGCTGTCAGCAGAAGGACGGCCAGGGCGGTCAGCAGGATGGATGGTAGGCGATTCATCGGTCACTCCGTGTCATTTCTACGACGGAACTGTAACAAATGCCCGCGCGACAGGGAACCTCTGGTACCGGTCAGCGCTGCAACGACCGGCACAACCACTCTGCGGCAACGCGGCCGCTATCACCGGGGTGGAACACCCATTGGTGGCGCGCCTCGACCACGCACTGCCGCCAGCGTTGCGGCTCGGCCAGCACTTCCCGGCAACGTTCGCCCAGGGCGGCAAGATCGTCCGGCGCCACGACACGCCCGACCTGCTCCCGGATCCGGGCCTCCAGCGGTTCGATACCCAGCGCCTCATAGTCCGGATTATTGACCTTGCGCGGTACATCCACAAACAACACCGGACGCTCCAGACCCAGCGCAAACTCGAGTGCGGCGCCGGACCAGTCGCTGATCATCAGATCCGAGCCGAGCAGCGAGTCCCGGCCGTCGGTGTCCATATCCAGCGTGAAGCCTTCCTGCGCGCCCACCTCGTCCACAATGGCGTCAATCACGGCAGCAGCACGCTGGCAGGTGCGCGGATGAGGCCGCAGCACCACCCGCAGGCCGGCTTCCAGCAGGGGCCGCACCGCGTCCACACCGTGGCGCTCCAGCAATGCATTGTCGCCCCAGGTGGGAGCGACCAGTACCTGAGGGGACTCGGTTTCGGAACGGACCACTGGCCCGCGCGCCTCCTGCGCCAGGATGCCATCCAGACGGCCGTAGCCATGCTCCACCAACTGTTTGTCCGGCAAACCCTGCTGCTGTTCCCTTGTACGAATTTCCTCAACGTGATGCGGGCCGGTGCACAGCACGGCATCAAAATGGTCGAAAGCCGCCGCCCGATAGATCATGTGTGTACTGACCATGGAGTGATGCAGGTAGACGTAATACACACCGTGCGGCGAGCGTTTGAGCTGATAGCTGTGCAGGTCCGGCAGGGTCATCAGCAGCATGCGGCACTGCAGGCCGGCGAAAAACAGGGTGCGCACACTGCCGTCACCGATCCAGAACGCCTGCACACCCGGCGGAGGAGACCGGTACACCGGGTCAGCCTCGTCCGAGGTGACGTACAACACCCGTTCGCCATGATCACGGACCAGCGCCGTCACCACCGGTTCGAAATGCGTCCAGTAACCACGGCCCTCCGAATACACCACGATACGACGCTCCTCCGGTGGAATTTCCCGGAACCGGCGGGCTTCAGCCCGTTGCCGCTGCAGGCGGCGCCACCAGGCGATCATGGCGACAGACGGATGAACGGCCGCAGCGTGCCGTCCTGCTGCATGGATTCATAGCGCGCGAGGTCTTCCACGGTATCGACCTCCAGCCAGCCGTTATCGGTGAAGGCGGCGCGCATGTCCCAGCCACTGTCGATCAGATGCTGCAGGTAACTGGTCAGGTACATGTTGTCGAAATCCTTGCCATCATAGCGCGCCTCCCTGTCCATACCATGCCATGTATCACAGAACTCCGCGACATGATCGCCGCGCACTTTCATCAGGCCCATGTATTGTCCCTGGATGTCCTCATAGCTGCCGGGCTTCTTGCCCAGTTCCGTGATGCGATCGCCATCGGCCAGCCGCAGGGTTTCCGCATCACTGAGGGGATCGTCCATGCGCAGTTGCCAGAACGCCCGCCACTCCCGGTCGACCGCCACGCACAGTGGCGCCCGGCACTCGAGCACCGACTGCAACACGCGCGGCTCGTAGACGATATCGGCATAACTGATCAACACATCGTCGCCGGCATCGCGCAAGGCCTGCTCGGCGCAAAACAGCGTGGTGACCATATTGGTTTCCGCATAGCGCGGATTCTCCATGATCCGCACACCGGGCATTCGCAACTGATCACCCCGGTATCCGCTGACCAGCACGATGTCCTCCACACCGGCGGCGCGCAGCACTTCGATCTGACGGTGCAGTAATGGCCGGCCGGCCAGCTCCACCATCCCCTTGGGGCGGTCGTCGGTCAAAGGTCGCAGTCGGCTGCCCTGTCCGGCAGCCAGGATCACGGCGCGCATGGTCACTCCCTGTCGTTGCTATCCACGTTATCTGTATCAAAAACGGCCCGGATCAGATCCAGGTCCGCAAGTCGAAAAGGCTCTTCACGTTCCGGGTGCCACATGATGGCCAGCCAGCCCAGCCGCTCATGACGAAACGCTTCCACGGTACCATCCGGCGCATGGGCCAGGGCGGTCAGCCCTTCCGCCAGCTCCCCGGGGTGCACGGCCCAGTCATGGAAACTGTTGACGCGGGTGTACAGGCCGGCCAGGGGACCGGACGGCTCCGGTACCAGTTCATGATGCACGGCCACGTGGCCCTCCACACGGGACAGCCGGCCACCCAGATAGTGATTGATGAACTGCAGCCCCCGGCACACACCCAGCACCGGCAACACCGTGTCCGCAGCCCATTCCAGCAGACGCCCTTCGGTGGCATCACGCTCGGGTGCGGTGTTGCCGGCCTCCGGTAATCCGCACAGGTCATTGCCGCCGGTCAGCAGCAGCCCTTCCAGTTGTTGCCGCCGCGCCCAGGCCGCCACGTCATCCAGGCCATTGGGGACGGGCACGGCGTCAATGCACAGCCCGGCCAGCAAAGTGACCCAGCGCTGATCCAGACAATCGCGGCGTTCCCCTCGTCCGGGCAGGCGTTCCACCCGCTGTGTCACTCCAATCCGCTTCATGATCCCCTCATATCACTGTACCACCTGGATCTGCCTTTTGCCGGCGTCGAGCATCAGAACGGTAGTCTCGGCAAGCCGATGGTAGCGGGTCTCACCAATACCGATGGCAGCCGGAAGCCCGAACTCGGCAGCGCGTATCGCCATGTGGGAATTGGCGCCGCCATACAGGGTGATCAGCGCCGCGATGCCCTGACCAAAAAGCCAGTCGTAGCCCGGGTCGGCCTGGGGAATCATCACGATACAGCCCTGCAGATCACTCTGCCCGTCATGAGCGGACAGATCCACGCAGCGTGCTGTCACACAGCCGCTGCCGACAAAATTGGGCTGAGTGGACGGGTACTCGAAACCGTCAAAATGCTGTTCCCCGATGATCAGTGGCGGCAACTCGATGCGCTGCGCCATACGACGCTCGGCCAGTCCCTCCGCCGCCCGTGCCGATAACCATTCGGCCGGATCCAGGGGATGCGCGGTGCCGTGGCGCAGGGCCAGCAGGTCTTCCAGGCTTACATCGGACAGGGTCTCCCGGCTGATACCGATGCCAGTGCCAAACGCAGCGAACTCTTCCAGAGCCCGTGACAGATTACGGCTGAAAATGAACTTGGCGTATTCGCGCCCCTCGATGGCGTTCCTGAGAAACGCTTCCACCGCGTCCGTATCCGAGGGCAAGCCTTCTGCCGACAGGGCCTGCAAAAAGGCCGGACGGGCGCTTTCCCATTCTCCCCCGGTAGCGGGTGGAGCGGCCTGCGTCCGCGCCAGACGAGCCAGCAGCGGCTCCAGATAGCGTTCCGGTTCCGCCCCGTAACAGGGCGAGGTGATTTCATAGGTGCCCGGTCTCAGATGCCCGTACCGGCTGATAAAATCATCGCGCGACAGCTGACCCGTTGACACCGACACGGCGTCCTCATTCAGACGATGGCTGACGGTGCGAATACTGTTCATGAAGTCATCGCAGGCCTGCTGACTGATGATGCCCCGCATCACAGCGGAGCGAAGCAGCGTCACGGCGACAAAGGCACTGCGGGCCAGGTGGGCGAAGGGCAGGGTGCCCAGCCGCCGGCAATCCTCCAGCAGCGCCGAGGCCCGTTCCAGCGGGCTCATGGATGAGGCCTCGATCCGGCGGAACCGTTGCTCGAGGTGCTCAACCTGAACGTGATCGCGGTCACCGCGCTGCATCGCCTCTCTCGTGATACCAGCCAGGCCTTCGCGCAGCTCGGCAATCTCGCAGCGGCCGAAGCCGCCCTCGGAGGCCAGGCGCTGTTCCCACCGCTGGAAATCCAGCGCAAGGCAGGTGGGGATCACCTCGAATTCGAGCTTGTCGTGCAGGGACGGCCGGGCGGCCAGCCAGTCCAGGCTGAAAGTGACCAGCCGCCCGGCCAACGCATCATCCACGCCAGCTGGTACGAAGGAATTGAGACTGGCCCGGACATCGATATACGGGTGGCCGGCAAAACTGACCAACAGCGGCTGTGGGCGCACGTCGCGGTAGCCGTACTCGGCGCGCTGCCTCGCCCAGGTCTCGTCCGTCACCAGGTAGCGGTACAGGGAGACCGCCAGCCGGGCCGGCCGGGTACCGATGATCTCGGCGGGATTCCAGTCCGGCATCACACCAAAAATCGTCCTTTCACCCTGCACAGAAGCGCCAGGTATCTGCCATTTACGGAACTGCTCGCGCGCCTGTTGAATCTGCTGTTCGACCTGTTGATCCGCTGCCGGACTCACGCTGCTCTGGACCGCGATGGGCCGCACCTGCAGCACATGTACCGTGCCCGTGTCGTCGCAGGCAAATTCCACGTCCAGCGAATCGTAGCCCAGCAGAGACTCGATCTCGCGCAGGGCAGGGATCAGGCGCCGCACCAGTTGCGGCAGCTCTCTGTTGTCCGTGCTATTGTCCGTGGCGGCACCGCGGCGTACCACCACCGTGCGGTGTGCGCTACTGCTGCCATCGGTTATGGAAGCGGTGCTGCCGCTGCAGTCATCGTAATTGATCACATAGTAGGGCGCGCCATGGGACAGGGTGCGTGTGAAGGCCACACCGCTGGCTGCCATACCGGTCAGCATCGGCTGTACCAGCACCTGATCCCGGCCCTCACCGTCCGGATAGGAATCCACTACGGCCTGGATGGCCTCGCGCAAGGCCCCGTCATCAGCCACCGGCACATCCAGTACAGAGGTATAGGCGCCAGCATTGGCCGAGGCAAACCCGTCCTCGCTGAGTGCGCTGCTGCGCACCACGACAGCGCCGGTGTCAGAGAAACGGTCTTTCACACGCTGCAAAACCGTATCCGGTGTCTTTTTCCAGTCGCTGACCGTAAAATTCACCTGGTCACCAATCCGGCTGCACTGTACCAGTCCCTGCAGGCGCTGCAGTGTCTGTGCCTTGGTGCCGAGCACGAAATGCGCCAGATCACGAGGCTCGTTCAGCTCCGCCCAGTCGCCCGCCAGATCCACAGCCTGCACGGAGAAACCCTGCATACGCAGCCACTCGATCAGACCGGCCAGCTTGGAACGTGAGAACTGCTCGCCCAACGACGCCGCATGTGCCTGCAGCCACTCCACCACTGATGGCGCCAGGCGGACCAGCCCGGTGAACTCGGCGTTGGCCAGCGCCGGGTCGATGTCGGCGCCGAGTCGGGTAATGCCATCGGCGACAAAATGCACTTTTTCACAACGCTGCAGATCCTCAGCGGTACGGCCGGCATAGCGGCGGCGCCACTGCGAATCCACGGCCACCACGATGTCCCCGCCCGCTTCCGCCACACGGTCAACCGCTTCCCGATGAAAAACAATATCCGCATAGGAGACGATACAAGCTCTTTGTGGGTCAAGCGGCGCCATCAGCAGCGAGCGGGCCGCACCCGTGGTCTCCCAGGCAGCGTTGTGTGTGTACAGCAGCTGCGGATACTGCTGCTGTACGTCGTCGGCGCGATAGCCGCTGATGAAGTGGACGCGGGGCCGGAGGTGCTGCACCGCACCCAGCAACCAGTCCAGCACGCGGCCATTGTGGCTGGTGCTGTGCAGCACACTGGGCTCGGCACCGCTGAACGGCCGTCCGGCTCCCAGGATGACCACTTCCGTCTCAGTTGGCATAGTCGATCACCATGTCTTCGACCATCAGCCCCAATGCCCGCATGTCGGGCGAGTCGGATATCGAGGCCGGCGCCAGCGGATCACTGATCCGGAAGCGCAGTTCAATGACACCGTCCTCATTGATCCGGTCCGGCGGGATGAGCGCCTCGTACTCGTCCCGGTCGGCCACCTGCCACTGCGCCACTTCCTCGCCGCCCGCCAGCACCGTCACCTGCTGGTGATCCAGCACACCGTCGCCGAGGTACGGCCGCGCCGTCAGGCGCAGACGCAACTCCCCCCGATTGTCAGTGAAGGTGGTATACAGCCGCAATCCGACGTCTTCGCCATCCGTCCAGCGGAAGGTGGCTTCCGCGCCGCTCCACCCTTCCGCCACATAGTGCCGGGCGTCACCGTTATTCCCGAACGCCAGCACCTCGCCGGGGCGGTACACGGGCAGGGCGTTGATACGCAGCTCCCTCATGGAGACGCCCAGCTGGCGGGTATCGGTATTGCGCAGAAACGCCGCCGGGGCGGCGGCGTCCGGCAGTTCCAGCCGAATGTCCAGTTGCTCCGCCCCATCATGTGCGGCGGCCGTCACCAGTACGTTCTGCCAGGCTGCGCCAGTCACCAGCCACTCGTCCGTTTCCTCCTCATTGACGAAGACCCGCACACGCTGCTGCTCCAGCTCGCCCTCCACGGTAAATGGATGGACGAACAGACCGAGCTGCAGGTTGCCCTCCAGCGGGCGCTGCAGCGGCAGACGGAGGCGGGCTGTACCATTGGCGGTCCACACGCCATGCGGTTCGGGCTCGCCCCAGCCGGCACCCAGATAACCGGAATTGCGGCCACTCTGGCCGAATCGCAGCAGGTCTCCATCACCCAGGGCATCCAGCTCCTGTTCCGCTTCCGGCACGTAATCCTCCGGCGGACCCAGCACCCGTCCGGTCGACTCCCAGCTCTGGGGCAACCAGCTGTGGCCATTCAGCCGGTACTCGACCATGTCCGGCAGGTAGTCGCTGACCCAGCCATCGAATTCGTAAAACAGATAACGCCGTTCGCGCTGTTCGTTCTCATCCACCCTCAGCATGTCCCGGCCGTGCGGAAAATCGCTGATGCCCGCTGCCGCAGCTACCGTCGCCGCCATATCACCGACCGACACCGGAGCATCGTTGATGACCGGTTCGCCGCTACCCCCCGCCGGCTTGACCAACATCAGCGGCAACCCGGATTCGTAATGGTTGGAGGGCATCACCGGGTCCTCCGGCGCCGGCAGCGAGTCCGGCAACAGCCCGGTATCCACTCCCAGATGGTACTCGCCACCACCATGTTCGGAGGCGATGATGACGAGCGTGTCATCGTAGATCTCCAGCGCCCGCAGGCGGTCCAGGAAACGCCGGATCAGGTTGACGGTGGCGTGGGCGTGGCGCCGGTAGCCCTCCTGGTTGAGAGGCAGTACTTCCATCTCCAGCCCCTCGTTGACCAGATGCGGGGCATGCGGCATCAGCAGGTGGTAGAAGCGGAACGCCGGCGCTCCCGCCCCGGTATCGGACAGCGTTTCAATATTCTCCAGCCAGCGCAGCCCTTCATGCTGGTGGCTGCTGCGCGGCCCGCTCTCCGCCTCCCGGCCCTCGACGGACTCGCTGACCGACAGGGCGGACAACCAGCCCCGCATGCGCCACTCGTGATCGTTCAGCCACAGGGGTTTGAGGATGTGCGGTAGCGCCCGGAAGACGCCCACATCAGAGAATTCACCAAATGCACTCATGCGGTCAGCCGGGCTCAGGGAGCGCACGAAATTGTCCGCCACCGACTCATCGTAATGCACGGTGCGCTCGAAGTAGGGGTATAGACGCACATCCCAGCCCTGGTCCCGCAGGCGCACCGGCAACGAGTCGTCCAGGTAGGCATCGCGCAGGAAACCGGTGATCGGCTGGTCATTCTCGTACCACTCGCCGGTCAGCATCAACGGAATGGAAGGGTAGGTCTTGGCATAGCCGGACAGCGTGTTGCGGAAGAAATGGAAGCCCTGGAAGTCATCGCTGTATTCGGGATTGGCCTCCATGACCTGCTGGAACACATCGGACTGGAAGGCATCCAGCACCAGCACGACGGCGTTCTGCTCCGGCGAGAACGAGAATTGTCCGTCGGGCAACTCCGTGAAATAGTGGTGGCTGGGCGGTTCCGAAGCCTGCCGCGACGCCAGCACGGCGCTGACCGACTGCATGGCGATCAGCACCACGGCGATGGTCAGCGCCTGCGGGGCGATGTGGCGGTGCAGCTTCCAGCCGGCCACCAGCAAGGCGATCCAGACCAGCAGTTCGATCACGCTCTGCCAGATGTAATCGCCCCAGGCGATGGCGCCGCCATCCAGCACCCCGTAGTCCCAGACCAGTAGATTGGCCTGCACCCAGAACGCCACCGCGAGCATCGCCAGCAGCGACAGCCAGCGGGAACGGCCGCGGCCGCGCAGCAACAGACCGGCCGCCACCAACAGTGCCGTCATACCGCCAACCAACCACATCGCCGGGATCAGCAGATCACCGATTCCGGCGCTGTAGTCGAACACATTGGCGTAGTAGACCGTCAACGCCGGGAAAAACAGCGCCGTCAACGCGACGGCGAGAGAAACCAGTACCAGTATCACAATAAACATCCTGTTCATGGGCATGTCACAATCATGGTGCGATGTTACACCATCTGCCCGCCGGCAGACGTGTGACCAGAGCCACTGCGGTGCGCGTGCGGCAGCATTTGCGCTACACTGGGCATCCCTTGGACGGAAATGGACTGATTCCCGAATGATTCCAGTGATACTGTCCGGCGGCGCAGGCACAAGACTGTGGCCGCTGTCGCGCAAACACTACCCGAAACAGCTCCACCGGCTGACCGGGGGTGAACATACCCTGCTGCAGGAGACGGCCCTGCGGGTCACCGACTTGCAGGCACCCATCGTGGTCTGCAACGAAGACCACCGCTTCATGGTGGCCGAACAGCTGCGCAGCGCCGGCGTGACACCGTCGGCCATCCTGCTGGAGCCGGCAGCCCGCAATACGGCACCGGCCATCGCCCTGGCCGCGCTGCAGGCATTGCAAACCGACCCGGAAGCCACGCTGGCCGTGCTGCCGGCCGACCATGCCATCGCCGATCACCAGGCCCTGCTACAGGCGTTGGACGTGGCCGGAGAAGCGGCGGCCGACGGCAGCCTGGTGACCTTCGGAGTGGTGCCCACGCACCCGGAAACAGGCTATGGCTACCTGCAATCGCAGGAAAAAAGCGGCAATGTGCGCCATGTAATCCGTTTTGTGGAGAAACCCGACCATCCCACCGCTGAGCAATATCTGGCGGCCGGCGATCATTTCTGGAACAGCGGCATGTTCGTGTTCCGTGCCCGGGCCTACCTGGACGCACTGATGCGGTTTCAGCCGACCATGGCCGAGGTGTGCCGGGAGGCCTTCGAGAACGCCAGCACCGACCTGGACTTTATCCGCATCAGCAAGGCCCACTTCAGCCCCTGCCCCTCGGACTCCATCGACTATGCGGTGATGGAACAGGCCGAACAGGTACGCATGGTGCCGCTGGATGCCGGCTGGAGTGACGTGGGTGGCTGGCACTCATTGTGGGAAATCAGCGACAAGGACGAGAACGGCAACGTGTCCATCGGTGATGTGCTGCCCATGGACAGCCACAACAATCTGGTGCACAGCCGGGAGAAACTGGTGGTCACGCTGGGCATGGAGGACACGGTCATCGTGGACACCAAGGACGCGTTGCTGGTGGCCCGCCGTGACCGGGTGCAGCAAGTGAAGGACGCCGTGGAGAAGATCCGCGAACTGGGCCGCAAGGAACATCTCAATCACCGCGAAGTGCACCGCCCCTGGGGCAGCTACGACAGCATCGACAACGGGGAACGCTATCAGGTCAAGTGCATCACCGTGAAACCCGGCGCTTCCCTGTCCCTGCAGATGCACCATCACCGCGCCGAGCACTGGGTGGTGGTTTCCGGTACCGCGATCGTGCAGATCGGCGAGCGCGAGCAGATGCTCACCGAGAACGAGTCGGTGTACATCCCCATCGGCGAGAAGCACCGCCTGACCAACCCCGGCAAGTTGCCGCTGGAGTTGATCGAGGTGCAGAGTGGCAGTTACCTGGGGGAAGATGACATCGTGCGGTTCGAGGACAACTTCGGGCGCTGTTAAGGAAAGGACCGGGTTGCCGGGACTGTGCGTTGATGAGGCGGTAGGCTTTCGGCTCAGCGCGGTAACGCGCTGGGCCGAAAGCCTCCGGCGCTATCTACTGCCCCGCCATCGACTGAGCAAAGCGCTCGAAATCCGGCAGGCGTTCAGTGCACAGCGCGAACACGATCTCCCAGTTGATCGTTTCGTAGCTGTGCACGAGAATATTCCTGAAACCGACCGCTTTGCGCAGGCCCGTGGCCAACTCCGGATTGATGACTCCATGGTCAGCGAGCAGCTGGAAACTCTGCCCCATGGATTGAGGCGCCGGTATGTCGGGATGCGCGGCGCAACGACTCCAGCTTCTGGGCCATCACTTGTTCAGCCATTGGTCCCTCCGGTTAGCAAGAATCCGCTGCTGCATGGGCAGGAAGTCTTCCCGGTCCATCACGTTACGGAACAGAAGCCCCCCCCAATGTTGATCCGTTCCGCGTATCCGGATACCTTCAGTAGAGATACGATCCAGCAGGGGCTGGCCGACGACACTCAGATCGACCAGATCCACAGGACGGTCCAACAGCAGCGTCAACGATTCGATAATCCGCATCCGCTGCCCTGCGGTCAGAGTCCGGTCTGACTGCACCGCCACATCGGCATCACTGTCCGGCCGGGCGTGGCCTGTTGCCAGCGAACCGAACAGTACGACCGTGTGCAACGCTGGCACCTCGTCGGGTAATGCCGACAGCGCTTCATCGATCCCGGCACAGAGACTGTCAATATCGGAGTTCATGGCGCGAGTATAGCGCAAATAGAAAAGCGGGACTGTCCCCGCCGTCCTACTCCACGATCAGGTTGATCGGCTGACTGTGGAAGTACAGTTCATCGGGATCACTATCCACACCGTAGCCGATGAAGAAGTCCACCTCGATGTCGTCGATGTCGATGTCCTCGGCCACCATGCCGGTCATCACATCGATGATCTCGACCCCGGACAGCACCCGCCGCTCCGCGATCGGCACCAGTTGCCGGGCCGGCCGGTAGGTGACGAAGGCGCCCCGCTCGTTCTTTACCAGTGTCTCGCCGGCATCGGTGATGGCGGCCACGACAATGTAGCCCGGCTCGCCCTGATGGGCGGGGTCGACGAGAATCCGCCCTTCGACGTCAAAGGCCTGGTCCGGCCGCACACGGCTGCGGTAACTCTCGCCACCGTCCACCGTGACCGCCCCGAAGAACTGCGCCTCGGCCTCGCCCCCCTGGAAGCTTTCCTTGCCACGCAGAGTAAGTAACTGCTCACTCTCATGGCTGACGGACAAGCGATAATCGCCGCGAACCGCGTCACCGCAGGGCGGGTCCGCATCCTCGGCGACGTCCCAGGTATTGACCAGCAACACATAATCACCGGCCGGCAGGGACTGGCGGATGCGGGGATTACAACCACTGCCACTGTCATCGTCCAGGGCCAGGATATCGAGGCCGGAATCGGCCAGTATCAGCACACCGTCCAGGGCACCGGCGGCAACCCGTGCATCCACGGTGGCCTCTTCGTCCAGGGAGAAGGTGTAGACGTCCACCGGACTGTCGTCCGAACCACCGGACATCAACTGACTGACGCGACAGTCATCGTCCTCCAATGCGTCATCGAAACGGCCGAAGCCGCCCTGTCGCTGCGGGCAACCGCTGATGCCCCGGTACAGGGCCTGAGCTCCAGCGATATCGTCCTCCTGCAGGCGGAAAAGATTGCCAATATTGGGTGCCATGATGGCCGGTTCGTCGCGCTCGTGGCCCAAGCCCAGCACATGCCCCAGTTCGTGCAGCGCCGTGCGGCGGAAATCGATCCCGGCAAACTCGTCATTTCCGGAGCTCAGCGGACCATCGTAGATGTCAAAACTGGCCTCCGAATTGTAGATCACGTCCGCTTCCACCAGATCGAAAACGCCCAGCGTGTTGGGCTCCCAGTACTGAACGGTCACCGCCAGGGTATTGTCATTGAACTCCTGTCCGCAGACGGTATCGGCAAACCCCTGGCCATTGACGCCGTCACCGCCAGACTGGTTCTCGGCCCCGGTATCGTCAGCATAGCCACGGCAGGGGTCCCGGTACTCCGGCGACACCTCGAACTGAAAGGGCGTGACCTCCGACCAGTGGGCCGCCGCGTCGATGATGGCCTGCTGATACGTCTCGCCGGATGCGGTGCGTTCCGGCAGCCCCGCGTAGATCGTGGTGCGGGCACCCGGCCATTTCAGCAACTGATTTTCGTTGATATCGAATGCATGGAGGGCCGGCGACACAAAACCGGTCAGTGTGAGCGTGGAAAAAAGCAGTGCCCTGGCGATGCGAGGTGGTACAGCCGGCCTCATGGTATGGCCTCCCGTGCCGGGCCACCGCCATCCACCAGATCCCGGACCCGGCGTTTGAACTCACCGGCAGGCACCGCCGCCGGCGGGCCGCCCAATTGCATCAGATTCAAACCGCCATCGGAGACAGCATGGCCGGCCACCGGTTGGCGGTCCGCCGTATAGACCCGGTCCTCGCCCTGCCCGTCAGCCGCAAGCCGGTAGTGGCCCTGCGACCAGCCGACCAGGGGGTGGACCAGCGGGCGCTGCAGGGACTCGACGAAATACACGCCACTTTCGCCCGCCTCGGGCCACTCCATGTCCGTGACCTGCATGCGACGTCCGTTGACCTCTCCGCCCAGGTAACGCAGTTCCAGTTCGTCACCGGGGTGATCGCCCTTGATCACATCCAGCACACGAAAACGGACGATGGTATGTATGCGGCGCGGACCGGTTTGTCGGGACTCCACCGACAACACCTCGCCCTCGAACACCAGCTCGGCGCTATCCACTACGTCCTGGAAACTCATCTCCACTACGGTACTGGCGGAAACCGGCATGATGACCCACAGCCACGCGGCCACCATGCCTGTCGCGATCCGTCCCTTCATGTCCGGGGCCCCTCCAGTATATGCTTTCCACCCATTATACGCAGGTTATAAAATCGGGACTAAAAAAGCGGGACAGTCCCGATTTTCTATTGTTGTTGCACGGCCTGCAGCACACCCACCAGCCTGCGACGCCAGTGCTTCGGATCAATGCCCAGCACGGCGCGCGTTGCGGATTTGTCCAGCACACTGAAGGCCGGCCGCCGGGCCGGGGTGGGGTATTCGCTGGCCGGGATCGGCGTTACGGGAATGCGCCGCTCCAGCAGTCCGTAGCGCAGCGCCTCGTCCTGTATCGCCACTGCGAAGTCGTACCAGCTGGCCACCCCGGCATCGCTCCAGTGCAGTATACCGGTCGGACGTCTTTCCACCGCCGCCTCGATACATTGAACCAGCCCGTCTGTGGACGACGGCGTACCGATCTGGTCATCCACGACAGTGAGCGCCTCCTTACTGGCCATCAACCGCAGCATGGTGCTCAGGAAATTGCCGCCGTATTGTGAGTAGACCCAGCCGGTGCGCAGGATCAGACTGTTGTCCGGCGCCAGATAGCGTACATGCAGTTCACCTTCCAGCTTGCTGCGCCCATACAGATTGATCGGATCAGGCTGATCGTCGGGTGTGTACGGCCGGCCGGCGCGGCCATTGAAAACAAAGTCGGTGGAGACCTGCAGCAACCAGGCGTCACTGGCCGCTGCCCAGCGCGCCAGGTTCTTCGCCCCGTCCGCATTGGCCGCCCGCGCTGCCTCTTCATCGTTCTCGGCCCGGTCCACGGCCGTGTAAGCGGCCGCATTGATCAACACATCCGGCCGCAGTTCATCCAGGGTCCGGCGCACGGCGGACTCATCACTGATGTCCAGCGCCGTGCGGTCCAGCGCGATCAGTTCATGGTCGCGGGACAGGGCACTGTGCTGCAACGTGCGGCCGAGCTGGCCGTTGGCGCCAGTGAGAGCGATTTTCAGCGGCATAGGGGGTATCCGGGCGAGAAACAAAAGCCAATGCTATAGCCTTCCTGAAGGACAGACAACAAGAGTGGGGCTTTATGCGCTCGCAGAGATTAACGATTTTTCCTTTGCATCCCTGGGGAGATCCTCTCTACCTGTACACCGGCAGATCCCGCAACGCTCTCCCCTGGCGGTCTTTCTCCGAAAGCACCGGCTCGCCTGCACCCTCCACCAACGGCCAATCGATTTCCAGTTCGGGGTCATTCCAGAGCAGTGTGTATTCGTCGTCGGGCGCGTAGTAGTCCGAGCACTTGTAGACCATCTCCGCCGTCTCGCTGATAACATAGAAGCCATGCGCGAAACCCGGCGGCACCCAGAGCTGCTGTTTGTTGTCGGCGGACAAGTGTACGCCTACACTTTCTCCGAATGTCCGCGAATCGGCGCGCAAATCCACAGCAACGTCGTAGATTTCCCCGGAAACCACCCGAATCAGCTTGCCCTGCGGCTGTTCCAGCTGGTAGTGCATGCCGCGCAGGATGCCCTGCCTGGATTTACTGTGATTGTCCTGCACGAACTGCGTGCCGGGCACCAGCTCATCGAACAGGGACTGGCGCCAGGTTTCCATGAAAAAACCACGCTCGTCGCCATGAACGGCTGGCTTTAACAGCAAGACGTCGGGAATACGGGTCGCTTTTACTTCCATTCCGGGCAAAAACTCCTTTCTTGCGCTACATTCAACAAAGGGAACCAGGCAAAGGGAGTTGCTGATGCCCACAATCTGTGCGTTCCATGGCATCACGATCAGAATGTATTATGATGATCATCTGCCACCGCACTTCCACGCCTACCGGGCGGAGAATAGTGCAAAATACTGCATTCGCACCGGAAGGCGGCTGGCGGGCCGCCTTCCACAGCGTGCTGACGCAATGGTACTGAAGTGGCAGAAGATGCACCAATTCGAGTTACGACGCAATTGGCGGCTCGCGCTCCAGCACCGGCCGCTTATTCTGATCGAACCCCTTGATGATTGAGGAATTGGCCATGCCCAGAGTTCAGAATGTAAAAGCCCATCCCGGCTACCTGCTGGAACTGACCTTCGACGACGGCCTGCACGGCAACGTCTGTCTGCGTGACCGGCTCTATGGTCCCATGTTCGCGCCCTTGAAAGATCCTGATTATTTCCAGCGGGTCTTTGTCGACGAATTCGGCGCAGTATGCTGGCCCAATCAGGCCGATCTGGCCCCGGATGCTCTGTACCTGGAAATCTCGCAACTGAACGCCTGACGCCAGAACACCTTCGCATTAATACTTCAGCAGCTTGAGAAGATAGTGTCCATAGCCGCTTTTTGCCAGCGGTTCGGCCAGTTTCCGCAGCTGTTCGCCACTGATATAACCCTGCCGCCAGGCCAGCTCTTCCGGGCAGGCGATCTTCAGACCCTGGCGCTCCTCCAGCACCCGAATGAAGTTGGCAGCATCCAGCAGTGACTGCACGGTACCCGTATCCAGCCAGGCCGTGCCGCGCTGGAACAGTTCCACCTGCAGGGCACCGCGGCGCAGGTACTCCCGGTTCACGTCGGTGATCTCCAGTTCGCCCCGCGCCGAAGGCCGCACCCCTTTGGCGATGTCCACGACCTGGTTGTCGTACAGATACAATCCCGTCACCGCGTAATTGGACTTCGGCTGCGCCGGCTTCTCTTCCAGGTCCACGGCCGTGTTGTTCTCGTCCAGCGCCACCACCCCGTAGCGCTCCGGATCGTTCACATAGTAGGCGAACACCGTGGCGCCGTTCTCCTGCTGCACCGCGCGCTGCAGTTTGTCCTCCAGCGCATTGCCGTAGAAGATATTGTCGCCCAGGATCAAGCAGACCTTGTCATCACCAATAAAGTCCTCGCCGATCAGAAACGCCTGCGCCAGCCCCTCGGGTTTCGGCTGCCCGGCATACTGCAGGCTGATACCCCACTGGGAGCCGTCGCCCAGCAATTGCCGGTACAGGGGCAGATCGTTGGGTGTGGTGATGACCAGGATGTCACGAATGCCGGCCTGCATCAGGGTGCAGAGCGGATAGTAGATCATCGGCTTGTCGTAGACCGGCATCAGCTGCTTGCTGACAGAGATGGTCATGGGATGCAGGCGGGTGCCGGTGCCACCGGCCAGGATGATGCCCTTGGTTGTCGACTCCATGGTCAGGCTGTCCTTGTTGTTTCATGAGGCGGATGTGCGGCGCATTATAACGTAGAGTCGCACTCGTCACAGATGCCTGAAATCCTTCAGCAGCAGAAACAGGTGTAATGGATCGGTGGGAGACGGTTCAAAATCCCAGGACCGATACCAGTCGCGGGCCGCATTGTCCTTTGCGTGTACGAGTACCGCACGAATACCGGCAATATCCGCTGCCTGGCGGGTACGGAGCAATGCATCCTTCAGTAGCGCGCGGCCCAGCCCGCGGCGTTGATCCCGGATGTCCACGGCGAGGCGCGCCAGCAACATGACCGGCACCGGATGACGTGCCAATCCCCTGTGGACGCGAGACGGAGCCTCGCCCGGTTCCACACTGCCGACACTGAGCGTGTAGAATCCGGCGATCCGGTCCGGCTCGCAGACCACGCGGGTCTGCGCCGCACCGGCAAGCTGGTTGGTCAACGCGAAACGATGCAGGTACTCATTGAGACTGGTCTGACCACAATCGAAACGCTCCGTCGCATCGCCAGCCTCCAGCTTCCTTGCCGATTCAAACATCGGATGAATCCGTCTCCTCCCTGTCCAGTACACCCGGTTCGGTCAGCAGACGCTTCAGTGCCGGCTTGCGCTGCACTGGCCGATCCAGTGCCTGCTCGAACGCCTCCCATTGATCGGCATCCAGCACGAATCGACGCCGATCCGCCAGCGCCTGGTTGGCCGCGGACACGCCGGCATCCAGCAGAAACTCGCTGACCTTCTTGTGGCTGGCCCGCGCGGCCTCCTGCAGCAGCAGCTTGACCTCGGGGCTGATCCGCACGTCGATGCGGTCGGATTTCGTCGTGGTGTTCATTTGCCTGTCCAGCCCTGGTGAATGGATAGAATGTCTGGATCAGTATAGCGTACGGACAACGTCCGGACAAACTCCGGATAACCAGTCAGTCCGGTGGTACCTCACGCGCCATTCACAAGCTCCGGCAGTGAATCCTGGAACCGCCCGGCCGGCTCATACCCCAGCGCCTCGCGTATGGCACGGTCATCGACCACCCTTCCCCGAGTCAGCGCGTGGTAGTTACGCAGTCCCGGGGCATTATCCAGACGCAGGAACCGGTCGGCGACCTCCAGCCCCAGCGCGCCCATGAACAGCGCAGAGCGGGGCAGTGCCCAACGCGGCTGGCGCTGGCCCAGCGCCTGGCGGATGGCCGTTTCCACTTCCCGCAGACTGTAGGCATGACCGTCCGTGACCGGGTAGACCGGCGTGTCGCTGTCGGCCGCCGCCCCTCCCTGTTCCGCAGCCAGCATCACCGCCTGGCAGAGGTCGGCCACACTGACCAGCGAGAAACGCTCGGGCAGATCCGGTAGTGGAGGCAGGCGGCCGCGCTGCGCCAGGCGGATCAGGGTCATCAGATTGCCCTTCATGCCCGGGCCGTAGACGTTGACCGGGCGCAGAATGGTGACGCGGATGTCGCCCGCGCGATGCGCCTTCAGCAGCGCCTGTTCGGCATAGTGCTTGGACTGGCCGTAGGGCGAACGGGGGCGGTCGTGTTCCGGGTCGGCGAGGATGCTGCTCATGTAGATGAAGTGTTTCACGCCAGCCCGCATGGCCGCCTGCAGCAGATGTTCCGTACCGGTAGCGTTAATCGCATACACCCGGCGTACATCCACGCGGTTCACATGCGCCGAGCCGGCCAGATGGATGACCGTTTCGCGTGCCTCACACAAAGAGGGCAGGGAATCCGGTTCCAGCAGATCGGCTTCCGGGCGGCGCAGGCAGCGTACATCGGAGCCCTGTTGCTCAAGCCGCGGCAACAGATGGCGGCCGATGAAGCCGGTGGCACCGGTGAGCAGGATACGCTGGTGGTTCATGCCGGGCATTACAGGGCTCTCGCGTTCAGGGGCGTCTAGCGTAGAAGCGTACATCGGGCAGGTCCTTGAAGTCGCTGTCCTGGGTCCATACCGTGGCATGATGCCTGCGGGCCGTGGCATAGATGATGCTGTCCGCCAACGGTAACCGGTACTGGATTCCATAGCTGGCCGCATCCGCCGCGAGGCCCGCGTCCAGAGCGATCACATGCCCCTGGTGCATCTGGGCCACTGCCAACAGAGCCGACTCTTCGTCGCGATGCCGCATCACGTGCCGGAACACCTCCGTGATCGCCACGGTGGGCACCAGCAGCTTCGCAGTGTCCTCAATGGCTTCGGCGAATAACGTTGCATTGCCGTCCCCCGCGAACCACGATAGCCAGGCGGACGAATCCACGACATTCACAGCCGATCATCATCCCTTTCCAGATCCGTATCCAGCCCCGGCAACAAACCCCTGGACTCATTCATCGGCTTTATCGGCACCAACTCGATACGTCCCCGATAGGTCAACACCTGCATTTTCTGTCCCACCGCGATTCCCATCGATTCACGCACCTCCCTCGGAATCACCACCTGATACTTGGGCGAAACGGTAACGGCTGTCATGCTGCCACCTCCATCGATAGCCATATCGTATTACGAATAGTCTATCGATTAACACCCCGCTTTGCATCCCTCTCTGACAGCATAGCCGAAACTCCCTGTATCGCCAGTCACCACCACCGCCAGCCGTGATCCCGGAAGAAGCGAACCCCCGAGCGCGCGAACAGCAGGATGTGGCGCAGGCCCTTGCGGGCGCTGTTGCCGCCCAGGTGGGTGATGTGCATGTCCGGCAGGTAGGTCAGCGGCCCCGGCGGATGAGCACGCATGGACAGGTCGAAATCCTCGAAGTAGAGGAAGTAGCGCGGATCGAAGCCACCCAGCTCGCGCAGCGCTGCGCTGCGAAACAGCATGCAGCAGCCGCTGATGATGGGGATGTCCTGCGTGGGCCGGTCGTCCGGAAGATCCTGCATTTCATAGCGGGCCAGGCGGCTGGAGAACCGGCGGCGCAGGAAGGCAGGCGCGAAGCCGCGCAGCAGGAAATCCAGCACGGACGGGTAGCGTTTGCAGGCATACTCGCGCCGGCCCTCGCCGTCGGTGATGGCCGGCGCCACGGCCACGGTGTGCGGGTGTGTCCCGAAGTGCGCCAGCGCCACGGCCAGCGCATCGGGCGCCAGGAACACGTCCGGATTGAGGATCAGGTGGAAGTCGCTGTCGGCCTCGCTAATCACCCGGTTGTGGCCGCGGCCGTAGCCGATGTTGCCGTGTCCGGTTTCCAGCGTCGCCTGCCAGGGCGTCGGTGCCTGCTCTTCCAGCAGAGCGGCCAGAGTGGACTCGTTGCGGTCATCCTCGGCGTTGTCTACCAGCGTCAGTGTGGCGGTATTCAGACAGCCAGCCTCCTGCGCGGTCCGCACGGCCTGAGCCAGAGAGGTTAGCAGGCGCTTCAGCACCGAAGAGTCCAGGTGGTAAACGACGATGGAAATGCTCAGGGAACCGGACATTATCAGGGCGACACCACGCGGCACTCTCCAAAATCAGCGGACCGGGCAATCAACGTCCGGTCGAACGACTTCATGGTGCTGCAATGCTGGCTGCAGGACAGATGCAGCGCGTCGGAAAAATCAAGACCGGACTCGTGCCAGGCGATGGCGCGGGCCATGCGCTGCGGATGGGCAAGCACCACATTAGGCAAACCGAACAGCCAGCGGAAAGTCCGGCAGATCATGACCGGGTCCAGTGCGTATGCCGCGCGCAGGACCCACTCTGCTTCCAGCGCTACGGTTTCGGGGATATGAATGACGGGTTCATCCCGGAATACGGCCAGGCTCCTTTGGTACTGACCGGGATCATCAGCCGTCAACAGCCGTACCAGCACATTGGTATCAATCGCCACCACGCCACCGGCTCCTTGCATCCTTCTCCAGCGCCTGTTCAATGTCCCGGTCGCTGCGCGGCTTCACCTGTCCTTTCAGCATCCCGGCCACATCATCGAGCCGGGCCGGCGGAAAAGGGCTGGCCGGCTTCAGCAATACGCCTTCATCGGTTTCCATGACAACAAACTCCTGTCCGGTTTCCCAGTGCCGGGATTCCCGAAGCGCACGTGGCAGAACAAGCTGCCCCTTGGAAGACAATCGGACGGTTTTCATCCCAGTAACTCCACTGCCGCCTTTGTAAGACTACAGTAAGACGACAATGAGTCCGGGTCAACACCGGAGATCGCAGCCCGATATCCTCACTATAGCGCACGTGCCAGTTCCGGCCACCCAGAGGTCTGGTTTATGCTGCCTTATCGCGAGAAATACAGCGCCTTATTGCGAGAAATCCGGTGTCTTATTGCGAGAAATACAGAAACCGGAAACCACAGCAGTCCCGGCTTCCCGTGATACCATGACCGCATCATTTCCCGGGTAGTTCATCACCATGCTACTGCAACGTCTCACCACCGAATACATCCCTGTCGAGGACCGGATCCGGCTGTCCGGCGAGGCGGACAGCGGGGAGACGGTACGGCTCTGGCTGACCCAGCGCCTTCTGCTGCGGCTGCTGCCCCTGCTGTTCCGATGGCTGGACAAGCACCCCGGCACAGCCGGGGAAGCGACTTCAGGCCTCAACGACACCACAGAATCGAGCAGCAACGATCCGGCCCGCAAGGAAGCCCTGCAGCACTTCGCCCAGCAGGGCGCGCAGGATTCCCTGGAATCCAGCCCGCCGGTGCGCGCCGAACAGGCCACGCTCGAATGGCTGATTCACGAAGTGGATATCGCCAGCGGCAACAATGGCGTCCGGCTGGTTTTCCGGCCGCCCGAGGAGACATCCGGGGAAACCATTACCCTGGTGCTGGAAACCCGCGCGCTGCGCCAGTGGCTGGTGATCCTGTATCGGCATTTCAGTACCGCCGGCTGGCCGCTGAACGTGTGGCCACGGTGGCTGCAGGCCGCTGCGCAGGAGCAGAGCAAGCAGTCGGGTGCCGTGCTGCACTGAAGCCATGGGCAGCCGGCCAGATCCATCCAACCCGCCCAGCACGAACGAACTGGTCATTCCGCCGGATTGAAGTTACACTTTACAATGTAACTTCTTCTAGAGAGCCAGAATCCCATGCAAGCCACCGTCAAGGATCTGCGCCTCCATACCCGCTCGTTACTGGCCGCGATCGAGCGCGGCGAGGTTGTGGAGATCACGTATCGCGGCACACCCTGCGCCCGCCTGTCCGGCCCCGAACAGCCGCTGCAGCCCGGGGTGGCCGAGTCGTCCACCCGGCGAAACCCCGCGTTCGGCATCTGGCAGGATCACGAAGGCGAGAGCATTGATGCAGAGCTACGCCGGCTGCGGCAACCACGTACATTCACGGGAGAGGACTGATGCTGATCGACACGGATGTCGTCATCTGGAACTTGCGCGGCAACACGCTTGCCGCCGACACCCTGGACCAACTGCCGGGATTTTCGATCTCTGTGGTCAGCTACATGGAATTGCTGCAGGGCGTACGCGACCGACAGGAACAGCAACTACTGCGCCGCTCCCTGCGCTTCTGGAGTGCCGGGCTGGTGCATCTGGATGCAGGCATCTCCGCCCGGGCCGCCTTTCTGGTCGAACAATACGCGCTCAGCCACAGCATGCAGCTGGCGGACGCACTGATCGCCGCCACCGCCATTGAACTGGGTACCTCCCTGCTGACGGCCAACGACCGGCACTACCGGCATGTTCCCGAGCTGGAGATAGCGGTTTTCCGGCCGGAGGACTGACCAGCTTACTGATCCTCCAGATTGTCGAAGTTCAGCGAGCCGCTGTCGTCGAACAGGCTACCCAGGTCATCCGTAGCGGTGCGTGCTTTGGCCTGTGCTCCCAGGTGTTCGGCGCGCTGTCCGAGCTGTTCGGTCTGGACCATGGAGAGCAGCTGGGAGTAGGCCAGTAGCAGGGCACCGGCGCGGCGCAGGCCGGCGAAGGTCTCCGCATCCAGCTCATTGAGACGCTGCTCGTTGATGTGGTGCAGGCCATCCAGAGTCAGCGGCTCCTTTTCTTCGCCCCGGTTGACCTTGAGCGGCCAGGGCTGAAACAGATCGGCATCGGCCAGTGCCTTCGTAGCGGCCGCCGTGCCGGTACGGGCCTGGTCGCATTGTTTGAGAAATCCCAGCGTGCGAGCGGTCGGCTCGGCCAGCTCCTCACCATGGAACAGGGGTTGGGTGCCGTCCTCGCTGGTGCCTTCCGTCGCCAGATGCGCTTCGTTCAGACACAGCACCTTGTCGCCGTCCTCGCGGGCCGCCAGGGTGAAGGGGTAGCCGCGCAGAGCGGCCGGCACGTAGCGGCCCAGCCATTTTCCATCCGCGTCCACGTAGAGGTTCTTCTCGCCGCCGATGCCCAGCAGCGCCACCGGTTGCCAGTTTCCGTCGCGCTGGATGAACGCTAGCGCATAATGGGGCAGCAGCTTTGACAGCTCCGGAATGAGGACGTCGACCACCTGCAACGGGCGGGCGAATTCAAAACCCTTGCGGGGTTTCCAGCGTGCGTTGGCATGCTGTTGGCGTGAGACGGCGGTCCAGCGGGTCATGGTGGGTCCTCTTTTTGCAGGCGATTCAGCCGGGCATACTACCATACAGGACCCCGGGTACTGCAGAAGCGCTACCGGGAACCCCACAGGCTCGACAACGGGGCGGATCAACTGGAATGCGGAGAAGAACCGGCTATTGATGAGTGAGCGTGGCGTTTCTTTTGAGGATGTCCTGTTCGCTCTTCAGTCGGGCGGGTTGTTGGAGGATGGGCCGCACCCCAATAGGGAACAGTATCCGAACCAACGACTGTTCGTCGTGCGTATCGACGACTATGCCTGGCTGGTTCCGTATGTTGAGAATGACGGAGAGTTGTTTCTCAAGACGATCACTACCAGCCGCAAGGCCACGAAGAGATTTTTAAGGAGGTAGCATGCCCCGGACCCGATTGGACCCCGAAGAGAAAGAGTTGCTGGAAGCCTACGAATCCGGAGAATTCGAATCAGACCTGGACGACGACCGTCGTGAGCTCCTTGCCAGGGCCGCGGAAGAAACGTTCAGGAAGGACAAGCGCATCAATATCCAGATCTCCAGCAGAGACCTGGAAACCCTCCAACGACGGGCGCTGGAGGAAGGGCTACCCTATCAGACGCGGGTATCCAGTGTTCTGCACAAATACGTTTCGGGTGGACTCAAGGATATTTCTTCCAACAAGGCAGGCCAGGGAAACTGAAGTACAAAACCGTTCTGCGGAAACCACCAAATTCTTGTCGATCTAACCGAGCAGGAACGTCAGAAACGATTGCACGTTCTTCGCGATACCATCAAGCTTGCGAATCCTGCGCCTGTTGCTGGTGCAGATGACCGACCTGCTGGCGACGGTCAGCGCCCTTTCTGATGCGCAACATATTCATCAAGCAGCTGCCTGATCATTTTCTGGTACTGCATATCGTGCTTGTCTGCCTCGTTCTTGAAATATTCAACGCTTTCAGCGCTTAAAGAAATAGTCACTTTAGTATTGCGGTTCTTGAGCGCCAGCTCTTCCGGTGAAGGCAGAAAATCAGTAATGACTTCCAGATTGCCAATTGGCTCGTCGGTGTATTTAATCTGACTGCTCATAAATCCTCCTGCCTTTGCGCCAGTAGCCAGCGCCATAGATCCGGATCCTTCTACCTCTGACCGTGAACCGTACTGTGAGAATTCCGGTTCCCTCCCGGTTCAACCCGAAACAGTAATAACGCGGCTCATCCTGACTGTGGTCCAGGTCTTTCGCAATGATGCGATTTTCATCACGAAATGCATATTGCGCCTCTTCAAAGGCAACGCCATGTTTTTCCTGGTTGTCGAGGTCTTTAGCCTCATCCCATTCAAAAGTCGATCTGGCCATACAAGGATAATACACTATATATGGCTAAATAGCCATACTTGATGATTCTCAACACGCTTGGCAGATATCGGCGCAGACGCGAGCAGGCAGGCAGGCAGGCAGGCAGGCAGGCAGGCAGGCAGGCAGGCAGGCAGGACATTAGCAGATGACCAGCAGGAAGGCTTGTCAATGGCCTTCTTCCCAGTGGTATTCCTCTCAGAACGACAGTCCCGCCTGCACAGTAACCCCCACCGTATCATTCTCCCCGGCCACCACCGCCAGATCCATATTCATGACCCCGAACGGGCTCAGGCCGATGCCGGCGGAGACGGTGTCGGCCAGCGCGGACTGGATGTCGCTCCGGTAGCCGAAGCGCAGCTGCGCCCAGTCCCAGGCGTCCAGCTCGATACCCACGCGGGCGAACTGTGAGTCCTCGCCGGTGACGCGGTTGGGGGCGGCGTTGACGTCCAGGTCCAGCGCGGCGGTGAACCAGCCGCTACGGTAGCCGCCGCCCACCGCGAAACGCGGCTCGATGACCACCTCGCGGCCGGACACGGAGCGGTGCTCCTTCCGGAAGGCGTCGGTCAGCACGGCGCCGAACTGCCAGTCGCCGTAGCGGCGCTGCACGCCCAGGTCCAGGTTGAACGCGGTGTCGTCGGTGCGGTACTCGCTGGCGTCGAAATTGTCCTCGTCAAAGTTGTCGATGCGGGCCCTGTACTCGATCACGTCAACGCGCTGGATTTTCAGCGTGGCGCCGTAGCTCAGGTCGCCATTCTCGCGTGCGAAACCGATGCCTCCCTCGCTGAGCGCGGCGCCGGTCGCCAGCACACTGCTGTCCAGGTTGGCGGTGTCGAACGGCACGCCGTCCTCGGCTGCGGCGCGGAGCAACGCGATGTCGTTATCGCTCGTCGTTGCGACCACACCCAGCGCCATGTCGGTGCGCGCAAAGGCGCTGATGGTCACCGACTCCGTGGGAATGCTGGCATACAGACCGCCGCCCGTGCGAACGTTGGCGCGCTTGCCGGAGATCGCCTGGAGCTGGCCGATGACATCCTCTACGGTCTGCGTGTCCGGTACCTGCCCCTCGATCCGGTCCAGCGTATCGGACAGCGTCTCGGCGCTATCCAGCAGATCGTCCTGGTCCGCAGCCTCCAGGCCCAGGTTCAGGTGCAGGTTGAAATCCTGTTCCGCACGGAAACGGCCCGGCGCCGCCGGGTTGAGGACCAGGCCTTCCGAATACTCACTGGTGGCGATGCCGGCACCGGACAGGGCCGTGGTCTGGCCGTTGAAGGGGGTGCTGGCAGCGGCAAACGGGCTGGCGCAGGCGATAGCGAGCAGGCTCGTGGAGAAAGCGGTTTTGTGGATGGTCATGTGGATAACGGCTCCTTGTCGGTAGATTGGTACTCTACTGTATCGGCGGGTCGGGGGATAACTGTAGAGGTGCTGCTTATAGCCGGGCTTCCTTCTATACTCTCGCGGAGATCGCGGAGCGCGCCAAGGAAATCCCGGAGTCGTCTGTCAGCGTTACGACGCCAGATCTTCCTTGAAGATCTCGGGATGACGAAAAGCAATACTGAAGTGCCTGGTCAGTCGGGCGCGGAGCCGCCCCACAGGCTCGATAGCGGAGCGGCCCAGATCCTGTCGCCCAGCGGCAGGGTTTCGGCGCCATCGTATAAAACCACTCCCATCCTGAATTGCCCACCCGCCAGGCCAGCCAGTTTTTTCAATCCCTTCAGATCGCTCTCTCTGACAGTTGCCGCTGCCTTTATCTCGATTCCGACCACCTGTCCGACCGCGTTCTCGATCACCACGTCAACCTCGAACTTGTCGGTATCCCGATAATAATGCAACTGATAGTCACCATCCGCCGTCGTACTGTGCTTGAGCAGCTCCCCGAACACGAAAGTTTCCAACACGTTCCCGAATCGCGTCCTGTTTCGCTGGACTTCATCACTACTCAGTTCAAGCAGGGTGGCCAGCAGCCCCGAATCCATGAACTGAAGCCTGGGTGTCTTGACGACACGGGCCAGGCGATTGCGAGTCCAGACTTCCACGCGCCGGAGCAGGTACATCTGCTCGAACACGCCCGCGTAGCGAGCGGCTGTCTTGCCATCCAGTCCGACCTGACCACCCAGACGGGAATAATTACACATCTGGCCCGCTGTCTGCGCCAGGGCGCGCAGAAACCGCGGCAGCTGGTCCAGCTTGTCTACAGCGGCCACCTCCCTGACATCGCGCCTGATCAGCGAGTCGACATACTGGCGGCCCCACGCTATCCGTCGACGAGCTGAAGTCCGTGATATCGCCTCGGGATAGCCGCCCCGCAATACACGCTGAACCAGGTCATCTCCCAGTGCGGGTTCATCCGTCCGCAGCAGCTTCCCGCCGAACGCATTGTCGATCCAGTTTTTCTCGCGAGCCTCGATCTCACTCTGTGACAGGGGCAGTAAGGAAAGGGTTTCCATTCGCCCCGCCAACGAATCAGCGACCGCCGGAAGCGTCATCAGGTTCGCTGAGCCGGTCAACAGAAATCGCCCGGGACGCCGGTCCTCGTCCACACTTTTCTTGATCGCGAGCAGTAACCCCGGGGCGCGTTGAACCTCATCAATCACCGCTCTGTCCAGCGAGCGAACCATGCCAGCGGGATCATCGCGCGCGGACATCAATGTCAGCTCGTCGTCCAGCGTCAGGTATTGCATCCCCTGTTGCTCCGCAATCTGGCGTACCAGAGTGGTCTTGCCGGCCTGACGCGGACCCGCGAGCATGACAACGGGCGTATCCGTCATGGCTTCTTCGATACGCGGCTCAATGAGGCGGCGGAACAGAATATTGGTGCTCATGGAAGACATGATATCGGGAATTTCGGAAAATACAACCGGGAATTTCGGAATCTGACGGCGTTTATTTCGGATTATGCTGGCGGTAATTTCGCTTAATACGCTTGTTAGCGAACAGCCATGCCTTGCGGGTCAGCGAGCCTTTCATTACGTTGCCCACGTTGTCGCCCAGCCAGGTTTGAAGGCTGGCGTTTCTTGCCGCCGGGCGCGTATGGAAGGCTCTCTGCTATTATTAATCAGGGCATGGGCTGGAAAACCAGGACTTGTATAATAACATGGATGTTATTATACTAGCGTAATACAGGGACGTAATATCGTGGCAATACCTGAGGTAGAAAGTGAGGTTACAGGCGATGGCTTTAACTCGTGAATTTAAAGAGACAGTCATGGAGCTATGTAAAGACCCCGAATACCGCAAAGGATTGCTGCTGGAGGCGCTGGAGTCTTACCTTGAGGGCGATATCATCGTTGGCAACTCTCTGCTACGAGACTATCTCAATGGGACCCAGGCGTTTGGCGAAGTGGCAAAAGATCTGCAAATGCAAGAGGCTGGCCTGCGTCGCATGGTCAGCCCGAATGGCAATGCCACCGCCAGGAATATCTTTCGACTCTTCAAGGTCTGTCAGGATCGTGAAGGTATTCACTCTGCCGATGAGTTTCTAGGCCACGTGGCCTGATCACTCTTTTCCGGCGGGCCTGCCAATTCTCGTGCTGCGTTGGCCGCGCTGCTGGTGGGCCATCCAATTTTCCAGACGAATTCCCGATACGGTGCTGAAGTGCTTTACATTGTTGGTGACGATCACGAGCCCTCGCGAGCGCGCGTGTCCGGCAATCATTTCGTCATAGGGGCCAATCGTGCGCCTTGAATGCCGCTCGCACTTCGGGAGGCCTGTTCTTGATGGTATAGATGGCGATATCGGTGTCGAGCATATACTTCAGCATCAAAAACTCTCACGCTCCTGATGGGCGGGCTGGTCACGGTTTTTCATGAAGTCATCGGAAACACCGTCGCCATCAAACCAGCTATCCCACGACTCGCCCGCAGGAGTGATAATGCGGACCCGCCCCTGCACAATAATGTCCACCTGCTTTACGGTGTCCGGGTAGGCAACCGGCTTTGGAAGCCGCAACGCCTGACTCTTGTTACTCTTGAAGAGGCTTGCTCGTGGCACGGTATTCACCTCCCTCACGGTAGATACACGGAGTATATGCCATGCTAGTGCCGGCCAGGGTATATGTCAATGGTATATCCCCGGGGGTAACGGATGATATCAGGTGATCAGGGGAGCTCTTTGTATGTTCTCGCGGAGATCGCCAAGAACGCCAAGAAAACTCCGAAATGACTCGCTTTCTCAAATGAGTTCCACGATGCGCGAATACTGCAGCGGTAAGCGATAGCGGGTTACCAGTAAGAGGGCTTTTCGATGGGCTTCTTCTCCGTAGGAATCCGGGAAGGCAATTGACAGCTTTTCAGCTCATTGTCCGTGATATATCTGCGCGTCCAGTTCGCAAGGGAACTCAAACTGGCATTTCCAGGCCGGTGGTTCTTCAGCACCCTGATCGGAATGATGATGCCGATTTCCGGTCTGGTTCCGAAATCTTCTCGTAGCGCTTCCAGAACAGGGAAGAGATCGGTATCGTTCGAAACCAGCACTACCTGGTCAACTTTCTGCATGGCCACGTCCCGGTATATCTCCAACGCCATATTGACGTCAGTCTGCTTCTCCTCCAGTCGCCAGACATCCACCCCTTGCGTCTTGTCAGGAGGCTTTCGGTACACAGGCAATCGTGCCTTTTCGAGGCTGTAGTACCCTTTGATGACCCTGAGTCTACCGCCGTACAAATGCGTCAGGGCGCGATGGTAGGACTGCTGCGCGCGCTGCGCCTGTTGCCCGTTTGAAGCGATGCTGGCCTTGAGGTCCAGCCATTTGTAGGGTGTATGCTTCAGACAGCCATAGTACAGGTTGTAGCCATCTACATAGATAACGGTTTCCACGGCAAATCCCTGTGCCATAAATGAAAAAACCGCCTGATTGGCGGTTTTTTCGCCCTGAGCAGAATCACGAAAAGTGCCTGCAAAGGGTGAGTCGTATATGTAGTATGTGTCGATGCGATCCGGCTGTCAAGGACGAGCATTCAAACACACTGGTCCTGGCGACCTCCGCGAGACCCACCATCACTTCCTGTACAGATGATCGGTCTTCACCACACCGCCGGGCAACAGCTTCCGGATCCCCTGCCTGAACAGCGCATCACCCTGGAGCGCAACATCCCGGACTTTCTGCTCCGGCCGGCCCCGGAACGAGGTGACATGGAACCGGTCCCCGGCTTTCAGGGGGGAGTCGGAAAAATAGTAGTTGGAGATACAGGCCCGGTTCCGGTCCGCCACCACCGGGCTGACCGAATGCCAGGACGCGCCATGGGTCGCCATGACCACCAGGCGGTTGAAGGTGCTGTCGATGGTCTGCTGCGGCTGCTTCACCCCGTCCGGCCAGATTTCCAGGTTGCCGCCAAAGCGGCTTTCCCAGTCCGGGGAGACGTAGTAGAGCAGATTCAGCACTCGCCATCGCTCCCGGTCTTTCTCATGGGAGTTGTCCAGATGCGGGTTGAGAAACTGTCCCTTTTTCATCAGGGAGATCCCACCCGCGTACAGGTACTCGTCCGGGTACAGGCTGTCTATCCCGCATACCTCCTGAATGAGCTCCACGATGCGCGGGTCCTGGAAGGCATAGATGGCCTCCTCCAGGATCGGATCATACTGATCCATCTGCGCCGCCACGTATTTGTACTCCCGCAAACTCTTGCGGAGTTTCATGTGTTCGGGAGAAGGGAACGCGTCATAGATCTTCCTCGCCACGCCCTCTGGCAGCAGGCCGTCTATGGTGAAGTAACCGATACGCGCCTTCGACTGGTCGTACAGGTGCCTAATGGCACTTTTTCCTGTGCGAAGTTTGTCGAGGATCAGGTTTACGAGCTCATTCCGGTGCATCTTTATCCTTTGAGCGTTTTTTCCACGGGTCGGGACCGACGAAAAGAGCCGGCAAGGGGGACTGTACCACCCTGGATTTGGTGCGTCACGTTGATGTGGATGACGGAGCTGCACTGGATGCCAGTGCTATGCCTGAGCATGGAGTGGTTGCACAAACATGACCTGGAGGACCAGAAGGAAATCACGGCTTGAGGAGCGCCGCCCAGAAAAAGTGCGAAAGATTCTTTACACTTCCCCCCCCTTGCCGGGTCCACAGGGGACTTGCACCCCCAAGTCATCCGACCACCACCACGTGTATGTAGTGGTCAACTAATTCCGGACAGTAAGTTAGACAGATTCTCCGCTTTGGCCG
>JBBEBP010000027.1:0-72147 GCA_040882255.1 Pseudohongiellaceae bacterium | reverse complement strand
GCGGGGGCAGGATTTGAACCTACGACCTTCGGGTTATGAGCCCGACGAGCTGCCAGACTGCTCCACCCCGCAACAAAACTCGTTCCACTCTTCCGTGTGGCACTTCCCTGTTGCATCAGATTCACCGCCGCCGGTGAATCCCGAGACTGTCGAATAGCGACCCCCTGGGCCGCTGTTTCTCTGGCATCAATCTCAAGGGTCGGAATTATAGAGGTCAGACGACCCGGAAGTCAAGAGGCGCTCCGGCTTCTCTCCCGGATCTGCCCATCAGCGCAACAGTAGCAACGGCACCACGGACTGCAGGAGCATATTGGCCGTCCTGGACCCGAACAACAGCTCTCGAAGGCGACCGTGTCCAAACGCGCCCATTACCGTCATCTGGATATCATTCTCCTGCTGGTAACGCAGCAGCGCCTGCTCCACATCCCCTTCCAACGCGGCAGTCACCAGCGTCAGCTCCGGCGTCCGGGACAACACGCTGGCCGCCTCTTCCAGCAGTTCCGAGGCACTATCAGCGTCAGCGGACACATGAACCAGATGGCATTCCATACCCCGGTACAACGGACTGGTGGATACCATCTCCAGCGCCTTCCGCGCGGCGACACTGCCATCCCATGCCAGCATGATCCGCTGCGGCTCCGCCGTAAATTCCCCGTTCACGACCAGCACGGGCCGATGCATGGCACGGATCGCGGTCTCCAGCTGCGAACCGATGGAACGCTCCTGATCCTCGTGATCCTCGCCGCGTATTCCCAGCACCAGCACCCGGATCTCTCCTTCCAGATCAATCAGGGACTCGGCGAGGCTGCCATGCCGCTTCATCATTTCCGGTTCCGCGACACCGGCGTCGACAGCCCTTTGCCGGGCGGCCTCCAGCATTTCCTGACCCTGTTGGAGCAACAGCCGGTTACGCCGCGACTCCAGCTCTGTGAGCTCCTGAAGAAGATCTTCCCTGGCCCCCAGGCCGAGGTTACCGCTGAGATCGGGCACTGGAGCGGCGCGGTGTTCGATATTATGCAACAGCTTCAAGGGCCCCGATACCTTGCGGGACACCCAGGCAGCGTAATCGACGACGGCCCTGCTGAACACGGATCCGTCGATACAGGCCAGTACGGTTGATCGCTGCTCATTCATCAGTGTCCTCCCAGGACCTTGTCAATTTCTTCCGGTCTGTCGTGTACACCAAAGCGGTCCACGATGGTCGCGCTGGCCTCGTTCAGGCCCAGCAACTCGACGTCCGCCCCGTCCCTGCGGAACTTGATCACCACCTTGTCCAGTGCCGCCACTGCCGAGATATCCCAGAAGTGAGCCCGGGTCAGATCAATGACCACGCGGTCCACCGCACTCCTGAAATCAAACTGCGCTATGAATCGCTCGGCGGAATTGAAGAATACCTGCCCGACCACATGATACGTCCGGGTCTGATTATCATCATCCACTTCCTCGCCCACATACATGAAATGGCCGACCTTGTTGGCGAAGAACAGTGAGGCCAGCAGCACGCCGGCCAGCACACCGTAGGCCAGATTGTGTGTCGCCACCACCACGATGACCGTCATCACCATCACGATGTTGGTCGACATCGGATGGTGCTTCAGATTAACGATGGAAGTCCAGCTGAACGTGCCGATCGATACCATGATCATCACGGCCACCAGTGCGGCCATCGGAATCAGGGACAACCAGGGACCCAGGAACACCACCATCACGATCAGGAAGACACCTGCGGACATGGAGGACAGGCGACCCCGGCCGCCGGATTTCACATTGATGACCGACTGGCCGATCATCGCGCAGCCTGCCATGCCGCCCAGCAGACCGGCGCCGACATTGGCAATACCCTGTCCCTTGCACTCGCGGTTCCGGTCACTGACCGTGTCGGTCAGGTCGTCAACGATGGTGGCCGTCATCAATGATTCGAGAAGACCGACCACGGCCAGCGATATCGAGTACGGGAGTACTATCAACAGGGTTTCGAGGTTCAACGGCACGTCCGGCCAGAGGAAAATCGGCAGGGTATCCGGCAACTCGCCCATGTCGCCAACCGTCCGGATGTCCAGACCCATCGTCATGGACACCGCCGTAAGGACCAGAATGCAGACCAGTGGTGAGGGTAACATCCGGCCAATCACCGGCAGGCGGGGAAACAGATAGATGATACCCAGACCGGCGATCGTCATTGCATAGACGTGCCAGGTAACATCGGTGAGCTCGGGCAACTGTGCCATGAAGATCAGGATGGCCAGTGCATTAACGAAACCTGTCACCACGGAACGCGACACGAAGCTCATCAGGCTGCCCAGCCGCAGATAACCTGCCAGAACCTGCAGCAAGCCCGTCAGTATCGTGGCGGCCAACAGATACTCCAGTCCATGATCCCGGACCAGGGTCACCATCAAAAGAGCCATGGCACCGGTGGCTCCCGAGATCATCCCGGGACGGCCGCCAACGATGGAGATAATGACGGCGATACTGAACGATGCGTAGAGCCCCACTCTGGGGTCCAGCCCGGCGATAATGGAAAAGGCGATCGCCTCGGGAATCAGCGCCAGCGCCACGACGACGCCCGCCAGCAGGTCACCGCGGATGTTGCCGAACCAGTCCTGTTTTGTTGAATGCAGCAGCATGTCTTTCCTTGTTGATGATAAACGTCAGGCCACTCCGGACAGACAATGGCAATCGGCACTCGCACCACGAACGGGCGCGGACGGCGGGGGAGATCGCAATCGGAACGGAAGGCGGGGAATCGTCCGGTATTATTACTTTTACAGGACGGAAAACAGGAAAGCCCCGGACATAGCCGGGGCTTTCCGTGCATCCCGGGCTCTTTCGGGATGCGGCATTGGTGCCGAAGGCCGGACTTGAACCGGCACGACCGATAGGTCACTACCCCCTCAAGATAGCGTGTCTACCAATTCCACCACTTCGGCGAACGTTGCGTCTTACTCGTTGCTGCCGGGCACCGAAGGCACGTCGCCTTCCGCATCGGATGAGGCATCCGGGCCGGCTTCCACCTGCGGTATGTCCGAATCGGCTTGCGGCTCGGACAGCAGACTTTCATCCTCGATCAGCGGCATGCCGCTGTCGGTACCACCCATGGTGGCCTGGCGCGCATAAATGGCCAGCGTCAGGCTGGTAGCAAAGAAGATGATCGCACCGATGGTGGTGGCACGGGTCAGGAAGTTGCCCGTCCCGGCACTGCCGAACATGGTCTGCGATGCACCACTACCGAAAGCCGCACCGGCATCCGCGCCCTTGCCTTGTTGCAGCAGTACCAGCACGACGATCGCGATGGCCGCGATCACATGCACTGCCATTACCAGGGTTTCCATAAAATCAGCTCACACTGTTACAAATTCGTTCAAAAGAGGCGGCATCCAGCGATGCACCGCCGATCAGTCCGCCGTCAATGTCCGGGCGGGCGAACAGCTCCGCCGCATTGTCCGGTTTCACACTGCCCCCGTATACGATCCGCAGTCCGCTGGCCACCGTCTCGTCCAGGCTCGCGACCTGCCTGCGGATATACGCATGCATGGCCTGGGCCTGCTCCGGCGTGGCCGTGCGTCCCGTGCCGATCGCCCAGACCGGCTCGTAGGCGATCACCGCCTGCTCCAGCGCCGCGACGCCACCGGCATCCAGCACGGCCTGCAACTGCCGGCCGACCACGGATTCCTCGTCGCCGGCCTCGCGTTCGTCCAGCTTTTCACCCACGCAGAGCACCGGTACACAGCCGGCGCCACGAATAGCCATGAACTTGCGGGCCACCAGTGCATCATCCTCGCCGAACCACTGCCGGCGCTCGGAATGACCGGTAAGCACATAACGGACATGGAAGTCGGCCAGCATGGCCGGAGCAATTTCTCCGGTGAAAGCACCGCTGGACTCATACCATACGTTCTGGGCACCGAGCTGCACTGCACTGCCCCGAAGCACTTCCTGCGCCCGGTCCAGATACGGGGCCGGCGGACATACCACGATATCCACTCCGCCGATTCCGTCGCCCAGCGAATCCCGCAATGCGGTCAGTACTTCGCTGACCTGCGCGGCGGACCCGTGCATTTTCCAGTTACCGGCTACCAGAGCCCGACGCATGCGTAGTTCCTCCGGCATTCACCAGCACATCGGAAAGCGGGGCGCCAATATAACGACTTTGCCCTGTGCATGCAACTGCCGTAGCACTCAGTTTTCACCGCCGGCACAGCGCGTCACGCAGTCGGCCAGCTCGGCGGTCAGCGTGCGGATGCGGGCTTCATCCTCGCCCTCGATCATGACCCGGATCAGCGGTTCGGTCCCGGACGCTCGCAGCAGCACACGGCCGGTATCGCCCAGCTCCTTCTCGGTTTTCCGCACGGCCTCACCAATACGCGGGTCCTGCAACGCCTGCTCGCGGCTGGCGACACGCACATTGATCATGTGCTGGGGCATCTTCGGCATACCCTGGCAGAGCTCTTCCAGCGTCCGGCCGCTGCCCACTACGGCACCCAGGGCCTGCAACGCGGATACGATGCCGTCGCCAGTGGTGGAAACATCCAGATTCACAATATGCCCCGAAGACTCTCCGCCCAGCAGCCAGCCGCGCTGCTGCAATTCGGTCAATACATAGCGGTCGCCAACATCGGTCCGGCAGAACGGTACTCCCAGAGCATTGAGACTGCGTTCCAGTCCGAGGTTACTCATGGTGGTGCCGACCACTCCCCCGAAGGACCGTTCACGGCGGACCCGGTCGGCGGCAATGAGGTACAGGATCTGATCGCCGTCGATGATCCGGCCGTGGCGGTCCACCATGATGAGGCGGTCACCATCACCATCGAAAGCCACCCCGAGGTCCGCCTGGCGGGCCAGCACCTCGTCGGCCAGCGACTGCGGAGAAGTGGACCCACACCCCTTGTTGATGTTGAGCCCGTCCGGATTCACACCGATGGCACTGACCCGCGCGCCCAGTTCGGAAAACACACTGGCGGCCACCGCATACGTGGAGCCGTGCGCGCAATCGACGACCATGTTCATGCCATGGAGGGTATGACCGTCGGGAATGGTGCTCTTGCAGTACTCGATATAACGTCCGCCGGCGTCGCCTACCCGCGTCACTTTGCCGATGGCCCCGGAATCGACCGTGGTGATCGGCTCATCCAGCCAGGACTCGATCGCCAGCTCCACCTCATCGGGCAGCTTGCTGCCACCCGCTGAAAAGAACTTGATGCCATTGTCCTGGAACGCATTATGGGAAGCGCTGATGACGATACCGGCGCTAGCCTGGAAGGTGCGGGTCAGGTACGCGATGGCAGGTGTCGGCATGGGGCCGAGCATACTGATGTCCACACCGGCTGAACTGAGCCCGGCTTCCAGTGCCGCCTCGAACATGTAGCCGGAAATACGGGTGTCCTTGCCGATCAGGATCTTGCTGCGCGACTTTCCTTTCTTTCCATCACCGGCGGCAAACACCTTGCCCGCCGCCCAGCCCAGCTTGAGCATGAAATCCGGCGTGATGGGATAATCTCCGACCCGGCCCCGGATGCCGTCCGTTCCGAAATACCGCTTCTCTGCTGGCTGACTCATCGGTTCGCACCCTCCCTGTACACCGCCCGACAGACCTGCAGGGCATCAACGGTTTCAGCCACATCGTGACAACGCACAATGGTGGCTCCTTTCATCACGGCCACCACGGCGGCCGCCACACTCCCGGCCACGCGCTCTCCGACCGGACGGCCGGTGGCGTGTCCGATCATGGATTTGCGGGACATCCCCACCAGAACCGGGTAGCCCATGTCCGCCAGTATATCCAGATGTTTCAGCAAGCGGAAATTGTGCTCAGGCGTCTTGCCGAAGCCGAAGCCGGGATCGATGCAGATCCGCTCGGCGGCGATGCCCGCCCGGCGGGCACAATCCACCCGTTGCCGCAGAAAATCTTGCACCGCATCCAGCACATCACGCTCCCGGTAATCGGGATCGTTCTGCATGGTAGATGGCTGCCCCTGCATATGCATCAGGCAGACAGACAGACCGGTACCGGCAATTGCCTGCAACGCCCCTTCGAGCTGCAGGGCCCGTACATCATTGATCAGGACTGCGCCGGCCCCGGCCGCTGCGCGGATCACCTCGGGGCGGCTGGTGTCCACGGAAACCGGCACATCCAGCGCTGCAGTGATGGCTTCCAGTACCGGAATGACCCGATCAAGCTCTTCTTCTGCGGATACCGGCGCTGCGCCGGGACGAGTGGACTCTCCGCCCACATCAAGGATGTCAGCCCCCTCCCGTACCAGCCGTTCGGCATGACGCAGGGCACTGTCCACAGAGACGGAAAACCCGCCGGAGGGGTCGCCGGCGGCCAGACGGCCGCCGTCGGAGAAGGAGTCCGGAGTGGTGTTGATGACCCCCATGACCCGGGGGTTGCCCGGGCCGGGGAACGTCAACGGATCATCAATGCTCACCTGCCGGCCCACCGATCGGCTTGTCCTTGCGATCATCGTCAGTGGCGGTATCGGCCGCCCCGTCATCCTCGTCAGCTGTGGCCGGCGCGGAACCGGAACTGTCACCGTCATCGGACCAGCCGGCAGGGGGACGCGGCTTGCGGCCCTCCATGATGTCCCGGATCTGCGCCGTGTCGATGGTCTCGTACTCCATCAGCGCATCCTTCATCAGCTCCAGCTTGTCGCGGTTCTCCTCCAGCAGCTGACTGGCCTTTCCGTAGCATTCGTCGATGATCCGCTTGACCTCCTGGTCAATCATCTTGGCCGTCTCGCCGGAGTGCTGCACACCGCCGTTCTGGCCCGCCGAGCGTCCCAGGAAGACCTCGCCATTGTCTTCTTCATAGCTGAGCGGTCCCAGTTTTTCGGACAGCCCCCACTTGGTCACCATGCTGCGGGCCATTTCCGTAGCCCGCTGGATATCATTGGAGGCACCGGTGGTGACCCCCTCCGAACCCAGCGTCATCTCCTCGGCTATCCGGCCCCCGTAGAGACTGCAGATCTGGCCCAGAATGCCGCGCTTGCTCAGGCTGTAGCGATCCTCTTCCGGCAGGAACATGGTCACGCCCAACGCCCGGCCACGCGGAATGATGCTGACCTTGTAGACCGGATCATGCTCGGGCATCAACAGACCGACGATGGCATGCCCGGACTCGTGATACGCCGTATTACGTTTTTCCTTGTCGGACATGACCATGGACTTGCGCTCGGCGCCCATCATGATCTTGTCCTTGGCTTTTTCGAACTCATCCATGCCCACCAGGCGGCGGTTACCCCGCGCGGCGAACAGGGAAGCCTCGTTGACCAGGTTGGCCAGATCGGCACCCGAGAAGCCCGGCGTGCCCCTGGCAATGACCGAGGGATCGACGTCGTCGGCCACCGGCATCTTGCGCATGTGTACTTTGAGAATCTGCTCACGGCCACGGATGTCCGGCAGCCCGACCACCACCTGGCGGTCGAAACGGCCCGGCCGCAACAGCGCCGGATCCAGTACGTCGGGCCGGTTGGTGGCGGCAATCACGATTACACCGTCATTGACCTCGAAACCATCCATCTCGACCAGCAACTGGTTCAGAGTCTGCTCACGCTCGTCGTGCCCGCCACCCAGGCCGGCACCACGATGACGGCCCACCGCGTCGATCTCGTCGATGAAGATGATGCAGGGCGACTGTTTCTTGGCCTGTTCGAACATGTCGCGCACCCGCGAGGCGCCGACGCCGACAAACATCTCCACGAAATCCGAACCGGAGATCGAGAAGAACGGCACTTTGGCCTCGCCCGCGATGGCCTTGGCCAGCAGGGTTTTACCGGTACCGGGTTGACCAACCATGAGGATGCCGCGCGGAATACGGCCGCCCAGACGCTGGAATTTGTCCGGTTCGCGCAGGAAATCGACCAGTTCCTTGACGTCGTCCTTGGCCTCGTCGCAGCCGGCCACATCCGAGAACGTGACCTTGATCTGGTCATCGCTCATCAGCTTGGCCTTGCTCTTGCCGAAGGACATGGGGCCACCCTTGCCGCCACCGGCACCTCCCTGCATCTGCCGCATGAAGAACAGAAACAGGGCAATGATGATGAGGATCGGGAAACTGGCCACCAGCAACTGTGTCCAGATGCTCTGGCGCTCAGGCTCCGAGGCCACGATCTCCACGTTGTTCTCGAACAGATCATCCATCAGATGAGGATCGCCCACCTGCGGGATGGTCGTGGTGAAGCGCGTGTTGTCGGTACGCAGACCGGTGACGTTGACGCCGGCTATATTGACCGAGCGCACCTCGCCATCCTGCACTTCACTGATGAATTCGGAATAGGAGACCTGGGATGTGGTGGTTTCCTGATTGATGTTGTTGAAGACCGTCAGCAGCACGGCTGCGATGACGACCCACAAAAGCAGATTCTTCGCCATGTCGTTCAAGGGTGAACCCCCTTACTCGTTACCTGTTGACCGGCACCAACATGCCGATCCTCGTTCCTCACTGCGGCTGCGGATTGCCGCCAGCCGCGCAGGCCACCTGCCGGGATAGTCCGGCACGGTCTGCACATCCCTCAAGATTCCCCGGATTATTGTTGACGGTCACGGGTTGCCCCGAAACCCCTGGGCCAGCAGATAGATTTCACTGGAACGCGCCCGGGAAGCGCGGGGTTTGCGTGTTTTCACTGTATTGAACCGCTGCTTCAGCAGCGCCTGGTAATCCTGTAGTCCTTCTCCGTGAAAGACCTTCACAAGGAGGCTTCCATTGCAGGCCAGCACCGATTCGGCCATATCCAGAGCGAGTTCGGCCAGCATCATAACGCGCGGCTGGTCGATATCCCGCATACCACTCATATTGGGTGCCATATCCGATATTACAAGATCGGCCTTGCCATTGTCCAAGGCTGCCAACAACTGTTCATACACAGCATTGTCGGTGAAATCGCCCTGAATGAACTCCACACCGGCAATACTGTCCATGGGCAGGATGTCGGAAGCCAGCACGGTACCACGTCCATCGAGAATGCCCGCGACCACCTGCGACCAGCCGCCAGGCGCCGCCCCCAGGTCGACGACCCGCATCCCCGGGCGGATCACCCCGTCCTTGTCCTGGATCTCCAGCAGCTTGAAGCTGGCACGGGAGCGATAGCCATGCGCCTTCGCCTCACGCACCCATACATCATCGTGATGTTCCTTCAGCCACTCGCGACTGCTACCCGATTTTTTTGCCACTGCATCACCTGCTATCCAACAACCGGAGCCTCTGCTTGCATAATGACCCGGCAGCGCTACAATGGCGCCCTCCGATCACTATCATCAGGAAAAACGCGTTGAGCAAGACACCGGACATCAAGACCCTGCGCACCATCGCCCATACGCTGCATCCCCTGGTCACCGTGGCTGAAAAAGGCCTCAGCGAGACGGTACAACAGGAAATCGCCCGGGCACTGCACGACCACGAACTGATCAAGATACGCGTGCTGGTCGGTGACCGGGCCGAGCGTCAGCGACTGGTGCATGCCATCTGCGAGGAGGAGAACGCCACCCTGGTGCAGCGCATCGGTCACGTGGCGGTACTGTACCGCGCCAACCCGAAACCAGACCCGAAACTGTCCAACATTCTGCGCCACAAACAGACGCAGAAACGCTGACCGCCCCGCACACGCGGCCAGCCCGGCTTCATTCAGTCTCCCAGATGCTCCACCGCATCGATCTCATAGGTGGTCTCGCCCCCCGGGGCACGCACCAGGATCTCCTCCCCGACCTCCTTGCCCATCATGGCGCGGGCAATCGGTGAGGAAATGGAAATCTTGCCAGCCTTCACATCGGCCTCGTCATCACCGACGATCTGGTAACGCACTTCCTCGTCCGTATCGACATTGAGCAGGGTAACGGTGACTCCGAAGATCACCCGCTCCTCATTGGTGATTTTCGTGATATCGATGATCTGCGCCTCGGCCAGTTTGCTCTCGATCTCGGCAATACGTCCCTCGCAGAAACTCTGCTGCTCCCGGGCCGCATGGTACTCGGCGTTCTCCTTCAGATCCCCATGCTCACGGGCTTCCGCAATGGCCTCGATAATGGCGGGGCGCTTGACCTGCTTGAGTTCCCGCAGCTCCTCCCGAAGACGCTCGGCGCCAGCTACTGTCATGGGTGTCGTATTGCTCATGGTGTCACCAGTTCGGTTTGTATTGCCCGTTTAACGTAGAAAACCCGCAGAGGCCGCGATGGCCCCTGCGGGAGACTGTTTCAATTCGATCAGTGGTTAATGGGCCTCAGGCGCTGGGCCGAAGCCGGGCGTGAAGCTCCTGGATCGTGTATACGGACAGATTATCACCAAAGCGCAGCGCTTCACAAACGGCCGCCGCACTGGTGATGGTCGTGGTACAGAACACCTTGTGCCGCAATGCCGTGCGCCGGATGGTGGAAGAGTCAGCGATGGCCTGCTTGCCCTCCGTGGTATTGACGATCAGATCGATCTCCTCGTTCTTGATCATGTCCACGATATGCGGGCGACCTTCCTTGACCTTGTTGACACGCTTGACCGGCAGACCAGCCTGCTCGATGACCTGCGCCGTGCCTTCCGTGGCCACCAGCCGGAATCCCAGCTCGTGAAAACTGCGGGCCACATCGGGGACATCCACCTTGTCCGCATCCCGCACGCTGATGAAAACAGTGCCCGAACGGGCGATATGTTCACCGGCACCGAGCTGCGACTTTGCAAATGCCTCCGCAAAAGTGGTCCCGACACCCATCACCTCACCGGTGGATTTCATTTCCGGGCCCAGGATGGGATCAACGCCCGGGAACTTGTTGAACGGGAACACGGCTTCCTTCACTGCATAGGTTTCCGGTATCACTTCCTGTGTGAAACCCTGTTCCTTCAGTGACGTGCCTGCCATGCATCGCGCTGCGACCTTGGCCAGTGACACGCCGATGCATTTGGAGACAAACGGCACTGTCCGGGAAGCCCGCGGGTTGACCTCGATGATATAGACCACGCCATCCTGGTATGCCAGCTGCGTGTTCATCAGCCCCACCACGCCAAGCTCCCTGGCCAGCGCGATGACCTGGGCACGAATCTCGTCCTGCACCTCGGCCGGCAGATTGTAGGGTGGCAGGGAACAGGCGGAATCACCCGAGTGCACCCCGGCCTGTTCGATGTGCTGCATGATGGCGCCGACCACGACATCCGTGCCATCACTGACCAGGTCCACGTCAATCTCGATGGCGGCGTCCAGGAACGAGTCCAGCAGCACGGGTGCCTCGTTGCCCACTTTCACCGAGTTGTGCATGTAGCGGCTGAGCTCTTCCTCGTTGTAGACGATTTCCATGGCCCGGCCACCAAGCACATAAGACGGGCGCACCACCAACGGGTAGGTGATCCGCTCGGCCTCGTCCAGGCTCTCCTGGATGCTGCGCACGATCCGGTTGGGAGGCTGCCTCAGGTTCAGCTTGTTGATGAGCTGCTGGAAACGCTCCCGGTCCTCGGCCCGGTCGATGGCATCGGCGGATGTACCGATAACCGCCACGCCCGCTTCCTCGAGTTGCGTGACCAGGTTCAGCGGCGTCTGGCCCCCGAACTGCACGATTACACCGGCCGGCTTCTCCAGGTCCACTACCGTCATCACATCCTCGAACGTGACCGGCTCGAAATACAGACGGTCGGATATATTGAAGTCCGTGGAGACGGTCTCCGGATTGCAGTTGACCATAATGGTTTCGTAGCCATCCTCGCGCATGGCCAGCGCAGCATGCACACAGCAGTAGTCAAACTCGATGCCCTGGCCGATCCGGTTGGGCCCACCGCCCAGTACCATGATCTTGCGCCGGTCACTGGGCAGGGCCTCGCATTCCTCCTCGTAGGTGGAATACATGTAGGCCGTCGTGGAGGCGAACTCGGCGGCGCAGGTATCAACCCGTTTGTAGACAGGCCGCACACCCAGTGCAAGACGGTGTTCACGCACGGCTGTCTCGGTTTCACCCAGCAGCGCGGCCAGGCGCATGTCGGAGAATCCCTTGCGCTTGATGCGGAACATCGTGTCGTGGTCGATGGCCGACAGCTGCAGACCTTCCACACGCTTCTCTTCGGCCACCAGATCCTCGATCTGATCGAGAAACCAGGGATCGACACCGGTCAGTTCATGCACGACCGGAACACCCCAGCCGTGCCGGAAAGCGTCGGCAATGTACCAGATGCGCTCGGCACCGGGATCCATCAGCTCCCCCTTGAGATTGTCCAGGGCGTCACTGACCGCCGTATCCAGCACCGGGTCCAGCCCGCAGACACCGACTTCCAGGCCGCGCAAGGCCTTTTGCAGTGACTCCTGGAACGTCCTGCCGATGGCCATGACCTCCCCCACCGACTTCATCTGCGTGGTGATACGATCATTGGCCTCGGAAAACTTCTCGAAGGTGAAACGCGGGATCTTGGTGACCACATAGTCGATGCTGGGCTCGAAGGAAGCCGGCGTTGCGCCACCGGTGATCTCATTGCGCAGCTCATCCAGTGTGTAGCCCACCGCCAGCTTGGCCGCCACCCGTGCGATCGGGAAACCGGTAGCCTTGGACGCCAGCGCGGAAGAGCGCGATACCCGCGGATTCATTTCGATGACCACGACCCGGCCGGTATCCGGGTCCATGCCGAACTGCACGTTGGAACCGCCGGTCTCGACGCCAATCTCGCGCAGCACCGCGATCGAGGCGTCGCGCAGGATCTGGAATTCCTTGTCGGTCAGGGTCTGTGACGGGGCCACAGTGATGGAGTCGCCGGTGTGTACACCCATGGCATCGAAGTTCTCGATGGTGCAGACGATGATGCAATTATCGTTGCGGTCCCGTACCACCTCGGTCTCGAATTCCTTCCAGCCGATCAGTGACTCGTCGATCAACAGCTCGTTGTTGGATGACAGCTCCATTCCACGCGTGCAGATCTCGATGAACTCTTCCTTGTTGTAGGCGACACCGCCGCCGCTGCCGCCCATTGTGAACGAGGGGCGGATAATGCAGGGAAAGCCGATCTGCTCCAGCGCTTCAAACGCTTCTTCCATGCTGTGCGCCAGGCCGTGAGCGGGCGTCTCGAGACCGATACGACGCATCGCCTGGTCGAAAAGATCCCGGTTCTCCGCCTTGTCAATGGCCTCGTTGGTGGCGCCGATCATCTCGACCCCGTACTTCTTCAGCACGCCATGCTTTTCAAGATTCAACGCACAGTTCAGTGCGGTCTGCCCGCCCATGGTGGGCAGCACGGCATCGGGCCGCTCCTTCTCGATGATCTTCTCGACGATCTCCCAGGTGACTGGCTCGATGTAGGTGGCGTCCGCCATGGCCGGATCGGTCATGATGGTGGCCGGGTTGGAATTCACCAGGATGACCCGGTAACCTTCCTCGCGCAGCGCCTGGCAGGCCTGGGCGCCGGAGTAGTCGAATTCACAAGCCTGGCCAATGACGATGGGGCCGGCGCCGATGATGAGAATGCTGTTGATGTCTGTTCGCTTCGGCATAGATTACCTGTTGTACCCGTAAGATCCTTGTCTGAGCCCGCTCTGTTCCCGGTTGTTGCCGGTCAGCCGCGATGCGCCTGCATATCGTTGATGAAGCGGTCGAACAGCGGTGCGATATCATGGGGTCCGGGGCTGGCCTCCGGATGTCCCTGGAATGCGAATGCAGGCCGGTCGGTGCGTTCCACCCCCTGTAGCGTGCCATCAAACAGTGAGCGATGGGTGGCGCGCAGGTTGTCCGGCAGCGTGGCTTCATCCACCGCGAACCCGTGATTCTGACTGGTGATCATCACCGTACTGTCATCCAGATTCTGAACCGGATGGTTGGCCCCGTGATGCCCGACCGTCATCTTCAATGTCTTCGCATCACAGGCCAGGGCCAGAAGCTGACAACCCAGGCAGATGCCGAATACCGGCAGATCGGTCTCCAGCACCTCGCGAATGGCAGTGATGGCATAGTCGCAGGGCTCGGGGTCGCCGGGACCGTTGGCCAGGAACACGCCATCGGGCTGCATGGCCAGCACCTCGCTGGCCGGCGTGGTGGCGGGTACCACCGTGACGCGGCAGTTACGCTCGGACAACATGCGCAGAATGTTACGCTTGACGCCGTAATCCCAGGCAACTACATGGAAGGGATGGTCGCCAGTGCCTTCGGCATGTCCCCTGCCGAGCTGCCAGACGCCCTCCCGCCATTCGTAGGGAACGCTGGTCGAGACCTCCCGGGCCAGATCCATGCCCTTCAGCCCCGGGAATGCCTTCGCCTGCTCGATGGCGAACGCCTCTCCCTTGCTGGCCAGTTCATCGCCGCTGACGATGGCACCGTTCATCGCGCCTTTCTCGCGCAACAGCCGGGTCAGGCGCCGGGTGTCGATGTCAGCGATGGCGACCACCAGCCGCTCGGACAGATACTCTTCCAGCGTCTGCTCCTGACGCCAGCTGCTGGACAGTCGCGGCAGATCGCGAATGACCAGCCCCGCCGCGTGAACCCGGTCGGACTCGTTGTCTTCGTCATTGGTCCCGGTATTGCCGATGTGTGGATAGGTCAGGGTCACGATCTGCCGGGCATAGGACGGATCGGTCAGTATTTCCTGATAGCCGGTCATCGAGGTGTTGAACACGACCTCGCCGGACGTCACTCCCTGATGCCCGATGGCCTTGCCCCGAAACAGGCTTCCATCCTCCAGAGCCAGTACTGCCGGATTATCCAATTTCATCTCTCCCCATTCGAACCGAGGAGCCCACGGGTGGCTGTATTCATCCGGAGACGCCTCAAAAAAAAGCGGAATGAAAGGCTGGTTTCATTCCGCTTCTGGTGTGAATCTTCACTGTGATCTGAGCTATGCATAGTGGAGCGATATTATACGGCAACAGCTCCGATCCTGTCCATGCCGCTGACAGCTCCAATGTCACTCCAGCGACAGCACATCCGCCATGTCATACTGCCCGGCGGAGCGCCCGGCCAGCCACAGGGCCGCCTGCACGGCGCCCCGGGCGAAGGTCATCCGGCTGCTGGCCTTGTGGGTGATCTCCACGCGCTCGCCCATGGCGGCGAACAGCACCGTATGCTCTCCAACGATGTCTCCACCCCGGATGGTGGAGAAACCGATGGTGCGGCGGTCCCGCTCCTCCTCGATTCCCTCCCGGCCGTAGACTGCCACCTCATCCAGATTCCGTCCCAGCGCACCGGCAACTACTTCCCCCATGCGCAGCGCGGTTCCCGACGGCGCGTCCTTCTTGAAGCGATGATGCCCCTCGATGATCTCGATGTCACAGTCATCACCCAGCGCACGGGCCGCCCGATCGAGCAGATCCAGCACCACATTGACGCCGATACTCATGTTGGGCGCCAGCACCACGGGAATGTTCGCGGCATGGGCGGTGATCTGCGCCTTCTGCTCCGCCGAGAACCCGGTGGTGCCGATCACCACTGCCTTGCCGGCCTCCGCGCATACCGCCAGGTGTTCCAGTGTGGCATCGGGCGCAGTGAAGTCGATCAGCACATCGAAATTATCCAGACAACCCGGCAGGGAATCACCGACCGACACGCCCAATGGCGCCAGCCCGGCCTGCACGCCAGCGTCCGTGCCCACAGCCGGCTCCCCCGGGCGCGTCAACGCCGCGCCCAGCACCACACCTTCGCGGGCCGCCACGGCCTCGATCAGCACCTTTCCCATGCGGCCGGTGGCGCCGGCCACGGCAATCCGCCTCGATGACTCCATACTGCAACCTTCATGATCCGTCCCATTGAGTGGTAACAGTTTACCATTGAAGGACATCGACAGCAGGCAGTCCCTGAAGAAAGCAGGACAACACGCGACAGGCCCCCGGAAGCGGTAGTAGACTGATACGGTACTGGTGACGTATACGCCAGCAGCCACCAATGATGAATGAAATCACGGATCAACCGGTCATGGATTCCAGCACACAGGACAGCGACCAGCAACGCAGGCAGCGCTACGAGCAGCTGGTGGACACCTGTTACCAGGATGTGTACCGCTATGGCTTCTGGCTCTGCAAGAACCAGGCACTGGCACAGGACCTGGTGCAGGAGACCTTCCTGCGGGCCTGGCGATCGCTGGACAGCCTGCAAAGTGACAAGGCGGCCAAAGCCTGGCTGTTTACCATCCTGCGCCGCGAGAATGCCCGTCTCTACGAACGCTACCGGCCAGACCTGGTGGACGTGGAGGACGTGCCCATCGCCGAAGCCGATGACCGCGAGCCGGACCGGCGCATGGACCGGGATCTGCTGCACTCGGCCATCAATCGGCTGGACAGCGATTACCGCGATCCGCTGCTGCTTCAGGTGATTGGTGGATTCAGCGGGAAAGAAATTGCCGAAATTCTTGATCTTAACAGTAACACGGTGATGACCCGTCTGTTCCGCGCACGCAGTAAGCTGCGGGACATGTTCGGCACCAGTGAACCGGAGCGAGATGATCCGGACAATAATGAAAACTGAGCGCTGTCCGGACGTCATGCCGGCTGCGGACAACAGACACAGCTGAACCTTCGAGAGCCCGAATCCGATGGATGACAACGAATTTCGCCTACGTGCCTTTTCCGAACCAGGCAGCGAAGATCCCGACCTGCATGAAGCCGCCCGCGGTGACTCGACCCGCCAGCGGCTGATGCAGGAGATCGCTGAACTGGAAGAACACATCAGCTCCGCAATCGACACCGTCGCGGTGCCTTCGGGGCTCGCCGACCGCCTCAAACAACAGGTTGAACCGGCCCGGACCGGCAAACGGGGCCTGATGCGTTTTTTTCCCGTGGCCGCCATGGTGGTGATAGCGGCGGCCATCACCCTGATGCCTGACCCGGGTAACCGCCCAGGCGCCCAGGACCTCGCTTTCCACGATGAACTGGTGACCCACCTGCACGATGAAGCAGCGGCCTATGACGATGAAGGCTCGACCCGCTGGGCGGAGGTGTCGGGCGTTCTGGCGGCGGCCGGTCTGGCAGCCGGCAATGGCGGCGCATCCACCAGTGGCATCCCACTCCGTACAGCAGGCCTGAAGTTTGCCAGACACTGCGACCTCGGCGACGCCGGGCGCGGCGCACATATCGTGCTGGAGGGCGAACAGGGCCCGGTATCGGTGATCCTTTCCATCAACAAACCCGTGGACCGCGCCTTCATCATTGAAGACGAGCGCTTCCAGGGCCGCATCATACCGACCGAGTACGGCAACATGGTCATCGTCGGCGAACAGGGAGAGATCCTGTCCGGCTACGAGACCATGGTGGCCGACAGCGTCCAGTGGTCGATCTGAATCCCTCAGAACAGATCGGAATCCATTGCCATCAGCGGTCCGGCACCGGCCAGCACCTCCTCGGCCAGCGCACGGTAACGCGGCATCAGGCGGGTCAGGAAATAGCGTCCCGTGTGCAGCTTGGCCCGGTAGAAATCCTGGTCGGCGCCCTCGTTGAGCCGCTGCTCCGCCACCTGCACCATCCGCACCCACATATAGCAGTACAGCACCAGCGTCATCAGCTCCAGATAGGGTACTGAAGCGGCGCCGACGCTGGCCGGATCCTCGCCGGCGGCCTGCTTCACGGAGCGAGTGGTCTCCATCAGACAATCCAGCGACCGCTCCAGCGCCTCGGCATACTCCCCGGCCGCGCCGTCACGTGGCGTGGAGCGGATACAGGCGCGCAACTCTTCTTCCAGTGCACCGATCATGTCCTGACGGTCGTTGACGATCTTGCGCCCCATCAGATCCAGCGCCTGGATGCCATTGGCTCCCTCGTAGATCTGGGCGATGCGGGCATCCCGCACATGTTGCTCCTGACCCCATTCCCGCACATAGCCGTGTCCGCCCAACACCTGCTGCCCCAGCACACAGGTTTCAAAGCCCTTGTCCGAAAAGGCCGTCTTGGTGACCGGCGTGAGCAGTGCCACCAGCCGGTCCGCGCGCTGCCGGGCGGCTTCGTCCGGATGAAAATGCGCCGTATCCAGTTGCACGGCCACCCAGGCCGACAGGGCCCGGCCGCTTTCCGTCCAGGCACGCATGGTCAGCAGCATGCGCCGCACGTCCGGATGCTCGATGATGGGGTCGGCCGGCTGATCGGGATACTGCGCTCCGGCGGGCGAACGTCCCTGCAGGCGCTCCCGGGCATAGGCCGCCGCTGTCTGGTAGGAAGCCTCCCCCAGACCCAGCCCTTGCAGGCCGATGGTGAGGCGTTCATAGTTCATCATCGTGAACATGCAAGTCAGCCCGCGATGCGGCTCGCCCACCAGCCAGGCCCGGGCGCCGTCAAAATTCATGACGCAGGTCGATGATCCGTGAACGCCCATCTTGTGCTCAATGGAGCCGCAGCTGACCGCGTTGCGCTCGCCCGGATTGCCATCGCCATCCGGCAGGTACTTCGGTACCAGGAACAGTGATATTCCCTTCGGTCCAGGAGGGGCGTCCGGCAGCTTCGCCAGCACCATGTGAATAATGTTATCGGTCAGATCGTGTTCGCCGCCGGTAATGAAGATCTTGCCCCCGGTCAAGCGGTAGCTGCCGTCATCCGCCGGCTCGGCCTTCGTCTTTATGATCCCCAGGTCGGTGCCGGCATGCGCTTCGGTAAGGCACATGGTCGCCGTCCACTCGCCGGAATACAGCTTCGGCAGGTAGAGCTGTTTCAGCTCGTCGGTGGCATGCCGGGCCATGGCCAGCGAGGCGCCGGCCGTCAGCACACCATACAGGGCAAAGGCGCTGTTGGCCCCCATGATCATTTCTTCCAGGCAGACCGCCAGCAGCTTGGGCATACCCTGACCGCCATACTCGACGTCACCGGACAGGCCGATCCAGCCGCCTTCGGCAAAGGTGCGATACGCCTCCCGAAATCCTCTGGGAGTCGTCACTTCGCCGTTCTCGAAGTGGCAACCCTCTTCGTCCCCCTGGCGGTTGATGGGCGCGAGTAAAGACTCACTGACCTTGCCGGCCTCCTCCAGCACGGCATTGATGAGATCCGGAGTGGTCTCCTCGGTGCCCGGCATGGAGGCCAGGAATTCACCAGCCTCCATGACTTCGTTCAGCACAAACTGCATATCGCGGACGGGTGCCTTGTAACCGGCCATGGGGTGCCCTCCTGAAAATGGAATCCTGAAAGTTACCGGCGATTCCCGGCAAGGTCAACGTCGCCCAATGCCGTCAGATCCAGGTAATCGGCCACCTGTTCGGCGCCGGCTGCCTCATCCTGCGGCAACACACCCAGGCAGGGCGCCGGGATCAGGTTATGAAGGGTCTCCACCGTGGCATCCACTTCCGCCATGGCAGGGTCGATACAGTTGGCCACCCAACCCGCCAGCGGCAGTCCGTCGGCCAGAATGGCACGCGCCGTCAGCACGGCGTGGTTGATACACCCCAGCCGCACGCCGACCACCAGCACCACGGGTGTCTCCAGACGCCGGACCAGATCCGGAAACCGCTGCCGATCGCTGAGGGGCACTTCCCATCCACCGGCGCCCTCGATGACAGTGAGCCCGGCCCGTTGCATGAGAACGGCGCGGCACAGCCCCTCGAGGCGCTCAGCGGTGATGCGCCGACCTTCCTGCCGGGCCGCTACATGCGGTGCGATGGCGGCGCGCAGACTGACCGGGTTGATCTGTTCGTAAGTCAGCGCCAGCGTCGTCTGGGACTGCAATGCAAGGGCATCATCATTCCGCAACCCGTCCGGTGTCTCCTCGCAACCCGAAGCCACCGGTTTCAGCCCTGCCGTGGACCAGCCGGCGCGCCGGGCGGCACACAGCAATCCGGCCGCCACCCGTGTCTTGCCGATACCGGTGTCAGTGCCGGTAACGAATAGTGCCAGCGGGCGGTTCCGCTTATCTGCGTTCATATTTCTTCCTCCAGTCGCCGTTGCATCTGCTCCAGACCGTTGAGCAGCTGGTCCACCTGACTGTCGGTGTGGAGGGCACTGAAGGTGATCCTCAGGCGCGCGGTCTGCTCCGGCACCGTCGGTGGCCGTATGGCCGGCACATGCAATCCGAGCCGGTCCAGTATGGCACTGCCCTGCACCGCACGCGAGGCACCGCCGAGCAGTACGGCCTGGACGGGCGTATGCGACTCCAGAATGTCCAGCCCCAACTCGCGGGCGCCGGTCCGGAAACGGTCGATGAGCTGTCGCAGGCGTTCACGGCGCCAGCCCTCCTCGCGAACCAAACGCAGACTGGCCAGGCTGGCCGAGGCCAGCGCCGGCGGCATCGCGGTCGTAAAGACATGGCTGCGGGCGAACTGCTGCAGATAGTCGATCAATGTGGCCTCACCGGCCACAAAAGCGCCCGAGGTACCGAATGACTTGCCCAGCGTGCCGACCAGCAGTGGCACCTCCTGCTGCGTGCGGAGCCGGCCGGTGCCGGTGCACTCCACGATGCCACGACCGCCCCTGCCCAGCGTGCCGATACCATGGGCATCGTCGACCAGTAACAGCGCCTCGTGACGTTGCGCCGTCTCCACCAGACCGTCCAGCGGCGCGATATCCCCATCCATGCTGAATACCCCGTCCGTGGCCACCAGGGCGTGTGAGGCCGTGCTGCGGCCCAGCATCCGGTCCAGCGCGGCGATGTCACCATGCGGATAGCGCCGTGACTCGCCCCGGCATAACCAGCCACCGTCAAGCAGCGAGGCATGATTGAGTGCATCATGCAGAACAAGGCCGTCCTGGCGAATCAACGCATGCAAGATTCCTGTGTTGGCCATGTAGCCGGTGGAGAACAGCAGCACCCGGTCGCGACCCAGGAAATCCGCCAGTGCTTCTTCCAGTTCATGGTGCACATGGCAATGTCCGTTGACCATGTGTGAGCCTCCACTGCCCACACCGTATTGCCGGGCCCCCTGCTCCAATGCCGCCACCACAGACGGGTGTCCGGCCAAACCCAGGTAGTCATTGCTGCAGAAGGTAAGCCGCAGTTGCCTGTCCAGCGTCTGCCGGGGGCCCTGAGGCTCGCGGCGGCTGTGCACTGTGCGCCACAGGCCCGCGTCACAGCGCTGCTGCAGCCGGTCGTGAACATGCTGCCAGGCCGAATACAGTGTCATTTACAGGGCCGCATAGTACAGGGCCTGACGGTCGGAGCCGGGCCGCCCACCGTCAACGGCCGGCTCGTCCGCCGTACCGGCCGCCAGTTCATTCTGCTCCGGCCTGATGCCCAGTCGCTGCAGAAGCTGCAAATCGGCATTCTCTTCGGGCAACGGCGTGGTCAACAGTTTCTCACCATAGAAAATCGAGTTGGCCCCGGCCAGGAAGCACAGGGCCTGCATCTGTTCGTTCATCTGGTTTCGTCCGGCCGACAGCCGCACGTACGAGCGGGGCATCATGATCCGGGCGACTGCCACGGTCCGGACAAACTCGAAGGGATCCAGGTCTTCCACATTTTCCAACGGCGTCCCCGCCACCCGGACCAGCATGTTGACCGGCACGCTTTCCGGATGCTCGGGAAGATTCGCCAGCTGCTGGAGTAGCCCGGCCCGGTCGGAAGCGTTCTCGCCCATCCCCACGATACCGCCTGCGCAGACCTTCATACCGGCATCGCGCACATGGGACAGCGTATCCAGCCGCTCCTGGAACGTCCGGGTGGTGATGATCTCACCATAGTATTCCGGAGAGGTATCCAGGTTGTGGTTATAGTAGTCCAGCCCGGCCTCGGCCAGCTCTGCAGACTGTTCACGGGACAGCGCACCCAGCGTCATGCAGGTTTCCATGCCCAGCTCTCTCACCTGGCGCACCATCTCCAGCACAGCGGGAAAGTCTCTGCCGGACGGGTGCTTCCAGGCCGCTCCCATACAGAAACGGGTAGCGCCATGTTCGCGGGCGGCCCGGGCCTCGGCCACCACTTTCTCCACCTCCAGCAGCTTTTCTTTCTCCAGACCGGTATTGTAATGACCGCTCTGGGGACAGTACTTGCAGTCTTCCGGACAGGCACCGGTCTTGATGGAGAGCAGCGTGCTCATCTGCATCCGGTTGGGATCGAAATGCTCGCGATGCACAGTCTGGGCCCGGAACAACAGATCCATGAACGGTTGACGGAACAGGGCGAGCACCTCGTCACGGGTCCAGTCATGACGGGAAGCAGGAGTATTGGAAGTGATCATGAAAGTCCTCGATGGCGAATTGATGCTGGGGCGCGGGGCTTTCCGCTTTCTGGCAACTGCTATAATCAGAAGCAAAGGCTCTTCCGCGATGTCGCGCACATTCTAGGCAGCGCCCGCACACTGTCAACCATACATGAATTACGTGGTTTACAATTGAGTGATAAGTGATCAAATAGAAGGCTGCCCCACAACGCCTGGCAAGGATGCCCGACCACGATGCCGCTGCCCCATCAATGCCAGCTGTGCCTGCAGGCTTTGCCGGCCCGGCAACCCATCAGTCTTTGCCGACAATGTGAAAGCGATCTGCCCTGGCTGGCGCCGGGCTGTCCGCGTTGCGGGCTCGCCAGTACGGCTATCTTGCCGGGGGCAGGGCAGTGTGCGGCCTGCACGATCGATCCACCGCCGTTTTACCATTGCCGGGGCCTGTTCGATTTCGCCCCACCGGTCGATGACATGATCCGCCACTTCAAGGACAACGAGGATTTTGCGGCCGGAAAAGCCCTGGCGCGCCTGCTCTCCGAGCAATTCGTCCGGCATCACCAGGAATTCCGTCGCCCACTGCCCTCAGCGCTGATCCCGGTTCCCCTGTCCGCCCGACGACTGGCAGACCGGGGCTTCAACCAGGCCATGATGTTGACGCAGGCAGTCAGCCGATACAGCGCCGTCCCCTTGCTCGACGCAATCAGCCGGCGCACGCAATCGGCCATCGATCAGCGCGGACTGGGCCGGACGGCCCGGCAACATAATATGCAGGACGCGTTCGAGCCGGCAGCGGCCCGGCGCTTGACAGTCCCGGAGCACGTTGCAATCATCGACGACGTTGTCACGACCGGCGCCACTGCCTCCGCCCTGGCCCGGCTCCTCCACCGTCACGGCGCCCACTTTGTAGATGTGTGGTGCCTGGCACGTGTTGAACCACCCGACTGATCCGGAAAAGCCGCATGACCGACCTGCAGTATTCTGCCGACTGGCAGCACCTGATGAATGCCGACCATCGCCATGTAATCCACCCCTACACCTCCATGACCAATCCACTGACCAACTACCCGGTCGAGTCCGCACAGGGCGTGGAATTGACCCTGGCCGATGGCCGGGTGCTGATCGACGGCATGAGCTCATGGTGGGCCGCCATTCACGGCTACAACCATCCCGTGCTGAATCGGGCGCTGCGCGAGCAGAGTGAGCAAATGGCCCACGTGATGTTCGGCGGATTGACGCACCGGCCGGCCGTCGAACTGGCGGAACTGCTGGTCGACATCACACCGGCGTCACTGCAGAAGGTGTTCTTCGCCGATTCCGGCTCGGTGTCGGTGGAAGTGGCCATCAAGATGGCGCTGCAATACTGGCAGGCTGCCGGAGAACCGCAACGCCACCGTCTGCTCAGCCTGCGCAACGGCTACCACGGCGACACTTTCGCCGCCATGTCGGTGTGTGATCCGGTCAATGGCATGCACAGCCTGTTCAGTCAGACACTGCTCCGCCAGCATTTCGCCGATGCGCCGCGCTGCCGTTTCTCCGACGACTGGAACCCCGGGGATCTGGACAACTTCCGTGAGCAGATGGAGGCGCACCACGCGGAGCTCGCGGCCGTGGTCCTGGAACCGGTGGTACAGGGAGCCGGCGGTATGTTCTTTTATTCACCGAGCTACCTGCGGGAGGTGCGGGCGCTCTGCGACCACTATAACGTGCTGCTGATCTGTGATGAGATTGCCACCGGTTTCGGCCGCAGTGGCCGACTGTTCGCCTGCGAACACGCCGGTATTGAACCGGACATCCTCTGCCTGGGCAAGGCCTTGACCGGCGGCTACATGACACTGGCGGCTACCCTGACTACGGATGCCGTGGCCCGGACCATCTCCTCCGGTGGACTGCCGTTCATGCACGGTCCGACCTTCATGGCCAACCCGCTGGCCTGCGCCGTCGCGTTGGCCAGTACCCGGCTGTTGCTGGACTCGGACTGGCAGAAGCAGGTCCGGAACCTGGAAGCGCAGATGGAAAGAGAGCTCGCGCCACTGCGCACGCTGAGTAACGTGTCGGACGTGCGGGTGCTGGGCGCCATCGGGGTGGTGGAGCTCGATCAACCGGTAGACATGGAGCGCATCCAGCCGCGACTGGTGGAGGAAGGCGTGTGGGTGCGACCCTTCGGTCGGCTGGTCTATATCATGCCGCCATACGTGATCAGCGAAGATCAGTTGAGCCGGCTGACTTCGGCCATCCGACGGGTCATCAGAACTGGTACTTGATGGTACCGTAGGCAACGCTGCCATTGGCGTCGAGGACGCCCCCGCTGCGCGTGCTACCACCGACGCGGAGTTGTTGCAGTGGCCGGCGGTCCAGGGTATTGCGCAGGCCGACGGAAATCTCGGTGTTGCTCTTGCGTCCGGAGCTGATGTTGTAGCCGTAGCGCAGATCCAGCGTGGCGATATGGCCCATCAGCTCATCCAGTTCCTGCAGCTGCATGTCTCCGGCGGCTTCGAAACTGTCCGCAGCAATGTGCGTGGTAGCCGTCGCCTCGTGATTGCCGGACTGCCAGCTCAGCATGAGGCTGCTCTGCAGTTCCGGCACCTGACTCAGTAGCGGATGCTCCATGGAGCCGGGTTCCTTGAGTCCTTCCAGATTCTGCTGATTGTAGACGTAGGTGGCCCGGGTACTGACGATGAACTGCCCGAACCGGGAGGACTCCCATACGTACGAGGCCGTAAGGTCGATGCCCCGGGAACGCCGGCCCGGTCCACCGCTGATATTGAGCAGGGCATCCTGATTGGCATCCGACAGACGCACCGCCGCCCCATCTTCCGCCGCCAGTGAAGGGTCCCGGACGAGACTGGGCGTCAACGAGGACAATGAAGCATTGTCGGTCTCTACTTCCCAGGCATCGGCGTGAAGGCCAAAACCGCGCGTCTCCGGGGTGTAGCTGATGCCGATGTGGTAGGTGGAGTCGGGTGGTTCTTCGACGCCAGAGGCGCTGAAACCGCTGCGAGGTTCGTCAACGTTCGCCTCCGTGGCGTGCCGGGGCGACTCCGGTATTTCCGTGAAAGGCAAGGCAAGGATATCGGGACCCTGTCCGGACGGCTGCTGCGCCCGGGCGGAAGACATCAGAAAACAGGACAGCACGGCGGACACCAGCACCACGCGCGCAACAGAGAGCCGGCTGCTCATCGCAGCACCTCTGTACCGCGCCGGACCGGATGAGACCGGCCGGCAAACGGCTGCGGCATTGTCTTGCGTATTCCTGTTCACCCTGTTTTTCTCATCCTGGTTTGTATCACCCTGCCGCTGGCGCAGCGGCCATGGAGTCACCGACCTTCGAATCTAGCAAACCCATCGCCCACCTGCAATGCCTTGGCAGCGAAAAACCTCTTTTTTGCCGGAACAGGTCGCAGCCAGCGTTCGAACGGACTCCTTCTGTCCGGGGAAAACCAGGTCCGGCGCTACTTCGGCAAAAGGCATCAGCACAAACGCCCTGTCGTGTGCGCGTGGGTGCGGCAACTCCAGCTGCGCCGTCTCACTGCACCGCGCCCCCCAGGCAATCAGATCCAGATCCAGCACCCGCGGTGCATTGCGCCCGCCGCCGTGCTGGCGCCCGAACGCCTGCTCAAGCTGCTGTAGCTGTCCCAGCAATTCCAGCGGTGTAGTGCCCTCGGCAGGCTGCAAAGCCACCACGGCATTGATGAAGTCGGGAGAGCCGGGCGGACAGTCGACGGGCCGGGAGCGCCACAGGGAAGAGCAGCGCGGCGCCACGACGGACAGGGCGGACAGGCGCTGCATCGCCTCGCGCACGGCACGCTCGGGCGACCCCGAACGTCCCGGCAGATTGGCCCCCAACGCCACTATGGCGGGATCATGCATGACCAAACTCCCTGCCCGCCGCCGGGATCAGCCGTGAAACGGAGCGGACTTCTCGTGCACCGCATCAATGAATGCCGTGACATGGTCGGGGTTCACTTCCGGCGTGATGCCGTGCCCCAGGTTGAATACGTGTCCTTCCCCCGGGCCATAGGCCTCCAGAATGGCGCCGACTTCGGCACGGATCACCTCGGGACTGGCGTACAGGATGGACGGATCCATATTGCCCTGCAGGGCCGCCCGGCCGTCGACGATGCGCCGGGCCCGGCCGACGTCCATGGTCCAGTCCAGACCGATGCAGTGGCAGCCCGAATCGATGATGTCTTCCAGCCAGAGCCCCCCGTTCTTGGTGAACAGGATGACCGGCACTTCCCGGCCGTCCGCTTCCCGGGTCAGGCCGCTGACAATTTTCTTCATGTAGGCCAGCGAAAACTCCCGGTAAGCTGTGGAAGACAGTATCCCACCCCAGGTGTCGAAAATCTGGACCACCTGCGCCCCGGCCGCAATCTGGGCATTCAGGTAGGTGGTGACGGCCGTGGCAAGCTTGTCCAGCAGCCGGTGCATGGCCTGCGGCTGATCATAGAGAAACGCCTTGGCACGGCGGAAATCCTTGCTGCCACCGCCCTCGATCATATAGGTGGCCAGCGTCCAGGGGCTGCCGGAGAAACCGATCAATGGCATGGAGCCATTCAACTCACGACGGATCCGGCTGACCGCATCGGTGACGTAGGAGAGCTCGGAGTCCATGTCGGGAAGCGGCAACGCCTCCACATCCGCCTCGCTGCCGATCGTCTTGCGGAACCGGGGGCCCTCACCCGGCTCGAAATACAGGCCCAGTCCCATGGCATGGGGGATCGTCAGAATGTCCGAGAACAGGATGGCGGCGTCCAGCGCATAACGGCGCAATGGCTGCATGGTGACTTCGCAGGCCAGCTCGGGATTCTGACAAAGGCTCATGAAATCGCCGGCCTTCTCACGAGTGGCACGGTATTCGGGCAGGTAGCGGCCTGCCTGGCGCATCATCCAGACCGGCGTGACATCCACCGGTTGGCGCATCAACGCTCTCAGGAACCGGTCATTCTTCAGATTCGACATGCAGCATCACTCCTTACACAATTCGTTACCGGCCTGCAGCGTCTGGCGTAGCAGCGCCGGATCGAAATCCGCCTCTACCACGGCATCACCGATGGCACGCAGCAGGATCAGGCGGATCCGCCCGTCCTGCACTTTCTTGTCAACGGCCATCAGGGCCAGAAACCGGTCGGCATCAATCCCGGGCGGCGGCACGGCCGGCAGACCCGCAGCTTCCACCAGGGCCCGGCACCGCCAGGCATCGTGCGGCGCCAACCAACCCAGCCGCCGCGACAGATCGGCCGCCATGACCATGCCGGCAGCCACCGCCTCGCCATGCAGCCATTGTCCATACCCCATGGCGGTTTCAATGGCGTGACCGAAGGTGTGGCCCAGGTTGAGCAGGGCACGGACGCCGCCTTCGCGCTCGTCCAGCGCAACGATCCGGGCTTTTTCCTCACAGCAGATACGCACTGCTTCCGCCATCCGTTCAGTATCACCGGCCAGCAGCGCATCCACATGCTCCTCCAGCCAGGCGAAGAAAGACGCGTTGCCGATCAGCCCGTACTTGATGACTTCCGCCATCCCCGCTTTCAACTCCCGCTCCGGCAGGCTATCCAGCACCTCCATGTCGGCCAGGACTCCGCGGGGCTGGTGGAAAGCGCCGATCATGTTCTTGCCCAGCGCATGATTCACGCCGGTCTTGCCACCCACCGAGGAGTCCACCTGAGCCAACAGAGTGGTCGGCACCTGGATGAAATTCACCCCGCGCTGGTAGGTGGCCGCCGCGAACCCGGTGATATCTCCGGTGACGCCGCCGCCCAGTGCGATCAGCGTGGTACTGCGTTCGTGACGGTTCTCCAGCAAACGGTCATAGATGCAGTTCACGGTCTCCAGATGCTTGCCTGCCTCACCGTCCGGCAGAATGACCTCGTCCACTTCCACCCCGTCCAGCGCCTTCTTCAGCCGCTCCAGGTACAGCGGCGCCACCACGTCATTGCTGACGATCAGCACGCGCCGGCCGCTGATCCAGGGCTGCAACAGGCCGGGCCGGTCGAGCAGCCCTGTACCGATCAGGATCGGGTAGCTGCGCTCACCCAGATCCACGTTCACTTCCTTCAATACTGTCATGTTGTCGTTCCGCGAACGGCGGGGATTCGCCGCCGGATTTCTGCGATAACACTGCGCGGACCACGCCGCGTGGTGTCGATGATGAGATGGGCCGTCTCCCGATACAGTGGGTCACGCTGCTCCATCAGCTCCCGTATCTTTGCCGCCGGATTGGCCGTCTGCAGCAACGGTCGGCTCCTGTCCTTGCGAGTGCGTTGCTGCAGTTGCTTGAGGCTGGCGCGCAGGTAGACCACCGTGCCCCGCTCATGCAGACGCCGACGGCTGTCCGCAGACAGAATGGCTCCACCCCCGGTGGCCAGCACAACTCCGTCCAGTTGCGTCAGCCGATCGATCATGCGCTCCTCGCGCAAGCGGAAGCCCTCTTCGCCTTCCACATCAAAAATCCAGGGGATATCCGCGCCGGTGACCGCTTCCAGCTCCCGGTCGGAATCCAGGAAACGCAGACGCAGCTCGGCCGCCAACTGGCGGCCAATAGTGGTCTTGCCCACACCCATGGGTCCGATCAGGAAGATATTATCAACTGCCTGCATGAAGTTCGCTTGCCGCGCCGGCCGGTGGAACCGGCCATTCTCGCGGTAAGCGCCAAAAAAAACAAGCAGCCAACCCACCACGCAGCCTTCCGTGTTCAGCGGCGGAACCGCTGATCAGGCAGGGCAGGCCTTTGCGCGAGCCTGATCAGCGGCCGGGAGCCGCTGGGCAGGTATGGGGCGTCGCTGCGCGAGTCTGGCGTAGCTCCTGGCAAGACGCTGTGCGCCGCCAATGGCCGTAGCCCTTGGCAAGCACAGCAACGCCGCCAGGGGCTGCGCCAGGCCGTGCAGTGGCGCCCCATACCTGCCTAGCGGCTCCCACCACCACCCCACTCGGCGATAATGCGCGGCGTGATAAAGATCAGCAACTCGGTCCGGCGCCGGTCCGTGCTGGTTCGGCTGAACAGCCGGCCCAGGTAGGGCACGTCGCCAAGCAACGGCGTCTTGCTTTCCGTGGTCGTGGTTTCCTCCCGGAAAATACCGCCCAGCACCACCGTATCTCCGTCATCCACCAGCACACTGGTGTTGACCGAGTTGGTATTGATGGCCGGCACCTGGCCGGAACTGGGCGCTACTGAATCCTGGTTGATGCTCAGCTCCATGATGATGCGTCCGTCAGGCGTGATCTGTGGTGTCACTTCCAGCGACAGCACCGCATCCACGAACTCCGTGGTGGAGCCGCCGGCCGTACCGCCTGCCTGCGCCTGGTAGGGAATGCGCACCCCGGACTGGATATTGGCCATCACCTTGTCCTGCGTGGTGACCTTGGGCCGGGCGATGACCTCGCCATTGCCGGTACTCTCGAGGGCAGAGAGCTCCAGCTCGATAAGGTGACTGTCACGGGCGAAGCCGATGGCAAAGCTGCTGGCCTCCTCGGAATCGGCCCCCAGATCCACCGCAAGGGCGTCCGGGAACGTGTCCACCTCCCCGTCACCGGACGCTGCCTGCCGCGCACTTGACTCCAGGCTGCCGCCATAGTGGAAACCACTGTCGCCATTGGCGCGCCCCGCAGCGCCCCAGCGTATACCCAGGTCGCGGCCAAAGTCGGTCGAGACGTTGACGATACGCGCCTCGATCAGCACCTGACGGACCGGAATATCAAGCTGGCTGAGCATTTCCCGGACTTCAGCCAACTTGCTGGCCACATCGCGGATGATGATGATATTGGTGCGCTCGTCGACCGTGGCCGTGCCACGGCTGGAAAGAATGCCGCGCGACTGATCGCCGCCGCCAGCCGCCATTTCCACGTCACTGCCGCCGCCGTCACCGCCCCCCTGGCTCTGACCCTCACCGGACGACTGTTGCTGCGGCGACGAGCCGCTCTCGGAACCGGTCAACAGACTGAGAATGTTGCCGGCATCCGCATAATTGACCTGGATATATTCTGTGTGGAGGGGCTCCAGCGCCTCGGCCTGGCGACTGGCTTCCAGCGCCAGTTGTTGCTGGGCCGCGATCTCACTGGAAGGCGCCACGTACAGCACATTACCCACCATCCGTTTGTCCAGATTGCGGGACTGCAGAACCAGGTCCAGCGCCTGGTCCCAGGGCACTTCCTCCAGGTGCAGGGTGACACTACCACTGACGGCATCACTGACCACAAGATTGAAATCATTCTCTTCCGCCAGGATCTGCAGCACCGAACGCACGTCGATATCCTGGAATGTCAGCGTCACCAGCACATCCGAGTATTGACTGGCCGGGTCGTCACTCGTCCCGGCAGTATCCACCGGACTGACCCCGATATTGAGATAGCGCCCCTCCTGCCAGGCCACGTAGTCATAGTCTTCCGCCATCCGCATCTCGACAAGGGCATCACCGCCGTCCGGCAGCACATCCACCGTGCTCACCGGCGTGGCAAAATCGGAGACATCAAAGCGGCGGTTGAAATCGGCCGGCACCTCGACCCCGTCCAGCACGGCCTGGACCTGCCGCCCCGTGCGATCGGTGGATATCACGGCACCGGTGTCCGACAGCTCCAGCACCAGCACCCCTTCACCCCGCGCGTCACCGCTGCGGAAATTCACATCTATCACTCGGGTACCCGACGAGGCATCATCGGAAGCGCGGGCCATTTCCGGTTCGCTCTGTCCAGCATCCGCATCGGGCGCGGCGGCCAGACGCTGCCCGGATCCGTCCTGCGGCGCTTCGCTACCCGTCAGGCTGACGATCATGGTGTTGCCGTCAATACGGGTCTCGTAGCGCCCGGGGTCCCGCAGATTGAACAGCAAGCGCGTCCGGCCCGCCGTTTCCAGAACCAGCAGACTTTCCGTGTTACCACTACTCACCGGATATTCGCGCTGCCCCAGCGCGCTGCGTGTGGCCGGAAGGTCGATTGCAATTCGCGGCGGGTCCTCCAGAACGAATCCACCCGGCTCTGGCGGCGTGCCATCGAACTCCACCTGGACTTCGAATTGATCACCCGGCAGGTCCGCAAAACTCACGCTCTGCAGACTCACCGTATCCTGCGCACGAGCCTGTCCCGTGCCGATCAGCAATCCGGCAAGCAGCAGTCCCGCCAGCCAGCCATGTCGTTCTTTCATCATGCAGGTGATTGCACTCATCCCGCACCCCCTCATTGTGATAACTCGACCGTACGCGGCCTTTCTATCCAGCCACCATCACCGGCCGGTACGATTTCCGTCAATTCGATACGTTCCGCCGTGATGGAATTCACCTGGCCATGATTACGACCCATGTAATTCCCCCGCGTCACACGATGTACCTGCCCTGTTTCATCCCGTACCAGTGCCATAGTCCGGTCTTCCCGACGCAGCATGCCGACCATCTCCAGCGAATTGATCGAGAACGCTTCCAGCGGCTCGCGTTCGCGCTCCAGATCCGGCTGCACCATGGCTGGCGGTTCTCCGTCATCCTGCGAGGCAATACGTGGCAACTCGAACGGACTACGCAGGGAAGCGGCACTGTACGTAAAAGCCTCGTAGGACTCGAACTCGGGCAGCGGCTCGATCTCACCACCCGGCTGTTCGGCTATCGAACTCAACTGCTGCCGCAACTGCGCGGTCTCGGAGCCCCCATTGCAGGCAGTCAACAGCAGCACCAGGAAAGCAGCCAATGACCTGCCTGTTGTTCCGTAAGCGCGATTACTGATCACCATTGACCCCCTCCCCGCTCACCTCAGGCTGACGATAACGGTAGGTCCGCGCCGTGATCTGCATGGTGATACTGGACCGCTCATTACCGGCGTCAATGGTGAAATCATGCAGCGTGACAATCCGCGGCAGGCTGGCCACACCACTGACGAAAGCCCCGAACTCGTGGTAATCGCCCGCCACTTCCAGCTGAATGGGCTGTTCGATGTAGAACTCGTGCACCACCTCATCACTCAGCTCGATGCGGGAGAAGGACAGTCCACTGCCCAGACCGGTCTCGGTGATGTCATCCACCAGATCGGGCACTTCAGTCTGTCCGGGCAGTTGACGCAGCAGCTCGGCAAAATCCTCTTCCATCTGCACTGTCTGCACGCGGTACTCTTCCAGATTGGCGGCCATGAACGCTTTCTGCTCATACTCACTGAGCAGCTCACCCTCCTCCCGCTCCGACGCGGTGAGTTGATCCTGTAACTGACGGACATCAAACCAGTACCCGGCTCCGAGACACAACAGGAATACCACGAGAACGATGACTGCCTTGACCGGCCCGGGCCAGACGCCGATCGTCTCGATATCCCCCAGATTGTTCCAGTCGAAGTCACGCAGCTCCCGGATCATGCCCTGCAGGGCACCCGGACGGCGGGCCCGCTCGGCGCTCTTCTGTTTTCCTTTCGTCAGAATCGCCATGCTCAATCGCTCTCCGCCGTCTGCTCATTGTCGCTCTGCGTCATGCTCTCCAACTGCAGCGTCAGGGAAAACGCATTGGCCGAGCCGCGGTCGGTCCAGGTGGCAGTGGTTGCGGAGATCTGTTCCAGACCCGGCTCCTGGAACCACTCGGACTCATCCAGGCGGCGCATCAGTTCCGAGACCTGATTGTTGGACTCGGCCACCCCTTCGATACTCAGCACATCGCCCTGACGCTGCACGTTATTGAAGTACACCGCCGAAGGCAGTGTCCGGACCATTTCATCGAAAACGTAGACGATCAATGGCCGACTGCCCTGCAGATCCCGGATCACCTCCATTCGGTCGAGAATATCGGCGCGCTGATCGCGCAGCTGACTGATCTCGGTGAGACGGCTGTCCATCACGGCAATCTCTTCACTGATCAGACTGTTTCTGGTCTGCTGGTCGTCCAGCTCACCGCGGAAGTAGCGGTCCACGAGAAACACCAGCCCGGCTGCGATCACGACAATACCGCCCAGCATCACCAGGAATTCGCGCTTGCGCTCCTCTCTCAGTCGTTCTCGCCAGGGTAAGAGGTTGATCGAGGCCATCATTCAGTACCGTTTTCTCAGGGCCAGTCCACTGGCAATCATCAGGGCCGGCGCATCCGCAGCCAGCGCCGCCGAATTGACCTTGCTGCCGATTTCCACATTACGGAACGGATCGGCCACCATCACGGCAGTGCCGGTGCTTTCCTCAAGCTGCCCGGCCAGCCCCTCCAGCACGGCCACGCCACCGGCCAGCACGATGCGGTCCACATCATTGTAGTGGCTGGAGGAAAAGAAGAACTGCAGCGCCCGGTTAATCTGGTCCACCAGCTGCTCGCGGAATCCGGGCAGCACATCAGTGGCGAACTCCTCTGGCAACTCGCCCTTGCGCAGTGCCCGGTCCGCTTCAGCGGGGGACAGGGAGAGTTGCAGCTGGATCTGTTCCAGCAATTGCTTCCCCCCGAACAGCTGTTCGCGAGTGTAGAGGGTTCTGCCGTTCCGCAGGATGTAGAGAGTGACGGCATTGGCGCCGATATCAACGATAGCCAGCATTTCCGGCATACCGTCAAGCTGACTTTCCAGCAGTCCGCAGGCGCGCTCCATGGCAAACGCCTCGATGTCCACCACGTTGACCTCCAGCCCGCCCTCCTGCAGGGCCTGCACACGGCTGTCCACGTTTTCCCTGCGACAGGCCGCCAGCAGGACATCCACGGTCTCCGCGTCCGGATCGTCGCTGGGCTGGCGCTCGAAATCGATGGCGACTTCGCTGAGCGGGTAGGGTATGTACTGGTCCGCCTCGACCACAATCTGGTTTTCCAGCTCGGAGTCATTGAGATGCGCGTTCATCTCGATCACTTTGGTGATCACAGCGGAGCCCGCCACGGCCACTGCAGCGGAGCGGTCACGCGGCTTGAGCAATGTCACGGCCTGGCGCACGCACTCGGCCACGGACGCCGTGTCCTGGATGTTCTTTTCCTGGACAGCTTTCTCCGGCAGCGGACGAATCACGTAGTTTTCCAGCCGCCAGCCCGCCCCCGCCTGATGCAACTCGACGAGCTTCACCGCTGTGGAACTGATATCAACGCCCAGCAAAGTCTTTGATTTTTTTGAAAATAATTTCAATACAACCGCCTGTCGAGCGCTCTGCCCGAGAGAATCCCGTTCCTGTACCTGTTATATCGCGCCACGGGCATCCCGGCCACTCCCGGGCCATCACGGATCGCCATTCTGCATCGCAATCTCACTCCACTCCGGGGCTCCCGGACACCCTCCATCCAAAGCACTACCTACTATAAAAGCAAACTTTTATATGGCTTTCAATCAATTATCAAACTTTTTCAACAAATGACTTGACGTATAGTGCCCCAAGTGTGATCTACATACCATGATACGGGTCACGTTTGCCCAGCAACCACGGTATACTGTCATTGTGAAAAAAGTCTGGAAAACACTCATCAGAAAGCTGGCCGTCTTCGCTGTTTTCGGCTTCAGCGGCGCGATCATGATCGCGTCGGCGGCGTACCTGTACCTGTCCCCCCAGCTCCCGGCGGCTGAAACCTACCGCCATGTCGAACTGGAAACACCACTGCGTATCCTGACGGCGGACGGACAGCTGGTCGATGAGATCGGGGTGCGGCGCAATCCCATCGATTACGAGGAAATCCCGCCACTGATGGTCCAGGCAGTCATCGCCAGCGAAGATTCCCGGTTCTACTCCCACCCCGGCGTGGATCTGCGCGGCCTGATCCGCGGGTTTTACGGCTTCGTGCGCGGCGTGAACCTGGGCGGCGGCAGCACCATCACCATGCAGCTGGCCAACAACATCTCCTTTGACAGCGACAACGTCTATGCCCGCAAGCTGAAAGAGATCCCGTTCGCACTCCGCATCCAGCAGGAGCTGAGCAAGGAAGAGATTCTCGAGCTCTATCTGAACCTGGTCTATTTCGGCGGCGGAGCCGAGGGTATCAGTGCAGCGGCCCAAGCCTACTATGACCGGCCGGTCAGCGAAATGACTCTGGCACAGTTCGCGGTCATGGCTTCCGTGCTCCCCTGCCCGTCAGTCTGCAACCCGGTGGCCAACCCGTCGCGCGCCAAGCGCCGGCGCGACGTGGTGCTGGACAAGATGCTGGCACAGGGCATGATCGATCGCCAGACCCATGCAGAAGCCATCGCCGAACCGATCACCGCGAGACGCTACCTGCGCAGCATCGACGTGAATGCCCCCTACGTGGTTGAACGGATTCGCCAGCAGCTCTACTCCGAATACGGAGAGGACATCTACCGGGAAGGCTTCGAGGTCATCACCACCATCGACAGTGAGCTGCAGAGCGCCGCAACGCAGTCACTGCGCGATGGCCTGGAAAATTACTACGACCGCCGCCATGGCTATCGGGGGCCGGAGAACCACCTGCCGCCCCGCGGCGAAGACCCGAACGAGTATTGGCTTGAGCAACTGTCAGGTGTACCGGTCTACGGCAATCAGCACCCGGCCATCGTTACCGCCGTGGAGGAACGCAGTGCCACGGTACTGATGCAGGATGGCACCGAACAACTGGTAGGCTGGGACGGACTGAGCTGGGCCCGGCCCTTTATCACACGCGACAACGCCTGGCCCCCGCCGGAGGAGGCCGCCGACGTGGTCACACAGGGCGATCTTGTGCGGGTCCGGCAGGGCAGCGAAGGCCGCTGGGAGCTGGGTCAGGTGCCGGAACTGCAAGGAGCCATCGTGTCCGTCTCCCCAGAGAACGGCCACATACTGGCCATGACCGGTGGCTACGATTTCCGCTACAGCCAGGTCAACCGCGCCACATCGGCGCGTCAACCCGGCTCGGGGTTCAAGCCGTTCCTGTACGGCGCGGCGCTGGCCAACGGCTACACACCGGCGGACACCATTAATGATGCCCCTTTCTCGCGAAACGGTTACCGCCCCCAGAACTATGAACGCAACTTCGTCGGCCCGATCACACTGCGGAATGCCTTCAAGGATTCGCGCAACGTGCCCGCCGTGCGACTCTATGATCAGCTCGGCGCATCCAGGGTGATCGACTTTGCGAATAAATTCGGCATCACTACAGATAATTTCGATCGCAATGATCTGACACTTGCCCTGGGTTCACAGGCCGTCCAGCCACTGCAGATGGCCACCGCCTACGCCATGATCGCCAATGGGGGCCAGCGTATAGAGCCCCACCTGATCCGCCGGATCACCACCCTGGACGGCGTGATGTACGAAGCGGACACACCGGTCGCCTGCGACCCCTGCGAAGACGGGGTGCGAAAGGCGGAACAGGTGGTGGATCCCCGCGTCACCTACATCCTCGGCACGATGATGCGTTCCGTCGTGGAGGAAGGCAGCGGACGCCGCGTGGCACGCGAGCTGCCCAGGAACGACCTGATGGGCAAGACCGGCACCACCAACGGACCGGCGGAACTGTGGTTTACGGGTTTCAACCGGGACATCGCCACCAGCGTCTTCGTGGGCATGGACACCCCGGAACCACTGGGTGAGTCCGAACAGGGTGCCACCGTGGCCGTTCCGATCTGGATCGATTATATGAAACAGGCACTGGAGGGGACGCCCGAAAGCATGCTGCAACGGCCCGACGGCGTGGTCTCGCGCCTGATCAACCGTGATACCGGCCAACTGGCCCGCCCCGGTCAACCGAACACCTTCTTCGAGCTATTTCTGGCGGAAACCGCCCCGGAAGGAGGGGCAGCGGGCGTACCCTCGCGCCACAACAACCGCGACAACGAAGACAGCCTGTCACCAGAGATCATTTTCTGAATAACAGAGCAACGCACTCACCCCAGCTGTCGGGGCAGATCGTTCAGGAACCCCTGGGGCCGTAGTCAGCAAGGCTGTGAGTGTGTCTGGCGTGCCCTGAGACAAGACGCTGTGCGCCGCCAATGGCCGTAGCCCTTGGCAAGCACAGCAACGCAGTCACAGGGTGCGCCAGGCGCGCGCACAGCCTTGCTGACTGCGGTTCCAGGGGTTCTACAGCTTGCGGTTACCGAAACGCTTGTTGAAGCGATCCACGCGACCGGCGGTGTCCATGATCTTCTGTTTTCCGGTATAGAACGGGTGGCAGTTGGAGCACACCTCGACCAGAATGTCCTTGCCGATTGTGGAACGGGTTTCCATGACATTGCCGCAACTGCAGGTTGCCTTGATGTCCTGATACACAGGATGGATATCAGCTTTCATATTTCTATCTACCTCACGCTTGTGATGCGGTATCGCCACATGGGCTGCAGGACCGCTGTCCCGCCAGAAACCATGCACCATACCTGCTGTTGACTGCTGCGCCAATGGAATGAGCGGCAAAGGGGCGGGCATTTTAGCAGACAATGCTGCCAAAGCAAGCCCGCCTGTCAGGCATCCCCGGTCCCGGCGCGGATCGCTTCATGATTCTTCACCACCTCCCGCATGATGTCGCGCAGAATGCGGTCCATCAGTTCGGGACTGACATGGTGCTCCTTGCACAACGCAGTGATCGCGTCGAGCTTGCATTGTTCACGGCCGGCATCGAAAGATTCCAGACCGTTGTGGGCCTTGATCCGCCCCACGCGCCGGGTCAATGCAAAACGGTTGGCCAGCAACAGCACCAGTGACTGATCCAGCCTGTCGATCTGTTCCCGCAACTCCTGCAATTCGGCCGGTACCGGCTGTTCGCTCATCGGTTCTCCACACTGCCACTACTGCCATCTCTGCCGGACTGCCCCGGCGCCAGAGCGACAGTATAGCAAACGCCGCAGTGGCCTGTAGCATATGCCCGCCGATCCCATTACCATTCCCGTTTTGCCGGAGAGCGACGCGCCGCATGACCACCCCTCACCCAGACCTTGCCTTGTTGCGTGTGGCGGTCCCGTCACCACTGCGCCGCAGCTTCCACTACCTGGCCCCACCCGGTTACAACGCGGCGGACATTGCCCGTTGGCAGCCCGGCATCCGCATTCGCGTGCCATTCGGCCGCCGGGAAGTGACTGGCATCCTGCTGGCCGTGGAACAGCAGAAGCCCGACGTGGACCCGTCAAAGCTGCGCGCGGTGCTGGCCGCGCTGGACGATGAACCCCTCCTGCCCCGGCACCTGCTGAAACTGTGCTGCTGGGCAGCCGACTACTACCAGCATCCGATCGGGGAAGCACTGCACAGCCTGCTGCCGGTGGCATTACGGCAGGGCCGGGCGGCCCGTTACCAGCCCCATCACAGCGATGCCGAGGATGCCGGGGCAGACTCCACGGACACGGTGCCCTCTCTCAGCGATGAACAGACGCTTGCCATCAACACCGTGGCGGACCGGCTGGAAACCTTTGGCGCCTTTCTGCTGGACGGCATCACCGGCAGCGGCAAGACCGAAGTCTATCTGCAACTGATCCGCAAGAACCTGGAGAAAGGCCACCAGACCCTCGTGCTGGTCCCCGAGATCAGCCTGACGCCGCAGACCATCCGACGCTTCCAGCGCCGTCTGCATTGCCGGATGGCAGTACTGCACTCGGGGCTGACCGACCGGCAACGCCTGAATGCCTGGCTGATGGCATCCGGTGGTGAGGCCGACATCATCATCGGCACCCGCTCCGCCGTGTTCACGCCCATGCGGAAACCGGGCCTGATCATCGTGGACGAGGAGCACGATGGCTCGTTCAAACAGCAGGACGGTTTCCGGTACTCCGCCCGTGATCTCGCAGTGCTCCGCGCCCGCGAGGAATCGGTGCCCGTCCTGCTGGGCTCGGCGACGCCCAGCCTGGAGACGCTACACAACGCTCACCAGGGACGCTATCACCACCTGCGTCTGCGCCAGCGCCCGGGTGCCACTTCAGCCAGCGCCCGTCTGCGCCTGCTGGATACCACCGGACAGCCATTGTCGGACGGTTTCGCGCCGGAGTTGCTGGAGATGATCGGGGAACACCTGGCACGCGGTAACCAGGTACTGGTGTTCATCAACCGGCGCGGCTTTGCGCCCGTTCTGCAGTGCAACGACTGTGGCTGGATCGCCGAGTGCTCGCACTGCGACGCCAATCTCACCCTGCACCGCACGCCACCGCATCTGCGCTGTCACCACTGCGACCGAAGACGCCCGCCGGATCGCCACTGCCCGGACTGTCAGTCGAAATCGCTGAACGCCGTGGGGCTGGGAACGGAACGCAGCGAGGCAGCCCTGCAATCGCATTTCCCCGATACGCGCATCATCCGGGTGGACCGGGACTCTACCCGCCGCAAAGATGCCATGCAGGATCTGTTGGAGGAAATCCGTCAGGACCAGCCCTGCATTCTGGTGGGCACACAGATGCTGGCCAAGGGGCATCATTTCCCGGCCGTGACGCTGGTGGCGGTGCTGGACGCGGACAGCGGCCTGTTCAGCGCTGATTTCCGCGGTCAGGAACACCTGTCCCAGCTGCTGCTGCAGGTGGCCGGACGGGCCGGACGGGCCGAGCGTCCCGGTGAGGTGGTGGTGCAGACCCGTCATGCCGGTCACGAGGTGCTCACCACGCTGATCGATGACGGCTACCCGGCCGTGGCCCAGCGCTTGCTGGACGAGCGGCGGGCCGCCGACATGCCGCCTTTCACCCGCCTGGCCCTGTTGCGTGCGGAGGCAGCCAGTCCCGACACGGCCATGAACCACCTGGCTGCGGCCCGGGAAACCGCGCAACAACTGATTGACCAGACGCAGCTGCCGGTCATCCTGACCGGACCGTTACCGGCACCGATGGAGCGGCGCGCCGGCCGCTACCGGGCACAGCTGATGCTGCGCAGCGCGGACCGGGCTTCACTGCAACGTCTTCTCACACCGCTGTGCCGGCATCTGGAGGAGTCAAAGCAGAGCCGCCGCGTGCGTTGGTCCGTGGATGTCGATCCCCAGGACACATTGTGAGCCATTGCTTGCAGCAGGCGGTCGTCGAACGGGATAATGGCCAACGGATGGAGCGGGAGCAATAAATCATGGTGCAGGATTTCGCCAAAGACAAGGTGCGGGCATCGCCCCGGCAACCACAGACCAGCCCGGCCCCGCCGGCCTGGGGCATGTTGGCGGCCGGTCTGCTGACCGGCACTCTGCTGGGCGTGTTCGTGAGTTTCCTGGCCTATATTTCGGGCGCTGTACCAGGGCGGCCGGGTGACGACGCCGTGGCCACGGCTGAGCAGACCGCCATCGATGAAGCCGCACAGACCCGGCTCACCGAGGAACTGGACCGGGCCGCCGCCCGCCTGCAACTGGAGTTCTACCAGGAGCTGCCCAATTATGAAGTGGTGGTCGACGCCACGCCCCTGGTGCCCGCAGAGACGGAAACCGGCACCACGGAGCCTGTCACTCCGGAATCAACGCCACCGGTCGCTGGCGGCGAGAGCATGACAGAAGATGCCACCCGGTCCAGTGGTGGATACATGGTCCAGGCCGGAGCTTTTCAGCAGGAGAATTCGGCCCGCGCGCGGCGCGACCAGTTGACCGGGCTGGGGCTCGATGCGCGAGTCAAGCAGGAAGCCCTGCTGGGCCGCACACTGTACCTGGTGCAGGCTGGCCCCTACCCGGACCGCGAAGCACTGGGGCGCGCTGAACGGGTGCTGCGCAGCAACAATATCGAGAGCATGCGCATCTCCCCGGGCCGGTAGCACCTTGAAACCGGCGCCGCTACCCCCATATTCTGCCTATCACCCTTCATCAACCCCTCACCGATTTACCGGTTGAATTCAGAACAAGGAGCGCTGTTTTGCAGCAATATCGCGGCACTACCATCGTCTCGGTCCGCCGGGGTAATAAAGTGGTCATCGGCGGCGATGGTCAGGTTTCCCAGGGCGACACCGTGTTGAAAGGCAACGCCCGCAAGGTCCGAACACTCTACAACGACAAGGTGCTGGCCGGGTTTGCCGGTGGCACGGCGGACGCCTTCACCCTGTTCGAGCGTTTCGAGGAACAACTGGAAAAACATCGCGGCAAACTGGTCCGCTCCGCCGTGGAGCTGGCCAAACTGTGGCGCACGGAACGGTCGTTGCGCCGCCTGGAGGCCCTGCTCCTGGTCGCCGACAAGGATGCCTCGTTGATGATCACCGGCAACGGTGATGTCATCGAGCCGGAGAACAACATCATGGCCATCGGCAGCGGGGGGCAGTTCGCACATTCCGCCGCCCGGGCACTGATGGACCATACCGAACTGGACGCCCGCCAGATCGCCGAAAGCAGCCTGAACATCGCTGCCGACATCTGCGTCTACACCAACCACAACCTGGTCATCGAGGAACTGGACACCGAACTATGAGCTCTTCAACCATGACCCCTCGCGAGATCACCTCCGAGCTGGATAAACACATCATCGGCCAGAAAGACGCCAAGCGCGCCGTGGCCATCGCCCTGCGCAACCGCTGGCGCCGCATGCAGCTGGAGGATGAGATCCGTCAGGAGATCACCCCCAAGAATATCCTGATGATCGGCCCCACCGGCGTGGGCAAGACCGAGATCGCCCGCCGCCTCGCCAGACTGGCCCACGCCCCCTTCATCAAGGTGGAGGCCACCAAGTTCACGGAGGTCGGCTACGTGGGCCGCGATGTCGAATCGATCATCCGCGACCTGGCCGACATCGCCGTGAAGATGCTGCGCGAGGAGGAAATGCGCAAGGTGCAGTATCGCGCCGAGGATGCTGCTGAAGAGCGCATCCTGGACGTACTGGTGCCACCTGCACGCGGCGAAAGCCGCGAAGACGGTGGGGGAGAAGAGGGTGGCGAGAAATCGGCCACCCGGCAGATGTTCCGCAAGAAGCTGCGGGAAGGAGACCTGGACGATCGGGAAATCGAGATCCGTATCAGCGACTCGCCCGGCTCGGTGGAAATCATGACCCCGCCCGGCATGGAGGAGATGACCAGTCAGTTGAAGAACATGTTCTCCAGCATGAACAGCGGCAAGAAACAGAACCGCCGGCTGCCGATCAAAGACGCTTTCCGGCTGTTGAAGGACGAGGAAGCCGCCAAATTGATCAACGAGGACGAGATCAAGAACCAGGCCATCGAGCTCACTGAACAGACCGGTATCGTGTTTGTCGACGAGATCGACAAGGTGACCGTACGGCATGACACAGGCCAGAGTGGCGTGTCCCGCGAAGGGGTACAGCGCGACCTGCTGCCATTGATCGAGGGGTCCACGGTGACCACCAAATACGGCAGTGTGCGCACCGACCATATCCTGTTCATCGCCTCCGGCGCTTTCCACCTGTCCAAACCGTCGGACCTGATTCCGGAGCTGCAGGGCCGCCTGCCGATCCGCGTGGAACTCGGTGCCCTGGACGCGAACGATTTCCAGCGCATCCTCAAGGAACCGGACGCCTCACTGACCGAGCAGTACCGCCAGTTGCTGGGTACGGAGGGACTGAAAGTCCGCTTCACCGATGACGGCATCAAACGCATCGCGGAGATTGCCTGGCAGGTCAACGAGCGCACCGAAAATATCGGCGCCCGGCGCCTGCACACCATCATGGAGCGGCTCACCGAGGAGCTTTCCTTCACGGCCTCCGACCTGTCCGTGTCGGGCCGGGAGGAGATCGCCATTGATGCGGCCTACGTCGATGAACAGCTCAGCGACCTGGCCGACAACGAGGACCTGAGCCGGTTCATTCTGTGATGAGCGCGATCCCGGAGCATGTCCATCTGCGCCGCAGGTCCGGGGTTCTGGAACTGACCTGGCCCGGCGGTGAACACTGTGGACTGGACGCGGAGTTCCTCCGGGTCCACTCGCCTTCGGCCGAGGTACGCGGCCACGGCGGCAGTGACGCGGTTCTGCAGACCGGCAAGCGGGGGGTGGGCATCCGCGAGATAGAGCCCACCGGCCGCTACGCCATCCGCATCCTGTTCGATGACGGGCACGAGTCGGGCCTCTACAGCTGGGAGTACCTCCAGGAACTGTGCCGGAACCGGGAAACGCTCTGGCAACGCTACCTGGACGCCCTGCGCGAAGCCGGCGCGCGCCGGGATCCGTTGCCAGAGGGCATGCAAGCCATTAACATAATGGATTCCTCCACCCCCGACACGGACCGGTCCTGACCCGGCCGGACATCGAGCCACCCATGTCTGACACCACTGAACGAGACGGCCGCGCGCCGCATGACGACAACACCACCGACTTTGGTTTCCAGCGCGTGCCGGTGGAAGAGAAGGTGCAGCGTGTCGGTGAGGTATTCCGCTCCGTGGCCCGTCGCTACGACGTCATGAACGATCTGATCTCGCTGGGATCCCATCGTCTGATCAAGCGTTACACTGTGGAAATGAGCGGCCTGCGCCCCGGTCACCGGGTGCTGGACCTGGCCGGTGGCACCGGAGACTTCAGTCTGCGTTTCTCGCCGCTGGTCGGCGCGGACGGCCATGTGGTGCTGGGCGACATCAACGATGCCATGTTGCGGGTGGGCCGCGACCGGTTGATCGACGAAGGCGCCCCGCCCAATATCGATACCCTGCAGCTCAACGCCGAACACCTGCCCTTTGCGGATAACAGCTTCGACTGCATTTGCATCGCCTACGGCCTGCGCAATGTCACAGACAAAGCCGCCGCCCTGCGGGAGATGCAGCGCATTCTCAGACCCGGCGGCCGGGCGTTGGTGCTGGAATTCTCCAGGGCCCGCAACCCGCTGCTGGGCCGCGCCTACCAGGCCTGGCAGTCATTGTGGCCGACAGCCGGCCGGCTGGTCACTGGCGATGCCGACAGTTACCGCTACCTGGTCGAATCCATCCGTATGCACCCCGACCAGGACACCCTGCTGGCCATGATGGAAGACGCCGGTTTCAGTGAGGCCCGCTACCACGACATCATGGACGGCATCTGCGCCCTGCACGTGGGCTTCAAAGCCGCTACCGGATAAACACCATGTCCCTGTTGAGCAGCACATTGCTGGCACCGGTCGAATCCCTGGTCAACACAGCCCTGGCCGCCGACCCGGCGAGCCGTCATCGCCTGTCGCGACTGGGCGCGGGCCGGATACTACAGATCCACAGTGACGGCCTGAAAAACGGCGTGGCCAGCGGCGACCTGTACCTGCGCACCGGTGACGACCGCCTGTATCTGCAGGGCAGCCACGACGGACCGGTGGACGCACGGCTGAGCGGTTCGGCGCAGGCCCTGGCCGCCCTGCTCACCGCCAGCGAGCCGCGCCAGGCGTTGTACAACCCGGAACTGACGCTGACGGGCAGCACCGACCTGGCCGAGGGCGTTCAGCGCCTGTTCAGAGACCTGGACATAGACTGGGAAGACCGGCTGACCCCCCTGTTGGGCAACGTGGCGGCCCATCAGCTGGGCCAGTGGCTGCGCAGCGCAGGACGGCAGACCCGCGAGACGGGCAACCGGCTGGAAACCATACTGAAGGACTACCTGAACGAGGAAGCAGACTGGGTGACCGGCCGGGCCGAGTTCAACGCCTTCCGCGCGGACGTGGACGCCCTGCGCCTGCGACTGGACCGGCTGCAGGCCCGCGCCCGTGAACTGGCCGGGCGCACCGCACGTAATGAGGATGCGACAAAATGACACTGGTAGCACCATCCGGGCGCTGCCATAATTACCCGAAGAACGAATATGACAGTGGTCAGGAGTACAAACGCATGAACCGATCTGACGGTATCAAAATGGCTTCCGCCGCCGCCCTGTTGCTGGCCGGCTTCTCCGACGAGACCTCCACCGTGGCACAGGCCCGGACCGATGACGGGGCCGAGGGTCCGGTCAAGGTCAGTCATTGCCAGAACGTGGAAGACACACCGGATGGCGTTGCCACCATCACTACCGGCAATGCCAACTTCTCGGCGGTCATGTGCCAGGTGCTGGGCGGTAGCGAAGCCAGCGCTTCCACGGCAAGGCCCGGACATCATCCGGAAGGCGCCCCCGTGGCCGTCACCTGGTGCAACGACGTATTCACCTGCGCCGGTCTGAGCGCCTGCAAGGGCAACGACAATGCGGCCTGCGCCGGCCAGAACGATTGTCACGGCATCGGCTTCGTGGGCGTGTATACCAAGGACGAAAGCTACTCGGACATTCTGTGCGAGAAACTGGGCGGAACCGTTCTGCCCTCCATCTGATGTCATCACGGGCGGAACATGCCTGACGCGCACAAGGGCTTCGGACTCGGACTGCGGCGGCCGCACTACCAGCATGTACTGGAACAGCGCCCCGCCGTGGACTGGTTCGAGGTCATCACAGAGAATTTCCTGGCACCGGGCGGGCGACCGCGCGACATCCTGCGCCGGGTCCGCGACCACTACCCGATCGTCCTGCACGGCCTGTCCTTTAATGTCGGCGCCGATGAGCCGATGGATACCGGATACCTGGATCGCCTGAAAGCCCTGATCGAAGACATCGAGCCGGTGGCGGTCTCCGACCACCTGTGCTGGACCGGTCTGGACGGTCACACCTCGCATGACCTGCTGCCGATTGCCTACAGCGAAGAAACCCTGGCCCTCGTCAGTGAACGCGTCGAGCGCATCCAGGAGTATCTGAACCGCCCCATTCTGCTGGAAAACCCCTCTATCTACCTGCAGTTCGACAGCGCCACGCTCGGGGAAGCGGAATTTATCAATGCCCTGACACGACGCACCGGTTGCGGCCTGTTGCTGGATGTCAACAATGTCCACGTCAGCGGCTTCAACCTGGGGTTCGACCCGCAGGCCTATGTCGACACGCTTGACCCGGACTCTGTGCGCCAGTTTCACCTGGCCGGGCACACACACAAGGGCGATCATATCATTGATACCCACGACCACCCGGTCGCCGACCCGGTCTGGGCTCTGTACCGCCACGCCTGTACCCGCTTCGGCGCCGTGCCCACGTTGCTGGAGCGCGATGATGACATCCCGCCCTTCCCGGTACTGGAGGCTGAACTGCAACAAGCGCGCGCCATGCAGCAGTCGGCGCTGGATGAGGCCCACCGGGGCACCGGCGACAGAGCATGAGCTGGCGGGAGGAACAGCGTTGGTTCTGGGAACAGATCCGCCAGACGGAGCCACCGGACGCCGATGAGGAACAGCGGGCCTGCCATATGGCAGCGCACAGCCGCATCAGCCGCCGGGCGGCGCTGAACATCTATCACAATGCCTACCACCAACGGCTGCTGCATTTCGCGGAGCAACTCTACCCGGTGATGTACCGCACCCTGGATACCGATACCTTCCACCGTCTGTGGCTGGACTACTTCCAACAGCACCCTCCCGAGCCGGGGCCGGTCAGTACCATCGGCCGCGCTGTTTCCGATTTCCTGGCGGCCGACCCGGACTACCGGCGCCTGCCCGCCCTGCATGACATCGCCGTGCTGGAGAACCATTTCATCACCCTGTTCGAGGCGCCGGACGAACCGGCCATGACGCGCGAGCAGCTGCAGGCCCTGCCACCCGATCAATGGCCCGCCACACGCTGGCCGGCGCGGGGCGACTGGACCCTGATGCACAGCAAATTCGATCTGCCCGGCTACTGGGAGAAGCTGCGCGGGCATTTCAGCGACCCGGAACAGCGGCCCGGCAGCGCACCGTTCGGCGTCGACCGGCTGGAATCACCGCAGTGGTTTCTCATCCACCGCCAGGACCAGACCATGCAACTGCGGCGCCTGACCGGCCCCATGACCGTGTTTCTGCTGGGTATCGCTAACGGCGAGGATTTCGCCGCTCTCTGCCAACACCTGGCCGAGCAGTACCCGGACCGTGACATTCCCACCCTGAGCCTGGCACTGCTGATACAGGCCATCGACTGGGAGTTGTTGGCCAGCCGGGATTGATGCTATCTTTCCTTGCCTGCGCCGCGACGCGCCCGGTACCGACTCCGCCCTGCTGCAAGGCCCATACAGTGTCCCATCTGCCCCGACTGCTGAAAATTCTCGCGGTGATCGCCAAATACCGCCTGGACCAGATCACCGGCATCCAGGGTCCGGCCCGCCTGCTGGTACCGCTGGTCGCACTGGGCGGATTGCCCTGGACCGGACACCCGCTGCGCCGCGAATCGGCCGCCGTGCGGTTGCGCGCCGCCCTGGAAGAGCTGGGCCCCATCTACATCAAATTCGGGCAGCTACTGTCCACCCGCCGTGACTTCCTGCCGGTGGACATCGCCGATGCCCTGCAGGGTCTGCAGGACCGCGTACCCGGCTTTCAGTCCCCCACCATTCACGAGCTGGTCGAGCGCAGCCTGGGCCAGCCCTGGCACGAATTCTTCAGCAGCCTGGACCCCGAGCCCCTGGCCTCCGCCTCCGTGGCCCAGGTCCACGCCGCCGTGATGAAGAATGGTGACGAAATCGTCATCAAGGTACTGCGCCCCGGTATCGAGCGTGTCATCCGGGATGACGTGCGCCTGCTGCACGCGGTGGCACGTTTCGTGGAACGCTACGTGCCTCATGGCCGGCGCCTGCGGCCACGCGAAGTCGTATCCGACTACGAGAACGTGATCTTCAACGAGCTCAACCTGCTGGCCGAGGGCGCCAACACGACCCAGTTACGCCGCAACTTCGAGGACTCCACACAGCTCTATGTGCCCCGGGTATACTGGGACGTCTCCCGTGACGGGATGCTGGTCATGGAGCGCATCCACGGCATTCCGGTGTCCAATATCCGCGAGTTGCAGAGACGCGGCATCGACCTGAAAAAGCTCGCGGAAACCGGTGTGGAAATCTTCTTCACCCAGGTGTTCGAACACAGCTTCTTCCACGCCGACATGCACCCCGGCAACATCTTCGTCGATCCCGCGCGTACCACCGATCCTCGCTACATCGCCATCGACTGCGCCATCATCGGCTCACTGAGCCGGGCGGACCAGCAGTACCTGGCCCGCAACCTGCTCGCCATCTTCAAGCGCGACTACCGCAAGGTGGCCGAACTGCACGTGGAATGCGGCTGGGTGCCACCGGAGACGCCCATACACGCTTTCGAAAGCGCCATGCGCACGGTCTGCGAGCCGATCTTCGAGAAACCGCTGAAAGACATCTCCTTCGGCTACCTGCTGGTACAACTGTTCCGTACCGCCGGACGTTTCAACATGGAAGTGCAGCCTTCGCTGGTGCTGCTGCAGAAGACCCTGCTCAACGTGGAGGGGCTGGGCCGCCAACTCTATCCCGAACTCGACCTGTGGCAGACCGCGCTGCCCTTCCTGGAGCGCTGGAACCGCCGCCGCATGGAACCCGGATACCTGTTCCGGGCCCTGCGTGAGAACGTGCCGGACTGGATCGAACAGTTCCCGCAGTTGCCCCAGATGGCCATCGACAGCCTGCAGCAGCCACAGCGCCTGCAGGCCCTGAATGACACCCTGCAACGCAGCGCGCAGCAGCAGCGCCGGGAAGCGGCCCGCCGCCGGCGTCAGTCCCGCCGCATCGGCCTGGTGCTGCTGGCCGGTGCCGGACTGCTGGCGCACCCGGCTGCGGCCGAGACGCTGGCGCCGGTTCCCCTGACCAGCCTGATTGCCGGCCTGCTGGGCCTGTACTTCCTGGCTGTGAGAGACTGACGCCGTCAGGCTTTGCGTGACACAACATCAACAATGACGGAACCGACAATGCAGAACACTGAATGGCTGGATGAGGTACAATGGAATGGTGATGGACTGGTTCCTGTTGTGACACAGGACGCGGCCAGCAAGCGAATACTTACTCTCGCCTGGATCAATCGCGACGCCCTGGCCCTGGCGGTACAGGAAGGACGCGCCGTGTACTGGTCGCGCTCCCGGCAGAAGTTGTGGCGCAAGGGCGAGGAGTCCGGCAATGTACAGAAACTGCTGGATGTCCACCTGGACTGCGACGGCGACACCGTCATCTATCAGGTGGAGCAGATCGGCGGCATCGCCTGCCACACCGGCCGGGAGAGCTGCTTCTACCGCCGGCTGGCCGGCGGCCACTGGCAGACGGTCGATCCGGTACTGAAGTCGCCGGACGCGATGTACAGCAAGAAAAGAGATTGAGATTGGGACCGGGATTGAGAGTCTGAACAATGGATACCATACTGCTGCAACTGGCCGAGACACTGGAACAGCGCAAGAACGCCGATCCGGCTGACTCCTACGTGGCCAGTCTGCATCACAAGGGATTGAACAAGATTCTGGAGAAAGTCGGCGAGGAAGCTGTGGAAACCATCCTCGCTGCCCGTGACACCGAGCAGGGCGGAGATCGTCAGGCCCTGATCAGTGAAACCGCTGATCTCTGGTTCCACAGTCTGGTCATGCTCAGCCATCTGGACCTTGGCCCGGAACAGGTATTGGAAGAACTGCAAAAGCGCTTTAACATGTCCGGCCTCGCGGAAAAAGCCGCCAGGCCAAAGACTCAATGACGACATCCCCCGGAGGCAACCATGGGTATCGGTGGCATCAGTATCTGGCAATTACTCATTATCGCGCTCATCATCGTGCTGCTGTTCGGCACGAAGAAGCTGCGCTCTCTCGGCTCCGATCTTGGTGGCGCGCTGAAAGGCTTCAAGAAAGCCATCAAGGACGATGACGAGGACAGCGAACAGAGCGAACAGAAAGAGGACCCCGATCAGCTCAGCCGCGAAGCTGAGGACAAGAAGCGGGACGCCTCCAGTACCGTAAACGCACGCACCACCAGAGACGCCGACGAACAATAATCGTCCGGCACGGATTCCGATATGCCCAATATTGGCTTCATGGAGCTCCTGCTGATCAGCATTGTTGCTCTGCTGGTCCTTGGTCCCGAGAAACTGCCCCAGGCCGTGCGCACCGCCGCCCTGTGGATTGGCCGTGCCCGGCGCAGTTTCAACAAGGTGCGGGCGGAAATCGAACGCGAGATCGATGCCGATGACATCCGGCGTCAGCTGCATAACGAATCCATTATGGCCGACCTGGACGAAGCGAAGGAAAAGGCCAGCCGGTTGACCCGGGACACGAAAGAATCTTTCTCGAATCTCGAAAAGGACGTCCGGCACGGACTCGACGGAAAAACGGATGGCAAGAAGTCCGGCGAGGAGTCCCCGGAGACACCGCGTACCGAATCGGACGTGGCAGACTCCGGCGATCAGGATGCAGATGACGGGAAAGAGCAGCGGCCAGAGGAAACAGAACAAGAGAATAAGCCGGTGACCGATTTCTACAACAACCCGCCCGACAAGGTGATCACTGTGCAGGGCAGGAAGTTCAAGGCCGGGAAGGACGATGACGACAAAGCCTGAGCCACTGGGACGTGACGAGTACAAGGAGCAGACGTTGGTCGACCACCTGATCGAGCTGCGCAACCGGCTGATCAAGTGCGTCGCCGCGCTGCTGATCGTTTTCCTGGGCCTGGTCTATTTCGCCAATGATATCTACACATTCGTGGCCCGGCCGCTGGTAGACGTTCTGCCCGACAACACCAGCATGATAGCGATCGATCCCACGTCACCTTTTTTCGCGCCTTTCAAGCTGACCTTCTATGCAGCGCTTTTTCTGACCGCACCGCTGATTCTCTACCAGATGTGGGCCTTCATCGCACCGGGGCTGTACCGTAACGAGAAGAAGCTCGCCATCCCGCTGTTCGCGTCCAGCGTGGTACTGTTCTACGCAGGCATCGCATTTGCCTACTACATCCTTTTCGGCATCGTGTTCAGCTTTTTCGTGTCAGTGGCACCGGCGGACATTTCGGTGGCACCGGACATCAGCAGCTTCCTCAGCTTTGCACTGAGAATGTTCTTTGCATTCGGTTTCGCTTTCGAGATTCCCATTGCGGTGTTCCTGTGCATCTGGTCGGGGCTGATCGAGCCGGAGTCACTGGAAGGGAAGCGGCCGTACGTGATCGTCGGCTGTTTCGTCATCTCGATGCTGCTGACCCCGCCGGACCCGTTTACACAGTCCTTGCTGGCGATTCCGATGTGGTTGCTGTTCGAGCTGGGCATCTACATGTCCAAGGTCTTCATCAGGAAGAAGGAGGAGATGGAGGCCGAGGAGGAGCAGGAGCCCTGACCCGGTTGATTCAGTGTCCACTTTGTAGCCCGATCCAGCCGGGGAGAAGGTCGGCGCGGGAGACGGCCGTGGATACGTCCCTGTAGGCCTCGGCGTGCGCCATCCCTGGCGCCCGACGCTCCCTCGCCGACCTTCTCCCCGGCTGGATCTCTGTCCGTGGTGCCCGCCCCGATCACGAGCCAGTGCGGGCGGTATCGTCGATACTGATGCGGCCTCCCTTGTACGGAATCACGCCGCTCACCGATCTCCAGGGCAAGCGTGGTTTTGCCGACCTGCCGCAGACCGGTCAGCACCACCGCAGGGTGCCGATCCAGCAACGATTCGACGGTCTGACTCAAAGTCCGTTGTAACAGATGGGCATCTTTTATGTATGCAAATCCAACATTCAATCAAGGATTTGCATAGTTATATCGAAAAATAACGCCTCAAACCTTTGTCCGCGATTCCGAACGACCACGGAGACGAACTCACCCCAGCGCCCGCGCCCTGGAAATCACCACTAACACCATGATTTCCTTCCCCACAACGGCCCTGAGACGAAACCACCGAAAGAGAGCCTGTCGGGTGGGTAGTCCCGCGCAGGAGCGTCGACCGCCATGGACGGCGGGCGCCGAGCCCTCCAAGGATGGATTCACGGGCGTCTCCTGCGCGGGATTACCCGCCCGACAGACTCGGCACTACAGGGTGATCACGTACGAAGTGTGAAGGTAACGGGGCCGTCATTCTCCAGGGCCACCTTCATATGCGCCCCGAACCGCCCCATGGCCACCCTCGGATACACACCCCGCAACCACTCCACCAGCTCGTCATACAACGCCTCGGCCGGCTCCGGCGGCATCGCGGTGGAAAACCCCGGCCGCAGACCTCTGCGGGTATCAGCGGCCAGCGTGAACTGTGACACCAGGAGTATTTCCCCCTCGACGTCGGCGACGTTGCAGTTCATCCGACCCTCATCATCAGGAAAAATCCGGTAATCGAGTACGCGCTGCAGCAGACGCCGCCCGTCACCGGCGTCGTCGTCGCGCTCCAGTCCCAGGAATATCACGATGCCGGGGCCAATCCGGCTGTACTCCTCGCCATCAATTCGCAACCGTGCGTGGCTGACCCGCTGCAACAACGCAATCATTCCTGCCTCCTGCCGTCATCGGAAGAGCGGCCTGATCAGCCGCGCTGCGTGCCCCGCGAGGCGCGCTTGCGCTCGTTCTCGGTCAGATGCTTCTTGCGCAGACGGATGTGGTTGGGTGTGATCTCGACCAGTTCGTCCTCGGCAATGAACTCCATGGCCTGCTCCAGGGTGTGTTTCACCGGCGGCGTCAACAGCAGGTTCTCATCGGTGCCCGAGGCGCGTACGTTGGTCAACTGCTTGGCCTTGGTGGGGTTGACCACCAGGTCGTTGTCGCGGCTGTGCAGGCCGACGATCATGCCTTCATAGACGTCCACATTGGGGCCGATGAAAAGACGGCCGCGCTCCTGCAGCGTGAACAGGGCATAGGCCAGCGCCTTGCCCTTGACCATGGAGACCAGCACGCCATTGTGACGGCTACCGATGTCGCCGGCCTTGACCACGCCGTAACAGTCGAACACATGGTTCATGATGCCGGAACCGGACGTCAGACTGAGAAACTGGGAGCGGAAGCCGATCAGTCCGCGCGTCGGGATGGTGAAGGTGATCCGCACGCGCCCCTTGCCGTCCGGCATCATGTCCTGCATCTCGGCACGGCGATAACCGAGCTCTTCGATGACGGCGCCCTGGTGCTCCTCATCGCAGTCGATGATCAGTTCCTCGTACGGCTCCTGCTGAACGCCATCGATTTCCTTGACGATCACTTCTGGCCGCGACACGGCCAGCTCGAACCCTTCACGGCGCATGGTCTCGATCAACACCGCCAGGTGCAATTCGCCACGGCCGGAGACGGTGTACTTGTCAGCGCTGTCGCCGGGTACAACCTTCAGTGCCACGTTGTACTTCAACTCCTTCTCCAGCCGGTCCTTGATGTTCCGGGTGGTGACGAACTTTCCATCCTGTCCCGCGAACGGGGAGTCATTGACCTGGAAGGTCATGCTGATGGTGGGCTCGTCCACGGTCAGCGGCGGCAGCGCCTCGATGTACTCCGGGTCGCAGAGCGTGTCCGAGATGTCCAGGCCATCAATGCCGGTGATGCAGATGATATCGCCGGCCCCGGCCTCGTCGACATCAACACGGTCCAGTCCCATGTGTCCTTTCACCTGCAGAATACGCCCCTTGCGCTCTGCGCCGGTGCGGCTGACGATGACCACCTGCATATTGGGGCGCGCGACCCCGCCGGTCACCCGGCCCACACCGATCACGCCGACATAACTGCTGAAGTCCAGGGCACTGATCTGCATGCGGAACGGCGCATCGGGGTCCACCTCGGGTGCCGGCACGCGGTCCACGATCATCTGCAGCAATGGCGTCATGTCATCGGCCAGTTCATCTGCCTCGGGGCCGGCGACGCCGTTCAGCGCCGAAGCGTAGATGACCGGAAAGTCCAGTTGCTCTTCGGTGGCGCCGAGCTGGTCAAAGAGATCCAGCACCTCGCCCACCACCCAGTCCGGCCGCGCGCCGGGACGGTCTACCTTGTTGATGACCACGATCGGCTTCAGGCCCTTGTCGAAGGCTTTCTGGGTCACAAAACGAGTCTGCGGCATCGGTCCGTCCACCGCATCGACCAGTAGCAGCACGCTGTCCACCATGGACATGACCCGTTCGACCTCACCGCCAAAGTCGGCGTGGCCGGGGGTATCCACGATATTGATCCGGTATTCATGCCAGTCAATGGCCGTGTTCTTGGCCAGAATGGTGATGCCACGCTCACGCTCCTGGTCATTGGAGTCCATGACCCGCTCTACCGGTTGGCCCCGGTCACTGAGCGTGCCGGACTGCTGCAGCAGCTTGTCGACCAGCGTGGTCTTGCCGTGGTCGACGTGGGCGATGATGGCGATGTTGCGGATATTCTCGATCACAGGGTTTCTCCGGAGCCGCCGGTAAGCCGGCGCTCAACGTCATGTCATGGACGAACAGGGATCCGGGTACCCGGGAACGCCGTCAAGGCGTACTGCAAGGTACCAGGCAAAATGGCGCAGAATTGTATCACACCGGACGGTATACAGCGACGTTGGTGTAACCGGCATCCCGCAGATGCGAAGCCTGCAGCCGGCTCATGATGCCTTTGTCACAGTACAGCAGGTACTGACGGTCCTGATCCAGCCCGGCGAATCGCGTGCGTAACTGGTAGAACGGCAGGGAATGCAGCTCAGTAGTACCGTTCACGATCAGGGGCTGCAGGTCCTGCTCGTCCGGGTGCCGGATGTCCAGCACCACGGCTTCGGGTGGCACGTCACTGAACTCGTCCGGCTGCGCCGTCTGCTCGTCCAGCGTCTCCACCACCCGGTCGATACGCTGGATCTCCGCATTGGCCACGGCCCGGTCCAGCACGGCCATGTCCATGCGTGACTCTTCCGCCTCCACCCGGTGACGGCGCGCCTTCGTGGTCGGCTTGACCGAGATCACGCCGCAGTATTCGGGCACGTTCCGGGAGAACTCCTCGGTACCAATGCGCCGCGCCTGGTCGATGATCTCCTGCTTGTTGGTGGTGGCCAATGGGCGCAGCACCAGCCGGTCGGTCACCGAATCAATCAATGCCAGGTTGGGCAGGGTCTGGCTGGACACCTGGGCGATGCTTTCTCCCGTGACCAGGGCATCGATGTCCATGGATTCGGCAACCTGGTCAGCCGCCCGCATCATCATGCGCTTGAGCACCACGCCCATATGCGAGTTGTCCACCTGTGTCAGAATCTCCTCGACCACGCCCTCGAAGGGAACGGTGATGAACCGCACCCGCTGCGAAGCGCCATAACGCATCCACAGATAGACAGCCACCTCCTTGACGGCCAGTTCGTGCTCCCGCCCGCCCAGATTGAAGAACAGATAGTGGGTCATCAGACCGCGGCGAATGCACTGGAAGGTCGCCACTGCCGAATCGAAGCCACCGGAGATCAGCGAAAGCACGGGCTCCTGTGTGCCAAGCGGGTAACCGCCCAGCCCGCGAGCATGGCGGCGCACCATGTACAGCGTGTTGCGGCGGATCTCCAGCCGCACCTCCACGTCCGGCTCCTTCAAACTGACCCCGGCCGGCTCGCACTCACGGATCAGACCCGCGCCCACGTGACGCTCGACATCCACGGAGTTGAAATCATGATGGCCCTGCCGCTTGCAGCGCACCGCAAAGGTGCGTCCCCGCAACGCGTCACAGTGGATCGCGATGGCACGTTGCAACATGTCGTCGAAATCGACGAGCGTGGAGCTGTCGGCTTCCATCACCGTATCAATACCGGGCGTGCTCAACAGACAGTCGAATACCCGGCCGTTTATGGCCGGATCATCGCTTGACGTCTCCACCTCCATAATGTCCCAATCTCCCCGGACATCGGCGTTCTCGTCAATACGCGTCACCAACGCACGGACATTGCGGCGCAGAATCTTGATAAAGCGCTTGCGTACGGGCCTTGTTTTGATGATGATCTCGGGGAAAAACCGGACAACAAACAGCATCGGTACCTCATTGACTTGCATTTCGCACAATATTGGTGCGCAGTTAAATTTGCCGCACTGTTTTTGTGCGTTTTTTGTGGGCGCGGATCGCCAGACCCCCTGATTTCAGGAGGTCCGGCACCGGCACTCCAGTGGCACACATTTTGCTCATCTTTGTGCACACGGTTTTGCCGGACAGCACTATTATAGTGCCGCAGGCTCTCGATGTAGAGGGCAGACCGGTAAGCGCGGCGAAACCGCGAACCGTCACCATAAGGGAGGAGCGCCTGGCAGCGCAGCCTCCAAAACAAACCAGGGGAGCCACCAGGCGCCCCGCTCCCGATCACACGGAGGATCAAGAATGTCCGAGAAGACGTTGAGTTTGATTAAAGAGAACGATGTAAAGTGGGTTGACCTCCGTTTTACAGACACCAAGGGCAAGGAACAGCACGTCACGTTCCCGGCCGCCGCCATTGATGAGGAGTTCATGGAGGGCGTGATGTTTGACGGCTCATCCGTTGCCGGCTGGAAAGGCATCAACGAGTCCGACATGATCCTGCGCCCGGACGACTCCACTGCACTGCTGGATCCGTTCGCCGACGAGCCCCAGGTCAACGTGCGCTGCGACATCATCGAACCACGCACCATGCAGGGCTACAACCGCGATCCCCGCTCCGTTGCCCACCGCGCCGAGGAATACCTGAAGTCCACTGGTATCGGCGACACGGCCTTTTTCGGTCCGGAGCCGGAGTTCTTCGTATTCGACTCGGTGAAATGGGAAAACAGCATGGGGCACTCCTCGTTCACCATCGACGCGGAAGAAGCCACCTGGTCCTCCAACAAGGACTTCGAAGGCGGCAACATGGGTCACAGAAACAAGGTCAAGGGCGGCTACTTCCCGGTACCGCCGGTCGACTCCCTGTCCGATCTGCGCGGCGCCATGTGCGACGCCATGACCGCCATGGGCCTGTCTATCGAGCTGCACCACCACGAAGTGGGCAACGCCGGGCAGTGCGAGATCGGCACACGCTTCAATACCCTGGTGGCCAAGGCCGACGAGATGCAGGTCTTCAAATACTGCGTCCACAACACTGCGCACATCTTCGGCAAGACCGCCACTTTCATGCCCAAGCCCCTGGTTGGCGACAACGGCAGCGGCATGCACGTGCACCAGTCCATCTTCAAGGACGGCAAGAACACCTTTGCTGGTGATGGCTATGCCGGGCTCTCGGAGACAGCGCTGTTCTATGTGGGCGGCATCATCAAGCACGCCCGTGCCCTGAACGCCTTCGGCAACGCCTCCACCAACTCCTACAAGCGACTGGTAAAGGGCTTCGAGGCGCCGACGCTGCTGGCCTATTCATCACGCAACCGCTCGGCGGCCATCCGTATCCCGTACATCCTGGGCGGCAACCCGAAGGCGGTCCGCATCGAGGCGCGCTTCGGTGACTGTACGGCCAACCCGTACCTGTACTTCGCCGCGCTGCTGATGGCCGGCCTGGACGGCATCAAGAACAAGATCCACCCGGGTGATCCGGCCAACAAGGATCTGTACGATCTGGAGCCGGAAGAAGAAGCGGAAATCCCGAAAGTGGCCTTCACCTTTGACCAGGCGCTGGACGCACTGGATCAGGACCGCGACTTCCTGAAGGAAGGCGGGGTGTTCTGTGATGACCTGATCGATGGTTACATCGAGCTGCGCCGTGAAGAGTGCATACGCGTCAATGCGTCTGTGCATCCGGCGGAGTTCGATATGTACTACAGCGTGTAATTCGCGCTTCTCTATCGGGTAGAGATACCCGTTTCACAAGAAAGCCCGGCTTCAGTGGAGTCGGGCTTTTTTGTGGTTACGTTTGACGCCCGGACGGGGCGGGAAGGGGGTGCGGGACGGCCGCAGGAATTTGCCGCGCCGGGCGTTGCTGCGCAACTCGACGAGTACCGCCTCCGGCGGCACTTCGGACTCGGACACTGCTCGCGGAAAACACGCCCGGCGCGGCAAATTCCTGAACGCGGCCTGATTGTCCCGCACCCCCTTCCCGCCCCGTCCGGGCTCTACCGTTCCCTCCAGTGTACTCTGCGGATGACCGATGCGGACGTGAACGGAACTGCGCTGGCCCCGAGTACCCGTTACTCTGCGTACGAAGCGCAACAGTTCGGTGATCGATCCATGCGACACCGCCGGAGCGAAGGGTGAGGTCGAGCCCCGGTAGCGGGAGGCGTGGCGGGGACAATCAGGGCGCGTTCAGCTTTTCCGACGGACGACCATGTTTTCCGCGAGTAATGTCCGAGTCCGAAGCGCCGCTTGCGGCGCTCGTCGAGTTACGCAGCAATGGTCGTCCGTCGGAAAAGCTGCGCCCGTCCCCGGTACGCCTCCCGCTACCGGGGCGTCGAACAAACCCACCGCACCACTTTGGTGCGCTTCGTGTTACATTGAACCTCAGCTCATCGCCCACGACCCACGATCAGACGCCAGAGGATCGCCGAAAGAACCCTGAAGTGCGCCAGAATCGGCCAGTGTTCACACCGTGCACGACAAAAACGCACTGATGTCAGGAAACACCCGGTTCTGGTTCGGTTATTGCATGAGCGTGACTGCATCCACCACCTCACGACCATTGAACGGACAACGCCTTGACTCTGGACAGCCTGCAGAAACGTCTTCTGGACAACCTGACCACCGGTGTCATCGCACTGGATGATCAACTGCGGCTTTGCTACATCAATCTGGCCGCAGAAAGCCTGCTGGCGGTGAGCGGGCGCCAGGTGATGGGAGCCGCGCTGGAGGACTTGCTGGTGGACAGCGAGCAGGACATGGAGGACATCGGCTCCGCGCTTCGCAAGGGCAGCAGCTTCACAAAACGCAAAACCGAAATACATCTGGTGCATGGCAAGTCCCTGACCGTCGACTACACCATCACGCCACTTACCGACTTCCCGGGTGCCAGCCTGCTCATGGAACTGCAGGGCATGAACCACGCGGAGCGGATCAGTCGCGAAGAGGCGATGATCAGCACCCACGAGACAACCCGCGAGCTGGTGCGCGGCCTGGCGCACGAGATCAAGAATCCACTGGGCGGCATACGGGGCGCGGCACAACTGCTGGCCAGCGAGTTGCCCGATTCCGAACTGACCGACTACACCAACGTCATCATCGAGGAAGCCGACCGGCTGCGCAAACTGGTTGACCGACTGATGGGCTCCGGAAAACTGCCGGAGATGCACGACCTGAACATTCACCAGGTACTGGAGCGGGTCCGCAGCCTTATCGATGCCCAGACCGGCAACCAGGGCATCATCATCGAGCGCAACTACGACCCCAGCATTCCCTCGATCCACGGAGACTTCGAACAGCTCATCCAGGCGGTGCTCAATATAGTCAGCAATGCCGTAGAGGCGCTGCAGAGCCCTCACGTGCACCAGCGTGCGGGAAGGATCACCCTGAAAAGCCGGGTCATGCGCAACGTCACCATAGGCTCGCACTTCCATCGCCTGGCGGCCCGCGTCGACATCCTCGACAACGGACCGGGCATCCCGCCCGAGCTGATGGACACGCTCTTCTACCCGATGATCAGCGGCCGCGCGGAAGGCACCGGGCTGGGGCTGTCCATCGCCCACGCCATCATCAACCAGCACCGCGGCATCATCGAGTGCAAGAGCGAGCCGGGGCGCACCTGTTTTTCCATCATCATTCCGGTCCATGCAGAAAACGACACACGAGTGGCAGCATCATGAGCAAACACACTTCCGTCTGGATTCTCGACGACGACAAATCGATCCGCTGGGTGCTGGAGAAATCGTTGAGCCGCAACGGGCTTCAGACCCAGAGCTTTGAAACCGGGAACGACCTGTTGCACCGGCTTGAGCGCGAGCGCCCGGATGTGATCATCAGTGACATCCGCATGCCCGGCATCAACGGCCTGGAGCTGCTGGGCGAGGTGCACGAGCGCCATCCACAGCTGCCGGTTATCATCATGACCGCGCACTCGGACCTGGATAGCGCCGTTTCCTCCTACAGCCGGGGTGCTTTCGAGTACCTGCCCAAGCCCTTTGACATCGACGATGCCGTGGCAATGACCCACCGGGCACTGGAACATGCCAGAGAGCAAGGATCCGACGCGCCCGCTCCGGTCATGGAGGATGACAAGGAGATCATCGGCGAGGCGCCAGCCATGCAGGAGGTCTTCCGCGCCATCGGCCGCCTGTCACAGTCCAACATCACGGTGCTGATCAACGGCGAGTCCGGCACCGGCAAGGAGCTGGTTGCCCACGCCCTGCACCGCCATAGCCCGCGGCGTGCCAGCGAATTCATTGCCCTGAACGTGGCGGCCATTCCCAAGGACCTGATCGAATCGGAACTGTTCGGCCACGATAAAGGCGCGTTCACCGGCGCAGCCGCCCAGCGCACCGGACGCTTCGAACAGGCCAACGGCGGCACACTGTTCCTGGACGAAATCGGCGACATGCCGCTGGAGACCCAGACCCGTCTGCTGCGCGTGCTCTCCGACGGCGAGTTCTACCGGGTCGGCGGCCACACACCGATCAAGGTCGATGTACGCATCATCGCCGCCACCCACCAGAACCTGGAAGAGCTGGTATCAAAGCACCAGTTCCGCGAAGACCTGTTCCACCGCCTCAACGTGATCCGCATCCACATCCCCCGACTGCGCGACCGCCGCGAGGACATCCCCCGCCTGGCCCAGCACTTCCTGGCCAAGGCCGCCGAGGAGCTGGACGTCGAGCCAAAGGTCCTGCGCCAGGAAACCGAACAGTACGTCACCGGCCTGAGCTGGCCGGGCAACGTGCGACAACTGGAGAACTTCTGCCGCTGGATCACCGTCATGGCCTCCAGCCGGGAAGTACGCATCGACGACCTCCCGCCCGAGCTGTTCGAGTCAAATGCCCAAAGCACCGACAGCAAGAACTGGACAGAACTGCTGCAACAGTGGGCCAACCAGGAACTCAACCTGGGTCACCGCTCCATCCTCGACCAGGCTACACCCGCGTTCGAACGCACCATGATCGAGGTGGCCCTGAAGCATACCCTGGGGCGGCGGCGGGATGCGGCGATTCTGCTGGGCTGGGGGCGCAATACGCTGACCCGCAAGATCAAGGAGCTGGGAATCGAGTCGGAGTCCGAGGAGGATTGATTCCTGTCTTCAGGTGGGGACCCTCCATTCCGGTCTTTGTCCGGGGACCGGCAGCGGTGACGGCCGCAGAAATTTCGCGGGACGGCCATTGCTGCGCAACTCGACGAGTACCGCCTACGGCGGCACTTCGGACTCAGACACTGCTCGCGGAAAACATGTCCGTCCCGCGAAATTTCTAAACGCGTCCTGATTGTCACCGCTACCGGTCCCCGGACAAAGACCTGACTGCAGTGCCTCCGAATCGAAAGAAATCCATCTTCTGCGGCTGTCGTGCCTCGATCCGACGCTGTCACCAGTCACAAGACAGAGACCCTGATTCGCCGGACGGCCTCTCCGGTCTCTGAATACCCATCCTCGGGCCTCCCTCACAAAGCCCCGCTCACAGCCCGATGGAGGGTGATGCCAGAGCGTCATCGGGAGAGACGGGGTGGGGCTGGCGGGAAAGGGTTCCGGGACAATCAGGGCGCGTCCAGCTTTTCCGGCGGACGGCCATGTTTTCCGCGAGCAGTGTCCGAGTCCGAAGCGCCGCTTGCGGCGCTCGTCGAGTTGCGCAGCAATGGCCGGCCGCCGGAAAAGCTGCGCCCGTCCCGGAGCCCTTTCCCGCCAGCCTCACCCCGTCTCTCCCGATGACGCGTGCCCCCCAACCCCCCCGGGACTGTGACTTTTTGTCATGACTGCGGCTGGCTGTTGAATAATCAGCACCTTCCCCATATATTGACCGGCACCAATACAAGGGCAAGGTTTCCCATGATTGAAATCGACCACCTGACCAAGCGTTTCGACACCTTCGCAGCCGTGGATGACCTGAGCTTCAATGTCCGCGAGGGCGAGGTGCTGGGCTTTCTCGGCCCCAACGGCGCCGGCAAGTCCACCACCATGAAAATCATCACCGGTTTCCTGGCCCCGACGTCCGGCACCGTGAAGGTGGACGGCCATGACATCACCGAGGACCCCATGGCGGTGAAATCCCTGATCGGCTACCTGCCGGAAGGGGCGCCCAGCTATCCCGACATGACCGTCCTGGAATTCCTGGAGTTCATCGCCGAGGTGCGTGGCCTGACTGGTGACGAGAAGGTGCGGCGGGTGCAGCATGTCATCGACCAGGTTGCATTGGAGTCGGTCTGCCACCAAACCATCGACACGCTCTCCAAGGGCTTCAAACGCCGGGTCGGACTGGGGCAGGCCATCCTGCATGACCCGAAGGTGCTGATTCTGGACGAACCGACCGACGGCCTGGACCCCAACCAGAAGTTGCATGTGCGCGAGCTGATCCGGAACCTGGCGCAGGACAAGATCGTCATTGTCTCCACGCACATCCTTGAGGAAGTCACCGCCGTATGTACGCGGGCGATCATCATCGCCAACGGCCGCATCGTCGCCGACGGTGTTCCGCATGAGCTGGAGTCACGCTCACGCTACCACCGCGCAGTCGCCGTAAGCTTCAGCCGGGAATTCGATCTGCGGGCGGCTCTGGAAGGTGAAAGCGGCATTGCCGACATCGAGGTCCGGCCTGACGAGCCCCGCAGTTTCACGGTCGTCCCCGAGCCCGACACAGCTCTGTTCGACCGGCTGATGACCCTGTCCCGCGAACAGGACTGGCCACTGGAAGAGCTGTACGTTGTCCGTGGCCAGCTCGAGGACTTCTTCCGCCGTATCACGACGCCGGACAGACAGGCGGCCGCGGCCGCTGAAGCGCGTCAGTAACGAGGAATCATTACATGGGAAAGACAGGCATCATTTTCCGTCGTGAGCTGGCGGCCTATTTCACCACGCCGCTGGCCTACGTGTTCATCGTCATTTTTCTGGTCATGAACGGCATCGCCACCTTCGACATGGGCGGTTTCTATGAACGTGCCCAGGCCGATCTGCAACCGTTCTTCAATTTCCACCCCTGGCTGTATCTGGTCATGATCCCCGCACTGGCCATGGGCCTGTGGGCGGACGAACGCAAGACCGGCACCATTGAGCTGCTGCTGACCCTGCCGGTGCGGCTCGGGGACGCCGTGGCCGGCAAGTTCCTGGCCGCCTGGGTGCTGGCCGGTATTGCGCTGGCCCTGACCTTCCCGATCTGGCTCACGGTCAACTATCTGGGCGACCCGGACAACGGCGTGATCCTGGCCGCCTACCTGGGCAGCTGGCTCATGGCGGGTGGCTTTTTGGCGATCGGCTCCTGCATGTCCGCCATTACCCGCAACCCGGTGATCGCGTTCATCCTGACCGCCAGCACCTGTTTCCTGTTCGTGGTGGCCGGCTCCAACATCGTGCTCAATGCCATACCCGGCTGGATGCCACAGTTTCTGACCGACGCCGTGGCGGCCATGAGCTTCCTGACGCATTTCGATGCCATCAGCAAGGGCGTACTGGATCTGCGCGATATATTGTTCTTTGCCGTGTTCATCGTGGCCTGGCTGGTGGCCAGCGCCATCGTCATTGAACTGAAGAAAGCCAAATAACGGGAGCAGGCAATGATCAGGAAACAACTTTTTTCAGCCTCCGGACTGGTCCTGACCGCGATCGCCCTGCTGTTCATCGTGGCAGTGATCAGCGTGTTCCCGCGGCTGCGCATCGACCTGACCCAGGACAACCTGTATACCCTGGCGGACGGCACCCGGGAGATCCTGAGCGATCTGGACAGGCCGGTGGAGCTGCTGTTCTTCTATTCCGAGCAGGGAGCCGCCGACACTCCGCAGATTCGCGCCTATGGTGACCGGGTTCAGGAGCTGCTGCGCGAGATGGTGATCGCCAGCAACGGCAACCTGAGCCTGGAGGTCATCGACCCGGAGCCGTTCTCCGTCGATGAGGATCTGGCCACCGAGTACGGCGTCCGTGCCGTGCCTCTGACGCAAGGGGGGCAGGAGATATTCTTTGGTCTGGTGGCACGGGACCCGTCCACTGTCAGTGACGAGGGAGAGGAGTCCGGTACTGAACCGGTCTACGAGTCCATGCCCCTGATCCGCCCCGACCAGGAACAGTTCCTGGAGTACGAATTCTCTCGACTGATCACCCGGGTCGAAGAGCCGGAGCCGACCGTGGTCGGTTTCCTGTCTTCGCTGGACATTGACGGCGGTTTCAATCCGCAGACCCAGCAGGCCACACCGCCCTGGTCGATCATGGAGAACATCCGCTACCTGTACGACACCCAGCGCATTCCGTCCGATGTCACCATGATCGACGAAGAGATCGACGTACTGATGGTGGTTCATCCCCAGGATCTCGGCAACCAGGCGCGCTACGCCGTTGAACAGTTCGTGCTGGGTGGCGGCCGCGCACTGATGTTCGTGGATCCCAACTCCGACATGCAGACCCAGCTGATGCTGAACCGCCAGGGTGACTTCGAAGACACCTCCTCGGAGCTCGCCCCGCTACTGGAAAGCTGGGGCGTACGCTACGATCCCGAGCAGGTGGTGGCAGACCGTGAACGGGCGCTGATGATCTCGCTGGGCCAGGGCACCCGACCCATCAGTCATATCGGCATGATGGGCATTCAGCGGGACGGCATGTACAGCGACCTGACCACCGCCGAACTGCAAATTCTCAACCTCGCCTCCCCCGGCGCGCTCCAGCCAATCGAGGACTCCGGCATGGAGTTCGAGCCGCTACTGCGTTCTTCGCGGGATTCCGGATTGATGGACAACACCTGGTATTATGACCTGACCGATCCCACCATCCTGCTGGACGAGTTCGAAGCGGACGATCAGCGTCACGTATTGGCGGCGCGAATCACCGGCATAGCCGAAAGCGCATTCCCCAACGGTCCCCCGGTACTCGACCCCGAAGAGCCACGGGCCTTCGACCTGGTGTTCGATGAGGAAGAGGACACCGCCGAGCTGGTAGACCCACTGGAAGAGAATGCGCCCGAGCTGCCCGAACAGATCACCCGTTCCGAGAACCCGATCAACGTCATCGTGGTGGCCGACTCCGATCTGCTCACCGACCGTCTGTGGGCCCAGTCCCGGGAAGTACTGGGCGAGCGTGTCACCCAGGCCTTTGCCAACAACGGGGATTTCGTCATCAATGCCCTGGACAACCTCAGCGGCAGCGAGGAACTGATCAGCATCCGCGCCCGGGGCAGCTATGCCCGCCCGTTCACACGGGTGCTGGAAATGCAGCGGGAGGCAGACGAGCGGCTGCGTCAGGAAGAGACCAATCTGTTGAACCGCCTCTCCGAAACCGAGCAGCAGATCGCTGCGCTGACCCAGGAAGGCGATGGCAGTGGCGGCCCGACAGCGCAGCAACAGGCCGAGATCGACCGATTCATGCAGGAGCAGCTGGAGACCCGCCGGCGCCTGCGTGAGGTGCGCTTTCAGCTCAATGAGGATATTGAGCAACTTGGCGCCCGTCTGCAGTTGATCAACACGGCACTGGTGCCGGTATTGCTGATCATCGGCGCTCTGGTGGCGGGCTATCTGCGCCGGCGCAAGCGCCAGCAGGCCAGCCGGTAAACGACCCGCCGCTAGTGGGCCATGCGGATAATACGCCGGCTGCCTTCAACGCACCGTGTAGGACAGGCGCAAGGTCACGCAAGTGCCCTTGCCCGCCTCGCTGCTGATGTCCAGGCGGCCGCCGTGGGCCTCGGCAATCAGATTGCAAAGATACAGGCCGAGGCCGAAGCCGCCAGTGTTTCGCTGACGAGCGCTGTCCACCCGATAGAACGGTTCCTGCACCCGCGCCAGGTGTTCTGCGGAAATGCCCTCGCCCTGGTCCCGGACACTGAGGATGACCCCGCGTTTGTCGAACTCCACATCGACATGGATGGGACGGTTGCGGCCATAGCGGACTGCGTTATTGACGATGTTGGCGAACAGCAGCCGGATGCGCAGTTTGTCGATTTCCACCATGCGGTCGTCATCCGGCAGGGTCAGCTCGAAGCCACCAGCGTAGTCATGATAGGACTCGGACAGATAGCCGATGTAGGAAGCAAACTCGACCTGTTCCGCAGTCAGGGCGGCGTGCCGGGTACTGAGCCGTTCCGCCTCGATCAGGTCCGAGATCAGCAGATCGATTTCGTCGATGTCGTCCCGAAGCGTGTCGCGCAGCGCCCCTTCCTCCATGAACTCGAGCTGTAATTTGGCGCGCGTCACCGGCGTGCGCAGCTCGTGACTGATCGCCAGCAACAACTGCCGCTTGGCTTCCAGCAGGGACTGTAACGAATCGGCCATCTCGTTGATGCTGGCCGTCAGCTCCCCCAGCTCATCCGTACGGCCTACTTCCACCCGGTAATCCAGCTCGCCCTCGCAGATGCGTTCGGCCCCTTCCCGCAGCCGCCGCACCGGATCCAGCAGCCGCCGCACCAGGTAGTAGTTGAACAGCAGTACCACGATGACCATCCCCAGGCCGACATAGATCACCGCGTAATCGTAGCCGCTCAATGAGGGAGCACGGCGGTTCAGGTAGTACTCGTAGCCCCCGCGGTCCACGTGGATCACCTGCTCGTTGCCCACCGCCAGCATCCGCGCTTCGTCGGAAAGCACGCGAACGAACTCGGCCCGGGAGATGTCCAGGTCGTCCTGGTCATCGGACTGCCAGTTGATGTGGGGACTGCGGATGAGAATGGTCAGCGACAGCTCGTCGGCCAGCTGGGCGGCGCGATTGAGATCGGGCGGCGCGCCGATGGCATCGACGATCAGGCGGACATTGTCCAGGTAGAACGCGGGCAGTGGATTGAGCCGCTCACGGCGCCAGTTCTGGTCGATCTGGCGCAATGACAGGGAGATGATGACAAAGAAAAAGATAGCACTGGCGCTGAAGATGAGCAGCAGACGGATGAACAGCGACCGCGGCAGTGCTGGTCGCCATGCCATCATGCCGGTTCGCCAACAAAGGTATAGCCGCGTCCCCAGACCGTCTTGATGAAACGGGGTGTCTTGGAGGTATCCCCCAGCTTATGGCGCAGACGGCTAACCAGTGTATCGACGGCCCGGGAGAACAGTTCAGCGTCAATGCCCCGCAGCCGGTTCATCAGCTCGTCGCGGGTGAAGGTCTTGTTGGGCGACTGCATGAACAGCACGAGCAGTTCGTACTCCATGGTGGTCAGGTCGACTTCTTCATCATCCAGCTTGACCGTGCGCCGCGCCGTGTCCACTTCCAGCCCCTGGAAGCTCGGCAGCTGGTCGCCCGCACGACCGTCCTCGGAGGCCCGGCGCAGGATGTTGGTGATACGGGCCACCAGCTCACGCGGTTCGAACGGCTTGGGCAGGTAGTCATCGGCCCCCAGTTCCAGACCCACGATCCGGTCGGTGACCTCGCCGTGCGCGGTCAGCATCATGATCGGCAGTTGACCGTACACAGAGGTCCTGGCTCGGATTTCACGGCATATCTCGAATCCGTCCTTCTCGGGCAACATCACGTCCAGGATCAGCAGATCCGGTTTCTGCCGCTTGAGATGCTCGAACCCCTTGCTGGGTGTATGCGCCACGGTGACATTCATGTCATAGCGTTCCAGGTACTGTGTCAGCAACTGGCCCAGCTTTTCGTCATCATCAATCAGGAGTATCTGCTTCATTATTGTCATCCGCCAAAAAGGTCTGCCCGCCAACGGTCCCGTTCTCCACCGGCAACAGGGGGCACTTCCAACACCGGGAGTTTACGAATTCGTCACACGGAAATCAATTTGGACGCTCTCGGAAGATCTGCGGACAGGCGAAATGGCGCTTGTTTATCTCGCGGAGATCGCGGAGGACGCGGAGAAAGGCGTCTGTTTATCTCGCGGAGATCGCGGAGGGCGCAGAGAAAGACCGCCCGTGTTGCTGTATCATGCGCTTTCCGCAAGGAGTACCCATGATCAGTCTACGCAACGCCCGCCTGATGCGCGGCGAACAGGTTCTGCTGGAGCAGACCGACCTTACCATTCACAAGGGCCGCAAGATCGGCGTGATCGGCCGCAACGGCAGCGGCAAGACCAGCCTGTTTGCCTGTCTGACCGGACAGATCGGTCTGGATCAGGGCGAACTGGATATGCCGGAGGGCCTGCGCATCGCCTGGATGCAGCAGGAAACCCGCGGCCATGAACGCAGCGCCGTGGACCATGTGCTGGACGGCGATCAGCGCTACCGCGCGGTGGAAAGAAAGTTATTGACCGCCGAACAACAGGAAGACACCGATGGCATCGTGCAGGCGCACAGTGAACTGGACCGTCTGGGTGCCTACGACATCGATGCTCGCGCCCGGCAACTACTGTCCGGCCTGGGTTTCTCGACCGACGAGTTCGACCGGCCGGTGTCGGCCTTCTCCGGTGGCTGGCGTATCCGCCTGAATCTGGCGGCCGCCCTGATGGCGCCCTCCGACCTGCTGCTGCTGGACGAGCCGACCAACCACCTGGACCTGGAAGCCTCGCTGTGGCTGGAGCAGTGGCTGAACCGCTATGAGGGCACACTGCTGGTGATTTCGCATGATCGCGGCTTTCTGGACCGGGTAATCGATCATGTGGTCAGCTTCGAGGACGGCCGGTTGATACTCTATCGCGGCAACTACACCGCGTACGAGAAACAACGCGCCGAACGACTCGCCCAACAACAGGCCATGGCCGAGAAACAGCAGCGACGCCGCGCGGAGATCGAAGCCTTTGTCGCACGTTTCCGCGCCCAGGCCAACAAGGCCCGCCAGGCCCAGAGCCGGATCAAGGAACTGGACCGGATGCAGGAGATTGCCCCGGCCCATATCGACTCCCCCGTCAGTTTCAGTTTCCGTCCGGCAGAAAAACTGCCCGGCGAACTGCTCGGTATCGACGGCGGTGTAGTCGGCATTGATGGCCATGCACTGGTCTCGCCGGTCAACCTGCGTCTGCAACCCGGCTCCCGGATCGGCCTGCTGGGTCTGAACGGCAGCGGCAAATCGACGCTGCTGCGCACCCTGGCAGGCCGCCTGCCGCTGATCGACGGTGACCTGGACACTTCACGCCACCTGAAGATCGGTTATTTCGCGCAACATCAGGTCGACGAGATGGACGGCAGGCAGAGCGCCCTCGGTCTGCTGCAGGAAACGGATCCGGCCGCTCGCGAACAGGTGCTGCGCAATTTCCTGGGCGGTTTCGATTTTCATGGCGATCGCGTCAAGGAACCCATATCGAACTTCTCCGGCGGTGAAAAATCACGTCTGGCGCTGGCTATCATCGCCTGGCAGCAGCCCAATCTGCTGCTGCTGGACGAGCCCACCAACCACCTGGATATGGAGATGCGTCACGCCCTGACCGTGGCTCTGCAGGAGTACGAAGGCGGCCTGGTGATTGTCTCGCACGACCGCCACCTGCTGGATAATACAGTGGACGAATACGCGGTGATTCGTGGCGGGCGTTTCCGGGAATTCGACGGCACCCTGGACGACTACGCCAGGTGGCTGCAGACTCAACAGCAGGCCGAGACGGCCTCGGCCGTGAAGGATTCCTCGACAGCGCCGGATGTCACGGATGCCAGGACCCGCCGACAAGACGCTGCGGCACGGCGCCAGGCACTGGCTCCGCTACGCAAGGAAGTGAAGGCTCTGGAAAGCGCCATCGAGTCCCTGAATCGCCGGCTAGCCAAGCTGGAGGACACGCTGGCCGACAGCACACTTTACGAACCGGATAACAAGGACCGGCTCAACACGCTGCTCCAGCAACAGGCCGAGCAGCGCTCCGAGCTCCAGCGGATCGAACAGCAATGGCTCGACAAGGCCGGAGAACTCGAGAACGGCTGATCACTCTGCCGGATGGATCAGAGCTGCTGCGCGGCGATCTCGATACGCGCCGCCGCACTGTACAGCAGTGATGGTTCCGCCTCGAGATGATCCGGTGGAAGCAGACCAGGCCAGGCCGGGTCGATGGCCATCAACTGTGCCTCGATCGCCGCCACGGCGTCCTCATTGTCCGTCTTCGGCCGAAGCTGACGTAACAGATCATTGGCCACGCGCGTGAACCCCAGGGCGTCCTGGTATTCATGTGCGTTTTGCAGCGAACCGTCCTCTGCCCTGGCGATGGCGAATTCCTCGGCGGCGGTGCGCACCAGCGCCGTGATCACCATGGCCGTCTGGCGTGCATCCAGCGGCGGCGCCGCCCGCTCCGCTGTCCGGATGGCACTCAACAGCTCCACATAGGCCCGATCCACTACCTGCCGTCCGGCGCGGCCTCCCACCGCATCTGCCAGGGCCGACAGCTGGTCACCGAAACCGGCGGTTTCCCGCGCTTCGAAGGCCGGCACCATGGCCGCGTACAGCTCGTCCCCGGGGTGTTTCATATGCGTTTCGGACGCTTCGTACTGCTCATGATGATAGAGGTCCACGCCCACCAACAAGTGTCCACGCATCAACGCCAGCTGCGTGCGGTAGGCCACGTCGTTGGTGGCCGCCTCGGCTGCGCTGGCGCCTTCACCGCCCTCGCCGCCTTCACCACCCTCTCCCGCAGCTTCCGCCATGCCTTGTTGATCGCCCATCGGATCCGTGGCGTCGTCGCTCCCGCATCCGGTGGCGCCCATTGCCACGACAGTTCCCAGGCCCAGCCACAACTTGTTGCTCGTCTTCATGATTGCTCCATTTTCCCGGTCATGTTGTCACCGGTTCAGAATCGGTTTTGAAAAGCGCTGCCATTCATTTTAGACTGCTGGAATTCTAAAGAAAACAGGAATCATTCTCAATGTATCCAGTGACCGACCACGGCCTCATCACTCACAGGAAACCGCAGTAGTGATTCTGCCCGTCAGCCAGGTCCTGCCGGAGGCACTGCTTGCCAGCCTCCGCGAAACCGCCAGCCGTGACACCCTGTTCCGGGACGGCGCCGCCACCGCCGGCTGGTATGCCCGTACCCGCAAGCATAACCTGCAGGCCGGTGATGACCCGGAATTGCAGGAGCTGCTGGACCGGGTACGCCAACGCCTGCTGCATCATGAACTGGTGCAGGCCGCCGCACGCCCGAAACGGGTCGTGCGTCTGCTGCTGAGCCGCTACGAACCGGGCATGCAATACGGCGCCCACATCGACGACGCGTTGATGGACGGCCATCGTACGGACCTTTCCTTCACAATATTCCTGTCGCCGCCGAACAGCTATGAAGGTGGCGCGCTGGTGATTGATGAGACAGATGGAGAGAAGACCTTCCGCCTGGAGGCCGGCGACATGCTGTTGTACCCCTCCACCACGCTGCACCGCGTCGACACCGTGACTTCCGGCCGGCGGCTGGCTATCGTCGGCTGGCTGCAAAGCCATGTCAGGGACCGGGACCAGAGGGAAATCCTGTTCGACGTGGATCGCGCCATCCACCAGTTGCGGCACAACGGGCACGGAGACGATGCACCTGCCCTGGAGCTGTTGCTGAAAACCCGCAGCAATCTGCTGCGGCGCTGGGCCGGGTAAGCGTGGTTATCGGCTTCATGAAGGGGCATCGCCTGCAGCGCGAGGCAGGCGCAGCGCCAGCACCGATGAGGCGGCAATAAACAGACCGGACAGCAGCAAACAGGCCGCCAGTCCGGAAAACTGGTACACCAGACCCGACAGCACCGTCCCGGTCAACCGCCCCGCCGCGTTGGCCATGTAATAGAATCCCACATCCAGCGACACTCCGTCCGCCCGCGCATAGGACACGATCAGGTAGGAATGCACGGACGAGTTCACCGCAAATACCGCACCGAACAGCAACAATCCGCCGATCACGACATTCTGCACCTGCCAGCCGCTCATCAGCGCCAGCGCGATGGCAAACGGCAGCAGACACAGCGCGGCCGCCCACTGGAACGCCGTGCGGCCATCCGGCGCCGACCCGGTGACCCGTGGCGCCACCGCCTGGATGATGCCATAGCCGATCACCCATCCCGCCATCATCGTGCCCACGGCGACATGATCCCAGCCCAATTGCGTCTGAAGGAAGACCGGCAGCGCCACGACGAACCAGACATCCCGGGACGAAAACAGGAAGAAGCGTGCGGCGGACAGGCGATTGATCGCCGGACTCTTGGACAACAGTTCCCGGAACTTCGGCCGGAACGCCGTGGTACCGAGTTGGCGGTCCAGTAAACAGATACTGCCGGCCAGCACCACCACCAGCCCTGCCAGCATGATCAACAACGCTCCCCGGAAGCCGAACGCTGCCAGCAGCGCCCCACCCATGAAGAAGCCGACGCCTTTCAACGCATTCTTCGAACCAGTGAGACGTGCCACCCAACGGTACAGCGCCCCGTCCGCGCCATCCTTGACCAGCATCTTGATGCTGCTCTTGGCGCTCATCTTGTTCAGATCCTTGGCAATCCCCGAAAGCGCCTGGGTGACCATCACATAGAACACCGTCAGTATGGATGGATCAGCCAACAACATGGCAAGCGCCAGAATCTGCAACGCCAGCCCCGCATGCATCGTCATGTTCAATCCAATCCGCGTGGCGATCCAACCGCCGAACAGATTGGTGATCACTCCGAACAGCTCGTACAAAATGAACAGCGTGGCGATCTCCAGCGGCGAGAACCCCTGATCATGAAAGAACAGCACCACCAGCATGCGCAGCGCGCCGTCGGTCAGGGTGAACGCCCAGTAGCTGAGGGTGACGACGATGTATTGTGCGACGGGGTTATTTCGAATCACCACTTGTCTCCCTGGGTGGAGGAATCAGCAGGAGACAGGCTCGCGGCCGGCGGGACAACCGTCAGGAACGGCCATTGCCCGGCCCGGAAAATCGGACTCCCAGGCGATCGGCGAGGGACCGCCGATCGTTCTGTCCGT
>JBBEBP010000026.1:0-74988 GCA_040882255.1 Pseudohongiellaceae bacterium | reverse complement strand
TGGCAGCTCGTCGGGCTCATAACCCGAAGGTCGTAGGTTCAAATCCTGCCCCCGCTACCAATTTCACGGCTTGTATCAGTACGACGGATGCAGCTGACGCACAGGGCCAGGCCGGCGATGATACGGCGGCTGATCTGGTGCGGAAAAGGCCCACTTGTGGGCCTTTTTATTAGGACTTGTATATTCAGGAATGGGCCGCAGGCCCATTTTTTATTTGTGCCGGATGAAAACGGCGGAGCAGGATAACAGAGACAGTGGCAGGCTCGGCGGAACGCGTACAGCAACTGATTGCACCCACGGTGAACGCCCTGGGTGTGGCGCTCTGGGGAGTGGAATACCTTTCCCGGGGGCGGCGCAGTCTGTTGCGCATCTACATCGACCGGGATCCGGGCGGTGTAGACGTGGATGACTGCGAGCGGGTCAGCCGCCAGGTCAGCGCGTTGCTGGACGTGGAAGACCCGATCGCCGGGGAGTACACCCTGGAGGTGTCCTCGCCGGGCCTGGACCGGCCGTTGTTCGATGCTTCGCAATTCTCACAATATGCCGGGCATGAGGTGAAGCTGGTGCTGCGCATGCCGGTCGAAGGTCGAAGAAAATTGAAAGGCATCATCGAGAGCGTCGGGGATGACACGCTGACAGTCGTCTGTGATGGCGAGGCACTGACCATGCCGTTGACGCAAATTGACCGGGCACGGCTGACTTACTGACAGCGTTCCGGCGTGGATTGATCGATCCGTTATTGAGGGTGGCAGACATGATGAGCAAGGAAATCCTGATGGTTGCGGACGCCGTCTCGAATGAGAAGGGCGTTTCACGCGATGTGATCTTCGAGGCGATTGAGTCGGCCCTGGCGATGGCCACCCGCAAGCGCTTCGATGACGAGGGCGTTCGATGCCGCGTCGAGGTCGATCGTCAGACCGGGGACTATGCATCGTTCCGTGTCTGGACCGTGGTGGAGGACGAGGAGCTGGAAAATCCGGCCGCCGAAGTACCGCTGAGCGAAGCGGTAAAGAAAGATCCCTCCCTGGAGGTGGGTAGCACCATTGAGGAGCATGTCGAGAACATCGAGTTCGGCCGCATCGCCGCGCAGACCGCCAAGCAGGTGATCGTGCAGCGCGTGCGTGACGCTGAACGTGATCTGGTCGTCAAGGAATACGAAAACCGGATCGGGGAACTGGTGTCAGGCACCGTGAAGAAGGTGACCCGGGACAGCATTCTGGTGGATCTGGGGGGCAACGCCGAGGCGTTGTTGCCTCGTGACCAGATGATTCCGCGGGAGAGTTTCCGGATGGGCGACCGTCTGCGTGCCCTGCTGACCGATGTGCGCGCCGAGGCGCGCGGTCCGCAATTGTTCCTGAGCCGCACTGATCCGCAGATGCTGATCGAGCTGTTCAAGATCGAGGTGCCGGAGATTTCCGAGGAAGTCATCGAAATCCGGGCCGCCGCGCGCGACCCCGGTTCACGGGCCAAGATCGTGGTCAGCACCAACGACGGCCGCATCGACCCGGTCGGTGCCTGTGTCGGCATGCGTGGTTCGCGCGTGCAGGTTGTCTCCAACGAGTTGGCCAACGAGCGCATCGACATCATCCTGTGGGATGACAATCCGGCGCAGCTGGTTATCAATGCCATGGCGCCGGCCGAAGTGGCCTCCATCATCATGGATGAGGACAGCCATACCATGGATGTGGCCGTCGAAGAAGACAACCTGGCCCAGGCCATCGGCCGCAACGGCCAGAACGTGCGCCTGTCCAGCGAGCTGACCGGCTGGACCATCAACGTGATGAGCGTGGAGGAGTCGGTCGAGAAACAGCAGCAGGAAGCGGAAAACTTCATGCAGTCCTTCATGGACACGCTGGGCGTGGACGAGGATGTTGCAGAGATCCTGGTCAGTGAAGGTTTTACCTCCCTGGAAGAAGTGGCCTACGTGCCACTGGATGAGATCCTGGCCATTGACGGGTTTGACGAAGAGATCGCCGAGGAACTGCGCAACCGGGCCAAGGATGCGCTGCTGACACAGGCGATCGCCTCGGAAGAAGGGATCAGCAGTGCCAACATCTCGGATGACCTGCTGAACATGGAAGGAATGGACGAGACCCTGGCGATGCAGCTGGCCAGGAAGGAAATCCTGAGCATGGAGGACCTGGCCGAACAATCCATCGATGACCTGATGGACATTGACGAGATGGATGAGGAGCGCGCCGGAAAACTGATCATGACTGCCAGGGCACCCTGGTTCGAGGAGAATGCCGGCTAGAGAAAAGCAGCAAGGGAGTGCGGAACCGGGCAGCAGTCAGAATCAGTAGCGGCAGCAAGAACAGACAGGAGTATCGCAGATGGCGGATGTAACAGTAGGTGAACTGGCCAAGGTGGTAGGGGTTTCAGTAGACCGGCTTCTTTCCCAGGTGAAAGAGGCGGGACTCCCCCATAAAAGCGCTGACGATCCCATCTCCAACGAGGACAAGAATACCTTGTTGCTGTTTCTGCGTCGTGGACACAGCGGAGACAAGGACGAGTCCGGACCCAAAAAAATCACCCTGAAGCGCAAGACGGTGGGCACGCTGAAAAGCTCCTCCGGTCATGGCCGGGGCAAGACGGTCAACGTGGAAGTGCGCAAGAAGCGCACCTATGTGAAGCGTAGCAGCCTGCAACAGGAGCAGGAAGCGGAAGAGGCGGCAGCGCAGGAAGCGGCGGCCGAGTCCGAAGCGGCGGCGGCCGAGGCAACCGCACAGCAGGCGCCGGCCGAGACGCCGGAGACAGCGGATGCCGCGCCGGAAGCGCCGCAGGCAGATGCCAGCGAGAGCGCTGAAACGGCCGAAACGACGGACACCAAAGCCAGCGAAAGCGAGCCGGCTCCGGTCGAGCCGGTGCCGCCGGTGGTGGAGCCGGCCCCGGACAAGGGCGGACGCAAGGCCAAGGACAAGGAAAAGGACAAGGAAAAGGAAGATCGCGGCAAGAAGTTCGACGACGATGACAAGAAGCCGCGCAAGAAGGACAAGGGCAAGAAAGGCAAGAGCCGCAGGAGCGGAGACGATTTCGTTCTCCAGGACGGCGATTTCGATGGTCCGGGCCGTGGCCGCCGCGGAGGCATGCGCAAGAAATCGCGTCTCAACAAGCAGCACGGCTTCGAGAAGCCCACGGAGTTCATCGTCCGTGAGGTGGAGGTAAGCGAAGCCAACCCGGTCACCGAGCTGGCGCAGAAGATGTCCGTGAAAGCGGCCGAAGTCATCAAGGTACTGTTCAAAATGGGCGTCGTGGCGACCATCAACCAGTCCCTGGACGCCGATACCGCTACGCTGCTGGTCGAGGAAATGGGGCACAAGCCGAAGTTCGTCTCTTCCGATGCGATCGAGGAAGACCTGTACGAGTCCATCAACCTGGAGGGCGGCAAGGAAGCGGTATCCCGCGCGCCGGTTGTCACCGTCATGGGGCACGTCGATCATGGCAAGACCTCGTTGCTGGACTACATCCGCAAATCGACCGTCGCCTCGGGCGAGGCCGGTGGTATCACCCAGCACATCGGTGCCTACCACGTGACCACCAAGCAGGGCATGGTGAGCTTTCTGGATACACCGGGGCATGCGGCCTTCAGTGCCATGCGCTCACGCGGCGCCCAGGCCACGGACGTCGTGGTACTGGTAGTGGCGGCCGATGACGGCGTCAAGCCGCAGACCGAGGAAGCCATCCAGCATGCCAAGGCCGCCGGGGTACCGATTGTCGTGGCCATCACCAAGGTGGACAAGGAAGGCATTGATATAGACAAGGTGCACAGTGAGCTGGCCGCCAAGGAAGTGATTCCGGAAAGTTGGGGCGGTGAGATCCAGTTTGTGCAGGTGTCGGCCGAGACCGGCCAGGGTATCGATGAGTTGCTGGAAGCCATTCTGCTGCAGTCCGAGATGCTGGAGCTGAAGGCCTATATCGATGCCGCCGGCCAGGGGGTGGTGATCGAGTCGCGCCTGGACAAGGGGCGCGGCCCGGTGGCCTCCGTACTGGTGCAGAACGGCACGCTGAATGTCGGTGACGTCGTACTGGCCGGCCAGGAATACGGCAAGGTGCGGGCGCTGATCGACGAGAACGGCAAATCGGTCAAATCGGCCGGTCCATCGATTCCGGTGGAGATTCTGGGCCTCAATGGTGTGCCGGAAGCCGGAGACGAATTCGTGGTCGTGGCCGATGAGAAGAAGGCACGCGAAGTGGCCGAGTTCCGTCGTGAGAAGCACCGCGACAGCAAACATGCCATGCAGCAGAGCAACAAGCTGGAAGCCATGTTCTCCGGCGTTGGCGATGGCAAGAGTACCTTCAACGTGGTCATCAAGGCCGACGTACGCGGGTCCATGGAAGCTATCAATGCGGCGCTGCAGCAGATCGGCACCGACGAGGTCGAGATCAATGTGGTGGCCTCCGGTGTGGGCGGCATCTCGGAAACCGACGCTCATCTGGCCGCTACCTCCAAAGCCATGCTGATCGGTTTCAATGTGCGTGCCGACAAGATGGCCCGCGAGATCGTCGAGAATGAAGGCCTGGAGATGCGGTATTACAACGTTATCTACGACGTCATCGACGATGCCAGGAAAGTGTTGAGCGGCATGCTGTCGCCGGAGCTGCGCGAGGAAATCCTCGGGGTGGCCGAGGTGCGCGATGTCTTCAACTCACCCAAGTTCGGCCAGGTGGCCGGCTGCATGGTGGTGGAAGGCACGGTATACCGCAGCCGCCCGATCCGCGTACTGCGCGACAACGTGGTCATCTACGAGGGCGAACTCGAATCGCTGCGCCGCTTCAAGGACGATGCCAACGAGGTTCGCAGCGGTATGGAGTGCGGTATCGGCGTCAAGAATTACAATGACGTCAAAGTCGGCGACAAGATCGAGGTCTTCAAAACAGTCGAGGTGGCACGTAGCCTATAGGGCGCCCCGGGCGGGTTCCTGTGACACTGGAGTGAGATAGAGATGGCGAACATGTCTCCGCGAATGGAGCGGGTGGCCGATCAGCTACAACGTGAACTGGCTGTGCTGATCCAGCAGGAATTGAAAGACCCGCGCCTTGGCATGGTCTCGGTCACCGGTGTGACGGTCAGCCGCGATCTGGGCTATGCCGATGTCTACGTTACGGCCCTGGATCAGGCTATCACCGGTCGCGATTATCGGCCGGCCGCTGCTGACAGTGAAGCGCCTGCCGCCGACAGCGGGAAAGCGGAAGGCGGCGAGCCCGCCGGAGAGCCGGAGGATAAGGCGGCGGACGTGGATGCGGACGGCGGACTGGAAGCGGAAGGCGCCGAGCGGCATCGCCAGGCACTGAAGATACTGAATGGCGCGTCCGGTTTCCTGCGCTCCCGGCTGGGCAAGCGGTTGAGCCTGCGCATCATTCCCAGACTGCGATTTCACTACGACGAAAGTATCGCTCATGGCCGCTATCTGTCGTCATTGATCGAAAGCGCCGTGGCCGCCGACAAGAAACGACAGTAGATCATACCGAGACACCGGGAGTAGCCGATTTTGGCAGGAAAACGCAGACGCGGCAGAGACGTGAGTGGCATTCTGTTGCTGGACAAGGAACAGGGGCCGACCTCCAACGGTTGTCTGCAGCAGGCCAAACGGTTGTTCGCGGCGGCCAAGGCCGGGCACACGGGAAGTCTTGATCCGCTGGCCACCGGCGTACTGCCGCTGTGTTTCGGCGAGGCCACCAAGATTTCGCAGTTTCTGCTGGATGCGGACAAGCGCTACGAGGTGGTGGCCCGGCTCGGACAGCGTACGGATACTGCTGACCGGGAAGGCGATGTGATCGCGGAAGGAGACGTTCCGGCGCTGGATCGGCAGCGGATCGAAGCGCTTCTTGAGGACTTCACCGGTCCGCAAGAGCAGCTGCCGCCCATGTACTCGGCGATCAAGCAGAATGGGGTGCCACTCTACAAACTGGCCCGCGCCGGTGAGGAAGTCGAGCGCAAGCGCCGCCGCATCACCATTCATTGCCTGGATCTGCTGGAGATTCGCGATGACTGTCTGGTGCTGGATGTGGAGTGCACCAAGGGCACCTACGTGCGCACCCTGGTCGACGACATTGGCGAAGCACTGGGCTGTGGCGCCCATGTCAGCGAGTTGCGCCGCACCATGGCAGGGGCGTTCCAGATCAGTGATTGTGTTACTATGGAGCGCCTTGGCAGGCTCAAGGAGGAAGAGGGATTCGAAGCCGTTGACGCGTTCCTGGTCCCGGTCGACGCGGCTGTGGCCACGTTGCCGGAAGTGGTATTGCCCGAGGCCACCGCCCGGTTCCTGCGTCAGGGACAGCCGGTGATTGTCCGGCATCTGCCCACGGAGGGGTTGGTACGCCTGTATGAGGAAGAACAGTTTATCGGCATCGGTGCCATTCTCGACGATGGTCGGGTGGCGCCACGCCGCATGATTTCCGGCTGCTGAACAGGCCGCTGGTACCAGGCGACTGCAGATATGCGCGGCCGTACTGGATTGACAGGAATGTCACATTTTTTATGCATATTCCATTTGAGGAGAAAGACACATGGCTTTAACAGTCGCCGAGAAAGAAGCAATCGTCAAGGACAACGCTCGTGGTGAAGGTGATACCGGCTCCCCGGAAGTACAAGTCGCCCTGCTGACCGAGAACATCAACCGTCTGCAGGGGCACTTCAAGGAGCATGCCCAGGATCACCACTCGCGCCGCGGCCTGATCCGCATGGTCAACAGCCGCCGCAAGCTGCTGGATTACCTGAAGCGCAAGGATGTCTCCCGTTATGCGGCCCTGATCAAGAAGCTCGGACTGCGTCGCTAAGAATACAGGATGAAATTATGTTCAATATCGTAACGAAGACTTTCCAGTTCGGTAATCATACCGTTACGCTGGAAACCGGAAAGATGGCCCGGCAGGCCACCGGTTCCGTCGTGGTCAGCATGGGCGATACCCGTGTACTGGCCACGGTGGTCGGCAAGCGGAAGGCCCAACCGGGCGCACCGTTCTTTCCGCTGACCGTCAATTACCAGGAAAAAACCTACGCGGCCGGCAAGATCCCTGGCGGTTTTTTCAAGCGTGAAGGACGCCCGACAGAGAAGGAAACCCTGGTTTGCCGTCTGATCGACCGGCCCATCCGCCCGTTGTTTCCCAAAGGCTTCATGAATGAGGTCCAGGTAACCCTGACCGTCATTTCGGCCGACAAGGAAAACGATCCGGATATCGCCGCGATGATTGGCGCCTCCGCGGCGCTGGCCATTTCCGGCATCCCCTTTGCCGGCCCCATCGGGGCAGCTCGCGTCGGTTTCGATGCTGAGCAGGGTTATCTGCTGAATCCGACTGCCACCCAGCTGGAAACATCACTGCTGGATATGGTTGTGGCCGGTACGGAATCCGCCGTCCTGATGGTTGAATCGGAGGCACAGCAGCTTACCGAGGACCAGATGCTGGGTGGTGTGCTGTTTGCGCACGACGCGATGCAGAAAGCCATCGAGACGATCAAGGAGCTGAAGGCGGAAGCCGGCAAGGAGCCCTGGGTATGGGAGCCGGAGCCGGTCAACGAGACGCTGCAGGGCGCCATCGCCGAAGCCTTCGCCGGCCGCATCGAGGAGTCCTACCAGATCTCCGACAAGATGGCCCGATACGAAGCCCTGGGGCAATTGCAGCAGGAAGCGGTCGAGCAGTTCGTCAACGAGGACGCCGAGGTTTCTGAAGGTGACGTGAAAGGGCTGTTCGGCGCGCTGGAGAAGAAGGTGGTGCGTAACCGCATTCTGGACGGCAAGCCGCGCATCGACGGCCGGGACGCGAAGACAGTCCGGCCCATCGAGGTGGAGACCGGCATCCTGCCCAAGGTACACGGTTCGGCCCTGTTCACCCGTGGTGAAACCCAGGCGCTGGTGGCCACGACACTGGGTCCGGTTCGCGACTCCCAGCTGATCGAGAGCCTGGAAGGTTCCCGCAAGGAAGCCTTCATGCTGCATTATAACTTCCCGCCGTACTGTGTGGGCGAGACCGGCTTCATGGCGGGACCCAAGCGCCGCGAGATTGGTCACGGCAAGCTGGCCAAGCGTGGCATCCAGGCCGTGATGCCCAGCGAGGATGATTTCCCCTACGCCATCCGCGTGGTGTCCGAGATCACCGAGTCCAATGGTTCCAGTTCCATGGCTACGGTCTGCGGCACCTCCCTGGCACTGATGGACGCCGGTGTTCCGGTGACCGCTCCGGTGGCCGGTATCGCCATGGGTCTGATCAAGGAAGACGAGCGCTTCTCCGTGATCACCGACATCCTGGGTGATGAAGACCATCTGGGCGACATGGACTTCAAGGTGGCCGGTACCGCCAACGGCGTGACCGCATTGCAGATGGACATCAAGATCCAGGGCATCAACGAGGAGATCATGGAGATCGCTCTGAGCCAGGCGCTCGAAGCGCGCCTGCATATTCTCGGCAAGATGAACGAGATCCTGCCCGAAGCACGCGAATCGGTTTCCGATAATGCACCTGCCATGGCCATGATCAAGGTGGATGCCGACAAGATCCGTGACGTGATCGGTAAGGGCGGCGCCACCATCCGCAGCATTACCGAGGAAAGCGGTGCCTCCGTGGATATCGATGATGACGGCAACGTGCGAATTTACGGCGAGAATGCCGAGTCGCGCGACAAGGCCATCGAGATGGTCCAGGAGATCACTGCGGAAGCAGAGATCGGCAAACTGTACAAGGGCAAGGTTGCCCGCATCGTCGACTTCGGTGCCTTCATTACCATCCTGCCCGGCAAGGATGGACTGGTACACATCTCGCAGATTGCCCAGGAACGTGTTGAGGACATCAGCGAATACCTGAAGGAAGGCGAGGAAGTGGTTGTGAAAGTGCTGGACCTGGATGCACGTGGACGCATCAAGCTCAGCATCAAGGAAATCACCGATGACGAGAAGCAGGAATTCGCAGCGCAGGAAGCGTAAGACCTGACGCCCGGCCCGGAATGACGGGCCTTGCAGAAAACCCGCAGCGTTTATGCGCTTCGGGTTTTTTTGTGTCTGTTTATCCGGCGGGACTGAGCCGGGAGGCGGTCACGGAGCGGGGAAGCGCGTCCAGTGTTTCACTGATGCGGGCGTCCAGCTTCAATGTGGCCAGCTCGTCGGCCCGCGTGCGCCCCAGGTTGAGCAGGGCGATCGGTTGTCCGCTGTCCCGCGCCATGCGGCAGAACCGGTAGCCGGAGTAGACCATCAGGGAGGAGCCAATCACCAGCAGGGCGCCGCTGCTGGACAGCGCTTCGCGCACCGATTGCACCCGGTGGCCGGGGACGTTGTCGCCGAAGAACACCACATCCGGCTTCATGATGCCGGCGCAGCGCGGGCAATCCGGGACCTCGAACCGGCTGAAGTCCTCTTCCAGGTCCGCGTCCCCATCCGGCGCTGCAGGGGCCGTGTGCGCCGTAAAATCCGGATTGAGATCGCCGCACCAGTAATGGAAATCGTCCCGGCTGCAGCGGAAGCCACACTGCATGCAAAGCACCTCGTCGGCCCGGCCATGCAGATCTATGGCTCCCTCGCTGCCGGCTTTCTGGTGCAGGCGGTCCACATTCTGGGTGACAATCCGGTGGATAGTGCCGGATCGTTCCAGTTCCGCCAGCTTGTGATGAGCTTCGTTGGGTACCGCATTGCGGATTGTCGGCCAGCCGGCCAGGCTCCGGGCCCAGTAGCGTTGACGGGCCTCGGCATCACTCAGAAAGACCTGGTGTTGCACCGGCTGACGGCGTTTCCAGGCACCTTTGTGATCGCGGTAGTCCGGAATGCCGGATGCCGTGCTGATGCCCGCACCAGTGAGCACCAGCACGGGGGCGTGGCGTTCCAGAAACTCGGCGAGCCGCATGACAGCCGTTGGTGGTATGATCATGACGAATGGTAACCTTGACGGAATTGTGACAACTTTGCCGCAGTTCGCATTATTTCCCGTGTGCAGCTGATAAGCTGCCGTATATGGCAACAGTGAGTATGAAACAGAACAGGCGCGACATCGAACTGCGATTCTACCCTCGTACCGACGTTGATTTCACGCTGACGTATACGGCGGGGGAAACGCAGCGGGTCATCCAGTCGCGCAACCTGTCGCGCAAGGGTATCGAGGTGGACCTGGAGCAGTCCGATGTGGATGCGATCCGTGCCGCCAGTCCACCAGACGCGCTGTTTCCCCGCGCCCGGCTGCTTTTCGACCAGGGGGCTGCCCCCACACCGCTGGACGGGATGCAGCTGGAAGCCGAGCTGTTCCGGCTGCGACGCATCAGTCAGGCCCGCTACGTGGGGTTCTTCCGCTTTGCCGACCCCGGCGAAGACGTGGAGGCAGTGATCCACGAAGCGTTGAAAGCATTGCAATGAGACCGGACCCGTGCGGTATGCCGTCCGGGTCCGGCTCCCGATGACGCATCAATCGGCAATGGCCTCGTAGACCACGCGCTGGGCAGTATTGTTGTCAAACGGAGCACCCTGGGGTCCGTTGCGCTTCTGTTCCATGTAGATCATGAAGAAATCATTGGCCGGATCCACCACGAAAATCGTACCGCCGATGCCCCGCCAGCCGAAGTTGTACGGCTCGCTGTTGCCTTCGGTCGGTTGCAGATGGAATCCCATGCTCCAGTCGCCACGATTCCCGAAGAAGAAGTATTCGCGGGACACATCCTCACCGATTTTCGGTTCCAGCATCCGTGCCAGTGTATCCGCCTCCAGAATCCGTGCGCCTTCATACTCGCCGCCATTGAGCAGCATCTCCGCGAAACGGATGTAGTCTTCCGTGGTGGAGTTCAGGCCACCACCGCCGGACAGGAACGGGCGCACGATAGTGTTGTCGGCCATCTCCCCATGGATCGGTTCGGCAATGCGGTCCGCCTTTGACGCTGGAACATAGAACGTGGTCTCGTCCATGCCCAGCGGTTCGAAGATGCGCTCGTCCAGCAACTCGTCCAATGGCTGATCGGCGGCCACTTCCAGCACGGCGCCCAGCACATCGGTGGAGTGTCCATAGTGCCATTTGGTGCCGGGTTCAAAGTACAGCGGCATGTCACCGATACGCTGAGCGGTTTCCAGTGCAGTCAGACTGCCGTCCGACGGAATTTCGCTCATGTATTGTTGCCCGAGCTCGGTATCCATGGAGAAGATGCCCTGGATGATGCCGGATTCATGGGTCAGCAGGTGCTCCACTGTCATGGTGTTCTGCGCCGGACTCACTTCGCCGGTTTCCGGGTCGAACACTTCCAATTCGTTGAACTCGGGGATGTACAGACCCACGGGGTCCTCGACATTCAACTGGCCGTCCTCCACCAGATCCATGGCCGCTACGCTGATGATGGGCTTGGTCATGGAGTAGATGCGGAAAATGGTCTGCGCATCGACCAGGGTGTCATCGCCGGGCCCCTGCGTACCCACTGTCTCCAGCATGCCGATACCGTCGTCATTGCCAACCAGCAGCAAGGCACCGGCAATGTGCTCGCCGTCCACCGCAGCCTGCATCTGCTCGCGGATGCTGGAGATTTCCTGCTGGTCGATATTGAACTGCGATGGGTCGATCATCCGGATCGAGCTGTCATGGTCGTCAGCGTGACTGGCTGGTACGGCGCCCAGCATCAATGTGGCGGCGGCCATGGCCGGCATCAGGTGTGAGCGGTGTCTGCTATTCATGGTCGATTCCCCTGTGTCTGGATATTCCTGTTGTTGTTTCGGTGTTGTTCCTGCAAAACCACTGCAGTGATCATAAGCCACGCGGACGGGCATGTAAAAACCCTGCTGCCCTGCCCCGTTGGGACGCGGTACCGGATTTCCGTCGATATCAGCCAGCCGATCCATGGTAGTATCCTTTGCATTCAATGCGTTGCCGCCAGCCTGAGGCATGTCATTCAAAGGTTTCCACAGGAGGTTTGCGTGAGATTAATAGTGAAGTTGCTGACCGGCATCGTGCTGGGCCTGCTGATCGGCCTGTTTGCGCCAGCTCCGGTCACCGGTCTGCTTGTGACGGTGCAGTCCCTGCTGGGTGAGCTGCTGTTCTTCGTCATCCCGTTGTTGATCCTGTTTTTCATCACCAGCGGGATCGCCGCGCTGCCACGCGAATCGGGGCGACTGCTGGGCCGGGCGCTGGGCAGTGCGTATGCCTCCACCGTGGTGGCCGGGACGCTGGCCTTTCTGGTTGCCGCGTTGGTGATACCGTTGCTGACCGGCGCGGACTCTGGTGGTTCGGCGACTGAAGCGGGCGAAATCACCCCCTGGATCGTGGTGGAAGTACCCCCCGTGTTCGGTGTAATGACGGCACTGGTTCTGGCTTTCCTGTTCGGCAGCGGTATCGCGGCGACCGGCGCCGACCGCCTGCAGGCGCTGTCGGATCAGGGAAGGGATGTGATCCAGTGGCTGCTGGAACGCGTCATCATCCCGTTATTGCCGCTGTATATCGGCGGGGTGTTCGCCGAATTGGCGGCAACCGGCACGGTATTCGAGACGCTGCAGACCTTCGGGGTGGTCCTGCTACTGGCGGTCACGCTGCACTGGAGCTGGATCGCGGTGGTCTATACCCTGGCCGGGCTGCGCTCCGGTCAGTCACCGCTCGCCTTACTGAAGAACATGCTGCCCGCCTATTTCACCGCAGTGGGCACGATGTCCAGCGCCGTGACCATTCCTGTCACCCTGCAGTGCGCCAGACGTAACGGTGTGCGTACCGGGGTGGCTGACTTTGCCATTCCATTGTTTGCCACCGTTCACCTGGCCGGTTCCACCATCACGATTGTCAGTTGCGCGGTGGCCGTGATGGTCCTGCAGGATGGCCTGGCCATTCCCTCGCTGATGACCATGCTGCCGTTCATCCTGATGCTGGGCCTGGTAATGCTGGCCGCGCCCGGCGTGCCGGGTGGCGCCGTCATTTCTGCGGTCGGCCTGCTGGGTGACATGCTGGGTTTCGGGGAGGCGGCCGTGGCGCTGATGATCGCGTTGTACATGGCACAGGACAGCCTGGGCACCGCCTGTAACGTGACCTGTGACGGCGCCCTGGCAGTACTGGTCGATGGTCGCCGTGATGCAGGCCAAGCCGCTTCGGAGGTGTCATGAAACTCCAGGTCTACGGCAAGTACACACCGGCTACGGCGATTGCTGTCGTGGTGGCCAACATGATCGGCACCGGTGTCTTCACCAGCATCGGTTTCCAGATCGTCGACATCAAGTCCACGTTCGTACTGCTGACCCTGTGGCTGGTGGGTGGTGTTGCCGCGCTGTGCGGAGCATTGACGTACGCTGAGCTGGCCAGCCGGATGCCGCGCTCGGGCGGGGAGTACAACTTCCTCAGCCGGATCTATCATCCGGCGCTGGGTTTTATTTCCGGCTGGGTTTCCCTTACTGTGGGCTTTGCCGCGCCCACTGCCCTGGCGGCCATGACCTTCGCCGCCTATCTGGCCTCATCGGTGGAGCCCTTCGTGGCCATCAACCGCACGCTGGCTGCGGTGCTGCTGGTCGGGATCGTGACGCTGGTGCATGGCCGCAATCACAAGGCCAGCGGTGGACTGCAGAACTGGTTCACGCTCATCAAGGTGTTGCTGATCATCGGCTTCATCGCGGTGGTGTCCGTGTTCGCGCCTAACCCCCAGCCGGTGGCTTTCCTGCCATCGTCCGGAGACGGAACGCTGCTCGCCAGTGGGGCCTTCGCTGTCTCTCTGATCTATGTGAACTATGCCTACACCGGCTGGAATGCCGCCACCTACATCACCGGCGAGATCGACAACCCGGGGCGATCAGTTCCCTTTGTGCTGATTGCCGGTACTTCCATTGTCATACTGTTGTATATGGCGCTGAATGCGGTATTCCTGTACGCGGTTCCCATGGAGCTGCTGGAAGGGCGGGTGGAGATCGGTGTGGTGGTGGCCGAGCACACCTTTGGTCAGACCGGCGCGCTGGTGATGGGCGGCATACTGTCGTTGTTGCTCATCTCCACGGTCAGCGCCATGATCATCGCCGGCCCACGCGTGCTGCAGGTCATGGGCGAGGATTTCCGCTTTTTCCACTGGTTGTCCAGGCGCCGGGCCGATGGGGTGCCGCGCGTTGCCATCTACCTGCAGGGCGGGCTGGCCCTTCTGTTCATTGTTACCTCCACCTTCGAGTCCGTGCTGGTGTTCTCCGGCTTCATCCTGGGTTTGAGTTCACTGGCCACCGTGCTGGGTGTGTTTGTGCTGCGCTACCGTCACGGTGCCGATCACAATGAAGGGGACAACCGCTACCGCACCTGGGCCTACCCGTTGCCGCCGCTGATCTACAGTGCAATCATGTTGTGGACCCTGGCCTTCATCACCGTAAACCGGCCACAGGAGGCGATCGTCGCCGGTCTCGTCATCGTGCTGGGGTTTGCCGCCTGGTGGGGGACGGAACGTGCCTCTCGGCGGGCCATCGAAGAGGAGTCCGATTCATGAAAAAGCGACCGTTCACACTGGCCTGCCTGCCATTGCTGTCCGCCTGCGCCGGGGAACCACCGCAGAATCTCGGCCCGACCGGCGATGGCCGCCTGTCTCCCTGTCCGGATTCCCCGAACTGTGTGTCCAGTTTCTCCGGTGAAGAGCGTCATGCCATTGAGCCCTTGCAGGCGGATCTGGCGGCGATACGGGATGTGATCGGGGGGCTGGATAACGCGGATGTAGTCTCATCTGACGGGGAGCACTATTTGCGCGCCGAGTTCACCACCCGGATCATTGGCTTTGTGGACGATGTGGAGTTTCTCCATGATCCAGCACAGGGCGTGACCCATGTGCGCTCCGCCTCGCGGGTAGGCTACAGTGATCTGGGCGCCAACCGCCAGCGCATCGAGCGCCTGCGTCAACGGTTGAACGATGACTAAGCGACTTGGCGCCACGGGTGGTAACCCTACAGCGGCAGAGCCGGAGGCGCCCGCCTTCCTTCATTCCCTGGTCTGTTTCGGCGGCAACCTGCTGCTCATCTCGGCGGGCCTGTTTGCGCTGGAAGTCAGTCTCCATATTCTGTTGTTTCTGTGTCTGATCTGGACCGGTTTGCATCTGCGGTGGCTGGGTCATGACTTCAACGCCATCCGCGACATGATGAACGCCGGTATCAGCCGGGCATTACCGGCGCTGTATATCTTCATGCTGATCGGTCTGGTGATTGCCTCGTTCATGCAGAGCGGAACGATTGCCGCCCTGATCTACTACGGACTGGACCTGCTTTCTCCGGCGTATTTTCTGGTTGCGGGACTGGTGCTCTGCAGTCTGATGTCGGTGGCAACCGGCACCTCCTGGGGCACAGTGGGTACGCTGGGAGTGGTATTGATGGGGCTGGCGGAGGCCATGGGCATGCCGCTGGCATTGACCGCCGGTATGGTGGTCTGTGGGGCGACGTTCGGTGACAAGCTCTCGCCGGTGTCCGACACCACCAACCTCGCCGCGATGAGTGCCGGCACACCGCTGTTCCGGCATATTGGTGCCATGCTCTATACCACGGTGCCGGTGTTTCTGCTCAGCCTGGCCGTGTTCGCGTGGCTGGGTCTGCGTCATGCCACGGACGCCATGCCGTCTGCGGACATCCAGCGGTTGCAGCAGGCCCTGGAGAACAGTTATCGGTTGCAACCGCTGCTCACTCTGCTGCCCTTCATGGTATTGCTGATATTGAGCCTGCGCCGTCAGGCCGCCGAAGTGGTGATGACCGCCAGCATCGTCACAGCCGCACTGATAGCGGTGTTATACCAGGGCCATTCGCCGGCGGACGTACTCAATCAGCTGTGGAGCAATGAACCGGGCGATACCGGTCTTTCCGCGCTGGACGAGCTGCTGGGGCGGGGTGGATTGCTGAGCATGAGCTGGACACTGCTGCTGTCGATTCTGGCGCTGGCTCTGGGTGGCATGCTGTTCGGGGCCGGCATTCTGCAAGAGCTGCTGGCCGGTCTGATCAGGCGGGTCCGGCGCACTGCCAGCCTGATCGCCACCACCATCGGTGCCGGGCTGGTCGGCAACCTGGGGATGGGTGAGGCCTATATCAGCATCGTGTTGAACTGTCAGTTGTTCAGCAAGGCGTTTGATGCCAGGGGCCTGGACCGGGCGGTGTTGTCGCGTTCCGTGGAAGAAGGCGCTACCATGACGACGGCGCTGATTCCCTGGACCACCGCCGGAGTGTTCTATGCTGCCACGCTGGATGTCCCGGTGCTGGCCTATGCTCCCTTCGCATTCTTCAATTACCTCAATCCGTTCATTTCAGTGGCGATGGCCGCGCTGGGTGTGGGTCTGCTGCATGGCCGTACGGCCCCGGAATTGCGATAATCACCGCCCATTCGACAGACAGGACTGGATTTCATGCTGATTGCGATAGTACTGGGTGGTTTCATCGGTTCCCTGATGGGAGGCGCGGCCGGCTTTGTGATCGGGGCCCTGGCGGGCGCCGCGCTGCTGGAGTATGCCCGCAAACGGACCACTCAGGGTCTTGCCAACATCCAATCGGGCTTTCTGGACAGCATGTTCGCGGTGATGGGTGCCCTGTGCAAGGTGGATGGCGTGGTCAGCCAGGACGAGATCCGGGCTGCCGAGCGCGTTTTCGCTCAGCTGCGCCTGTCAGGTCAGCAACGCGACAAGGCCATCCGTGCGTTCGAGCGCGGCAAGCAGTCGGACTTTGATGTGGACGCGGAGCTGGCCCGCTTCCGCCAGATGAGCCGTGGTCATCCGGCATTGCTCAGTCTGTTTCTGCAGGTGCAGGTCTCTGCGGTGGCCGCCGACGGACAGGTGCATCCGGAGGAACACCGGATGTTGCTGCGGATCGCCAGGGGGCTAGGCCTGCCGGAGGCGCAGGTGGATCAGCTCGAGGCCATGCTGCGGGGCGGTCACGCACGGGGCGCCGGGCAGGCCGGACCGTCCCGGGATCAACAGCTGGCTGACGCCTACAAGGTGCTGGGGGTCGACTCGTCAGTCAGTGATACCGAGCTGAAGAAGGCCTACCGCCGGCTGATGAACGAGAATCATCCCGACAAGCTGGCCAGCCAGGGGCTGCCGGAGAGCATGAAGGAGATGGCCCAGCGCAAGTCCGCCGAGATCAGCAGTGCCTATGATCTGATCCGGGAATCACGACGGGAGGCCTGATCAGCCTCTCTTACTTTTACTCTCGCAGAGATCGCAGAGATCGCAGAGATCGCCAAGGTGGGCATAGCCGTCTTTCTCATCGGCTTTCTCTGCGTCCTTTGCGATCTCCCGCGAGATAAACGGGTTTAGACCCAGCGGAATCAGGAAGAGCCGGTCAGCTGCTCGAACTCTCCGGAGAGTATCGAGGCCCGCAGTTCTGTGAAACCGCCCACCGACTTCTCTCCGACAAAGATCTGTGGAACCGTGCGTTGGCCGGAGCGCCGCATTATGTCCGCCATCAGTTCCGGATGCTCATCCAGGTTCACCTCGTGGTACTCGTAACCACGGTTTTGCAGCAACTGTTTGGCGGCATTGCAGAAGGAACAGATGCGACGGCTGTAGACGGTGATCTCGGGCATGGTCCGGCTCCTGGGGCTTGCAGAATATCAGTCGCGCAGTATACGGGAAAATGTTCCGTAAGGCAGGCGATCGGGGTTGGTCAGATACGCCATATCGTGGTGAATATGCTGATTATCGAGCGCCAATGCAAACGTAAGTTCAATATAAGTTTTTGAAAAAATAGGGATAATTGTTTTTGGCATGCAATTCGCTATGTTCCAGACAACCATCACAGGAGTATGCCATGAACGCCTTATCGACCCTGATTGTCCTGTTTCTGATTGCCGTGGCCGGCCTGGCCATGATTCCGGTACTGACCGCAGGATTGGCCGTACTGGTTCTCGGCGGCGTTTTCTTCATCTGGCTGCTACCAATCCTGATCATCGCGGCCTCGGATGAGACCAGCGGCGGGGAAAAGGCCGCCTGGATACTGGCGATCCTCTTTTTGTCCTGGTTCGCCTGGATTTTCTATTTCCTGCTTGCACCCCTGAAACCGCGACGACACCGTTATCTCGAGTATTGAGGCGCGGTATCAGCGTGCCTGTTCGGCAGCCCAGTTGATCAATTCCACCGCCAGTTGATCAGCCGCCGTGCCCAGGGCGCGGACGCCGTCGATGGCCTCTGTTCCCGCAGCTGGTTGGCGGCCCTCGAAGCGGTGTGCTGCAATGATCGACCGGTCCACGGTATCGATCAGGCGGGCGTCAAAGCGGATGATAGCCTCGCTGCGCCCGTCGCGGTGCTCGACATGCAGGACCCGCAGCATGCCCCCCAGTTCATGGTCGGCCCGCAGACCATCACTGCTGGCGCTCAGACCGGTGAAACGGCCGTCGCGCCAGAAGGCGTCCAGCAACCAGTCCCGCCACAGCACGGGAACCGCTGCGGCCCAGCGTGCTCCGGGATAGGCCTGAAAGCTGATGCCATTACGGGTGGTGAGAATCCGGTTGCTGCTCAAGGCATCGCTGGTTTCGGGCCGCGCCAGACGCAGTCCGCCTTCGATACGACCATCACCTTCCGCAGCCGGTAGCGAGGAAACCGGCAGTGTGTAAAGATCCAGGGCCTCGCGCTGGGGCAGGACGGTGCAACCCGCGAGCAAAACACCCAGGGCGAGAGAGAACAACATTTTCATGGCTGAAATTCCCTGATCGGTTCATTGCCGAACAGCAGGCTGTCGGGATTGTCTTCCAGGCGCTCGCTGACGGTGCGCAGCGAGTCCAGCAACTGGCGCAGATCCCGGATGGCCGGTCCTACTTCCTGCAGACTCTGCAAGCCGCTGTTGACCAGCGGACCGTTGTCCGCCACCAGTTGTTCAAGCTGGCGGCTGACCTGTTCGATGTTTTCCACGGTGCGGTTGGCGCTGTCCAGCAGTGATCCGCTGCGTGACAGCACCTGCTCATCCGCCCGCTGCAGCAGCGCGTTGAGCCGCTGTCCGCTGTCCGCCAGGCCTTGCAGTCCGTCCTGCAGCACGTCCTGCTGGTCCGACAGGCCGGCAGAGACGCTGTCGATATTGTCCAGTATCCGGGACAGCCGTTCGACATTGTCTTCGGACAGCACCCGATTGGCGTTTTCCAGCAGTGTCGTGACCTGCACCAGCAGCTCATCGGTATTGGTGCGCAGCCGGGCCAGGGGCGAGGGCTCCGCCTCGATGACGGGGATGCCGTCGGCCTGGTCGTAGAGTCTTGGGCTGTCCTGCGAGCCCTCGCTGAGCGAGATGCCCGAGGCGCCTGTGATATTGAGCAATGTCAGCGCTGCCCGGGTATCTGTTCGAACCGGCGCGGAAGTTGATACAGTGATGCGGGCGCGCACCTGGCCCGGGTCGTCCTGGTCCAGGTCCAGTCGCTGCACCTCTCCGACACGAATGCCGGAATATTGTACCGGGCTGCCGACGGACAGGCCCGAGACCGTTTCCCGGAACAGGATGTCGTAGGGCTGCATCTCCCGGTCGTCACCGTAGCGGGCCAGCCACAGGGTGAAGAGCAGCACGGCCAGTCCGCCCAGCAACGTGAACGCTCCGATCAGCATGTAGTGTGCCCGTGTTTCCATGGTGATGCGTTTGCTCCGTCAGTCCGCCGCGCTGGCGGCATGGGCCGCAGCCCGGCCCCGTGGGCCGTGGAAGTAGTCCCGTATCCAGTCATCATCGGTATCGGCGACAACAGGAAGGGTATCATTGACCAGCACCTTTTTCTGCGACAGCACTGCGATGCGATCACAGGCACTATACAGGGTATCCAGGTCATGAGTGACCAGGAATACGGTCAGGTGGAAGGCGTTGCGCAGCGTGACCAGCAGGCGGTCGAAGGCGGCCGCGCCGATCGGGTCCAGCCCTGCCGTGGGCTCGTCCAGGAACAGGATGTCCGGTTCCAGGGCCAGGGCGCGGGCCAGGGCGGCCCGTTTGATCATGCCGCCGGACAGGTCAGCCGGATACAGATCCCCGGAATGAGTAGGCAGGCCAGCCAGGGCGAGCTTTACATCGGCAAGGTCGTTGGCGGCAGAGCGGACCAGTCCGGCGTGCTCGACCAGCGGCAGGGCGATGTTCTCGCGCACGGTCAGCGAGGAAAACAGGGCTCCCTGCTGGAACAGCACACCGACGCGCCTTTCCAGTGCCGCGCGCTGATCGGCCGGCAGGGACAGCAGGTCCTGGTCCAGCAAGCGGATTTCGCCGGCGGAGGGTTGGTGCAGGCCCACAATGGAGCGCAGCAATACCGATTTGCCGCTACCTGAGCCACCCACCACGCCAATGATCTCGCCGCGCCGTACGTCGAGGTCGAGGTCCTGGTGAACAACATGGTCGCCAAAGCGATTGTTCAGACCGCGCACGCTGATCACCACATCGCGGTTCTGCCGCTGCTCTGCGCTACTCACCATCCCATCTCCATATAGAACATGGCGGCCACCGCATCCAGCAGGATGACCACGAAGATCGACTGTACCACGGCCGTTGTGGTGTGCTCTCCCACCGAGCGTGCGCTGCCGCTGACCTTGAAGCCTTCCAGGCAGCCGATCAGTGCAATCATCAGCGCGAACACCGGCGCCTTGGCCAGCCCCAGCAGTATGTGGCGGACGGGGATTTCGCGGACCACCGTGATGAATTGCGTCAGGGAAATGTCCAGCGAGAGCATGGCGACCACCGCGCCACCGGCCATGCCGGACATGATGGCGACGAAGGCCAGCAGCGGCAGGGTGATCATCAATGCCAGCAGCCGTGGCAGTACCAACAACTCGATGGGGCTGAGCCCCTGCACGCGCAGGGCGTCCAGCTCTTCGTTGACTTTCATGGAGCCGATCTGTGCGGTGAAGGCGCTGGCGGTCCGGCCGGCCAGCAGGATGGCGGCCAGCAGTACGCCCAGTTCCCGCATGAACGCATAGGCGACCAGGTCCACGGTGTAGATACTGGCGCCGAATTGCTCCAGCACCGTGGCGCCGAGAAAGGCCACCACGGCGCCCACCAGGAAGTTGAGCAACGCCACAATGGGCAGGGCGTTGAAGCCGGCCTGATGCATCTGTGTCACGGTGGCGGTGATGCGCCAACGCCACGGACGGAGCAACGTGGTGATCAGGGCGGTCAGGCTGAGTCCCAGGAAATTCAGGAACTGCATCAGATGCTGCAGTCGCTCCGATGCCAGGCGTCCGAGCTGTTCCAGCGCGTCTCCGGGCCGCCACTTCTGTGGTGCCGGCGGAGCGGTCTGCGTCCGCATGGCGTCGGCCACCGCCAGCAGAAGGGCGCGCCGTTCCTCGGACAGGCCTTTCGCCCGGGGCGCCAGTTCATACACTGTGTCGGCTCCCAGCAACTGGACCAGCCGGGTCGCCCCGGCTGTGTCCAGCGCAGTCAATTCCGTGGCGTCCAGTGCTGTGACCGTCCCTACTGCGGTACCGGCCTGGCGCAGCAACGCCGGATACGCCGCCAGCGTCCATTCGCCGTGCAGACGGGCGCGGGGGGCTGTGCCGGAATCTATGGTCAGTGGCTCGGTCATCGTGGTGCGTTCAGTATGGTCGGTTCCATGATGATACGGTATCCGCCGCCCGCGCGGTGCATTTCGCGCAGACGTTGCAGGGAGGCATCGCTCCAGCCTCCGGGCCCGGTCAGTGCCAGCCAGGCATCGTGGTAGTGTTCCGGCGCATACTGGTGGCCATAGCCTTCCGGTGCGGTACCGAAGGCCATGTCCGCCGCCAGCTGGAGGCCGGTGACAATGGGGAACCAGCGCAGGTCATCGGAGACGTCCGGGGCTCGTTCGCCGGCCATCCAGTCGGGCTCCCGGTAGAATGTCCGTGGATCGAAGAATGTCACCGGGTCACTGGCATATTGCAGGAAGGCGATGCGGAAGCTGCCCCAGTCGGCCGACGCCTCGCCCATGCCGCCCTGTTGATTGGCGAAGCGCACGACTTCGCCGCCGCGGAAACGCGGCAGCCAGGCCGGCGACCCGGGGTCGCGCCGCTGTGTCACATCGCGCCAGGTCTCACTGCGGAATGGCGGGCCGATCCACAGTGCGCCGTCGAACGGGTCGTCGATGATGTCGTAGAAATCGAAGGAGCGGTCCGAGTTCAGTGCGCCCAGGCTCATCCCCTGCAGGTACATGTCCGGGCGCTGGTCGGCGGGCAGCGCTGACCAGTGTCGGTAAATGGCCTGGAACAGTGCCCGGGCCATGTCCACGCCGTATTCGCCTTCCTGCATCAGTGCCAGCGGACTGGGCAGGTAGGAGTACTGTGCGGCGACGGTGGCCACATCGCCACGGTGCAGGTATTCCAGCGTGTCGATGCTGGCGGGATCAATCCAGCCGGTGCCGGTGGGCGTCATGATGACCAGCACCGAGCGATCGAAGGCGTTGACCCGCTGCAGCTCCGCCAGCGCCAGTTCGGCGCGCTCCTCGGGTGTCTCAGCCGAGTTCAGACCCACATAGATGCGGATCGGCTCGCGGGCCACCCCATCGGTGAACTCCGCGATGTCTTCCGCGCGGGGACCCGAGGACAGGAATCGACGACCCTGTCGGCCCAGCTGTTCCCAGTCCAGCATGGACGTCTCGCTGCCGGTGCGCAACGGATTGCGCGGCGGCTCGATCTCCGGATCGATCAACGCGTCAATGCGCTGGTAGGACCGGTCGGCGGCCTGCAGCGCCAGGCTGAACAACACGCCGTCGATGATGGACCAGAACAGCACCAGCGCCGCCAGCGCGCCGATCAGGTAGGAGATTCGCGGCGGTACGAAGCGTTGCAGCCTGCGCGACAGATAGAGGAGGGTACGCTGGAACAGCCTGGCTACCAGCAGGGCCGCCAGGAACACCAGCAGCGCCACCAGACCTACCACCGTGGCCTGTACGCCGCTGACCGGATCCATGCCCATCAGTTCGCGCAGGCTGTTCTGCCATACGCTGGCCCGCATCAACGAGGCCACGGCCAGCAGAACACAGAGGATCGTGGCCACCAGCCCGATGCGCCACTGTACCCTGGGTGTGGCCACCGGCAGCTGGAAGTACGACCAGATCCACCAGCCGACCACTCCCGTGCCGTATCCCGCTGCCAGGGACAGGCCGGAAATCACGCCCTGCACAGCATCCTCCCGGGGCAGCAGGGAGGGTGCCAGTGACATGGCGAAGAATACCGTCCCCACCAACAGCCCGGTGGTGTGGAAGTATCCCCCTGCCCGGCGCAGCAGCCGCCTTGTGGTCCAGCGATTGTACAAGCGAATCACCCGCAGAAAGCCAGTGGCGTTGGCAACCCGCAGGCTGCCCCGCTTCATGGTACTTCAGTGACGGCTGGAGTCCAGTGCTGGTGATTGACTAATGACAGGTTTGGTCTACCAGCGATACTGCATCCGGGCAAAACCGTTACGACCCTGGCCGGGCAGGTGCATGCCAACCGGCACCTGACTCTCCAGCACGCGGTTGAACCCGGTCAGGTGATCGGTATGCTGCCGGTCCAGTGCGTTCTCGAGCCCGGCGGTCACGGTCAGGCTTTCCGTCGCGAACCAGTCCAGGTACAGGTTCGTCAGGCCGTATCCGGGCGTCTCTTCGTGCCGGTTGTTGCCATTCTGCGGGTCGCGGGTGTTGGTGGCCGATACCCGGTCCTGGCGGGCGACCAGTACTTGCTGGAGGCTGATGCTGTAGTCGGTGCTGTCGTATCGCAGTGTAGTGCGCAGAGTATCCGGGGAAATGCGATAGAGCGGATCATTCACGTCTTCGCGTTCCGCCCGGGTCAGCGAGGCCGTGCCTTCCAGCCGCCAGCTGTCCGCGAGCTGGATTCCGTACTCCAGGTCCATGCCCCGGAAACTGGCCTCGGTATTGGCGAACCGCAGCGGTGTCGGGTCGCCATTGGCGTTCGCGCTGACCGCCACCACCATCGGGCGGGTGGCGGGCACTCCCTGGATATAGTTGTCGACCTCGCGGTAGTAGAAACGCGGCGAGAAATTGTGGTTGCCCAGCTCGAAATCCAGTCCCAGCTCGATCTGGTGCGAGGTCTCCGGCCGCAGCCCCGGATCGCCGACGTAGTTGTTGCCATCGCCCAGGCCGGCATTGGCTTCCAGCGGTATCCACAGGTAGCGTTCCTGATACATCGGTGCGCGCTCCTTGCGGGCCGCAGCCAGCTCGACCAGCAGAGTGTCGGTGGCCTGATAGCGGCCCTTGACGACCCAGTCCAGCAGCGTGTCGCGGTGGCTTCGCTCGCCGTTGTTGAAAGACTCGCGCAGCATCCAGACGGCTCGCGGAGGTGTGCCCATGGGCCAGGCCTCCGGATTCCTGTCCACCATGCGGGCCGGCATGGCATCGACCTCTTCGGCTGAAGTCTCGACGCGGTGCAGCGAAGCACCGGTTTCCAGATACCAGTCCTCGGCAAGGCGGGTCGACCATTCACTGAATGCCGTGAGGGTGTCCACTTCGTTGCGGTTGAAATTCTCGACAAAGAACGCCGGCGCGTCCGGGTCGCTGACGGTCGCATTATGCGTAGCGAACTTTCCTTCGAGTCCGGAGGCGAGCGTCCCCGTGCCCAGCGGGGTGTCCACGGTGAGTTTGAAGCCGGATTCCTGGCTGTCAGCGGCCACGAAGCGCCGGTCTTCATCCTGGAATGGCGGAAGCGGCAGGCTGCTGAAATCGGGCGCCGGACGCAGCAGGTAATTGCTCATACCGTGGTCGATGTCCGAGCCGTAGAGGCGCAGTTCCAGACCTGTTTCGCCGAGCATGGTACGGTAGCGGGCATTCCAGAGGTTGGTGTCGAACCAGTCGATGTCCATCGGCAGGCTGGGGGTGCCGGAGTCTTTTGTCTCCATACGGCGGAAATCGAAATCGAGCTCGTGATCGCCAAGGCGCAGCCCGTAGCCGAAGCCGGCAGTATCGCGACGGTAACGCGTCGCCGCCACGCGGCCTTCGCCGGAGCGGTAGTCCTCGCCCTCGTCCCGGCTGCCCATGACAAAGAAGCGGTGTGTGTCCGAGCTCAGCCCGAATACGCCGGACAGGCTGGTACCGTGGTCCACGCTGCTGGCACCGAACTCCGTGTCACCCGACCACTCCCATTCGTCGCTGATCGCGAAGTCCGGCTTCTTCCAGCGTGCCGTCGCGGCGCCACCGATACCTCCTCCTGTGCTGATCGACGCGACACCCTTCTCCACCACAATCTGTTCCATCAGGCCTGCGGGAATATGCTGCAGCGGGGGTGCCATCCAGTTGGGTCCGCCGCCGTGGATCAGCATGCCATCCACGCGCACATTGATTCGGGGGCCGCTCATGCCTCGGTACTGGATCTGCCCGGTCAGCGGGCCATTGGCGTTGGCGGAGCCGCCGGGAATCTGCGACATGAGGCGGGAGACATCCACGTTGGAGCCGGTGCGGTCAGGCTGGAACTGGGTTTCCAGAAACTCCTGGCGTCCCAGCACCACCACTTCCTCCACGCCCTGCGCTGCTTCTTGCGCGTGCAGAATACTGCCGCCTGTCAATCCGGCCACACCGATCAGAAGGCCGTACAGGACAACAGGTCGATGGAAGTCACGTTTCGAGTTGCCCGCGAACTTTGCGGTGCTGATCCCTGTCTTGATTGTGCCTCGCATTACCATCACACTCATCGTCCGGAACATGAAGGCAATGTAACAGCGGTGCCACGGCGTCTTGTATGCGACATGATGTCGCAGCGGTCCGCCGTGTCGTCAGGGAGCCGGGAAGGCGCCAGCCGGACCGGGGAACACCACCGGACTCTGGATACCGTCCCCTGACAGGCTGGATACCCCGAAAAAGTAGTTATCGATGACGACGTTTTCCAGCATGAATTCGTTGACATCGCCGACGTCGCGTGACCATCGCCACTGTGGATCGGTGGTCAGTCGCCAGTGCAGACGATAACCAGTGGCACCTGGAACCTCATCCCATGAAAGGGTGGTATCGGGACTGACTGCGCCCCGGATCCGCACATTGGCGGGTGGAGCCGGCGCCCAGGCCAGGGAGGCAAGGGTAACGGCATTCAGTGCAGTGAGCTTCGCCGCGTAGTCGAAGTCCACATGCTCGATGACATCTCCATAGGCGATGCCATCTTCTTCCCTGACATCCTGGTGCTGCCAGTGGTAGTGCTCATTGGTTTCCATGATGCGAACGGCCGGATAGCCCGCGTCGTTGAAAGGCCGGTGGTGGCCGCCACGGCCGAAGCGGTCCAGGCGGTAGATCATCATGGTATCCAGGCTGGTGATATAGCGGTCGGCCAACGCGTCGATGTAACGGCCCAGATTGCGCGAGGCGGAATCCACTTCACCGCCCTGGAAGCGGCGCTGGCGTGCCTCCTCGTCGGTTTCCACGGCGCGGGTGCCTTCCGAGAACACGCGGGCCGTGGTGTTGTTGATGACGCCATTGATGCCGCGGATGTTGCCGATCATGTCGTTGTTGAGTACCGCGTCCAGCTTCCAGCCCTGCTCCCTGGCATGCTCGGCGACAATCGTGCCGCCGAACAGGCCCTGTTCCTCACCGGAGAGACCGGCGTAGACGATCGATCCGTCAAATTCGTATTGCGTCAGCACCCGCGCCGCCTCGATCACGCCGGCCATGCCGGACGCGTTGTCGTTGGCGCCGGGAGCGTCGGCGGTGGCATTCATCACGTCACTGACCCGCGAGTCGATGTCGCCGCTCATCATCACATAGCGGTTCGGGTCGCGGCTGCCGCGCTGCACGGCGATGACGCTGACCACTTCCACCGGATCCGGGATGCGGCCTTCGCCGCCCACGAAATCACTGACGTAGAACACCTCCAGGCAGCCGCCGCAGTCTCGCGAGATTTGCTCGAATTCGTCATGAATCCAGCGCCGGGCCGCGCCGATACCACGGCTGTCCGATTCTGTCTCCGACAGTGTGTGCCGCGTGCCGAAATCGACCAGAGTCTCGATGTCCTGTCGAATGCGCTCGGCGGACGGGGCAGCGGCGATTTCGTGCAATGCGCGTTCATCGGCGAGGGCCGAGTGGGTCAATGAGATGGCAAGCGACCCAAACAGAAAGCCTGTCGGGATCAGACGGGAGTAACGGGCATGCAGCATGGGGATATCCTCGCGGTTATTGCCTGATCGTAGCGGGTGCGGCTGATCGAAGCAACGGTCGCCGGTATCAGCGGTCCTCCTGATGAGCCTGTCCCTGCAGTGAGGGGGCCACGGCCACCCGGACCGGGTCGCCGCTCACGGTTCGGCAATGATAGACTCCGGCTTTCCGTGGCAGGCTGGTAGAGGGGCACCACTCATGAGAGGACTGGAGCCGGGATCATCGGGAGCCCGTGTCAATACGGTGGTGTTCGTCGGTGCTTCCGCAGGAATGCTGTGTTTCGCGCTCTGGACGCTGCTCTACGCCGGGCAGGCGACCGCTGTGATGGGCGCGCTGCTGGAGCAGGTGTCCAACCGCTTTGGCTGGTTCTATTTCATTGCCGTATTGTGCTACTTGTTTTTCGTGATCGGCATCGCCCTGTCCCGCTATGGCGACATCCGGCTGGGACCGGATGATGCTCGGCCCGAGTTCAATACCCTCAGCTGGGCCACCATGCTGTTTGCCGCCGGCATCGGTATTGATCTGCTGTTTTTCAGCGTGGCCGAACCCTTGTTCCACTTCCTGATGCCGCTGGATGGGGTGGATGGAGAACCGGGCAGCATCGAGGCCGCCCGCCATGCCATGGAGTTGACCTTTCTGCACTGGGGCCTGTCCGGATGGGGCATCTATACCCTGGTGGGTATGTCGTTGGCGTTCTTCAGCTATCGCCGAGGTCTGCCGCTGACCATCCGTTCGGCGCTGTACCCGATACTGGGTCGCCGCATTCATGGCTGGGCCGGCCACAGTGTCGATATCGCGGCGGTGCTGGGCACGGTGTTCGGGATTGCCACCAGTCTGGGTATCGGTATCATCCAGCTCAATTTCGGTCTGCGCTATATGTTTGGCGTGCCGGAGAATCTGGTAACCCAGACGGCCCTGGCGGTCGTCATCGTGGTGTTTTCAGCGATTTCTGCCGTTACCGGCGTTGACCGGGGCATCCGCCGCCTCTCCGAGTTCAACATGGCCCTGGCGGCCCTGCTGGTGCTGTTCGTGCTGTTCAGCGGCGAGACCATACTGTTGCTGAACGCACTGGTCAGCAACGTCGGTGACTACCTGTCCGGCTTTCTGCGCCTGTCCACCGAAACCCATGCCTTTGACCGCCCGGTGGACTGGCTGAATGCCTGGACGGTGTTCTTCTGGGCCTGGTGGATTGCCTGGGGACCGTTCGTCGGGCTTTTTCTGGCGCGTATTTCGCGAGGGCGGACGATCCGCCAGTTTGTTACTGGAACACTGTTGCTGCCCCTGTGTTTCATGATGGTGTGGATGTCAGTCATCGGCAACAGCGCGATGGACCTGGTCATGAATGCGGAGCCAGCCGATGACTTCGCCAGTCAGGCGATCGATCATCCCGGCTCGTCGATCTACCTGTTCCTGGAGGCGCTGCCCTGGGCTGGCGTGACGACCGTTGTGGTCAGTGTGCTGGCCCTCATCTTCTTCATTACCTCGGGGGACTCCGGCTCGCTGGTGCTGTCCAACATGACGGCGCGCATGGAGGACAGCGAGCGCGATCCGCCGGCCTGGATGCGCGTGCTCTGGGCTGCCATCATCGGCATTGTTACCCTGGCGCTGCTGTTCGCCGACGGGCTGGACGCGTTGCAGGGCGCGGTCGTGATCATGGGGTTGCCATTCGCCGTGGTGCTGTTCCTGATGATGTTTTCTCTGTTCAAAGCACTGCAACAGGAGTAGTGATGGAATTCGATCGTACTGCAGACTATGTGATCGTTGGCGCCGGCTCGGCCGGCTGCGTTCTCGCCGATCGGCTCAGCGCCTCGGGGGAGCACCAGGTGCTGGTGCTGGAAGCGGGTGGAAGCGACCGGTCCGTGTTCATCCAGATGCCGGCCGCGCTCTCGATTCCGCTCAACAGCAAGCGTTATGACTGGGGGCTGCATACCGTTGCCGAGGCCGGCCTGGGTGGCAGGACCCTGCACCAGGCCAGGGGCCGTGTCATCGGCGGTTCCTCGTCGATCAACGGCATGGCCTACGTGCGCGGCAGTGCCGGCGACTATGAGGAATGGGAGGCGCAGGGCGCCAAGGGCTGGTCGTATGCCGATGTGCTGCCGTACTTCCGGCGTGCCGAGGACTGTATTTACGGAGAGGATGAATACCGTGGCGCTGGCGGCCCGGTGGGTATCTGCAATGGTAACGGGATGAAGAATCCGTTGTACGGGGTGTTCATCGAGGCGGGCCGCCAGGCTGGCTACGGAGTCACTGACGACTATAACGGCTACCGGCAGGAAGGTTTCGGGCGTATGGACATGACCGTGCGCAACGGAGTGCGCTGCTCGACGGCCAACGCCTATCTCAAACCGGCATTGAAAAGAAGCAATCTGGCGCTGGAAACCGGTGCCGTGACCACCCGGGTGTTGATGGAAGGTAAAAAGGCGGTGGGCGTTGAGTATCGTCAGGGGGGCAAGCGGCTACGGGTCCGGGCGCACCGTGAGGTGATCCTGTCCGCCAGCGCCTTTCATTCCCCCAAACTGCTGCTGCTTTCCGGTATCGGCCCGGCGCAGCACCTGCAGGAACTCGGCATCGATGTCGTACACGATCTGCCCGGTGTCGGCGAAAATCTGCAGGATCACCTGGAAGTGTGGATCCAGCACGCCTGCACGCAGCCGATCACGCTCAATGGCAAGCTCAACCCGCTGGGAAAACTCGGTATCGGCCTGCGCTGGCTGTTGTTCCGAAGCGGCCTGGGCGCCACGAATCACTTTGAATCCAACGGTTATATTCGCAGTCGACCGGGGCTGGCCTGGCCGGACCTGCAGTATCATTTTCTGGCTGGCGCGATCGCTTACGACGGCTCGAATGCCTTGCGGGGGCACGGTTTCCAGTTGCACCTTGGCGCTAACAAGCCGGCCAGCCGCGGACGCCTGCGCCTGCGCTCGGCCGATCCGGACGAGGCACCGGATATCCTGTTCAATTATCTTCAGGAAGAACAGGATCGTCAGGCCTACCGCGACGGCCTGCGGCTGACGCGCGAGATTCTGGCACAACCGGCATTCGATCCGTTCCGGGGAGAAGAGGTGTCCCCCGGTGCTGATGTGCAGAGCGACGAGGAAATCGATCAGTGGGTGGCCGAGACGGCCGAGACCGCCTATCACCCCTGCGGCAGTTGCCGGATGGGCACGGATGCGAAGGCTGTGGTCGACCCGCAGTGCCGCGTGCACGGAATCGACAGCCTGCGAGTGGTTGACTCCTCCGTGATGCCAACGCTGACCAACGGCAATATCAATGCACCGACCATCATGATCGGGGAAAAGGCTGCCGACCACATCCTGGGCAATCCGCTTCTACCTGCCTCGGAGCTACCGGTGTACAGGGCGCCGGACTGGCAGAACAGACAACGTGAGTCAGACCCCGCCGCCTGACCTGGAGGGACCATCTGCTTTACAATGGGAACCATGAACGATTCCAGAGACAAATTGACGGTCTATTACGATGGCGCCTGCCCGAGCTGTATCGAGGACCGCGAGAAATACGAGCGCATGGCCGGCGAGAACGCCCGCGATGTGGAATGGCTGGATATCACCGGCAGCCCGGCAACCGGGCTGCCGTTCGCATCATTCCACCAGCAGAGGCAGTACGATGGCGGAAGGGTGCTCTGCATCCAGCAACACTGTATTGGTCGCGACGCGCGGCTGCGGCTCTTCGCCCGGCGGTGTACCGCTGTTGTCGTTGACCTCGAAGCGCGGGCTGCTGCTGGAGCTGACGTGTACGGCGATCCGGTGGCCGGACTCGAAGGTCAGGGCCGTATGCCACAGATCAATCTCCAGTTTCACCGGCTCGCCTGGTGTCATCATCTCCACATCCTCCGTGCGTCGGCCATCGCGGTAGCGAGCGCGGATCGGGGCATCCAGCACGATGGCTTCGTAGCCGTCCGGGTAGACATCCACCAGCTTGACCATGAAGTCCGTGTCAGGACCATCCGTGGTGACATACAGCTCGGCGGTGACCGGACCGGCGATCGTGACAGCCTCCTCCAGCACCGGTGTCTCGAAACGCAGGTAGTCCTCGCGGTCCTCGATGGTGCGCTGGTCCATGGGACCGCGCTCGAAAGTCAGATTGGCGCCGCCCACGGTGGACACCGGATCATCCGGGTCGAACCGGTATGAGACCGGCTCTGCGTCTTCCGGGGGCAGTTCGGTTGCCAGCTCGCGGCCCGGCTGCAGGTAGTAACGCGTGGGCCGGTGCGGCGGCGGCCACTGTTCGGCGGTGCGCCAGCCGTTGTGCGGACTCAGTTCGCCCTTGCGGGCGCTGGCCATCATGTAGTAGCGCACCGGGGGTTCGTCCATGATGCCGTTGTCGATGTCCTTGAGCCAGTAGTCGAACCAGCGCCGGGCTCGCTCGTTGCCGCCGATCCCCAGTGTGTCGGCGCCCGGGTAGGCGAGATCGCCGGACAGCGCGCCGTGGCCGAATGGACCCATCTCCAGCTTCTGGTTGCCCGTGGCGCCGGGACGTCCGAACTGCTGCAGGTACATGAAATTGCGCACGCTGCCGTAGGCGAAAATGTCGTACCAGCCGCCTTCGTTGTACATCGGGATGGTGACATTGTGCAGGTTCGGAGCGGTCTCGATACGCTTCCATTCCTCGTTCCACAACACATTGCGCTTGGTGTCCGCCACCTGGTCGCCTGCCCCCTGGCCGCGCATCCAGTCGCCGACATCGGCCTGCTTGAATACGCCTCCCATGAAGCTGGCTTCATCAAAGCGCATGTGCGGAGCGACGATCACGTAGGCCGCCTCCAGTCCCGGTGGATTGGTGGTGGCGGCCAGGTTGGCGGTGATGCCCATGGCCGAGGCGCCGATCATGCCGATGCGCCCGTTGCTCCAGGGCTGGCCGGTCGCCCACTCCACGGTGTCGTAGCCATCCTCCCGGTCGGTGTAAAAGGGCACGTACTCGCCTTCCGAGTTCCCCGTGCCGCGCACGTCCTGGACCACGAACACATAGTCCCCGGCCGTCCAGTTGCCAGCGCCCATGGCGGCACCCATATTGCTTTTTCCGTAGGGGGTGCGCATAAGCACCACGGGCCAGGGGCCCTCACCTTCCGGCGTATAGACATCCGCGGCCAGGCGGGTGTCGTCGCGCATGGTGGCGAACTCCTCCACCGGTTGCTGGGCGTGGGCGAGCGTAGCGAGTACAAGGAGGACGGCGGCCAGCCAGCCGTGCAGGAAGCGGACGGGTCCGGACTGGAAGTGAAAGATCATGGACTGTACCTCTTCTTTGGTTTTATGGCCCCAAGAGTACACCCGAACGGTGTAGGCCGGGATAGAGCTCATCGCAGATTACTCACCAGTGAACGCAACGGAGTGGGCGACCGGGTAGAGAGGCCCGGGACTTGTCTTGTCCTTCAGAAACTTCCTGGTCAGTATCCGCCAGGCAGCAGTGGTGACGGCTCTCCAGTGGTGATGACGGTCAGCCGGTGCATGGCCCGGGTACAGGCCACGTACAACAGATTGCGATCCAGTTCCGTGTGGTAATTGCGCGCGCTGACGTCCGACACGATGACCCGGTCGAACTCCAGGCCCTTGGCCAGATAGGCGGTGCAGACCAGTACCCCGCCGGAGAACGTCGCGGTGTCGACGTCCAGCAGCCGGGCTTCGATGCCGTCTTTGGCCAGCGACTGGTGCAGGCGGCGCGCCTGCTGCTGTGTTTTGGCGATGATCGCCAGGCTGGTGTGGTCCGAGTCCTGGAATGCCGCGACTTCCTCGTCAATCCGCCGGACGGCATCGGCGGGCCGGCGACAGATAATGACCCGTGGCGCCTCGCCGTGGCGCTGCACCGGTTCCAGGTCCGGGTCGGGTGAAATGCCCAGCGCGAACTGCATGATCTCCCAGCTGGACCGGTAGCTTTTCGTCAGCGTGACGCGCATGGCGGTCTGCAGCGCCGAGCGGATCTGCTCGCCGCTCGCGCCGCTGTACGGGTTGACCGACTGGCTGATATCGCCCAGCACGGTCTTGCGGCAGCGGAAGAGCCGCGAAAGCACGGCATATTGCACCGGCGTATAGTCCTGCATTTCGTCGATCAGCAGGTGTTTCACCTCGCGGCGCGGGTTGCGTACGCCCTCCGTTCGCAGCTTCAGGTAGATCAGCGGGAAGACATCCGAATACTCCAGGCGACCCCCGGTCTGGCGCAACAGTTCCGGCCGTTCCAGCCAGTCGAACAGTCCTTTGTAGGCCTGCAACAGAGTAGTACGCCGCACCATGCCCTGGATGGCCTTGCGCAGTGCCTGGCGTTCCGGTACCTCCAGGTCGTAGTTGTAGAAGTAGCCGATTTTCTGTTCGGTGGCCTTCAGAACCCGGTCCACCCGTTCTGTCGTGTTCACGCCTGGGTGCTTGTCCCAGGTCTCGCGGAAGTGCCAGTCCGGCACGATCTTGCGGCCCAGTTTCCATTCGGAGGCCTCGAACGAAGCCGATTCCAGGTGTTCCGCGTAGCGGTCGATCTGGCGCAGAAAGTCCAGGGAGGCTTTGGCGGCGATGCGCTCCTTCAGGTTCTCATCCTTGCCTTCCAGCAATTTCGCGGTCTGCTGGAAGAAGGACTGGAACCGGTACTTGTGGTCCAGCAGCTCCTCTGCCAGGGTCTCCATCTCGATTTCGTTGACCTGCTCCTCGCCCAGCTCGGGCAGCACATTGCCGATATAGTCGGCGAACACGCGGTTGGGCGACAGGATCAGGATGTCCTTCGAGCTCAATGTGTCCTTGAAGCGGTACAGCAGGAACGCGATGCGGTGCAGAGCAATGGAGGTTTTTCCGGAGCCGGCCACCCCCTGGATCACCAGGGTGTGGGCCTCCTCGTTGCGGATGATGGCGTTCTGGTCGCGCTGGATGGTGGCGACAATATTGCGCATGCCGGTGTCGTCCGAGGCGCGGCTCAGCTCTTTCTGCAGCACGTCGTCGACGATATTGAGACCTGACTCGATGACAAATTCCAGTTCGCCGTCGCGGATGCGCATCTGGCGTTTGCGTTGTAACTCCCCGCTGACGATACCAGCGGGCGCCTCGTAGCGGACCGGGCCGTTCTCGTAGTCATAGAACAGCGAGGCGATCGGGGCGCGCCAGTCGTACACCAGGGTCTGCTGCGCGGTCTCGTCCCGGAAGTGGTGAACGCCGATATAGACCGGTTCCGCCCGCTGTTCGCCCTGGCGGGTGAAGTCAAAGCGTCCGAAGTAGGGGGACTGGCGCAGCTTGAGCAGCTTGTGGTGCTGCGCCTGCAGCACCTCCGCTGAATCCAGGATCTGCTCGACCGTCTGGCGCACGTTGATCTTCTCCACGTGATCCATGTCCCGGCGCGCCTCCCACAGATAGGTCTTGCGTTCCTGGATTTCGTCCGAGTATTCCTTCAGACGCTTTTCGATTTCCGCCAGGTTCCGGCGGATGCCGGCCTGGCATTGCTCGAGACGGACCTGTTCTTCACGTTCCGGGGTGGACATGCGGGGGAGCCTGCTTTTTACAGAGATTATGGAGCGGGGTATTTTCGCCGCTGTGAGAGCGGAACTCAAATCAACGCCTCGGTCGAACCCGAGTTCAGCGTAGTCTGTCGCCAACGGGATCGAGGTGCGCAAGCCGCTTGCGGAACTCGTCCTCGCTGATGTCCAGGTATTCACAGACGCGCCCGTAGAGCATTACGCTCGGTACCGGCCGTCCATTCAGTTCCTTCTGGGTCTCATGGAGAACATAGAGGATGATCCGTTCGGTGCGCGTCAACCCGTCGCGCGCATCCGGCACAGTGTCCAGTACCGTCAGAACATCATGGGCATTCACACTGGTTCCCTCTTTACTGTATCCCCGATCGCGATATCGCCTTCCTCAAGCACGCGGGCGGTGATACCCCCGTGACCGCGCATGGCATTGAAGCCGCCCGGGCCAAGCAGGGCCTCCATCTTGCTGCACGGGTCGCAGGAGCCGGTGTACTCAAGCAGCGCATCACCCATGCGGAAAGTCTTGCCCTTCAGGGCGAGCAGGTTCAACCCGGATATCACCACGTTGCGCCGCAGCATGGAAGGCGTCACGGGGGAGGTGTGTGCCATCGCCGTGATGGGCATCAGGTGCTCGTGCTGGAGCAGCGTAACCTGTCGTTTGCTGCCTGGCCGGCCCCGGTAGCGGTCGCCTTCCAGCCCTGTGTCCGGCGTGGCATGCGCGTGCTCCACTTCGACCATTGGCGCGTCCCGTTCCGGGCGCAGGCCGATCCATTCGACACGGCCGGTTTGGGGAAGAGTATCAAGCAATGTCTGTAGTGGAGAAGATTCCGTCATCAGGGCCTCACCGGCTCGGTGCTCTCGTGATTGGTGGCGTCCAATTCTGCCATCAACGCCAACGTCTCGCCAGAATCGGGACTTCTTTGACATAGAATAAAGTTATCAATATCTAATAAAAGATATATTGGATGTATTGCTCCAAAGCCTGTTTCATGGGAGTGTGATTGCAAGGTTGAGTCCCTCAGCCATCACCTATTCGCAGCTGCTGGCTCCCTGCGGGCCGGCCGATACTGTTTTTGACAGAAAAACGAGGTATGTCCAATGAAAAAAAAATCCCTGTATCTTGCGACCCTGCTTGCCATGGGTGCTGCAGCCGCGCCATTCCATATGGCCTCGGCGCAGGACAATATGCCCGACAATGACTACTGGTGGCCTGACCGCCTGAGTCTGGAGCCGCTGCGCCAGAACGAGATGTCATCCGATCCCCGTGGACCGGACTTTGACTACGCGCAAGCATTCGAGGAGCTCGATCAGGAAGCGCTGATGGAGGACCTCACGGAATTGATGACCACTTCGCAGGACTGGTGGCCGGCAGACTTCGGCCACTACGGCCCGTTCTTCATCCGCCTGTCCTGGCACGCTGCGGGTACCTACCGTGTGATTGACGGCCGCGGTGGCGCAGATGGTGGACTGCAACGTTTCGCGCCGCTGAACAGCTGGCCGGACAATGCCAGCCTGGACAAGGCGCGCCGTCTGCTGTGGCCGATCAAGGAGAAGTACGGTGATGCCATCTCCTGGGCCGATCTGATTACCCTGGCCGGTACTGCCGGCATGCAGGACATGGGCTTCGACATTTCCGGCTTTGCCTTCGGCCGCACCGATGCCTGGCAGCCCGAGGACGTCTACTGGGGCCCCGAGGGTGAATGGCTGGGCGGCGAACGCTACAACGCGGAAAATGCCGACCTGGAAGCGCCATTGGGCGCCACTCAGATGGGTCTGATCTACGTAAATCCGGAAGGCCCGGGCGGCAACCCTGATCCGCAGCTGGCTGCCGATGCGATCCGCACGACGTTCGGCCGCATGGCCATGAATGACGAAGAGACGGCTGCATTGATCGCAGGCGGTCACACCTTCGGTAAGGCACATGGTGCGGGACGCCCGGACGAATGTGTCGGACCGGACCCCGAAGCTTCTCCCATCGAGCAGCAGGGTCTGGGCTGGAACAATGAATGCGGTACTGGCAACGCCGGTGACACCATCACCAGTGGCCTGGAAGGCGCCTGGACGGTGAGCCCGGCCGAGTGGACTCATAATTACCTGGAGAACCTCTACGGTTTCGAGTGGGTGCAGACCGAAAGCCCTGCCGGCGCCGTTCAGTGGGAGCCCGCCGATGGCCAGGCTTCCAATCTGGTGCCGGATGCGCATGATTCGTCGCAGCGCCACGCGCCCATGATGTTCACTACCGACATCGCCCTGAAGGTGGACCCGGCGTATCGGGAAATCACCCAGGGCTGGTTGGAGAACCCGGAAGAATTCGAGGACGCCTTCGCGAAAGCCTGGTTCAAGCTGACGCACCGCGACATGGGCCCGACTTCCCGGTATCTGGGCATGATGGCGCCGGACCAGGAGTTCCTGTGGCAGGATCCGGTACCGGAGGTCGATCATGAACTGGTCAATAACCGCGACGTCGAGCAGTTGAAGTCCGATATCCTGGCCACCGACCTGTCCACTGGAGAGCTGGTCCGCGCGGCCTGGGCTTCCGCTTCCTCCTACCGGTCCAGCGACATGCGTGGCGGAGCGAATGGCGCACGCCTTCGTCTCGAACCGCAGCGCAGCTGGGAAGTCAATGACCCGGAAGAGCTGGACCGCGTACTGGGTGAGCTGGAAGAGATCCAGGGTGCCTTCAACAATGCGCAGTCCGGCAACAAGCAGGTATCGCTGGCGGATGTAATCGTGCTGGCGGGTGCGGCAGGCATCGAGCGAGCGGCTGAGCTCGCCGGTCATGACGTGACCGTGCCGTTCACGCCGGGCCGTACGGATGCTTCGCAGGAGCAGACTGACGTCGAATCCTTCGCGCATCTGGAACGCACCGCCGATGGCTTCCGTAACTATGTGGCGGATGACCATGAGCGGCCGCCGGTGGAGTCCCTGATCGAGCGCTCCGCGCTGCTGGATCTGACCGTGTCGGAAATGACGGCGCTGGTTGGGGGCATGCGCGTACTGGGCGCCAATCACGGAGGCGCTAGCTACGGCGTGTTCACGGACCGTCCGGGTACGTTGAGCAATGACTTCTTCGTCAACCTGGTCGACATGTCCACGGTCTGGGAAGAGTCAGACAACATGGAAGGCATCTACGAAGGTCGTGACCGCGACACGGGTGAGATGCAGTGGGCGGCCACGCCAGTCGACCTGATCTTCGGTTCGAACTCCGAACTGCGCGCGGTGACCGAGTACTATGCTACCGATACTGCGGAAGAAGCGTTCGTGCAGGATTTTGTCGATGCATGGACCAAGGTGATGACCCTGGATCGTTTCGATCTGGAGTGATCATGGCGTGACCCGAAAAAACGGCGGCATCCCTGATGCCGCCGTTTTTTTGTGTCTTGATGATACTCATTGACCCGCCGCAATGTAGCGGCATAATGGAATCGATACTGCGAGAATCCAATGCCATGACGGAGAAACATATCCGCCACATGTATGCGACACCACTGACAGTCTCTTCTTCAGCGCGCAGCGCGAGCCTGTTCCGGGCTGTATTCTGCGTGGCAGTTTGCGTTGTGTCATACGGTCCAGCGTTGTTCGCTGCGGAGGCAGCCGACTCCGCCTGGCGCAACTTCCAACACGCCCGGGGAGACACGCCGCTGATTGGTGTGAACGCAGACCACGAACGGGCGAACAGTGCCTGGCGGCCCATACCCGAGCCTGGTGCCGGAGAGGTTGATCGCGACCGGTTCCAGCTCGGCTCCGATCTCTTCCATGAAGGGCGTCTGTCGTCTGGCAACTCTGTCGCCTGTGTCACCTGTCATGCGGGTGCTCTCAGTGGCGCGGACCGCCGCCCGGTGTCCATCGGCGTTGGTGGAGCACGTGGCACTATGAATGCATTGAGCGTGTTCAATGCCGGCTACAATTTCCGGAAGTTCTGGAACGGACGCGCTGTGACGCTGGAGGACCAGTCGCTGGAGCCGATCAGGAATCCCGTAGAGATGGCGCATACGCTGGATGCCGTGCAGGAAATGCTGCGCAGCGATGAGGAGTACGCCGATCAGTTCGCGGAAGTCTATCCGGACGGGGTGACAATTAACAATATGACCGATGCGATCGCGCACTTCCAGCGCATCCAGTTCGTTCGCCTGGATACGCCTTTCCAGCGCTTTCTCAAAGGCGAGGAAGAGGCTCTGGATGAACAGGAACGCCGCGGCATGCGTCAGTTCGAGGAGGTGGGATGTACCGGTTGTCACAACGGCATCAATCTGGGCGGAAACTCCTATCAGAAGCTGGGGTCGGCGATTCCGTACTATGGTGACGAGCGGCAGGCCCGTGCCAATGAAGAGGACGTAATGGATCGGTCGGGGCGTGAGCGCGACCGCCATGTGTTCCGTGTGCCGGGACTGCATGGCGTGGCCACCACCTCGCCGTATTTCCATGATGGCAGTGTGGCGACGCTGGAAGAGGCCATTGAGGAAATGGCGGAACACCAGCTGGGCCGGGAACTTGATCCGCAGGACCGGGAGGACATCGAGGCCTTCCTGCGGTCACTGGGCGGATATTTCACGGCCGGGCACTCAGTGGAAGAGGCCGCCGGCGAGTCCTCCGAAGCGGTAAGTGAGCAGGCGAACAGGGCATCGGCGGGATCGCACGAACAGGCTTACCGGGACGCTATCCGGGCCCTGGAAGAAGCGGGGAGGCAGCTCCTGCCGGAGATGCAAAGGATCCATGCTGGCGAGGTGGCCCATTATGACTTCCTGCAACTCCAGCACCTGGAAATGATCCGCCATGCACGGGCATTGCATCACCCGCCATCCTCCATGGGGGAGCCGCAGCGAAGCGCATTGATCGAGGCGGCGCAGGCCTTGCGGGAGGAAGTGAATGACCTGGAGTGGGTGATCGCCGACTTTCTGCGGGCCGAGGCCATGATCCGGGTGTTTGCCGCCCATCAAGAGGCGTCCGCAGGCCGGGCGGTGCCGGACGGAGTGGACGATCCGGGCGACAGATTGCGTGATTACCGGGAGCGGGCCGGGGAGTTGATGGCTGTCATGGAAGAGAGTGGGCCGGAACGGTTCTCCGCTGTCATTCGGGACGCGCTGCCCTGACCGGATGAGAGACGGAAGGGCAGCGCTGTAGGATGTCAGGCGCCGGATCGGCTACACTCGTGCCCAGAGACTGACGCGAGCCGACCCATGCTACCTATTTCCGTTGTACTCCTCGCTGCCTTCGCCTACCTGGCGCTGTTATTCACGATCGCTTCGCGGGGCGAGCGCAGGGCCCGGCAGGGTTCAAGACCCTGGCGCTATACACTGGCGCTGGGGGTTCACTGTACCACCTGGGCCTTCTATGGCACGGTGACCCAGGCTGCGCAGTACGGCTGGTGGTTTGCACCCACCTACCTGGGCGCCATCTGCATTTTTCTGTTTGCCCACCAGTTCCAGATGAAGATGCTGACCCTGGTCAAGCAGCAGAATCTGACCTCGATTGCCGACCTGATCGGCTCGCGCTATGGCAAATCGCCGACACTGGCCGCCACCGTGGCCATCATCTGCCTGATGGCGCTGATTCCCTATATTTCCCTGCAGCTGCGCGCCGTGGCGGCGAGTTTCGCGGCCGTCACCGGTGTGGGGCCCGCTGTGGCGCCCTGGTTCATCGATCTGGCTGCCGCCGTCGCACTGGCCATGATCGGCTTCGCCATCCTGTTCGGCGCCCGGCGCCTGAGTCTGGCCGAGCAGCATTCCGGGCTGATGGACGCGGTGGCTTTCGAATCCGTGATCAAGCTGGCGGGTTTCGCCGTGGTCGGCCTGTTCGTCACCTACCAGCTGTTCGGCGGGATCAACGATCTGATCCTGCAGGCGGCTGTGGACCCGGTGGCCCGGGAGTTGTTCGAGCCGCGTGAGAATGGCGTCTACATCTACGGTACGCACATGCTACTGGGTGCGCTGGCCATGTTCGTGCTGCCCAGACAGTTCCAGGTCAACTTCATCGAGAACAACAGTCCGGACGAATTGCGCAAGGCGCGTTGGGCTTTCCCGCTGTACCTGTTCGCCATCAACTTCTTCATTCTGCCAATCGCGCTGGGCGGTATACTGCTGGCGCCGGAGGCCCGCAGCCAGGACACGTTCCTGCTGGCACTGCCCATACTGGCCGAGCGGCCGGACATCACGCTGATCGCTTTTATCGGGGGGCTGTCGACTGCCACCAGCATGGTCATCATGGCCACGCTGGCGTTGAGCATCATGATCTCCAACGATGTCATCACGCCGCTTTGGATCCGGGCACGGCGCACTGGCAATCTGATCTCTGACCTGAACCCCGGCGGTATTCTGCTGACCCGGCGCCTGACGATGGTGGTCATCATTGTGCTGGCCTATGTCTACCACAAGCTGACACAGGGAGGCATGCCACTGGTCAGCAACGGTCTGATCGCCATGGCGTTGGTGTCGCAGCTTGCCCCTTCCATGTTCGGTGGCCTGCTCTGGTCCCGGGCCAACCGCAACGGAGCCATGGCGGGCCTGCTAACGGGCACGGCGGTCTGGACCGGGATGTTGATGCTGCCCTCGTTCGATCCGGCCGGGGAGCTGACGGATCGGATGATCAGCGATGCCGTGGTGATCAGTCTGGCCGTCAACATCCTGGTCTATGTGCTCGTATCGCTGACCACCTCGCAGTCGGCGACCGAGCATCAGCAGGGGCTGCGGTTCACCCGGCCGGGCAACCGCATGGAGCCGGTAGTGGACGGTCAGCAGGTCACCTGGGGCCGTCTGCGTTCGGTATTGTCGCGATTTATGGATCCTGGCGATGAGGAAGGGCTGGACCGGCGTATGGGGCTTTCCATTGCGCGTATGCCATCGGATAGTCTGGTGCACCCGGCACTTCTTTCCAGATTGGAGCGGGAGCTGGCCGGCGCCATTGGCAGCTCGGCCAGCCGGTTGCTGATCAGCGGTCTGGCCCGGCCTTCTCCGGTGGATGTGGAGGACGTGGTGGACTGGGCTTCGGAAGCGTCACAGTTGTATCGTTTCAATCGCGAGCTGCTGCAGGCCTCGGTGGAGAACATCCCGCAGGGCATCAGCGTGATCGACAAGGAGCTGCGGCTGGTCGCCTGGAATCGCCGTTACCTGGAGATTTTCGAGTACCCGGAGGGACTGATCCGGGCCGGTATGGCGATCGAGGAGATCCTGCGTTTCAATGCCCGGCGCGGCTTGTTCGGCAGTGCGGGGGCGGACACCGAGGAGGAGGTCCGCAAACGGCTGGACTATCTGCGCAGCGGCAGCCGTTACCGGTACCAGCGTGAACAGCCTTCGGGCCAGATCATTGAGCTGCAGGGCAACCCGATGCCGGATGGCGGTTTCGTGACAACGTACACGGACATTACCGAGCTGGTGCATGCGCAGAACGAACTGCGCCGGATCAATGTCGAGCTGGAAGCGCGCGTGGATGAGCGCACACAGGCCCTGTCGGTGGCCAAACTGGCGGCCGAACAGGCGCACCAGAGTAAATCGAAATTCTTTGCCGCTGCCAGCCATGATCTGATGCAGCCGTTCAGCGCCGCCAGCCTGTTCTGTGACATGTTGCTGCAACGGGTGAATCACGACGATGCCCGGCTGGCCCTGCAGATTCAGCAGTCTCTGCAGAACGCCGAAGAGCTGCTGACCATGTTGCTGGAAATGACCAAGCTGGAGTCCGGGAATCTACAACCCCACAAGAAAGATGTGGTACTGCGGGACATCATGGAGCCGCTGGAGGCTTCTTTCGGTATGCTGGCGCAGGAGCATGGCCTGGTGCTGCACATGCATCATAGCCGGGCTGTCGTGCATACCGACCAGAAGATCCTGCAACGGATCCTGCAGAATCTGCTGAGCAATGCCATCCGTTATACGCACAGCGGCCGGATTGTGTGTGGTGTGCGCCGCCGGCCCGGTAATGCGGTGGAGCTCCAGGTACTCGATACCGGCCCGGGGATACCGGATGAGAAATTCAACGAGATTTTCATGGAGTTCAAGCAGCTTGATCAGCAGGACCACAATCCCGGACTGGGGCTGGGTCTGGCGATCGTGGATCGCATGTGCCGCCTGTTGTCGATCCCCTTGCGACTGGAGTCGACACTCGGCCGGGGCAGTTGTTTTTCATTGATGCTGCCGGTCACTGCCTGGCACAGTCAGGCGCCCGCACACCCGGCGGTAACCGGCGAAACGGGGGAGTGGTCATTGCCGGCCGGTACCCGCCTGTTGTTACTGGATGACGATCCCGGCATCCGGGAAGCTCTGAGCTCACTGTTCCGGGAATGGGGCGCCAGTGTCACAGCCTGCGCGGATATCGCCGAGGCCGTCAATATGGCTCACAAACCGGACGTGTTGTTTATCGACTACCACCTGGCCGGTCAGGAAACGGGTACAGAAGCGATCCGGCAGATCCGGGCCTGCTGGCAGTCGGACATTCCTGCCATCCTCAGTACGGCGGACCCTGATGAAGACATCCGGGAGCAGGTCATCGAGGTCAACGCGCTGTTCCTGCCCAAGCCGGTGAAACAGGCTGCTCTGAAGCGGCTGCTAAAAAGAATCGGATTCCGGTAGGTTATCGTCGTCGCTGGCGCGCAGCATGTCGTGGAAAAGCACCCCGGCCTGTGTTCGGTTGATGACACCGAACTTGCGAAGTATGGCCGTGACGTGCTGTTTTACTGTTGTTTCCTGTATGTCGAGCTCGTGGGCGATCTGTTTGTTCAGCAGCCCATCGGCGATGCAGCGCAGCACTTTGAACTGCTGCGGCGTCAGTTGATCCAGTTTGTTCGCAAAGTCCCGGTGCAGGGGGTTGTGCTGCGCGGACAGTCCCGGGCCCAGATGCGGTGGCAACCAGCTATCGCCGGCCAGCACGGTTTCCACCGCTGCGACGATCTCCGGCAGTGGCGTCGATTTTGGTACATAGGCACTGGCACCGAAACTCATCGCGCGCTCGATCACGCCGCGCTGTTCATTGGCCGAGACGATGATCACCATCACGTCGGGGAACTGGTTGCGCAATGTGGTCAGGCCGGTGAGACCGTCGTTGCCCGGCATGTTCAGGTCCAGGAACACCAGTTCCACGCCGGGCTGGTGCTGCAGCTGCTGCACCACATCCGCGAAATCGGCTGCGTCCAGCACCCCGCCCTCCAGCGTGGTGCCCAGCGCCTGCCGCAAGGCGGCCCGGAACAGCGGATGGTCATCGGCGATGATGGCCCGTGCCCCGATCTTGCTCTCTATCATGGCTTACTTTCCTTTGCGTACTTGGCGATCTTTACGAGAGCACATAGCGAGAGTACAGAACAATCAGCAGAACCCACAAACTTTTCTGACGTACCGAAAAAAATGCCACCATCACAACTGCAATGGTGGCATGAGAGGACTGCTTCGCAGGACCTGCTGGCCGGTGTTGGCCAGCAGGTCTCTGTCCATCAGAACCGGTAACCGAGCGAGGCACTGACGGTGCGCGGCGCACCGTAGTAACCGATCAGGGTCGTGTCGCCACCCAGGCCCGGCGCGTAGCCGTTGGGCAGTGACGGATCGGGGTCGCCCAGGAAGGCGTAGTTGCCCACCAGGAACTCCTCGTCGGTCAGGTTCTTGCCATGCACACCCAGTGACCACTTACCGTCGCTGCTCATCCAGCTTACGCCCAGGTTCAGCGTACCGTAGCCTTCCTGTTCCAGTACGTTGCCCAGTTCGGTCAGGCTGTATTTGCTGCGATAGTTGTAGTTGCCGGTCATCACCACGTCGCTGGCGGACAGCGGAATGTCGTAGCTGAAACCGAGGTTCATGGTGCGCTCGGGCGTGTTGGTGATGACAAAGTTGTCGGTGATATCGATCTGCTCCATGTTCTCGTCAAACGTGAACACGTTCTTGAAGCTGGCATCGATCAGGCCGATGTTGCCGAAGATATCCAGGTTCTGGTTGGCGATCCAGGTGAACTCCAGCTCCAGACCGGACGCCTCGGACTGACCCACATTACCAAGACGCTGGTTCAGCGCTGCGCTGTCATCGGGGTCGGGAATCACGGAGATGTACTGCCGGTTCTTGTGATCCAGCATGAAGGCTGCGGCGTTCACTCGCAGTGTATCCGTGATGTCGGTTTTCACGCCCACTTCGTAGGACTGCACGTCTTCCGGGTCGGCGGCGGGCTCAGCGGTCTCGGCACGTGGATTGAAGGTGCCGGACTTGAAGCCTTCGCTGTAGCTGGCGTAGTACATGGTGGCGTCATTGGCCTGGAACTCGACACTGATCCGGGGCGTGAGCTTGGACCAGGTCTCGCTGTCATCCAGTACCACCGGCGTGCCGGTTTCCGGTGCTCTGGTGTAGCCCGGAATCCAGCCGCTTTCGGGGTAGATCGTGTCGAAAATCAGCCCGTTGCGCACCACGGATGCTTTCTCGTCCCGGGTGTAGCGCAGGCCGCCGCTGAGACTCCACTGCTCGTTGAAGCGGTAGGTGCCGTCGGCATAGACAGCGCTGCTTGTGCTGTTGCTGCAGCCTGACACTTCGCGGGTCAGACCTGGCGCTGCCAGTGATTTCCCCAGCTCCTCCAGCACGGCATCGAATACGCCGCAGGATTCGGAGTCGTAATAATAGAGCCCGGAGACGACGTTCCAGTCATCGGCCCTATAGCTGAGCTGGAACTCCTGCGTGAACCAGTCATCTTCATAGATGGCCGGCACGTCAAAGATGCGCAGTGGCGTGTTGTCGAAATCGATGTTGACCGGGGAGTAGTTTTCCCGCTGTGCCGTGATTGACTTCAGCATGGTGCGGTCATTGACGTCCCACTCGACGGTCAGGTTGACGCCCTGGGTCTCGACCTTGTTCTCGGTCGGCAGGCTGGTGTAGGAGTCGTAGATGCTGTCCGGTACCGGTGCCTCGTCGGTCAGCAGGCTGGGCAGCAGGCGATATCCGCCCTTTGAGTTGGACTTGTCGTCGGTGCGGTCGTAGCCGAGCTGGATGAAGACATTGTCGCTGGGCCGGTACTCGGCAGTCAGGCGATACGCCTGCAGATCCTTGTTGTAGTTCTCCCTGTCCTGCCCCGGCAGATCGCTGGCCAGGAAATCACCATAACCGTCGCGGCTCAGGTTGGCGTAACCGAATCCCAGATAGAGGTCGTCGGTGACGGGCAGCTGTCCGACCAGCTTCAGATCCTGCTGGCCGTAGGTGCCCATGGTGACTTTTGCGTCCAGTTCGGCGTCGCCGTCCATGCGCTGCGTCACGTACTTGAGGGCGCCGCCCACGGTATTCTTGCCGTACAGCGTACCCTGGGGCCCACGCAGGACCTCCAGACGCTGGACGTTGAGGATGTCCAGCACCGCGCCCTGGGGGCGGGCGATGTAGACGTCATCAATGTAGATGCCGACCCCGGACTCGTAACCCCACAGGGGGTCTTCCTGGCCGACGCCCCGGATGAAGGCCGTGAGCGTGGAATTGGTGGCCCGGCTTTCCTGCAGTGTCGTGTTGGGAGAGAACTGCTGCACTTCCAGCACTGTATCCAGGCCGCGCGTCTCGATCTCGCCCGCGCCCAGTGAGGATACCGCCAGTGGCACTTGCTGCATGTCCTCCACCATGCGCCGGGCCGTCACCTGGATGCTCTCCAGAATGCGCCCTTCGTTCTGTTCCGTCTCTTCCTGTGCCTGCACAGGGAAGGCGAACCCGCCCACGGTGGCTGATACCGCCATGGCAAGCGTTGATTGTCTGAATCGGCTGTGTTTCATCGGAGTAGCTCCCCCTGTTTTTTATTGGTCGGGAGCCACCATACCCGAAGGTCGGAAGTTTGTGACCTGTACCATAGTACTATGGGTTGCGCCGCCGCATTCATGAACAATGAGCCCCGCAAGGCATCAACAATAATGAGCGGAGAGGGGCGCATCATGTCGGATATTGTCAGTTTGCTGGGCCTGGTGGGCGGTCTCGCCCTGCTGATTGTGCTCACGCTGCGTGGCTGGAACCTGTTCATCAGCGCACCGCTCTGCGCACTGCTCGTGGCCCTGACCAGTGGCATTCCGGTCTTCCTCGGCGACACCAATTTCGTGCAGAACTACATGGACGGCTTCACCGGTTTCATCGCCTCCTGGTTTTTCATGTTCCTGTTGGGCTCCATTTTCGGCAAATTCATGGAAGATACCGGCGCCGCCGACAGCGTGGCCGCCTGGATCACTCACCGGCTCGGGAGGCAACGGGCGGTGCTGGCCGTGGTGATCGCCTGCGCCGTGCTCACCTACGGCGGGGTTAGCCTGTTCGTGGTGGCTTTCGCTGTCTACCCGATGGCGCTGGGTCTTTTCAAGGAGGCCAATCTGCCGCGCCGTTTCATTCCGGCTGCGCTGGCCTTCGGCTCGGTCACGTTTACCATGACCTCGGCCGGCTCGCCGGAGATCCAGAACTGGATTCCGATGGAGTTCCTGGGCACTACGCCGTACGCGGCCTGGGAGGTCAGTCTGGTGGTGGCCGTATTCATGGCCGTGTTCGGCTATTGGTGGCTGCAGCGGATCATCCGCAGAGCCACCGACCGGGGTGAAGCCTTCCAGGCACGCGAGTCGGATCTGCAGGTGACTGATCGCGAACTGCCGCACCCGCTGACCGGTCTGATTCCGCTGGTGGTGGTGCTGGGTGTCTCCTTTTTCTACCACGATACCCTGATGCAGAATGCCTTGATCGTCGCACTGCTCAGTGGTGTGCTGACACTGATGGTCATCAACTGGCGTTTCTTCAGGGATATGCAAGCCGCCCTGGGTCATGCTACCACCGGCGCGCTGGTGGCTATCGGCAACACGGCCGCCGTGGTGGGCTTTGGCGGCGTGGCGCGTGTCACACCCGCCTTCGATGTGGCCGTGGCCGCCGTGACGTCGCTACCCGGTAATGAACTGGTGGGAGCGGCCATCGCGGTCAGCGCCATCGCCGGCCTGACCGGTTCGGCTTCCGGTGGACAAGTGATAGCCCTTCCTGCGGTGGGGCCGCACTACCTGGATATGGGCGTCAATCCCGAACAGTTGCACCGGGTGGTCGCTATCTCCTCCGGCGCGCTCGATTCGCTGCCGCATAACGGCTACGTGGTCACCACCATCCGCGGGATCTGCAACGAATCCCACAAGGACGCCTACTGGGCGGTCGGGGCGATGACCGTGGTGGTACCCCTGATGGGGTTGTCGCTGGCCATCCTGCTGTTCAGTCTGTTCTGAAGGCCCGCCTGCGCTCCGGATCGCTTTGAAGACGTATACAGACACAGGAGATTGCCATGCGCGGCAACATGATGGACACCCCACTGCTGATCATCGACCTGCTGGACCACGGCAGGCAACATCACCCGGAACAGGAGATCGTCTCCCGCCGGGTGGAAGGGGACATTCACCACAGCAGCTACGGTGAACTCTGGCAGCGCAGTAGCCAGTTGGCTCATGTACTGCAGCAGCTCGGCGTGGAGCCTGGCGACTGCGTGGCCAGCCTTGCCTGGAACACATACCGGCATATGGAGCTGTACTATGCCGTGTCCGGCAGTGGTGCCGTGTTGCATACCGTCAATCCCCGCCTGTTCGGCGAGCAGATCGAATACATCATCAATCACGCCGAAGACGGGCTGATTTTTGTCGATCTGTCGTTTGTGGAGCTCCTGGAACCTTTTGCGGATCGTCTGAACACCGTGAAGGGATTTGTGGTCATGACGGACCGCGAGCACATGCCGGAGACCTCCCTTTCACCGCTGTACTGTTACGAGGAGTTGATGGACGGTCAACCGGCCGATTACGAGTGGCCCCGCCTGGACGAGAATACGGCGGCGGCGCTGTGCTATACCTCGGGTACCACGGGGAACCCCAAGGGCGTACTGTATTCGCACCGCTCGGTGGTGCTGCATGCGCAGGCGGCTGCTTCGCGGGAGCTGCTGGACCTGGATGCTGACACGGTGTTGCTGCCCATGGTGGCCATGTACCACGTCGGCGCCTGGGGCGCTCCCTATGCGGCGCCGCTGTCCGGATGCCGGCTGGTGCTGCCGGGGCCCGGCATGGATGGCCGCAGTATGGCGGAGCTGATCGAACGGGAAGGAGTGACCGTGGGCCTGGGTGTGCCCACCATCTGGCTGACCCTGCATGAGTACTGGCAGGAGCATGGCGTTCGGGAGTCCACACTGGAACGGGTCTGTGTGGGCGGTGCCGCCTCGCCATTGGGTATGGTGCGGCGCTACCAGGAACGCTACGGTATCTACTGGCAGCCCATCTGGGGCATGACGGAAACCGGGCCGCTGGCCACCTCGCTGCCGCCCACAAGGGCATTGATGCAGTTGCCCGCCGAGGAGCGCTACCGCATGCAGACCACGGCCGGGCGTGCCGCGTTCGGTGTACAGATGGAGATATTCGATGCGGAGGACCGGCCCTTGCCCCATGACGGGGAAACCAGTGGGGAGCTGCGCGTAAGGGGGCCGTGGATCTGCAGCCGGTATTTTCGCAGGGCCGACGAAGGCGACTTTCCCGGTGGTTGGCTGGCCACGGGAGACATCGCCGTGATCGATGCGATCGGCCATCTGCGCGTGGTCGATCGCAAGAAGGACGTGATCAAGAGTGGCGGGGAGTGGATCAGCTCGCTGGAAATCGAGAATATCGTCAGCCAGCATCCGGCGGTCAGCGAATGCACTGTGATCGGTGCGCGGCATGAAAAATGGGATGAGCGGCCTGTACTGATCGTGGTAAAAAACCGGGGAGCAGACATCGACGCCGATGGCCTGCGCGACTTCCTGGACGGCCGCATGGCCCGCTGGTGGATGCCGGACCGGACGGTATTCGTGGACAGCCTGCCAAAGACCGGTACGGGCAAGGTACGCAAGAACGAACTGCGCGAGCAGTATGGCAATCTGTTGCTGGGCTGAACCGGCACGGGGGAGAAACGATAATGAATCACAGATCATTCCGCGCACACTGGCAGCAGCCCCTGGCGGTGGCTCTGCTGGCTTTCCACAGTCTCGTCGCCTGCGCCGCTGACCCGTCCGTGGGGCTGGTCGACAAGCAGGTGTTCACCATGACGGACTTCCGCACCCATGGCGGCGAACTCATCGACGAGGTCAATGTCGGCTGGGAAGCCTATGGGGAGCTCAACCAAGCCCGGGACAACGTGATCCTGATCACGCACTTTTTTTCCGGCAACAGCCATGCCGCTGGCCGTTACGGCGAGTCGGATGCACAGCCGGGCTACTGGGACTACCTGATCGGCCCTGGCAAGGCCATCGACACTGATCGTTACTATGTCATCAGTTCGGATACGCTGGTGAACCAGGAGCCACACAACCCGAATGTCACCACCACCGGCCCGGCCAGTACCGATCCGGCCACCGGGGAACCGTATGCGCTGGACTTCCCGGTGGTCACCATCCGCGATTTTGTCAATGTGCAGAAGGCGCTGCTGGACAGCCTGGATGTGCAGGGTCTGCACGCCGTGGTGGGCGCCTCGATGGGCTCGTTGCAGGCACTGGACTGGGCCACGGCCTATCCGGACTTCGTCGAGCGGGTGATCTCGGTGATCGGCATGGGCGCGTCCGATCCCTGGACCATCGCCACGCTGCAGCAATGGGCCAATCCGATACTGGCCGATCCACACTGGAACGGGGGTGACTACTATGACGGCGAGCCGCCGGTCACCGGCCTGCGCCAGGCGCTGGGCATGGTGACGCTGCAGGCCATGCATCCGCAGATGTTCAACCAGGCCTATGCCGACAGCGGTCCCGGAGAAAGCGCGCCGCTCGAGGACATCCGCGCCGACTTCCGTGTGGTCGAGCAGCTCAATGCCGCCGCCGAGGCCCGCACCCGCTATGCCGATGCCAACCATGTGCTGTATCTGGTGCGGGCCAATCAGCTGTTCATGGCCGGCTTTGCCGATGATCTGCGCAGTGGGCTGGAACCGGTGACGGCAAAGACCCTGTTCCTGCCCGCCAGCAACGACCTGTTACTGCAGCCCTATCTGGCGCGGAGGGCACATGAGACCCTGCGGGAGCTGGACAAGCCCAGCCAGTACGAGGAGATCGAGGGGCCCTGGGGGCACCTGGACGGGGTCTATTCACTGGAGCCGAAAGCCGGGCTGATCCGGGAGTTTCTGGCCACTCCCTAGAGCGGCGGGACAAAGCGGCTCCGGTGGGCCCGGAGCCGCTTTTCACGTGAGAGAGCCGGGCGCGGGTTACAGCGTCTGCAGTATCGCTCCCAGCACCACGGTCAGCACCAGGCTGGAGACGATGACACCCTTGACCGTGGCCATCGGGCCCTGCTTGCCGAACAGCGCATTGGCCTGCAGCGCCAGCACGATCACCAGTGCCACGATCAGGCCCAGGCCCATACCCTGCGACGCCAGCGGTGCCGCGCCGCTGCCGCCACCGTGGAATGAGCCGAACATGCCCATCAGCATGGGAGCGGAAAACAGCGTATTGGTGCGCGAGGCCAGCAGGGCTTTCGCGCCGGCCGCAGCCGCATCACCACCCTCGGTAAGGCCCAGAGCGATCTTCTGGTTGGGCCAGATCACCAGCCAGACGTTGAGGAACATCAGCGTACCCATGGAGGCACCCAGCACGATGAAGCCGTTAACCCGGTCGCCGACGACGCCGAACAGGATGAGACCGGTGAGGAAAGTGAACAGGGCGCCCCAGCGGAACCACCACAGCGCGCTGGGCGCCAGCTTGGCCTTGGCGTCCGCCAGGGCGTCAGGAGAAGCCTGTTTGAAATAGCCGCCCTGAATGAAGTTGAAGTAATACAGCAGCCCGATCCAGGTGATACCAAACAGGGTGTGCGACCAGCGGGCCAGAAAATCCAGTGACAAAAGTTCCATAATCGTTCTCCATATGTTGGTCTTATGATTGCCGGGATTGGAAGAAACGAACCGTTCACTACTGTGACCAGTATAGGGAAGTGACAGCGATCGAGGAAGAGGCGGCAAAACGCCGTCTTGTGGTACGCTACCTTGATGCACCGAACCCTTTTTATCCGCCTGTTACGCGATCTTGTCCTTGCCGGGATGCTGGCCCTGCAGTGCCTGTCAGTATGGGCGGCTGAGGGCTCCGGCAGGGAGCTGACGCCGGCGTCGCTGGTGGCCATGGCGGGAAGCGGCAGTGTCATGCTGCGCACACCCGGTGGCGACGACCTGGTACGGGTCCATCCGGACCGCCCTCTCATCCCGGCCTCATTGGTCAAGATACCTGTGGCGCAGGTGGCGTTGAGCACCCTGGGTGAGCATTTCCGCTTCGAGACGCACTTCCATGGGAACGCGGACGGCGACCTGCTGATCCGGGGTCTCGGAGATCCGTTCCTGGTGTCGGAGGAAGTGGCATTGATCGCCGCCGCGCTGGCGGAGCGCGGGGTAAGCCGCATCCGCCGCCTGGTGGTGGACGATTCCGCCTTCGAGCCGGATCTGATCATTCCCGGCCAGTCTGAAACACAGCAACCCTACGGAGCCATCAACGGGGCGCTGGCCGTGAATTTCAACACGGTGAATCTGGCCCGATCCGCTGATGGCCGGCTGACCTCCGCCGAGCCACAGACACCGCTGACACCGCACGCCCGGGGGCTGGCCGCAGGACTGGCAGCCGGAGATACGGTGCGAATCAACCTGGGCAGCGACCCGCTCAGCGGCCTCCGCCAGGTGCAACAGCTGTTCCGGTTGCTGCTGGAGCGGGAGGGCATCAGCGTGTCTGACGCCGACTTTTATCGCGAACCTGTTTCGGAAGACTGGGAGCTGTTGTACCGCCACCGCAGTTCGAAGTCGCTGCGCGAGAACCTCGAGGGGTTGCTGCAGTACTCCAACAACTTCATTGCCAATCAGCTCTTTCTGACGCTCGGCGCGCAAGAGTACGGCTACCCTGCCACGCTGGAGAAAGCACAGCGCGTGCTGGTGGATCGGCTGCAGGCAGTCTATGGCGACGGCTTCGGGAGTCAGCCGCAGAAACTGCTGGCAACGGAAGGCTCGGGTCTGTCCCGGGAGCAGCGCACGACCGGTGCCGGCATGATGCACATCCTGGAGCAGTTCCGCCCGCACGCCTCGTTACTGGCAGAAGTCGATGGTGTTTACCGCAAGAGCGGGACCCTGACCGGCGTCTACAACTTCGCCGGCTATATCCCGGGACCGGATGGCCTGTACCCGTTCGTCATCCTCACCAACCAGGCGGACAACCGGCGCGCGGCGATACTGCGGGACCTGCAGGCGCGGGTCATGCGGGGAAACGGTGGGAGGCCGTGAACGGCGGGATGTGTCATAATGGCGCCTTGCATTCCAGGGGCACCTGGCAGTACTCAGACGATTGAATGAGGCAGGAAGCAGTATGAAGCAGTTCGCGGTTCTGGTGGCGCTCATGGGCGCCTGTCCGGGCGCCAGCGCCGATGTGTTCGCGGTTTTCCGTGAACAGGATGGCAGCACCAATTGGCAATATGTTGCCAACACCAGTGCCAGTCTGCTGATATTGATTTTGCTGGTGGTGCTGGTGTTCCTGATCCGCGCACATCTGCGCGCCAAGCGCTCCAATCAGGCGCTGACGGAGATCAAGGAGACCCTGGAAGAGCGGGTCGAGCAGCGCACCGAAGTACTGCAGCAGACCGCCGAACAGCTGCGCCAGCGCGAGGCCTACATCGCCAGTATTGTCAATTCCATGCCCGTCATGCTGATCGGTCTGAACGAGCAGCTGGAAGTCACGCAGTGGAACCGCACGGCGGAAGATATCACCGGCCGGCCGTTTGATGACGTGAAGGGCATGAATCTCTGGAAGGCCTACCCGGCCATCACCCTGAGCGAGGAACAGGTCCGTGATGTACTGGTCAGTGGTGAAACCGGTCACCTGAAACACACACAGCAAGGGCAATACAGTTTCGATATCACCCTGTACCGCCTCAGGGACCACGATGACACCGGCGTGGTCATCCTGGTGTCCGACATCACCCGGCAAGTCAATGCCGAGAACAAGGTGGCCGAGCGCGACAAACTATCGGCCCTTGGTGAACTGGCCTCGGCTATGGCCTACGACATCAGCCTGCCGGTCAACAGTATTTTCCAGCACGTTTCCAGCGCCCGTGAGCGGATCGAGGCCAGTGAACTCGATGAAGTGAAAGAGTATCTGTTGCCGGAAGTGGATGTCGTCGGGCGGAATGCGCGGCAGGCAGGGGCCATCGTCGACAACTTGCTCAATCTTGCCCGCAGTCATCATGACACCAAGCAGCGCGCCGATGTGCCCGCCCTCATGGACCGCAGCATCGCGCTGGCGTCAGAACTGTTCATTGACGCGGAAGGTCTGGCGTTCGGTGATATCGCCATTGACCGGCAGTACGCGGCGTCCCTGCCGCAGATCCATTGTCTGCCGGATGAGTTGGTCCAGGTATTCACGCGGCTGCTGCGCAGTGCCTTCTATGCTCTGAAAGACCGCGAGGCAGCCACCGGGGAGCCTCGCATCGGTATCGGGATCGAGCGCTATGTCGAGTCCCTGTGGATCCGGCTGGAGCATAACGGGGCCTGCCTCAGCGCCAGCGAGCAGGTGGAGATCTTCGAGCCGTATTTCCTCAGCTCGGAGCAGGACGGGCGCTATCCGGTGGAGCACCGTCTGTCCTACCCGCATTTCATCATTACCGAACACCACGGCGGCCACCTGGCCGTGACCTCGGACGAGCAGTTGGGCACCTGTTTCAATATTCAGTTGCCACTCTAGTGAGCGGATCGGCGATTGACGCGGTTCAGCGCTGTGTACAGTGAGCTCCGGCCGGCGCCTGTCCGGATCCCAGCGCCACTGGCGGCGGCGCGGCGTGCGGATTGATCGGAATGGACTGGCGCGCATCCAGAATCAACAGCAGACCGATCAATGTCAGGGTCAGCAGACCGGTCGCTGTGCGGCCGGGACGGGATAATGTGCGGGTCACGAGCGTGCTCCTTCGCCGGGCGTTGCCGCAGCGCGCAGTGACAGGCACTGCAACAGCCGTGGCCGGGCGTACAGCGCGGCCGCCGAGCCGGCAAAGGCGGCGGCGAACCAGACCCAGCCATGGAAGCTGCCGGTGGCGATGCCGCTGAAATAGGCGCCGACATTGCAGCCGAAGGCGATGCGGGCACTGTAGCCGAGAATCAGCCCGGACAGCAGGATGCCCAGCCGGCCGGGTCCGCTGCCGGGCGGCACCTGTGGCCCCGTTTGCCGGCGCCAGCGCATGGCCAGAAACGCGCCGGTGATGATGCCGATGTTGGTCAGGCTGGTGACGTCGGTGAGCAGGCTCTGCTGCAGGCGCTCGGCGTGGTCCGGCGCCGACCAGAATGCGGTGGCCAATACGTCCATGCCGGCCGCATTGCCCAGTTTCGCGCCCCACAGCCCCAGTCCATAGACAACGCCCCAGGGCTGACCGGCTACGACCAGGTTGAGTACCGCCAACACCGCCATCAGCACAGCGGCCAGCCACAGGCGCGGTGAGGGGAGACGTTGACCGGGGGCCGATAGACGCAGTACCAGCACGGCCAGCAGTACCAGAGCGGCCAGGGTCAGCCACAGGCCGCCATTGTCGCCGAAGCTGCCCTGCAGCGTATGGACGGGCAGCGACCCCAGGCTGGTCCACCAGTCCAGGTGCAGGGAGCCGAGGAAGCTGCCGGCGATGAAGCCCAGCAGGGCCAGTACCGCCATCAGGTTGCCACTGCCGGCGTTGACCAGCACACCGGAGCCGCAGCCGAGCACAACCTGCATGGCCGCGCCAAACACGAAGGCGCCCCCCACCATGGCCAGGCCCACGGGGGCGTGGGCGCCGATCAGTTCGTCAGGGAAAGCAGCCAGCAGGGGGAAGGCGGCCAGTGCGCACAGCCCGATCGCCAGGAGTTGCGCCAACAGCCCGCGTCCGTCCCGTTCCTGGATCATGCGGCGCCACGGTCCGGTGAAACCGAAACGCAGGCCTTCCAGCACCAGCCCGAAACCGAGCCCGATCAGCATCAACAAGGCGGCACGCGGGCCGGCCAGAGCGAAGGTGCAGGCCACCACGGCCAGGCCCAGCAGAACCATGATGGCGCGGATGGCGGGAACCGGGGAGCGGGTGACGGCGGTCATCGGCTCAACGCTTCCACAGGCCGTTGAACCAGTCGACTGTCATGTCCCAGTAATGGGCGAGCCGGTCAGGTTGATTGTCCATGGGACGGTCGGCCTGGCTCCATTCGGCCATGCTTTCGGCATACAGGCGCGTATCCGGTATACCGGCCAGCTCGCTGAGCACGAACCAGTTGATCGAGGCCCAGTGACCAGTGTTGCAGAACGAGGCGGTTTCCCGGGCCCGGGGCAGTGAGCTGGACGCCAGGGTCTGCTGGATGCGCTCAGGGCTCTTCAGGCGGTTACCCTCAAACCAGCGGTCGAAGCTCAGACTGGCTGCCCCATCAATGGTGCCGGGCCGAGCGATAGAAGACTGTGAGCCCTCGAAGAAGGCCGGCGGACGGGCGTCGATCAGACGGATATCGGCGTCGTCCAGGCGTTGCTCGATTTCCCGTGTGGTGATCTGCCAGTCGTCGTGCCACTGCGGGGCCCAGTCCGTCGTGCTTGCCTTCACAGGGCCCGTGCTGACTGGCAGCTCGGCCTCTTGCCAGGCTCTGAAGCCGCCATTGAGAACGGCGAGATCTTCCACTCCCAGGGATTTCAGGGTCCAGTAGACGCGGGTGGCCGTGCCCATGTCCGAGGGGCTGGCGCCATCGTGGATAAGCACCACGGGGCGTGTGCCGTCCAGGCCGAGCGCCTGAACCGCCTCGGTGAGGTTCTCCAGGGAGGGCAGGGCACCGGGGTTGCCGTCGGGGCCGCGGAAGTCGGCGTAGTCCGCCGCAACGGAGCCGGGGATATGGCCGGCTGCATGGTCGCCGCTGACGCGCAGGATATGCAGTTCCACATTGCTTTCCAGCATGTCGGCCAGTGATTGCGGGCCCAGCAACGGGGACCAGCCGTCGGGGGCGGCTCGGGCTCCTGCAGTTGCGAGCAGGACGGTCAGGAGCAGCAGTGGGAAGCTGTGTTTCATCATAGCGGTAGTATAGCAGGCAGAGGGGTGGCGGGAAGGAGGATAATGCACGTGGCGGGCCCGAGTGTTACTGCATTCCCACGTTCTCGCCCGCCATGATGAAACCCGGAAGCCGTGACCGGTTCAGCTCGAGTTCCTCCCAGTCCGAGTCTGACCAGAGATTGTTTCTGATCATGAAGCGGCCCTCTTCATAGGCTGCCCGGGATTGCGGGTGCAGGTCTACACCAGTGATCGGTGCCATGGCCATCACCCCTTCCATGAGTGTCCTTTGCCAGGTTTTTCCGGCGTCCAGTGATTCCAGCAAACCCTGGTAGAAATCCGAGTCCAGCACGTGGTCCGGGAAGAAGTACTCGTTGGCATGGACCACATCGATCAGCCGGCGCAACTGCCCCGGCTCCAGGTTGCTCCAGTATTGTGCACCTTTCTCCATGTCACCGACCATGAAGCTCACGGTGCCGTTATTGAAGTCAAACTCGGGGGCGTCCCGGTACGCGAGTTCCAGTTCTTCACTGCCGGGCTGCAGCCGGCCGGCGAAGAAGTCGATCATGGTGCGGGACTTGTGCGAAAGGATGCCGGAGATATCAACCGATTCCTGTTGTGTCAGATAGACTTCGGCCTTGCGGGTGTCTCCGAGGAAGGCCAGGTTGATTGCAACCGAGCCAAGAAATCCGATGTGGTATGGCCGCTGTTGCAGCTGTCTCATCCGCACCGGAATTGCTTCATCGTGTGGCAGGACCAGGTAGCGATAGTTCCACACAGAGTCCGGTGAAATCTCGAAGGAAGGCAGTTCCTCGATCGCATCAAGCAGGCGCATTGCCTCGTCATACATCCGCGCGCCAATCAACCAGAGGGAATAATGCGCCAGGGCATAGTGGGGTGGTGATCCGTCCAGCACCTGCCGTCGCAACTCCGCTTCATGCTGGAAGTGATTGTCACCCTGCATGCGCAGTTTTATCGTGTTGATCGAGTCGATGATCTCGCTGTCCGGATCAATCCGGCTGACCTCCCGATGCATCTGCAACACCAGGCGGTACATTTCCCTGGCGCGCTCCTGCTTGCTGTAGAAGGCCAGCCTGTTGGCGGAAACGGCAACGCCGTGATACGCGCTGAGAAACTCCGGGTCATGGTCGATGGCCTCGAAATAATGTTCCATGGCCTGCTCGAAGTCGACGGGATTGGACTGGTTGTAGTGAAAAGTCGCCTTGAGAAACCGCTCATAGGCCAGGGCATCATTGGTTCCCCAATCCAGCATCCGGGATCGCTCGCCCTCATCAAGGTGGATACGAAGTGCACTGACTACGTTGGAAGCGATTTCATCCTGGACCCTGAAGATGTCATCGAGCTCCAGGTCGAACTGGTCGGAATAAAGCTGTATGCCGTCACGGACCCGAACCAGGCGCACGATGACGCGGAGACGCTGTCCCCGAGCACACTGCGCAGTTCGGCAATCGCCTTGTGAACCGCATGATCCGAGCCGACCGGGGATCGCCAGATGTTGGCCCGGAACTCCGCCGAACTCACCACCACCCCGGGGCGCTCGCAGAGATACTCCAGCACGCTCATGCTCAGCGGAGTGACCTTGACCGGTTCACAATGGTGGCGTCCCGAGCGCTTGCGTATTGTGCAGGTCGATGGAAAAACCTGCCAGTCAGCAACCTCGTAGATCAATCGGTCACTTGCGGTAGCATTGGTATCATTCATAGCGTTTCACCCACTGTCTTAAAGCTACAATAACAGGGGGATCGCTACAAGCAGAACCGAATCAGAACGCGATGACCGAGGCCTCCCGGCGCATGTCCGCACCAGTCCGGAGCACGCCCGAGGGCAGGCGGCGAATGACCTGCAGACTGCCGTAGTTGGCGGTCCATCCCTGCTCTTCCTCCAGTGCGTGTCCCAGACCGGACAGGCGCTGTTTTGTGGCTTCGGGCATGCGGGATTCGATATCCACGTCAACACCGTTGCCGATCCGGAACCTTGGCGCCTCGACCGCCTGTTGCGGTGAACGACCATGGATCAGCATCTGGATCAGCGCCTGGGTGATGAACTGGGGTTGTCCACTGCCACCGGGAGTACCGATGGTCATGTCCAGATCACCATTGGAGTGCGTGACGATGGTCGACATCAGCGTATGGAATGGGCGCTTGCCGGGGGCGACCTGATTGGCATGCCCGTCTTCCAGGCTGAAACCGGCTCCCCGGTTCTGCAGCACGATTCCGGTGCCCGGATCCACCAGGTTGGACCCGAAAGTCCCGAACAGGCTCTGAACCCAGCTCACCGCGTTGCCTTCCTGGTCCACGACCATGAGGTACACCGTATCGCCGCCTTCATTGATATAGGAGACGCCACTGTCGTATTGCCCCGCCTCGCTCTGTAAAGCCTCTAGCCGCCGGGCAAGGTAGTCTTCATCGATCATGCGCTGGCTGTTGATGGTCATGTGGTCGGCATCGGCAATCCACTCACTGCGGTCAGCGAATGCGATCTTGGTGATCTCGATCAACGGATGCAGTGTATCGGCCGAATTCGGCTCCCAGGCTTCCAGATCCAGTTGATCGGCCATGCCCATCATCTGCAGCAGGGTGATCCCCTGTGAGTTGGGGGGAACTGTATAGATCAGCCGGTCACGGAAGGGCACGGAAACGGGAGTCACCCATGTGGCCTCGTGATTGGCAAAGTCTGACTCCCGGATGTGTCCGCCGTTCTCCTGGAGGAAGCCGGCGATGGAGTCACCAAGAGGGCCGCCGTACAGGGCTGAAGGGCCGTCCCGGGCGATCATTTCCAGTGAGTTTGCCAGTTCCGCGTTGATCAGAAGGTCCCCGGGTGCCAGCGGCTGCTCACCCGGGCGAAAGATCGAACGCCCGTAGTCGTTGAGCCGTTCCGCTGCCGTATACAGGTCGGCCGCAAGCTTTCCTGAAACCACGAAGCCATTGCGGGCCACGTTGATTGCTGGCTGCAGGGCCTCCTCCAGTGAAATGCTTCCGTATCGCTCCAGGGCCGCAGCCCAGCCGGAGACGGCTCCCGGCACTGTGACACTGGGGCCACCGGTGAACGGAACGCTGTCGTGGCCTGCCTCCCGGAAGAATTCGGGTGTCGCCATCTCGCCGGCCCGTCCTGAGGCGTTCAATGCACTGACCTGCCGTGTTTCAGCGTCGTAGAACAGGGCCCAGGCATCTCCACCAACGCCGTTCATATGGGGGCGTAGCGCAGGCAGCATCCCCGCCATCGTGATCGCTGCATCCACGGCATTGCCGCCGGCCCTCAGCACATCGTAGCCGGCCTGCGTTGCCAGATGATGAGCCGATACCACAGCGGCATTGGTGCCACTGACTTCGGGCCGGATGTCGGAGCCGGCCAGTTCGGCAGCCACTTCTTCGGCGGTGGCTGGCTCGTCAGCCTGGCCATAACTGCCCGAGGCAGCAGTCAGAGTGACCGAGGAAACCATCAGCCATTGAAAAACAAGACGGGGTATTGAAACAGTCATGGTGAGAAAACTCCTGTAGCCGGGTAGCTGGATATTGACCGCCTTTATCCTAACGCTTTACCACGTACCGGACTATTCCCTATTCCTTCCTGTTGTCTCCTCCCGTGATAAACTGGCTCTGTAACGATCTGCGGAGCCGGCTATCATCATGAAAAGCGATGCGTTTTCCTTTATCGAGCACTGTCTCGACCCGGCCGGAGCGGAGGCGGAATTCATTTCATCGAAAGCCCGTTTCACCTGGCTGGCCTGCGGCGCACTGCAGATAACGCCGCACAGATCCGATACAGACCTGGACTCGGCCATCATCAGCGTCGGTGTCCACGGTGATGAGATGATACCGGTCCGCCTGGTAGATCGTTGGCTGCATGGCATGGTGGCGAAGGAGCATGCGGTGCGACGCCCTTTGCTGATTCTCCTGGCGAATCCGGACGCGGTGCGGGCGGAGAGGCGCTTTGTCGAATCCAACATGAATCGCCTTTTCAGTGCGTCTTCGAAGGAGCAATCTGTCGGAGCGGGCAGCGGTGAACGCCGCCGGGCCGCAGAGCTGATGGAGCTGGTGGAGCAGTTTGTTGCAGCCCATCCCGATGGCGTGCATCTGGACCTGCATTCGACCATCAAACCCTCGGACCATGACCGTTTCGCGATCATCCCGGTGCAGTGCCGTGGCCGCGACATGGCCCCGCTGTTCGGCTGGCTGCACCATTTCGCCACCGATGCATGGGTACAGAACATTTCGCCGGCGGCCACCTTCACCAGTTTCAGTGCGAGTCTCGGGTACACCGGTGCCACCATTGAACTGGGGCAGGTCAGTTCGCTGGATGAGCCCATCGACCGCTTCCTGCCCCTGCTTCCGGAAATGGAACACCTGGCTCACGGCCCCGCCGCGCCGGTGGAACAGGTCGGTATCGGCTACGAGGTGATCGATGAAATCGTGCGTCCTGAAGGGGCTTTCGAAGTCTGCCTGGACTCCTTCGTGAACTTCCGCCGTCTGTCGAAAGGGATGCTGATCGCCAGAACGGACAGCGAAGAGTGGCGCGTTGAGCAGGAGGGAGATGCCCTGTTGTTTCTAAATCCCTCGGTGCCGGTGGGGCATCGGGTGGCGTTGCTAGTCAGGCCTGTCGATCAGATGTCTCCGGGTCACGCACCAGACCGCTGAAAATCATAGATGGGACCCAGGTCCAGGATTCGTGTCAGCTCATCCAGCGCGGATCGCGACTCGTCGAGAAGCGCCGGGTCGCCCAGGTCATCCTGCGTCAGTTCATCCCGGTAGTTCCTGTCGACCCACGACTCCAGTTGGCCGAGCAGGTCGTGGGTTACAATGCCGGCGGACACGGCCTGGCGTTCGGTCCCGGTCAGGACCACTCGCAGCCGCAGACAGGCCGGCCCGCCGCCGTTACGCATGCTCTGCTTGAGGTCCATGATCTCGAGCCGCCTGATCGGGTTGCTGTTGTCCCGCACGATCCGCTCCAGCACTTCGCGGGCGCGGACGCTGTCCTGACATTCCTGTGGAACGATGAGCGCCATGTCGCCATTCTCCAGCGAGACCAGCTGACTGTTGAACAGATAGCTGCTGATGGCTTCTTCCACATCCAGCTCCCCGACACTGACGGGCACGGGGAGCAGTTGCGCGTCGGGCAGCTTTTCGTTGATCTCCCGCAGCACCGCATCGCTATCGAGAAACGCTTCTTCGTGATAGAGCAGTACAGGGCCGTTGCCCACGGCAATGACATCGTTGTGGAAGACCCCTTTGTCGATGACCGCCGGATTCTGTTGCGCAAACACGCACTGTTCGGGCTCCAGGCCATGCCGCCGGGCCAGCGCCTGGCAAGCTTCGCGTGTCTGGCGTGCCGGATAGCGCTGCGGAGCCGGCGCCCGGTCATTCAGCGATTCGCGTCCGTAGACGAAAAGATGCAGGCCGGGCGCGCCGTGCGCCGCACACAGCCGCGTATGGTTGGCGGCGCCTTCATCGCCGAAATGCGGGCTGGCGGGCAAAGCTTCATGGACGGCAAAATGAACCGGGTCGGAAAACAGGGCGCGCAACGCCCGTTCCGTGGTCGGGTGCTCGATGGAGCGGTGGAACTTGGCGTTGAGGTTGGCGGGTGTGACATGCAGCCGGCCGTCGTCCGAGTCGGCACTGGGCGATACCGTGGCCGCGTTGGCCGCCCACATTGCCGCCGCAGAGCTGACGGCGGCCAGCAGGGAGGGCGCTTCCCGGGCCGCTTGTGCCAGTATCTGCGCGTCGTTACCACGGAAGCCCAGCCGGTGCAGAGTGGGCATGTGGGGCCGCTCATGGGGCGGCAACACGCCCTGCACCAGACCCATCTCGCCGAGGCGGCGCATCTTGGCCAGTCCCTGCAAGGCAGCCGCCCGCGGGCTGGCGGGAGAATGACGGTGCTGCTGCGAGGCCACATTACCGTGGGAGAGCCCCGCGTAATTGTGAGTCGGGCCGACCAGGCCGTCGAAGTTGACTTCCACGGTCTTCACAACGTCATTCCCGGCGGCAGTTGGTCGGGCAGGGCCAGCGTTTCCTGCTCCAGCGTGGCTACCGGGTAGGCGCAGTAATCGGCCGCGTACCAGGCGCTGGGCCGGTAGTTGCCGCTGAGGCCCACGCCGCCGAAGGGCATGGCGGAACTGGCGCCGGTGATGGGCTGGTTCCAGTTGACGATGCCGGCGTGGATCTCTTCCATAAACTGTGCGTACTGGCGCTTGTCATTGCCGAGCAGGCCTGCGGAAAGGCCGTAGCGGGTGTCATTGGCCAGTTGCAGCGCTTCCTCGAAATCCCGGTAGCGTTGTACGGTCAGGAGGGGGCCGAAAACCTCCTCATCACCGGTCGGCACGCCCGTCGTATCGATGATGCCGGGCGATAACAGTGCCCGGTGTCCCTGTACCCGTGACATGGGAAGCAGTGTCTGACCGCCAGCCGCGAGCCACTTTTTCTCCACGGCCACCAGCCGGTCCCCGGCCTCCGGGCTGATCAGCGATCCCATGTAGGGAGTCGGGTCCTGCTGGTCGAAATGTCCCACCACCAGTTGCGAGGCAGCGCTGACGAAGGTCTCCAGAAAGGCATCGCCCTCCGCGCCTTCCGGTACCAGCATGCGACGCGCGCAGGTGCAGCGCTGTCCGGCGCTGACGAAGGCCGACTGCAGGGCCGCCCAGCTGGCCGCGCGAATGTCCAGGTCGTTGCCGATGATCAGCGGGTTGTTGCCGCCCATCTCCAGTGCCAGGATCTTCTGCGGCTGGTCCAGCACGGCCTTCTGGATGGCTGCGCCGGTGGCGGCCGATCCGGTGAACAGGATGCCGTTCACGTCCCGGTGCCCGGCCAGGGCTTCACCGGTGGTGCGCGCGCCCTGCACCAGATTGATCACGCCGCCGGGAATGCCGGCCTGCTGCCACAGGCGGACGGTTACCTCGGCGGTTTTCGGGGTCTGCTCGGAGGGCTTGAATACCACGGTGTTGCCGGCGATCAGTGCGGGCACGATATGCCCGTTGGGCAGATGGCCGGGGAAATTGAAGGGGCCGAACACGGCCATGACGCCGTGCGGGCGGTGGCGCAGTACGCGCTGTCCGCCCGGTGTTGCGGTGACCCGTTCCCCGGTGCGCTCGTGATACGCATCGATCGACAGGTCCACCTTGCCGATCATGGCCGCCACCTCGGTGCGCGCGTCCCACAGCGGCTTGCCGGTTTCCTGCCCGATGGCAAAGGCCAGTTCCTCCTTGTGGGTCTCCAGTTGGGTCTTGAACGCCTGCACGATGGCAACGCGCTCGTCGAGGGAGCGGCGCTTCCAGTGGCCCAGCGCGTCGCGGGCCGCCTGTACTGCTTCGGCCACGGTGTCGGCATCGGCCTCATCGCCCTTCCAGATGCGTTCCCCGGATACCGGGTTGCGTGAATCGAAGGCGCGGCCGCTACCGGCCTGCCAATGTCCATTGATACAGTGTGTGTTCGCCATGTCAGGACTCCTCGGGTTGAAGCTGAAGCAGGCGCACGGGATCACCGGCAACCACCTGCAATTGTCCGGCCTGGTCGGGATCGAGTTCCAGCTCGCTACCGTGACGGGTGATGGCAGCGGTGGAGATGACCCGGAAGTCGGAAAAGCGTTCATTGCTGACCAGCCATTGGGGCTTGAGGTCACGGTCGTTGCCGTTGTCCGCACCATCAGCGTGGCGGATACGAACGTGCAGCAGCTCGCTGCGCTGCACGCCGCCGATCTGGCCCAGCGAGCACTCCAGCGTTGGCCCGGCATCGAAGATATCCACATAGCCGTTTGCGCGGAAGCCCTCGGCCCGCAGCATGGCCAGAGCTCCCTCGGTGCGTGGGTGCACGGTGGCGATGACCTGTTGGGCGGCGGGCGGTAGCATGGGCACATAGATCGGGAATTTCGGCATCAGTTCAGCGATGAACACCTTGTCGCCCGAGCCGGTCAGGAAGTCGGCGTCACTGAACTCCATGCTGAAGAAGCGCTTCCCCAGCCCCTCCCAGAACGGGGAGTTACCCTGCTCATCGGAGTTGCCGCGCATCTCGGCAATGACCCGTTCGCTGAACAGGTCGGGGAAGGCGGCCAGGAACAGGAAGCGGCACTTGGACAATACGGCGCCGGTGCGGTTGCCTCGCCAGGGCTCGCGCAGAAACAGCGAGCCGATCTCGGTAGCGCCGGTCAGGTCATTGCTGAGGAACAGGGTGGGCGTGCGGCGGTAGAGGCCCAGCGCTTTGGAGGCCTGGATTACCTCGCCGAGGCGGTAGTTGTACCAGACCTCGTCGCGCCCGATGCGTGCCTCGATGCCACACAGCCCGACGGGCGGGCCGTCCGGGGTATCCTGGAGGATGAAAATATAGTGCGCCTCTTCCGGCGCCAGTTCCTGGCGGAACGAGGCCACGGCGCGTCGTACCTTGCGCTCCATGAGCTCGGGATTGTCCGGCAGGCTGGTGACCCCGACACCCGACTCGCGTGCCATTTCCACCAGCGCGCCCAGGTCCTGCTCGGTGATCGGGCGGATCAGGGTCATGGTTGCACCTCCTGCGGCAGCACCAGGGCCGGTGCCTCGCCGTCGAGGGGGCAGGGGCCGTTGCAGTACAGCACGTCGTCGCGCAGTTCGCCCCGCAGGGACACGCAGCGGAAGTCCTCACCGCTGCCCTGGCTGACCAGCCAGCCTGTGTCGGCCCCGCTGGCATCGGAGACCAGCCGGCTCACCGGGCGGATGGCGCGCAGGGAAGTCATTCGGTCGAGCCGACCGCGCCAGGTGGGGCCGGCATCGAAGGGGTCGACGAAGCGGGTTTTCTCCAGGCCCTCGCGCTCGAGCCATTCAGTGGTGCGGACCGCGCCCGGGTGAGGCCGGGCGACGGCTTGCTGGGCTTCTTCCGCCAGCAGGGTGTTGTAGACGGGGTAGGCGGGCAGCAGCTCGGCGATCATGGTCTTGCCGTGCAGGGCGCACTGTTCATCGGCGGTGATAAAATCGAGGCCGAAGAACAGCTCGCCGACGCTTCTCCAGAACACGCTCTCTCCGGCCTCGTCCCAGATGCCCTGCACTTCACAGATCAACTCATCGGCAAAGGCCGGGCGGTGGGCGGCGATGTAGAGCAGCCGCGAGCGTGCCAGGAGATCGAAACTGCCTGTGTCGCGCAGTGCCGGGTGTAACGCAAACGAGCAGAGACTGGTCAGACCAGTCAGTTCGTGGGACAGGTAGAGTACTGACTGGCGCTGGTGGATACCGAGGTGGCGCGAGGCGTGGATCAGCTCGTCGATGCGGTAACTGTAGAACGGCTCATCGGCGCCGGCACGGGGCTGGATGCCGCAGATGCCGCGCTGCCGGCCTTCTCCATCCTGCAGAACGAACAGTAGCGTGGCCAGTTCGCTCTGGCCGGAAAAACCGCGCCGCGCGGAGGCGATGCTTTCTTCCAGTTTGCCCCGGTCTGTGGACAGGGTGCTGAGGCGCAGAGAGTTGGCCTGCAGCAGGGCTTCGAGTCCCGGGAGGTCGTCGTCCTGGATGGGCCTGACCTGCCACATGGTGTCCCCTCAGCCGGCCAGTACTCTGGTGATGGCGCGGTCGACGCCGCGCATGGCCTCGTCCAGATCCGATTCCGGAATGATCAGAGAAGGGGCCATGCGCAGCACGTTTGGTCCGGCGACGAGAATCATCACCCCCTCTTCCAGGGCGGCCGTGACGAATTCCTTGGCCTTGCCGTGCCAGTCCTCGATCAGCTCGGCCCCCATTAACAGGCCCTGGCCCCGCACGTCACTGAAAATCCCGTGCCGCGCATTGATGTCCAGCAGGTGCTTTTTGAGCCGTTCGTGGCGAGTCCGGACGCCCTGCAGCAGGGCGGGGTCGCTGATGATGTCCAGCACCTTGCCGGCCACGGCGCAGGCCAGCGGATTGCCTCCGAAAGTCGAACCGTGGGTGCCCACGCCCATGCACTGCGCCACCTCGGCGGTCGCCAGCATAGCGCCGACCGGGAAGCCGCAGCCCAGTGCCTTGGCCGTAGTCAACACGTCCGGTGTCACGCCGTAGTGCATGTAGGCATAGAGCTCGCCGGTGCGGCCCACGCCGCACTGGACCTCGTCGAAGATGAGCAGCGCGTCATGTTGGTCACAAAGACGCCGGGCCGCTTCCAGATAGGCCTGGTCGGCCGGACGGATGCCGCCTTCGCCCTGCAGGGGCTCCAGCATGATCGCGCAGGTACGGTCGCTGACTGCAGCCTCGAGGGCGGCGATGTCATTGTAGGGCACGTGGGTGATGCCGCCGGGGGCGGGGCGGAAGCCGTCCAGGTACTTGTCCTGGCCGCCCACCGATACGGTGAACAGGGTGCGGCCATGAAAGGAGTCGAACGCGGAAATGATTTCGTGTTTTTCTTCCCCGGCCTTCTCCCAGGCGTGACGCCGCGCCAGTTTCAGGGCGGCCTCGTTGGCTTCAGCACCGGAGTTGGCAAAGAACACCCGCTCGGCAAAGGTCAGTTCGCAGAGACGCTGGGCCAGTTTCAGGGCGGGCTCGTTTGTAAAGCCGTTGGACAGGTGCCACAGGTTGTCGGCCTGGTCCCTGAGAGCCTTGACCAGTTCCGGGTGGCAGTGGCCCAGCGCATTGACGGCGATGCCGCCTGCCAGGTCCAGATACTCGTTCCCGTCCTGGTCCCACAGGCGGGAACCGGCGCCCTGCACCGGAATGATCGGGGCGGGCGCATAGGCGGGAACCATCAACTGTTCGTACTGGGAGCGGTCCGGATGTTGTTCATACATGGTGTGGCTCACTTTCGGCTGGACTGGGCGCGACTGCATCCCATGCGTGGGTTGATCGGGGCATATTCACTCAAACTCCGGGAATTTACAATACCGAGATCGACACCATGACACCCTCGGCCCTGTCTTTTCCGCATCGCCCCCGGCAGACTGGCGCATGCTGCGGAGGAAGCCGGAGCCGTACCGGGGTATCGAAACTAGTGGGCCATCATTCGCTATGACGGGACCGGATTTCCAGGGTAATGCCTGTCAGGCCTGCGGACAGTAAAGACGTGGCCACCAGCCAGGTCAACGGGCCATTATCCAGTAGTTTTTCGGTATGAAAGGTTGCTGCGTAGAGTGCGATTGTCACGCATAGCAATGCGGCGGCCAAGAACCAGAAGTGTGCCTTCATGAGCTGTTTCTCCTGTGCTTCCTGTATCCAGCGTAGTAGCACGCGGTGAATCTGTCCAGCGTTCTGAGAAAAATCGACAGGGTCAGGCTATACTTATTATTGCCGGATGATTATTCCGGTATTACCAACTAGTTCATGGAGGAAACTGTTATGCGTGAATTGACTCAGAACGAGATCGAGCAAGCCAGTGGAGGAGTAGGGCCGCTGGCTATCATTGGTATTGACCTTGCGCTGAATGGTGTCATCATCGGTTTCACCAGTTTGATGACATCGGACTATTTCAACGGTAACGATTCGTGACGTATTTTTGACTTGTAGAGAAGTAATGGGCAGACCAGACGCGCTGTAATGGGCGTCTGGCTGCCCGTTGTAACGTCACTATCGGGGCTGTCAGACTCGGATGACATCGGGAGAGCTCCTGGTAATTTCAGTATGATCAAAGGTCAGGGTGCTAGACTCGAGCGGACCTGCGTACCCCATTCTCCCTCCACGCTGGCGGACGGGTTCTCCCGGGCGAACTGGACAGTCAAATACTGATTCATTACCGTGCGGCGATCTGCATCGCTACTGAATGACATTTCCAGAAACGCATACAACGCCAGCCGTGTCAGCATCTGTTGCTTACCGGGCCGCATTGAACGATCGAAAGAGTCCATGGTGCAGGGCGCGGTGTTCGATGCGACGATATTAACTGACGGGTCCGGTTCGAGCATCGGCTTGTCCCGGTCGCCGCTTTCCCCCTCCAGGCCGTCCAGCAACATCGGACAGACCAGTGCATCGGGGTGGTTGAACCAGCGCATGAAGGTGCTGGCAACACTGGCAAATCCGGTATGGCTGGCGTCGTCCAGCGTTACCAGAAGACTGTTGTCCACCTTGTCGGGAATCGGCGCGGCATTCGCTTCATACGGAACAATGGCATCACTGCTGCCGGCGATCATCAGGAAGGGGATATCCGTGGTCTGGAAAAATGCGCGCTCCAGCGCTTCGCTTGGCCCGGCTATGGATACTGCGGCAGCGAGCCGCCGGTCGCGTTCGTCCCGGTGATACGCAGCGAGCTGGGTTGTCATGCCACCCAATGACAGACCGACAGCGGCAATGCGCGATGGATCGAGCAGGCCGTGCAGACTGTCCTGTGCATCCGCATTGCGGGCCAGCATCGAGTCAATGACAAAGGAGACGTCCCCGGCCTGGTTGAGGACATCCGTAACCGTGGGACCACCGGGCGCCCCGCCATGACTGAGTGGATAATCGACGGCGACCACGGCGTAGCCCTTCGGCACCAGGAAGTCCACCACGTACTCCGCCTCGGCCACTGAGGACATAAAGCCGTGGCTGTAGACGATGAGCGGAAAGGGACCGGCCTCCCGTGCCTCCGGATACCAGATGAAACCGTCGAGATTGCGCTCCGCGCTGCCCCGGAAATCACCGTTCGGCGGCGTGGCACGTGAGGTGTCGGTCAAAGCGACGGGCTCTCTTGTGATTCGCAACGTCCCTGGCTGGTACAACGATGCGCTCTGTTCACCGTCCGGGGTCGGCAATCGGGGATTGAGCACGTATAGCGCCGCCAGTGCCAGGACGACGAACAGAGTCAGCAATACTTTCAGAAAACGGTTCATGTGAGACTTCTATCAGATGCCATGTTGTCGATTTCCCTTGTCAGGAGTACAGGTGCCGGCCACTCGATTGCTCAGCTGGGCCAGAGAACAGAAAGGTAGATGCCATACAGCACAAGCAACACGATGCCCTCGACCCGGTGCAGAATCCGTCCTGTGTAGAGCAGCGGGATGAGCAGCACTGTGAAGACGATCATCATCCCGTAATCGACGAGCGAGATGCCGGGTGCGGTGATCGGTGAGACCAGCGATGACAGCCCCAGTATGCCGAGGATATTGAAAATGTTCGACCCGATGACGTTCCCGATGGCGATATCCGGTTGCCTCCGGACCGCAGCCACCACGGACGTGGCCAGTTCCGGCATGCTGGTGCCCGCTGCGACAATGGTCAGCCCGATCACGGCTTCATCGATGCCGAGGTCCGTGGCCAGCGAGATTGCGTGCTCGACCAACAGGCGCGACCCCGCCACCAGCACGGCAAGACCACCCAGGATGAACACAACGTCGAGTCCCCAATGGCGGGCCGGGCTCGCAACGGAAGCGCCATCCGGGGTCGTGCTGTCCGCTTGCTCCTCCCTGCGTGACAGCGAGACACTCATCCAGATGTATCCGAGAATACCCGCGAACAGCAGCAGACCCTCGATGCGGGCAAGGGACTGGTCCAGCAGTAGTACCACCAGCAGCAATGCCACCCCCAGCGCGATGGGCCCGTCGAGTCTGATGATCTGCCGGTGAACGGGAATCGGGCACAACAGCGCCGTCAGACCAAGGATGATGCCGATATTGAAGAAGTTCGATCCCACGACGTTACCGACTGCGATATCGCCCTGCTGCGACAGCGCGGCTTCGATACTGACGACAAGCTCCGGCGAGCTGGTGCCGAAGGCGACGATGGTGAGCCCCACCACCAGCGGACTGACGCCGGCCCGCAATGCCAGTGATGAGCTGCCTCTCACAAGACCCTCGGCGCCAACAAAAAGCAGGACGAGGGCGAGCGCTATATATACAAGATCAATGGCCATGTTTATCAGCTCCCTGTCTTGCCTGTCCTCTTCAACCGTTTACGGTATTGATGGTCACCATGTTAGTGCGCCCGCGCTTGGCCACCGGAATACCGGTAGCGAGTACCACGCGGTCACCCGGTATCACATGGCCGTGATCCTTCAGGTAGTCCTCCATCAGGCGCACGCTGCGATCGGTATCGAACAACTGTTCCAGTTTTATGCAGGTCACGCCCCACACCAGATTCAGTTGCCGCAGTACTTCATCGCTCTCGGTAAAGGCAATGATCGGCATGGCCGGACGATACTTGGCGATGCGCTTTGCCGTCATGCCCGAATGGGTGATGGTGGCAATCACCCGGGCACCCACCTCTCTGGCCATGATCACGGTGGAGTAACTGAGTGACTCGATGATCTGCTTCTCGTCATGCCGGGGCCGCACAAAACCAAGACCGTAATAGATGTGATCCGAGCCGCTTTCCACGCTGCGGCAGATTCTGTCCAGTGTCTGTACTGCCTGTACCGGGTAGCGGCCGACGGCGGTTTCACCGGAGAGCATGACCGCATCCGTGCCATCGAGCACGGCATTGGCCACATCCGAGCTTTCCGCCCGTGTCGGCCGCGGGTGCTCGATCATCGACTCCAGCAGCTGGGTGGCTGTTATCACCGGTTTTCCGGCGCGGCGGCACCGGCCGATCAGGTCTTTCTGGATCAGCGGTACACGTTCGCTTTCTATTTCGATACCCAGGTCACCCCGGGCCACCATGATGCCGCCCGACTCTGCAATGATGTCGTCGATGTCATCCAGGGCCTCGGGTTTCTCGATCTTGGCAATCACTGCGGCATCAGTTCCCAGTGCTGTCATTCGCCTGATCAGCTCACGCACATCATCGGCATTACGCACGAACGACATGGCGACAAAATCCACGCCCAGCTCGACACCGAAATGCAGATCCTCCACATCTTTTTCGGTAATGGCCGATACCGAAGTCTTCACGTTCGGCAGATTGACACCCTTGCGCGATTTCAGCAGGCCGCCGACCACGGTACGGGCCATGATGCTGCCCTCGTCGATGGCCTCGATGCGGAATTCCAGTAGTCCGTCGTCCATCAGGATGCGATCGCCTTCCCGCACGTCCTTTGCCAGGGCATCGTAGTCGATGGGGATCAGTGTGCTGGTACCCTGCACGGCATCGGGCGTCAGCTGTACCAGTGATTCTTCCTCGATATGCTGCTCACCATCCTGCATGGCACCCACCCTGATCTTGGGCCCCTGCAGGTCCAGCAGTACAGGGATATTGCGACCCTGTGCCTGTGCGCACTCGCGCAGTAGTGCTACCACCTCTCGGTGGTCTTCGTGTGATCCGTGGGAGAAGTTCAGTCTTGCCACATCCATGCCGGCACTGATCAGCGCCTTGATGCGGTCCGGGGTGCTGGACGCCGGGCCCATGGTGCAGACTATCTTTGTGTGACGTGGCGCGTCTGTCATGTTTGCAGATTTCCTGTTTCCGGTTGTCCTCAGTCCCTGAACCCCGGCGATGCTGTTGTCGGTGCCCGGTATGTCCGTGCGGGGTCTCCCGCAGACGAGCTCTGTCGTCGTTTGTCACGATATATGGCAGCGTCGGCAGTTCCCAGCAGTTGGTCCGGGCCGTCGCCATCGTTGGGGAAAAGGGCGATGCCGATGCTGACCCGGATATCGATCTCGTGCTCGCTCAGCGCAATGGTTTCGTTCAACTGATGACGGATGCGTTCCACCAGCTGCACCAGCCGTTCCTGCGTGTCAATCCGCCGTGCCAGAATCAGAAATTCATCACCGGCCAGGCGGCCCGCGAAATCGGCCTCGCGCACGGCCTGCCGGAGTCGGTCCGCAAACTGGACCAGTACCCGGTCGCCGGTGCTGTGACCGTGTTGGTCATTGATCTTCTTGAAGTCATTGATATCCAGCATGATCACGGCGAAATGCTCGCCGCTGCGCTGTGCCTCGATCAGAGTTTCGGCCAGCTTTTCGTCGATCCAGCGCCGATTGGGCAACGCGGTGAGCGCATCTTCCCGCGCCAGGGCCATCACCTGTTGCCGGGAGCGGTAGTAGCAGGCCACACTCAGGCCCACGATCCAGGCGATGTGGAAATTGGCGCCCGCGAACAGGTACCACTGATTGGTGGGGGAATCGGGACCAAGGCCGTTCAGTGCGCTGCCGCTGAGCGCCAGCGCCAGGCGCCAGGCGATCGTCAGCCCGATGGCGATGGTGCCGAATGCCGCCAACAGGTTGGCCCGTCGTTCCTCCGGGCTGGCTGTACGCCAGATCATCACCACGCCGGCCGCGATCTGGAAGGTCATGGCGATCGAATCATGAAACACACCACGGGCCGTCGGGTCGAAGCGATAGAACCAGGTTACCAGCAGGAAGAGGGGGATCAGCGCCAGGAATAGTTGTTCGCGGCGACGCGAGTCATAGCCACGGAATCGCAGTGCCCCCTCCAGCACCAGCATGTTGGCCACCAGGCTGAGGGTGGTGTTCAGAAACGGCCCCCAGCCTCCGCCCCAGGCGAACAGCGCAGTGAGCAGAGAGGCCACGGCGGTGGCGGTGTTGAGGATCGCGGCCACCATCCAGAACAGCACGCCCGGCAACTCCCGGTTGATGCGCCAGATGAGGAACATCATGACCGAGGTTGTGATCCCGATGGTGATGAACATCAGTACCAGGGTGACGGTGTCCAGTTGCAGGGGCATCAGGGGGCGGTTCCCTACCGGGTTGCGTAGGTGTCAAAGGTAGCACCATGGCATGAGCTTATCCAGCTTCTGGCACGGAATGCGCGGTCGATAGGATTGGCCGCCTACTGCTTGTAGAACATTGGCAGGTGCAGGTTCCAGCGAATCGCGATCAGGCGCAAGCTGACCACCACCAGCATGCCGCTGGCAAACGAGATTGCGTCGGGTACGCCAAGGGCTTTCATTGCCAGATAGGCCAGAATGCCCGCGATGGCCGCCGTGGCATAGATTTCGCGGCGCAAAATCAGCGGCACACGGGCAGTGATGACATCCCGGATGATGCCTCCGGTTACGCCCGTCATGGTGCCCATCAGCACCACAATCAACGGTGACAACTGCATCGCTTCCGCATACTGCGCACCGGACAGCGCAAAGACCGCCAGGCCGAAGGCGTCCGCGACCTGCAGCAACTTGCCCGGCGCCTGCCGGATGCGTACATAGGTGATGGTCAGTAGCGCTGAACTGATGATCACCATCAGATACCGGGTATCGGTAATCCAGAAGATCGGGTGACGATCCAGCAACAGGTCACGCAGTGTACCGCCACCGATGGCGGTGATTGTGGCCACCACGACAACGCCGAGAAGATCCAGATCACGGTCACGCGCAGCCAATACGCCGCTGACGGCAAATACGGCGACGCCAATCAGATCCAGGATATACAGCAGCAATTTGTTTCCCTCATGACATGGGCTTCCCTCGTTTCGTGGATGCTTCCGAATTTCACGATGCGGCCTCTCCGAGGCGTACCGGGGAGCGGGGTCGTGCCCTGAAGACTTGTTGCGCTCAGTCTAGCAGGATGGCGAGATGGTGATAGGGCCAGGTTTGAGACAGACGCGGCGGGAACCGGACGTGATAACGGACATAGAAGCGGACATAGTAATTTCTTTGAACGATGGTAGTATTTGATAGTATTGAAATACAGTATTCGGAGAAGCGGACATGGATGCGGACAGAAAGGCGGCGGAAGACCGGCAGGAAAGTGCCTCACTGATGGAGCCACTGCTGATCCGGGAGGAGGCAGGCGGGCGGGAGAAGCTGGTGGATCTGGCCCTTGATCTCGCTTCGCGCTCGGCGGCTTTTCGTAGCCGGCTGCCAGACGGCGTCGCCGTGGCGCTCGCTGACCTGGTGCGATCCATGAACTGTTATTACAGCAATCTCATTGAAGGCCACGACACGCATCCCGTGGATATCGAGCGGGCGCTGAAAAAGGACTACAGCGCCGACCCCGGGCAGCGGGACCTGCAGCATGAAGCCGAGGCGCATATCCGGGTTCAGCAATGGATCGATGCAGGCGGACTGGCGGGGCGCGAAACGAGCCGGGAAGGCCTGTGTGAGCTGCATCAGCGATTCTGCGAGTTTCTGCCGGAGTCCCTTCTTCTGGTTGAGGAACCTCATACCGGGGAGACGCTGCGGGTGATCCCGGGAGAGTTTCGCCAACGGGATGTCCAGGTCGGCAGGCATGTGTCCATCAGCCCTGGCGGGGTGCCCCGCTTTCTGCGCCGGTTCGAGAACGTCTATGGCCATCTCGGCAAGGCCAACAGCATACTTGCCGCCGCCTGTGCCCATCATCGGCTTTTGTGGATTCACCCCTTCCTGGATGGCAATGGCCGCGTGGCGAGACTGATGTCTCATGCCATGCTGCTACGAACCCTGGAAACGGGCGGCATCTGGTCGGTCGCAAGAGGTCTGGCTCGTGATGTCGATACCTACAAGAGACACCTGGCTGCCTGTGACCTGGGCCGCCGCAATGACCTGGACGGGCGAGGCAATTTGAGCGAAGAAGCGCTGGTCGCTTTTACAGGCTTTTTCCTGGAAACCTGTCTCGATCAGGTCGCCTTCATGGAGGGACTCGTGAAGCCGGAACGGTTGCGCGATCGGATACTGCTGTGGACGGAAGAAGAAGTGCGCGCAGATGCCCTGCCGCCCAAATCGGGCAAGGTTCTCGAGGCGGTTCTCTACCGCGGCGATCTGCCGCGCGCCGAAGTCCCTGAATTGCTGGGCGTGAGTGACCGGCAGGCCAGGCGGGTTACTTCCGTGCTGCTGGAGCGGGGAGCGCTACGCGCCGAAACGGTGCGATCGCCGTTGCAGCTCGCTTTTCCGGCGGCTCTGGCTTCCCGGTGGATGCCGGGGCTTTTTCCCGAAAAGTAGAGCGGGGGGGGGGGGGGGGGGCGGGTGGCTTGCCTTTTACGCAGAAACCGTGC
>JBBEBP010000025.1:0-15347 GCA_040882255.1 Pseudohongiellaceae bacterium | reverse complement strand
GAAAAACCGGGACTGTCCCCATTTTCCATTCCCCATTTTCCGGCCCCCATTTTCCTTCTTCCTGTTCCCATTTTTTCTATTTTTCTTCCACCAACTCTTTCACCCAGGCTGCGCGGCGCTCGCGCTGCAGGATCTCGTTGCGCACGCGCAGAATCAGGGTGATGGCAAAAAACACATAGACGGCGCCGATCATGATCAGCAATGGCACCCAGACCTCGGGCGGATTGGGCGCCACCGAGTCCGTGGAGAAATTGCTGGCCGGCTGGTGCAGGGTGTTCCACCACTCCACCGAATACTTGATGATGGGCACGTTGATGGCGCCGACGATGGCCAGGATGGCGCAGGCACGGGCAGCGGCGTCCGGGCTCTCGATGGCCGAGCGCAGGGCGATCACGCCGATGAACAGGAAAAACTGGATCAGCAGCGAGGTCAGCCGTGCATCCCAGGCCCACCAGGTGCCCCAGATCGGATCGCCCCAGATGGCCCCGGTGGCCAGTGCCACGGCGGTGAACCAGGCGCCCACCGGCGCCACTGCCCTGGCCACCATGTCCGCCAGCTTCATGCGCCATACCAGGGTTATGACGCCGGCCACGGCCATCAAGGGGAAGCAGGCCAGGGAAATACTGGCCACCGGCACGTGCACGTACATGATGCGGATGGTCTCGCCCTGCTGGTAGTCGGGCGGCACGAACAACAGCGCCCACGGCAGGCCGATGGCGAACAGGATGAGCATGGCCGCATACAGCCACGGCAGCCAGTACCCGGACCAGTGATAGAACCACCGGGGCGACCCCAGTTTGCTGAACCAGACCCACATCGTATGAAAAAAGAGGGACAGTCCCCCTTTTTTTCCTCCCTTTTCCAGCCTCGCGAAACGGGCTCGACTATACCACAGCCGCCCCGCAAGTGCGTTACGATCTGTATCAGGAAATGCGCTAGTTGACGCTGATTTTGAGCGCCGCCGCCGAGGCCAGCGGACCGATGCTCAGGGCCAGTGCCAGCATGGCGCCGAGCAGTGACAGGTGCATGCCCACCGGCAGCCCGAACATGACGTCGGTGACGGCCTTGGCGCCGATGATCAGCACAGGCATGCTCAGCGGCAGCACGATCACCGCCAGGATCAGCCCCCGGCTGCCCAGCCCCACGGTCAGCGCCACGCCGATGGAGCCGAACAGGCTCAGCACCGGCGTGCCGATCAACAGGCTCAGCACCAGCGTGCCGTAGGCCTCACCGGGCAGGTACAGCATGTAGGCCATCACCGGCGAAAGAATCACCACCGGCAGGCCGCTGACCAACCAGTGGGCTATGTTCTTGGCCAGCACCAGGAAGTACAGGGGCTGCGGGCTGAGCAGGAGCTGCTCCAGGGAGCCGTCTTCGTAGTCGGCGCGAAACAGGTTGTCCAGCGACAGCATGGAGGCCAGCAGCGCCGAGACCCAGACCACGCCGGCGGCCACCTGCGAGAGCTGCTCGGGGTCCGGCGAGATGCCCAGCGGGAACAGTGTGACCACGATCAGGAAAAACATGATGGGGTTGAGCAGATCGTTGCGGCGCTTGAGCGCGATCAGCAGGTCCCGCTTCAGCGTGGCCAGGAACGCCGCGCCGATGCTGGCCGTAAACGGGTCTCCGGAGCCGCGAAAAACCGGGACTGTCCCTCTTTTTTCTTCTCTCATGGAGACAGTCCCTCTTTCTGGTGGTCCAGGTCCAGGCGGGTGATGTCGCAGGGCACGTTGAGGGCGTGGTGGGTGGTGACCATCACGGACCCGCCCCGCTCCGTATGCGCCGCCAGGTGCTGCTCCAGGGCGCGCACACCGTCCACGTCCAGGGTGGTGAAGGGTTCGTCGAGGATCCACAGCGGCACGTCGATCAGGTAGAGCCGCGCCAGGGCAACCCGCTGGTGCTGGCCGGCGGAAAGGTTGTGGCAGGGGATGTCGTCATAGCCGGCCAGGCCGACCTGCTCCAGTGCCCGTTCGATGCGACGCTCGTCCAGGCCACCCTGCAGGGCACAGCTCCAGCGCAGGTTCTCGCGCGGGCTGAGAATGCGGTTCACACCCACGCGGTGACCGATATAGAGCAGCGAGGCCAGGAAGATCTCGCGCTGTTCGTGCAGCGGCTGGCCCTGCCAGAACAGCTCGCCTTCCCACAGGCTGTTGAGGCCGCAGAGAATGCGCATCAGGGTGGTCTTGCCGCTGCCGTTGCTGCCGGCCACCTGCATCAGCTCGCCGGCGTGCAGGGAGAAATCGAGCCCGGAGAACAGCACCCGCTCGTCGCGCTCGCAGAACAGATCGCGGGCCTGCAACAGCGGTGCGCCAGCCGCCGGCCCGGTGTGTGGCTCCACCGTCATGCCCGCGGCGGGGTGACGCCGCGCTGGCCCATGTACTTGCCACCGCGCTGCTTGTAGGTGACTTCACACTGCTCATCGGACTGGTAGAACAGCATCTGGGCAACGCCTTCGTTGGCGTAGATCTTGGCGGGCAGCGGCGTGGTGTTGGAAAACTCCAGGGTGACGTGCCCCTCCCATTCCGGCTCCAGCGGCGTCACGTTGACGATGATGCCGCAGCGCGCGTAGGTGGACTTGCCCAGGCAGACGGTGAGGACATCACTGGGAATACGGAAGTACTCCACCGTGCGCGCCAGGGCGAAGGAATTGGGAGGGATGATGCAGACCGGCTCGTCGATGCCGACAAAGCTGCTTTCGTCGAAATTCTTGGGATCGACCACCGCCGAGGTATGCACGTTGGTGAAGATCTTGAACTCGGAAGCGCAGCGCACGTCGTACCCGTAACTGGACGTCCCATAGGAGATCACCTGGCGCCCGTCGACGTGCCGCACCTGGCCGGGCTCGAAGGGCTCGATCATGCCCTGCTCGGCGGCCATCCGGCGAATCCACTTGTCCGATTTAATACTCATTCTGCTGTTCCGTCATTCAGGCTTTGAAGCGAGGCATCATACTGCAAACAGCAAATCCGGGGAAAGAAAAGAAAAATCCGGGGAAAGAAAAAAAATCCGGGACAGTCCCGGTTTTAGGAAAACCGGGACTGTCCCGGATTTTTTTTCTTTCCCCGGATTCTTCCCCCGGTTTTACTCCAGCAGCCCCTCCGACCGCGGCGCCGGCACGCGGTAGCGCGACAAAACCCGCTCCTCGGACTCCCGGGCTTCGGCGTGGTTGACCACCACCTGGTAACCGGAATCATTGCGGAAGGTCACGAACTCGGCTTCGTTGTCGCGCAGCAAGGCGGCGAAATGCTGAAAATCGCGCACCTGGACGCCATTGACCGTATTCACGATCCAGTTGCGCAGGTCGTGGTAGCCGAGGTTCACATCGGAGGCCAATACCTGCAGGGCCACCACGGCCTCTCGCCGCTCCGGCGTGGCCCACTCCTGGCGGGCATTGAGGAAGTCCACCGGCGCGTTGCGGGCCCAGTCATTGCCCCAGCGCTTGATCAGGTTCATGTTCAACGGCACAAACACGATCCCGCCGTAGATGCGGTATTCCGGGGTCTCGTCGAATGCCTCGGGGCGCACCAGGGTATAGCTGTCCTCGCGGCGCCGCGCCATCAGGGACAAGGACTGTTCCACACCCTTGCGGGCCACGGTCAGGTCGATCTGTTCGCCGATCTGGCGCATGTCGATAGCGTGCTTGTAGTTGGTCTGCACATCGTCGTTCAACTGGATGCTGCCATCACCGGCGACATCGAAGCCGTCGATGCCCACCAGCACGTCATTTTCCCTGAGGCGGCCCCAGGCCGGGGAGTTCTCGAATACCTTGATGACCAGCACGCCGCTCTGGTCTTCGCTCAACCCGAAAGCCCGGCGGGCGGCCGGACTCTCCAGCTCCTGGGTGCGAAAGCCAAGGTCCGGGAAGCCGTCGTACTGCTCGTTGGAGGCATCGGCCAGCATGTGACGGATGATGTCCGGCGGTACAAAATAGCCCAGCGCCTCGGTGCGGCCGCTGCCGGCGGACTGCATGACCACGCCGGCGATCTGCCCGTCCACCACGACCGGCCCGCCACTATTGCCCGGGTTGATGGCGGCATCGATCTGGCCGGCCAGCAGGTACTCGCCGGAATGGGCGTACATCTGGTGCTCGACCCGGGACAGGATGCCGCGGGTGATGCTGAGGGTGCGTCCCCCGACCGGGAAGCCGAACACATTGACCTCGGTATGCGGCTCCGGCAGCTGGCCGATCTCCAGCGGCTCCATGCCCTCGAAGAACGTCTCGTCCGTCACGCGCAGCAGCGCCAGGTCCGAGGCATGGGAGACGAACAGCACTTCGGCCACGTGGCGCTGGGGGTCATTATGGCGCTGGACCTGCACATAGCTGGCATCAGCGACCACATGCGCGTTGGTCAGAATACGCTGGCCGCTGATCAGCGAACCGGAGCCGGTGCTCTGGCTGGGGTTCATCAGCCGCCACGGCGTGAAGTAGTCGGGGGTGGCCGAGGTCGTGTAGATCTTGACGATGGAGTTCTCCACCTGGCGCGCCGACTCGGTGATATCGTCGCCGCCCACCGGCACTGCGGGTGTGGGCGCTGGCGCCGCTCCCTGTTGCTGATCGACCGACGGACCCGGCTCGCTGGGCTGGGCGGCCACGGAGGTGCTCGCCAGCAGGAACAACAGCGGGGCAATAGTGAAGGCACGGCAAAGCGCCAGGGCGGAGGTGGTGCGCGGCAAACGCGACCGATGCGATACTACGGACATCAGCGATCCTTATCGTGGTTATTATTGTCTGTGGCCTGCCCCCGGCAGGACAGTCAGCCAGTAAACCGCAAGTGCCGCTACGCGTCAATTCACCGGCAGGATCACCGGCACACGCTGTCACAGGATGCGCATGCCCGGTTGTGCGCCCTGGTCCGGTTCCAGCAGCCAGATGTCCTTGCCGCCTGGGCCGGCGGCCAGCACCATGCCCTCCGAGACACCAAACTTCATCTTGCGCGGCTTGAGATTGGCAACCAGCACGGTCAGCCGCCCTTGCAGGTCTTCCGGCGCATAGGCCGAGCGGATGCCGGAGAACACCTGGCGGGTCACCGGCTGGCCGTCCCCGCCGGCGCCCAGGTCCAGCATCAGGCGCAGCAGCTTGTCGGCGCCTTCCACATAGGCAGCTTCGACGATGCGGGCCACGCGCAGGTCCACGGCGGCAAAGGCCGGAAACTCGATCTCGTCCTGCAGCGGCTCCTCCGCGAGCGGTGACCCGGCATCGGACGGCGCGACACCGGAGCCGGCATCCTGCGCTGCGTCCCGGCCGGCGGTCGACCCGGCGGCCTCCACCCGGCCCGCCTCGATCATGGCCTCGACCCGCTCCGGCTCGATGCGGGTGATCAACGGCTTGAACTTGCCGATGCTGTGTCCTTCCAACACGCTGTCGGCATCGGCCCAGACCAGGGGGTCGACCTGCAGGAAGGCCTCGGCGCGTTCGGCCATGCCGGGCAATACCGGCTTGAGATAGATCATCAGCAACCGGAACAGGTTGATGCCGGTGCTGCAGACCGCCTGGATGCGCGGATCCTGCTTGTCGGTTTTGGCCAGCACCCACGGCTCCTGCTCGGCGATGTACTGGTTGGCGCGGTCGGCCAGCGCCATGATGCGGCGCACGGCCCGGCTGTACTCGCGCTTCTCGTAATGGGCAGCAATCTCCCCGGCCGCCTGCTGAAACTCGCCGACCAGCTGCGGTTCACTGCACTGCCGTGACAGCTCGCCGTTGAAGCCTTTCCTGATGAAGCCGGCGCAGCGACTGGCGATGTTCACCACCTTGCCCACCAGGTCCGAGTTCACCCGGCTGATGAAGTCGTCCAGGCTCAGGTCCAGGTCCTCGACGCCGCTGCCCATTCGGGAGGCCAGGTAATAGCGCAGGTACTCGGGATCCAGGTGTTCCAGATAAGTGCCGGCATTGATGAAGGTGCCGCGTGACTTGGACATTTTCTTGCCATTGACCGTCATGAAACCGTGCACATTCACCGCCGTCGGCGTGCGGTAGCCGGCGTTCTGCAGCATGGCGGGCCAGAACAGGGTGTGGAAGTTGATGATGTCCTTGCCGATAAAATGATACAGCTCGGTATCATGGCCCGGCTTCCAGTAGGCATCGAAGTCGGTGCCGGTGCGGTCGCAGTAGTTGCGGAAACTCGCCATGTAGCCGATGGGCGCGTCCAGCCAGACGTAGAAGTACTTGCCCGGCGCATCCGGTATCTCGAAGCCGAAATAGGGACTGTCCCGACTTATGTCCCACTCCTGCAGGCCGGCGTCCAGCCATTCGCTGAGCTTGTTGGCCACCGACTCCTGCAGGGTGCCGCTGCGCGTCCACTGGTTCAGCATGTCCGTGAACTCGGGCAGGCGGAAGAAGTAGTGCTCGGACTCGCGCTCCACCGGCGTGGCGCCGGACAGCGTGGAGCGCGGCTCTATCAGCTCGGAGGGGCTGTAGGCGGCGTTGCAGACCTCGCAGTTGTCACCGTACTGCTCCTCCGCCTTGCATTTCGGGCAGGTGCCCTTGACGAAACGGTCGGCCAGGAACAGTTCTTTCTCCGGGTCGTAGAGCTGGTGAATCGTGTGCGTGGCAATCATGCCGTTGTCCCGCAGCGCCCGGTAGATGGTTTCCGAGTAGTGCCGGTTCTCTTCCGAATGCGTGGAGTGGTAGTTGTCAAAGCTGACACCGAAGGCGGCGAAATCCTTCTGGTGCGATTCGGACATGCGCTCAATCCAGGCCTCCGGGGTGATGCCCTCGCGCTCGGCACTGAGCATGATGGCGGTGCCGTGGGCGTCGTCGGCGCAGACGTAGACGCAGTCATTGCCGCGCAGGCGCTGGAAACGCACCCAGATGTCGGTCTGCACGACCTCCAGTATATGGCCCAGGTGAATGGGGCCGTTGGCATACGGCAGGGCGCTGGTGACCAGGATTCGACGCTTTGACACGGTGTGCTTTCCTCTTGTGACGGGTGCCGCCCGGGGGCGGTTCGGTGGTTCCCTGCTGATGACGGTGGCCGCTCGGGGCCGCATAAACGGTGGCTCAGTCGATCTCCATCATCTCGAAGTCTTCCTTGCCCACGCCACACTCCGGGCACATCCAGTCCTCGGGCACCTCTTCCCAGCGGGTCCCGGGCTCGATGCCGTCGTCCGGCCAGCCTTCCGCCTCATCGTAGATAAAACCACAGACGATGCACTGCCACTTCTTCATGATGTCTCGCTTGCTGATTCGATGCGTGGGTTTAAGAGTGCTCAGGGGGCGGGATTCTACTGGAATCAGGCGGCAACGTCATCCGCCGGGGAGGGGAATGGCGGGTAAGGATCTCGCCATGAGCGCAAAGATCATATATGCGCCGGTTTCCGGGTCAGAGTGTGAAACCGGCTTTGACCTCGTTGTTGACGTTGACGGTATAGTCGCCAGCTCCCACTTCAGTGATTGCGGCCACGGGGACGACAAAACTGTCGAAGCCCGCTTTGGCTGCGGTAGAATGCGAGCCGGGCAAGCCGACCCTTGCGGAGATAAAATGGTATCGAGAACGGCCGATGACAAGTCCCTGATCGACGCCATCGATGCGCTGCTGCCACAGACCCAGTGCCAGCGCTGCGAGTATGACGGCTGTCGCCCCTATGCGGAGGCCATCGCCAACGGGGATGCGATCAACAAGTGCCCGCCGGGCGGCGAGGAAACCATTGACGCGCTGGCCCGTCTGCTGGATCGCCCCGTGGTGCCACTGGATCGCCGGCACGGTGAGCCGGGACCGCGCCTGGTGGCCTATGTCCGGGAGGCCGAGTGCATCGGCTGCACCAAATGCATCCAGGCCTGCCCCACCGATGCGATCCTGGGCGCAGCGAAACAGATGCACACCGTCATGGAAACCGAATGCACGGGCTGCGAGCTCTGCATCGCCCCCTGCCCGGTCGATTGCATCGACATGGTGGAGCCGGGCGACGGGCAGGCCACCATCACCGCGCCGCAGTCGGCCTACTGGCGCCAGCGGTACGAGCAGCGTAACGAGCGCCTGGCGCGCTGGAAAGAAGACAAGCAGTCGCGCGAGAGACAGCGTGCGGCAGGCCGGAAAACCGGCGCGGCACCGGCCACGGTCGGCCGATCCCGGGAGTCACTGCAGGCGGATATCCGGGCCGCCGTGCAACGTGCCAAAGCCCGCAAGGCGGACCGCTAGTGTCCTGACTCAGAAGTTCGCAGACATCACTGCTCGATCGTTTCCCACAGGCGGGTCTGTTGCCAGTCCTCCAGCCAGGCGGCTACGGCGTCGGCCGGCATGGGGCGGGCAATGCCATACCCCTGGGCCTGGAAACAGCCCATCGCCATCAGGGCGGCGGCGTGTTCCATGGTCTCGACCCCCTCTGCCACCACGTTGCGATTGAACGCCCTGGCCATGTGGATGACACTGTCCACGATGCTCCGATCATTACTGTCCTCCAGCATGTCACGGACAAAGCTCTGGTCAATCTTCAGCGTATCAATCGGCAGCTGCCGCAATACGGTCAGCGAAGAATAGCCGGTACCGAAGTCATCCAGGGCCACCTGCAGCCCCGCATCGCGGCACTGACTGAGGGTCAGCAGCACCTGGTTGATGTCCTGCACGGCCGCCGTTTCCACCACCTCGAGTTCCAACTGGGAGGGTGACAGGTTCGTATACCGCGCCAGCCGCGCGGCGATCCGGTCCGCCAGGCCCGGTTGGCGCAGCTCGTTGCCGCTGACATTGATGCTCGCCTGCAAGACAATGCCCTGCTGCTGCCAGGCGGACAGCTGCTCCAGCACGGAATCGAGTACGTACTGGCCGAAACGGACCTCGACCTCCGAGCCGATGACGAAACCCAGGAACCGGTCCGGTGACAACAGGCCGTGTTCGGGATGCTGCCAGCGCACCAGCGCCTCGACGCCGACCAACCGCCCGTCGCGCAGGTCCACCTTGGGCTGATAGTAAAAAATGAACTCTTGTCGCTGCAGGCCGTTGATGATGATCTGCAGCTGGGACTGACGCTCTTCCGAGCGCCGCGCCTCACTGCGATCGAAACGCAGGTAGCGGTCCCGGCCACTGGCCTTGGCGCCGTACATGGCCTGATCCGCATAGCGCAGCAGTGTATCGGCATCCTCGCTGTCCTCCGGGAACAGCGCCACCCCGGCGCTGGCCGAAACGGTTGGCGTCTCCCCTTCGATCTCGAAAGGCGTATGCAGCGTCTCCATGACCCGGCCCAGCACAAGATCCAGCTCATCACCCCCTTCGATGCCCGGCAACAGCAGCACGAATTCATCGCCGCCCAGCCGGGAGATGGTGTCGGATTCGCGCAGCGCCCCTTCCAGCCGCCGTGCCACGCTGACCAGCACCCGGTCTCCCGCTGAATGGCCCCAGCGGTCATTGATCGGTTTGAAATTGTCCAGATCCAGATAGCAGACCGCCAGCACCTCCTCATGCCGGCGGGCATGCCGGATGGCCTGCTCCAGCCGGTCGGTCAGCAGCCGGCGGTTGGGCAGGCCGGTCAGCGCATCGTAATGCGCCACCCTTTGCAGTTCCGCAGCATGCTCCTTGAGCCGGGTAATGTCGGAGATGATGATGATGTAATTGAGCACCCCGCCAACGTCATCCTTGATGGCCGACACTGATACTTTCTGCTCGTAGACCTCCCCGTTCTTGCGCCGGGCCCGCAGCTCGCCCGTCCAGTACCCCTGGCTCTTGATCGACTCGTCGATCTCCCGGTCCAGGCCGGGGGCATTGAGCCGGGGATGCATCGCAGCCGGTTTGCCCAGCAGTTCCTCGCTGTTGAACCCGGAGATCAGGGTGTAGGCGGGGTTCACATCGCGGATGACGCCATCCGGCTCAATGATCAGGACACCGTCATTACTGGCTCTGAACAGGCTGGCCACCCGCTGCAGATTCATCTCGGCGAGTTTGCGCTGGGTGATGTCGATATGCATGACCACGGCGCCGGACTGCTGCCGCGAGCGCAGCGGGGCCGCGATCAGGCTGAACCAGCGTTGACGATCCGGGGCATGACAGGGATATTCCAATGAAAAATGATCGCTGCGCCCTCCCAGCACAGTCCGGATACCTTCCGCCGCTTCCGATGCCTCACCAGCCACGCCGGGCGACTGCTCGCAGACACTCAGGTAATTGCTGCCTACTCCATGCTGGCCGTCGGTGGCGCCGTTCTCCGCGCCGAACTGGCGCCAGGCCTGGTTGATGGCCACAATGGTGCCGCGGGAATCAAGCAGGGCGATATGGGCGGGCAATGCGTCGAGGATGGCCGACTGCTGTTCGGAGAAGCGGCGCTGCAGCTCGATGCGCTCCCGCAGTTCCTGCTGGGCCCTGCGCAGCAGGTAGGGTTTGCCCTCGCTGTCCACGACGGCATCAACCGAGCCACCCGACACTTCAACGATGCGCTGCTCGACCTCGCGGAGCTGGCTGGCCAGCAACACCAGTTCTTCAGTCTGCGTAGTCACCGGGAACCACCTCCAGGGCCTGCAATACCGGGGCAGGATCGTTGAGATTGCCGATAATGCGAACAGGAGGGTCCAGCGAAGCCAGCACCAGCATGGGCGTCATCATCACACCGTCTTCCAGGGCACGGGACGGCTCCTCGTACAGATCCACCACTTCCAGATCAACCCGGTCCGCCAGATGCCGTTTGCAGATCGTCTCCAGGTTGCGCAGCGCCACGGTGGAGTTGGGTGACCCGGGGGACACATACAGCCGCAGCTGGATCCTCACCTCTTCAGTCCCCATCACGGTCTGATTGCCTCCTGGTCCGGATCAGGCTGTCCGTGTCACGGATCAGGTCCTCCATGGATTCACGATCCCCCCTGGCCTCGGCCAACTGTTTCTGTTTATTACGCACACTTGCCTGGAGGGTCTGCATACGCTGCTCAAGCTCCTGCACCTCGGCCCCCAGTTCTGCCAGGTACTGGCGGTGTTGCTGTTCCGCCTTGCGCCGCGACAGGTCCTCGGCGCGTTCACGCTCCATGCGCAACGTTCCCATCAGCACTTCGCCGCCGGCCGTATAGACATCGGCCAGGGTGATGCCCTCGCGGCTGAGTACCAGCTCACGGACCTGGTTGGAATGCGCCGTACCGCGGGATTTGATAATCGACAGCCCCCGGTTCCGCTCGCCGCCATTGACGCGATAGTCCAGGTGGATCCAGGTATCGGCGATGGTGGAAATATGCAGCGGCGTGTGGGTATCGGCGTCATGGGCACGATCCAGCAGGCTGGTGGTGAGCAGGGTGATGCCGTTCCACTTGCACCAGTCAACCAGGCGGTGGACCACGCTGTGCGCCAGCAACTCATTGCCGGACTTGGACAGCGCCGAGGCCGGGTCGATGGCGATACACCCGGCCCGGTGCTCTTCGGCCCACTGACGGATGCGCATCAACTGGATTTCACTGCTGCCACTCAGCCCGCCGGCCGACTCCATGCGCAGCAGCCCTCTGTCCAGCGGTGTTTTCAGGTCAATGCCGACCGAGGCCAGGTTGCGCACGATCTCCTCCACCCGGGAGTCGAAACTGACCAGCAGACAGCATTCATTGTGTTCACAGGCCACCTCCATGAAAGCCCCGGCCAGGGTGGTCTTGGCGGTACCGGGCGAACCGGTCACCAGCACACTGGCGCCGCGGTGATACCCCCCTTCCAGCATACTGTCCAGGCGCTCGATGCCGGTGGAAAGGCGCTCTCCGCTCACCGGCAGCGGCGCTGTCTGCCTGCCGAATCCGGACGCCAGTTTCAGGCCCGAGGAGCCGATGACGTAGGGGATGTCATTATCATCAAAGGCCGAGCCGCGGTATTTGACCACGCGCAGGCTGCGCTGCGAAATGCCCTGCACCAGGTCATGGCGTAGCTGCACGGCACTGTCGACCATGAACTGCATGAAGTCCATATCGCCTTCCGGGGCGGCCTCGCCCGAGGGCAGCTGCTTGGCGGTAATGATGGCGGTCAGCTCATGTTCCAGCAGCCATTCGTGCAGCCGGAAAATTTCCCGGCGCATGCTGCGCCGGTCCGGCAGCAGCGAGAGGATGATGTCGGTGGCATCCAGCACGATCCGCCGGGCGCCCATACGGCTCACCGCCGCGCCCATGCCCGCCAGCATTCCGGTCAGGTCGAAGTCGCCGGACTGGACCAGATCCACGGAAGGTTGGAAATCGAGAAAGGTCAACTGGCCTTCGGACAATGCATCCAGGTCCCAGTCGAAACCCGAAGCATTGATTCTGATGCGGCCGGAATGTTCCTCGAATGCCACGAACACGCCGGGCTCACCGAGTTCACGCGCGGCATGGACCAGTGACTGCAGTGCCATAACCGTTTTGCCGGTACCGGCACCACCCGCTAACAGAGTGACCCGTCCTCGCGGAATGCCACCGCCCGTCAGCTCGTCGAAACCTATAATACCGGTCTGCGCTTTCTCGATTGTCATCAAAAACCCCTTCAACCCGATCGATCATAATCGGATCTACCGGTATGCCTTGCATCCTACCGCCCGGCGCAGTTAATGCGCAAGGTTTTCCGCGCGTGCTAACATCCCTGTTTTGCAAAGAATTTGTTTCCATTTCCGGACCCGCCTGCCTATGAATCGGGAAAAACGCGAAGAGATTTTCCGGCGCCTGAAAGCCGAGAACCCGGAACCCACCACGGAACTGGAGTACAGCTCCGTTTTCGAATTGCTGATATCTGTCATTCTGTCCGCCCAGGCCACTGACGTCGGGGTCAACAAGGCCACCCGGAAACTCTACCCGGTGGCCAACACCCCCCAGGCCATTCTCGATCTGGGTGGTGACGGGCTGAGGGACTACATCCGCACCATCGGCCTGTTCAACAGCAAGGCGGAGAACATCATCAAGACCTGCCGCGCGCTGATCGAGCGCCACGGCAGCGAGGTGCCGGCCACCCGCGAAGAGCTTGAAGCCCTGCCCGGCGTGGGGCGCAAGACCGCCAACGTGGTGCTGAACACCGCCTGGCGCCAGCCCGCCATGGCCGTGGACACGCACATCTTCCGGATCAGCAACCGCACCGGCATCGCCAGGGGCAAGAATGTGCTGGAGGTGGAAAAACGCCTGATGCGGGTGGTGCCGAAGGAGTACCTGCTGGACGCCCACCACTGGCTGATCCTGCACGGGCGCTATATCTGCACGGCCCGCAAGCCCAAGTGCGCGGCCTGCGTCATTTACGATCTGTGTGAGTATCGGGAGAAGACGGCCTGATTCACTGTTTTTTTCTCGCAAGAATGCCGCAGTATGATGACCCGGCACTGAAATCCGTTATACTGGAATATTCAACCCATTAGACCAACCCAACGGCAAGCGGAGTACGGACCATGACACGACAGCCTCTCCTGTACCGGACGGCAGCGGCCCTGCTAGTAGCCGGATCCCTGCAACTGGCGGCCCTGCCGGCGGCCATCGCCCAGAGCAATGACAATGCACCGCTGGCCGTGGAGTTGCCGGGTTCAGGCGACTACAGCCGGTCGATCAGCACCGACTCGACCCGCGCGCAGCAGTTCTTTGACCAGGGGCTACGGATGGCCTGGGGTTTCTACTTTCCCGAATCCATCGCGTCCTACCAGGAAGCGGCCCGCCACGACCCTGATTCACCCATGGTCTGGTTCGGCATGGCCCACGCCATGGGACCCAACCCCAACAGCCGCTACGCCAACATGCCCGACGATCCCCAGGGCGAGGGCCTCAAGGCCATCGAGCGTGCCATGGAGCTGATAGACAACGGCAGCCAGCGTGAGCAGGACATGATCCGTGCGCTGTACGTGCTCTACAACAAGGACGCGATCCCCGACGACAGCGAGCGCGATTACGCGTATCTGGATGCCATGGCGGAGTTGCATGAACGCTACCCCGATGACCCGGACATCGCCACTCTGTATGCGGCGGCCTACATGTCCATGGGCCGCTGGGACTACTGGAACGAGGACGGCTCGGCACGGGCCGGCACTGCCCGCGCGCAGGCGGCACTGGAACAGGCCATGCGGGTGGAGCCATTTCACCCGGGGGCCAATCACCTGTACATCCATCTGATGGAAGCCTCCACACAACCGGAACTGGCCATGACGTCCGCACAGAGACTGGAGCGCACCGCGCCAATCGCCGGGCACATGGTCCATATGCCGGGCCACATCTATGTTCGCGTCGGCGAATACGAAAAAGCCATCAACACCAATATCCGCTCACAGGAAGTCGATAAACAGTTCGCCGACATCTGGGGCGACACCAACTTCCCGATGATCGGCACCTATCCGCTGTCACACCGCATCCATTCCGGTCACGCCCAGGACTTTGTGCGCTACGCCGCCTCGCTGCAGGGCAACTACGCGCTGTCCGCCGAAACCGCCGAAGCAGGCGCCAGCAGCGTGGAGCCCGGCAGCTCGGGAGGCCGGGGACAGAAGCGCGTGGCCTCCGCCTGGCTGATCGACAAGATCTTCGGCCAGTGGGACACCATCCTGGACAAGCAACAGTCCCATGACGGTACGGCGTATCTGGACGGCATGTGGCAGTACGTGACGGGCAGTGCCCGCGCCAACATCGGCGACATCGACCGCGCGGAAGACGCCCTGGCCGAGATCCGCCGCCTGGCCGAACACGAGAGCGCCGACCAGAGCAGCGCCGGCCCCACCCCGGTGTCGCACATCCTGCGTCTGGCGGCCGCCGGCCTGGAAGGCGAAATCGCCGAGGCCCGGGGCGACCTGGACGCCGCTATTGCCGCCTACGAGCAGGCCGTGGCGCTGGAGGATCAGAACAACTACACCGAGCCGCCGGACTGGCCCCAGTCCATGCGCCTGTACCTGGGCGCCGCGCTGCTGGAAGCCGGCGAGGCCGAACAGGCCGAAGCGGTCTACCGCCGCGACCTGGAATGGAACCAGCGCAACGGCTGGGCCACCTTCGGACTGGCGCAGGCGCTGGAAGCCCAGGGCAAGCAGCACGATGCGGATATTGTGTGGCGGCAGTTCGAGACGCTATGGCGTAATGCGGATGTGGAGCTGGAGCGCTCGCGGTTGTATTGAGGTGCCGGTTGGCACTTCGTAGCGCCGAACCCACGGGGCGGACAGGCCGCTGGAAAGACGCCCGTACATCCGTCCCTGGAGGGCTTGGCGACCGCCATCCATGGCGGCCGACACTTTCCAGCGGCCTGTCCACCCCGTGGGTTCTCGTCCGGTGGTGGTTCCCGGCGCTCACCACATGTTGACGCGCACCATTTTCCCCATGAAGGTCACCCTGAACAGCATTGCACTTGCTCTACTGGAGAGATTGACCAGCATCCGTTCAAAGCGAGATCCGCTGAGCGTCTTCCACGGAGTGAGAGAGGAGCGGGTGGCAGGGCGGTACAGGAGCGTCGGGCGCCATGGATGGCGCACGCCGAGCCCCCCATGGACGGGTTCAC
>JBBEBP010000024.1:0-15768 GCA_040882255.1 Pseudohongiellaceae bacterium | reverse complement strand
CGTGTCCGATCGTGCCCACGTTCACGTGGGGCTTGTTTCTTTCAAACTTTGCCTTTCCCACAATATCACCTCATTCAGTATCGGTATTCAATTACAGTTTCAGCCCTGGTTGATGATGCCTTCCGCCACATTGGACGGCACCTCACCGTATTTCAGGAACTCCATGGTATAGGTGGCACGACCCTGGCTGATGGAACGCAGATCCGTGGCATAACCGAACATCTCGGACAGCGGCACCTCGGCATCGATGACCTTGCCGGCACTGGTGTCTTCCATACCCTGCACCATACCGCGACGGCGGTTCAGGTCGCCCATGACATCGCCCATATTCTCTTCCGGCGTGACCACTTCCACCTTCATGATCGGCTCGAGCAACACGGCACCCGCCTGCAGGGCACCCTTCTTGAGCGCCATGGAGCCGGCGATCTTGAACGCCATCTCACTGGAGTCGACGTCGTGGAATGAACCGTCATACAGCGTCACTTTCATGGCCAGGAGGGGGTATCCGGCCAGTACGCCGTTCTTCATCTGCTCCTGGACACCACGGTCGACCGCTGGAATGTACTCCTTGGGGACCGAACCGCCAACGATCTTGTTCTCGAACTCGTATTCGGCATCGGGATCCAGCGGCTCGAGACGGAGCCATACGTGACCGTACTGACCGCGGCCGCCGGACTGTTTGACGTGCTTGCCTTCCACTTCGACGGTCTTGCGGATCGTCTCACGGTAGGCGACCTGCGGCTTGCCGATATTCGCTTCAACGCCAAACTCCCGGCGCATACGGTCGACCAGCACGTCCAGGTGCAACTCACCCATACCGGAAATGATGGTCTGGCCGGACTCTTCATCGGTCTCTACGCGGAACGAAGGGTCTTCCTGAGCCAGCTTGCCCAGTGCCACACCCATTTTTTCCTGGTCGGCCTTGGTTTTCGGCTCCACCGCCACAGAGATCACCGGATCCGGGAAGTCCATGCGCTCCAATGTGATGTGGTTGTCAGGGTCACACAGCGTCTCACCCGTGGTCACGTCTTTCAGACCAACGGCTGCGGCGATATCGCCAGCGCGCACTTCCTTGATCTCTTCGCGGTTGTTGGAGTGCATCTGCACCATACGACCGACGCGCTCCTTCTTGCTCTTGAGCGGGTTATACACTGCATCGCCCGAGCGCAGTACGCCCGAGTAGACACGGAAGAACGTCAGCGTGCCCACATAAGGGTCCGTGGCAATCTTGAATGCCAGTGCCGCAAACGGCTGCTCGTCGTCGGACTCACGCGTCGTGGTCGATCCGTCCGGCAGCTCGCCCTCAATGGCGCGCACTTCCGTCGGGGAGGGCAGGTAGTCGATGACGGCATCCAGCATCGCCTGCACGCCCTTGTTCTTGAAGGCCGAACCGCCCAGTACCGGCACGATCTCGTTGGCCAGGGTGCGTGCCCGGATGCCCTTCTTGACCTCTTCTTCAGTGAGTTCACCACCCTCGAGGTACTTGTCCATCAGCTCCTCATTGGCTTCGGCTGCCGCCTCGACGAGCTGCTCCCGCCAATGTTCGCAATCCGCCTGCATGTCGGCGGGGATGTCCTCGTACTCGAAGGTCGCCCCCATGTCGTCTTCGCTCCAGATGATCGCCTTCATCTTGACCAGATCGACCACGCCCCGGAACTCGTCCTCCGAGCCGATGGTCAACTGCAGCGGCACGGGAACGGCATTCAGCCGGTCCTTGAGCTGTTTGACCACGCGCAGGTAATCGGCACCGGCACGGTCCATCTTATTGACGAACACCATCCTCGGCACTTCATAACGATTGGCCTGACGCCATACAGTCTCGGTCTGCGGCTGCACGCCGGAGGAACCGCAGAGCACAACGATCGCGCCGTCGAGCACGCGAAGAGAGCGCTCCACTTCGATGGTGAAGTCCACGTGCCCCGGCGTATCGATGATGTTCACCCGGTGCTCGGGGTACTGTAGGGCCATGCCGCTCCAGAAACAGGTGGTCGCAGCCGAGGTGATGGTGATACCACGCTCCTGCTCCTGCTCCATCCAGTCCATGACGGCGGCGCCGTCGTGCACCTCACCGAGTTTGTGAGAAATACCGGTGTAGAACAGCACCCGCTCTGTAGTCGTGGTTTTACCGGCGTCCACGTGAGCGCATATACCAATATTTCTATACCGGCTCAAAGGAGTTTTTCTGGCCACAATCGCACCTATATCGCGTTAAGAATGAATGAATGATCCGTCTGATCAGAAGCGGTAATGGGAGAATGCCTTGTTGGCTTCCGCCATACGGTGTACGTCTTCCCGCTTCTTGACAGCGCTGCCCTTGCCTTCGGAGGCATCGGCGATCTCGCCTGCCAGGCGCAGCACCATGGATTTCTCGCCGCGCTTGCGGGCATGCTCCACCAGCCAGCGCATGGCCAGCGCGTTGCGGCGCTCCACTCGGACTTCAACAGGTACCTGATAGGTGGCACCGCCCACACGGCGGGACTTCACTTCCACCATCGGTGCGATCGCGTCCAGTGCTTCCTCGAACTTCTCCAGCGGATCACCGCCGGTGCGCTCCTTTACGATATCCAGAGCACCGTAGATGATGGTTTCCGCTACGGACTTCTTGCCACTGACCATCACGTGGTTCATGAACTTGGCGAGCACCTGGCTGCCAAACTTGGCATCGGGCAATATCTCGCGTTTGGCGGCTACTCTTCTTCTGGGCATGACATACCTCTTTGGTTCAGGTCATTCCATGATTCCCCGGCCGCAGTCTGTCGCTGTCCGGCACAGGCACATGGCCTTACTGAAAGGCGCCGTCCCTCTCCGGCACGGCGCCCGCTAGTGATTCTGTTACGGCAACCGTTTACTTCGGTCGCTTGGCCCCGTACTTGGAGCGCCCCTGGCGACGATCATTGACACCGGAAGTGTCCAGACTGCCGCGCACGGTGTGGTATCGCACACCAGGAAGGTCCTTTACCCGACCGCCGCGAATCAGTACCACGGAGTGTTCCTGCAGGTTGTGACCCTCACCGCCAATGTAGGAGGTGACTTCATAGCCGTTGGTCAGCCGAACACGACAGACCTTCCGCAGCGCCGAGTTCGGCTTCTTCGGGGTGGTGGTATAGACGCGGGTGCATACGCCGCGCTTTTGGGGGCATCCCTGCAGAGCCGGAACGTCGTTCTTGGCGACCTTGCTCTTGCGGGGCTTGCGCACCAACTGGTTGATCGTTGCCATTCAGTACTCCTACACAATTCATGAACCTGCGATTCCCGACTGTACGGCAACCGGAGGGTCACGGTACTCGCAGAAATCCGAGGATAAAGGATGCGAGAGTGTAATGATCCCGCACCCGCTAGTCAACCGGAAGCAGCGGTTATGCCCGTCAACCGGGCACAAATCGCCGCTTCGCTCCTTACAGCAATCAGTCCTCGCCCTTCAGGGCCTCGGTCAACGCCGCTTCCACATCACTGGCACTGACGGATGAAGCCTCGTCCTCACCCTGGGCGGCTGCCCGCCGGCGGCGAGACTCGTGATAGGTCAGCCCGGTACCAGCTGGTATCAGACGCCCCACGACGACATTTTCCTTCAGACCGCGCAGGTAATCGCGCTTGCCAGTGACAGCCGCCTCGGTCAGAACCCGGGTCGTTTCCTGGAAGGAGGCAGCCGAGATGAAGGACTCGGTGGCCAGCGACGCCTTGGTGATACCCAGCAGCTGACGCTCGAATTTCGCGCCGATCTTGCCATCCGCCCGCAGCTTCTCGTTGTCTTCCAACAGCTGGGTGTATGAAGCCTGCTCGCCGCGGATCCAGGCGGAATCGCCGGGATCACCAACCTCGACCTTGCGCAGCATCTGCCGGACGATCACCTCGATGTGCTTGTCGTTGATTTTCACGCCCTGCAGACGGTAGACCTCCTGCACTTCATTGACGATATACTCGGCCAGGGCCTCGACGCCTTTCAGACGCAGAATGTCGTGCGGTGACGGCGGGCCGTCGGAGACCACCTCGCCCTTCTCGATGGTTTCCCCCTCGAACACGGTCAGCGCACGCCACTTCGGTATCAACACCTCGTAATGCGTGCTGCCATCGTCCAACACCTCGCCATCCTTCGGCGTGATCATCAGTCGACGCTTGCCCTTGGTTTCCTTGCCGAAGGTCACCGTGCCGGAAATCTCCGCCAGAATGGCCGCTTCCTTGGGCTTGCGGGCCTCGAACAGGTCGGCCACACGCGGCAGACCACCAGTGATGTCGCGGGTCTTGGACCCCTCCTGCGGGATACGGGCGATCGTATCGCCGATCTCCAGCGTGTCTCCATTCTTGACCGCAATGATGGCGTGCGCGGGCAGGAAGGAATGTGCCGGCACCGTGGTGCCCGGAATCAACACTTCCTTGCCCTTGGCATCCAGCACGGTCACAGCCGGCCGAAGATCCTTGGCCGCAGACGGACGCTCGGCAGGGTCCAGCACCGTGAGGCTGGACAGACCAGTGATTTCGTCGGTCTGACGCTTCACTGTGACGCCTTCCTCCACGTTCGAGTAGGCCACCGTACCCCGCACTTCCGAGATAATCGGGTGCGTGTGTGGGTCCCAGTTCGCCACGATCTGCCCGCCTTCGACGGAATCGCCATCCTTCAGTTTGATCACAGCACCATACGGCATCTTGTACTTCTCACGCTCTCGACCCGCGTCGTCACTGACGATCAGCTCACCGGAACGCGACACGGCCACCAACTCACCCTTGGCCGTTTCCACCGTCTTCATGTTGTACAGCTGGACCGTACCACTGGTCTTGACCTGCACGTTGTCCGAAGCCGTGGCCCGCGACGCCGCACCACCGATGTGGAACGTACGCATGGTCAGCTGGGTACCCGGCTCGCCGATGGACTGAGCGGCGATCACGCCCACTGCCTCGCCGACGTTGGCCAGATGACCACGTGCCAGGTCGCGGCCGTAACACTGACGGCAGACGCCGAAACGGGTATCACAGGTGATCGCGGAGCGCACATGCACCTCATCCACACCCGCCGAGTCGATCTGCTCGACCGCCTTCTCGTCAATCAGCACACCGGACTCGACAATCACCTCGCCGGTCTTCTCGTCGACCACGTCGCGGACCGTCACCCGGCCGAGTACGCGGTCTCCCAGCGGTGCAATGATGTCGCCGCCTTCGATGACCGGACGGATCTCCAGGCCGGAATCAGTACCGCAGTCCTCTTCCGTTATCACCAGGTCCTGGGAAATGTCCACCAGGCGCCGTGTCAGGTAACCGGAGTTGGCCGTCTTCAGAGCCGTGTCCGCCAGACCCTTGCGGGCACCGTGGGTGGACGTGAAGTACTGCACCACGCTCAACCCTTCGCGGAAGTTGGCGGTGATCGGTGTCTCGATGATCGAGCCGTCCGGACGGGCCATCAAACCACGCATGCCCGCCAGTTGACGGATCTGCGCCGGGGAGCCACGAGCGCCGGAGTCAGAATAGACATACACGGAGTTGAACGACTCCTGCTCTTCTTCCTCGCCATCCTTGTTGATCACAATATCGGTGGACAGGCCATCCATCATGGATTTGGCCACCAGGTCATTGGCGCGTGACCAGATGTCGATGACCTTGTTGTATTTCTCGCCCTGGGTCACGAGACCGGACGCGTACTGGCTCTCGATCTCCTCGACTTCGGCGTGGGCGCGGGCGATAATCTTTTCCTTTTCGTCAGGAATAACGAAGTCGTTCACGCCGATTGATGAGCCGGACCAGGTGGAATACTTGTAGCCGGTGTACATCAACTGGTCCGCGAAAATCACGGTTTCCTTCAGACCGACGTTACGGTAACAGGCGTTCAGTATCTGCGAGATCTGCTTCTTGGCCATCTTCTGATTGACCATGGAGAAGGGCAGCCCTTTCGGCACGATACTGAAGAGCAACACACGTCCGGCTGTGGTATCCACCAGCCGGGTCACAGCATTTTTCTCACCCGCCTCGTTCAGCTCGAAATCGGTAATGCGGCACTTGATACGGGTATGCAGATGTACGTACCCGGTATCGTAGGCGCGCTTTACCTCGTCCGCGTCACTGAACACCATGCCCTCGCCTTTCACATTGACGGCTTCACGCGTCATGTAATACAGGCCCAGCACCACGTCCTGGGACGGCACGATGATCGGCTCGCCGCTAGCCGGCGCCAGGATGTTGTTGGTAGACATCATCAGGGTGCGGGCTTCCAGCTGCGCTTCCAGTGTCAGCGGCACGTGCACAGCCATCTGGTCACCGTCGAAGTCGGCGTTGTAGGCGGCGCAGACCAGCGGGTGCAGCTGTATGGCCTTGCCCTCGATCAGTACCGGCTCGAACGCCTGGATACCCAACCGGTGCAAAGTGGGCGCCCGGTTCAGCATCACCGGGTGCTCGCGGATCACTTCGGCCAGGATATCCCAGACCTCGGCAGTTTCCCGCTCCACCATTTTCTTGGCCGCCTTGATGGTCGTGGCCAGACCCCGGCGCTCCAGTTTGCCGAAGATGAACGGCTTGAACAGCTCAAGCGCCATTTTTTTGGGCAGACCGCATTGATGCAGCTTGAGCGTCGGCCCCACCACGATCACGGAACGGCCGGAGTAGTCAACCCGCTTGCCCAGCAGGTTCTGACGGAAACGGCCCTGCTTGCCCTTGATCATGTCGGCCAGGGATTTCAGAGGGCGCTTGTTGGAACCGGTAATGGCACGGCCACGTCGGCCGTTGTCCAGCAACGCATCGACCGCTTCCTGCAGCATGCGCTTCTCGTTACGCACAATGATATCCGGCGCATTGAGATCCAGCAGCCGCTTCAGACGATTGTTACGGTTAATGACCCGGCGATACAGATCATTCAGATCCGATGTCGCGAACCGGCCACCATCCAGCGGCACCAGAGGGCGCAGATCCGGCGGCAGCACCGGCAGCACAGTCAGAATCATCCATTCCGGATCGTTACCCGAGTCAGCAAAGGCCTCCAACAGCTTGAGACGCTTGGACAGCTTCTTCAGCTTGGTCTCTGAACTGGTGGCCGGAATCTCGTCACGCAGACGCTGGACCTCGGCCGGCAGATCCAGATCCTTCATCAGCTGCTGGACCGCCTCGGCACCCATTTTGGCCTCGAACTCATCGCTGAATTCTTCCATTGCCTCGTAGTACTGCTCGTCGGTCAGCAACTGGCCCTTCTCCAGCGTGGTCATGCCGGGATCGGTCACCACGAAGGACTCGAAGTAGAGGATGCGCTCAATGTCGCGCAGGGTCATGTCCAGCAACAGGCCGATACGGGAAGGCAGCGACTTCAGGAACCAGATATGCGCGACAGGGCTTGCCAGGTCAATGTGCCCCATGCGCTCGCGCCGAACCTTGGACAACGCGACTTCCACGCCGCACTTCTCGCAGATCACGCCACGGTGCTTGAGCCGCTTGTACTTGCCACACAGGCACTCGTAGTCCTTCACGGGACCAAAGATCTTGGCGCAGAATAGCCCGTCGCGTTCCGGCTTGAACGTACGGTAGTTGATCGTTTCCGGCTTCTTGACTTCACCGAACGACCACGAGCGGATCATTTCGGGCGATGCCAGCCCGATCCTGATGGCATCAAACTCATCGGATGGTGACTGTGACTTCAGCAAACCCAGCAGGTCTTTCATCGTCTTTTCCTCCGCCCGGGACAACACCCGGGCTTCATAAAATCAGCAATTCGTTGAACGTTGTGTTGTGGAGCCCGCCGTCCGTCACTTGTCGGACGACGTATCCAGCTCCATATCGATCCCCAGCGAGCGGATCTCCTTCAACAGCACGTTGAACGACTCTGGCATTCCCGGTTCCATCCGGTGATCACCGTCAACAATGTTCTTGTACATCTTGGTGCGCCCTCCCACATCGTCGGACTTCACCGTGAGCATTTCCTGCAGGGTGTAGGCCGCACCGTACGCCTCCAGCGCCCAGACTTCCATCTCCCCGAAACGCTGACCGCCGAACTGGGCCTTGCCGCCCAGCGGTTGCTGGGTGACCAGGCTGTAGGAACCGGTGGAGCGCGCATGCATCTTGTCTTCCACCAGATGGTTCAGCTTGAGGATGTACATGATACCTACCGTTACCGGCCGGTCGAACGCGTCGCCGGTCCGACCGTCATACAGGGTGATCTGGCCGCTTTCCTCGTAGCCAGCCAGCTTCAGCATCTCCTTGATCTCGGACTCGATGGCACCATCGAACACCGGTGTCGCCATTGGCACACCCTGTTTGAGGTTATGAGCCAGCTCCATGATATCGTCGTCAGTGAAGTCATCCAGTTTCGCTTTCTGCTTGCCGACGGAGTTATAGATCTCGTCGAGCAGTTTGCGTACCTGTGCCACCTTCTGCTTCTGGTGCAACATCTCGTTGATACGTTCGCCCAGTCCGCGGGCAGCCGCACCCAGGTGGGTTTCCAGCACCTGTCCGACGTTCATTCGCGACGGCACGCCCAGCGGGTTGAGCACCACATCGATCGGCTCGCCCTTGTCGTCGTACGGCATGTCCTCCACCGGCATGATGGCAGAAATCACACCCTTGTTGCCGTGCCGGCCCGCCAGCTTGTCACCCGGCTGGATGCGGCGCTTGATGGCCAGGTAGATCTTGACGATCTTCAGCACGCCCGGTGCCAGATCATCACCCTGTGTCAGCTTGCGGCGCTTGTCTTCGAAGCGCTCGTCCAGGTCCTTGCGGCGTTCCTGCAGTTGCTCTTCCGCGCGCTCGAGCTGGGCGTTGAGTTCCTCGTCCGCCATGCGCAACTTGAACCAGTCGCCACTGTCCAGACCATCGAGATATTCTTCAGTGAGCACAGCACCTTTTTTCAGTTTGGGACCGCCGGCGACCTTCTTGCCCACCAGAGCACCTTTCAGGCGATAGAACGTGGCACCTTGCACGATGCGGTACTCGTCCTCGATATTCTTGCGAACCTCGTTCAGCTGCTGCTTTTCGATTTCCAGGGCCCGCTGGTCCTTTTCCAGACCATCGCGGGTAAACACCTGAACATCGACAATAGTGCCCTGGACGCTGGTCGGCACACGTAGCGACGTGTCCTTCACGTCGGAAGCCTTTTCACCGAAGATGGCACGCAGCAGTTTCTCTTCCGGCGTCAGCTGGGTCTCGCCTTTCGGCGTAACCTTGCCTACCAGAATGTCGCCCGCATCAACTTCCGCGCCGATGTAGACCACACCGGCCTCATCCAGCTTGCTCAATGCACCTTCACCGACATTGGGGATATCAGCGGTAATTTCCTCGGCACCCAGCTTGGTGTCCCGGGCCACACAGGTCAGCTCCTGAATGTGGATACTGGTCAGCCGATCCTCGGTCACGACCCGTTCCGAGATCAGAATCGAGTCCTCAAAGTTGTAACCGTTCCAGGGCATGAACGCGATGCGCATGTTCTGCCCCAGCGCCAGTTCTCCGATATCCACAGACGGACCGTCCGCCAGGATATCGCCCCGGGCGACAATGTCACCTTCTCGTACCAGCGGCTTCTGGTTCATGCAGGTGTTCTGGTTGGACCGCGTATACTTGACCAGGTTGTAGATATCGACGCCGGCCTCACCAGCCTCGGTCTCATCGTCATTGACTCGCACAATGATGCGCGAAGCATCAACCTTCTCGATCATGCCACCATGATCGGCCACCACACAGACACCGGAGTCGTGGGCCACATTACGTTCCAGCCCGGTGCCGACCAACGGCTTCTCGGCGCGCAGCGTCGGCACTGCCTGTCGCTGCATGTTGGACCCCATCAAGGCGCGGTTGGCGTCATCGTGCTCCAGGAATGGAATCAGCGCGGCGGCCACAGATACCATCTGCTGGGGAGTCACATCAATATAGTTGATCTGCTCCTTCGGCATCAGCGTGGTTTCACCGTCATACCGGACCGTGACCAGATTTTCAGTGAAACGTCCCTTGGCGTCCATCGCGGCACTGGCCTGGGCAATCACATACTGACCTTCATCAATGGCCGACAGGTACTCGATTTCGTCCGTGACCTGCGTATCCACCACCTTGCGGTACGGCGTCTCGAGGAAACCGTACTGATTGGTGCGGGCATAGATCGCCAGCGAGTTGATCAGACCGATATTCGGCCCTTCCGGTGTTTCAATGGGACAGACCCGACCATAGTGAGTCGGATGCACATCGCGAACCTCGAAACCGGCCCGCTCCCGGGTCAGACCACCCGGGCCCAGAGCCGATACCCGGCGCTTGTGCGTGACCTCGGACAACGGGTTGTTCTGATCCATGAACTGTGACAGCTGGCTGGAACCGAAGAACTCCTTGATGGCCGCCGCCACGGGTTTGGCATTGATCATATCCTGCGGCATGAGGCCTTCGGAATCGGCCATACTCAGGCGTTCCTTGACAGCACGCTCGACACGAACCAGACCGACACGGAACTGGTTCTCTGCCATCTCGCCCACGGACCGGATACGACGGTTGCCCAGGTGATCGATGTCGTCGACATTGCCGAATCCATTGCGGATACCCACCAGCGCTCTCAGCACCTCCACGATGTCATCCACGCTGAGTACTGTCTCGCCCTCGATTTCCTTTCGGCCCAGGCGGCGGTTGAACTTCATGCGCCCGACTGTAGACAGATCGTAACGCTCGGTCGAAAAGAACAGGTTGCCGAACAGGTTCTCGGCCGACTCCTTGGTCGGCGGCTCGCCCGGACGCATCATCCGGTAGATTTCCACCAGGGCTTCCAGGCGCGTAGTCGTATTGTCGATCCGCAGCGTTTCGGAGACATAAGGGCCACAGTCGATATCGTTGGTATAGATGGTGTCGAACTCATGGATACCGGCTGCCGACATGGCTTCCAGCATTTCCGGCGTAATCTGCGTGTTGCACTCCAGCAGAATCTCGCCCGTCTCCGGGTTGACGATGTCACGCGCCAGGGATTCCCCGGCGACAAACTCCGTAGTGACCTTGAGCTCGGTCATCTTCGCCTTTTCCATCTGGCGGATATGCTTGGCCGTTATACGGCGACCCGCCTCGACGATGACATTGCCTTTCTTGTCGGCAACATCAAAGTTCAGTACATCACCTCGCAGCCTTGACGGCACGAGCTCCAGCATCACCTCTCCGCTTTTCTTGTCGATGCGGAAATGATTGCTGTCAAAGAACATGTCCAGGATCTGTTCAGAGGTGTAATCCAGCGCCCGCAACAGGACCGTCGCCGGCAGCTTGCGGCGGCGGTCGATGCGGACATACACCAGATCCTTCGGGTCGAATTCGAAATCCAGCCACGAACCACGGTACGGAATGACCCGCGCAGAATAGAGTAGTTTGCCCGAACTGTGCGTCTTGCCGCGGTCATGATCAAAGAACACGCCCGGCGAACGATGCAGCTGGGAGACAACGACACGCTCGGTGCCGTTGATGACGAAAGTGCCGCTGTCAGTCATCAGCGGAATCTCGCCCATGTAGACTTCCTGCTCTTTGATGTCCTTGATGGTCTGGGCGCTGGATTCCTTGTCATACAGAATCAGCCGCACTTTGACCCGCAGGGGTGCGGAATAGGTAATTCCCCGGAGCTGGCATTCCTTGACGTCAAATACCGGCTTGCCCAGACTGTAGCTGACGTACTCCAACACCGCCTTGCCGGAATAACTGACAATCGGAAACACAGATTTGAATGCCGCGTGCAACCCCAGATCATCGCGCTGATCCGGCGCGGCATCCGCCTGGATGAACTGGCGAAAAGACTCGATCTGGGTCGACAAGAGATAAGGTATATCCATTACCCCTGGCAACTTACCAAAGTCTTTACGGATACGTTTTTTCTCTGTATACGAATAGGCCATTAGTGTTTTCCTGGCTAGTATGTACGAATCGTCAGCCCCGACTCGCCCGGTTTGTACCGGACCGGCATGACTGTTTTCTCTCCACGCTCCTGAAACAATATCAGGACATGGCCAAACTCTACGCCGGAAAATTTCCTTCCCACAGTGGGAAAAAATTCCGGCCATAAACAAAAGAGGAAATCCGGCAAGGGAAAAACTCCCAGGCCGGATTCCTTCTTCATGCTGCTATGGACGCCTTACTTGAGCTCAACAGAAGCGCCGGCTTCTTCCAGCTTCGTCTTGGCATCTTGAGCGTCTTCCTTGTTTACTGCTTCCTTCACAGTGGACGGCGCACCATCCACCAGGTCCTTCGCTTCCTTCAGACCAAGGCCTGTGATGGCGCGAACCACTTTGATGACGTTGACTTTCTTCTCACCCGCGCCAGTCAGCACGATGTCGAATTCCGTCTGTTCTTCAGCGGCTTCCGCTTCGCCACCGGCAGCAGCCGGTCCGGCCACAGCAACGGCTGCAGCGGCGGAAACACCGAATTTTTCTTCCATTGCTTCAACCAGTTCTACCACGTCCATCACTGACATTTCGGCAATAGCGTTGAGGATATCGTCTTTAGACAGAGCCATGACTCTAATCTCCTGAGTAAAAAATAAATGTGTTCAATCTGTACTGAGCCGGAATTACGCTGCTTCCTTCTTCTGGTCGCGCACTGCGGCCACGGCACGGGTAACTTTGCTGGGCACCTCGTTGAAGGTGCGGGCCAGCTTGGTCACCGGAGCAGTCATCACGCTCATCAGCTGTGCCACCGCCTGATCATAGGTCGGCAACGTAGCCAGAACGTCGATCTGCTCCGCCGGCAGCAACTTGCCACCAAAAGAGAGCGCCTTAATCTCGAATCGGTCATTCGCCTTGGAAAAATCCTTCAGAACGCGCGCGGCAGCTCCGGGATCCTCCATGGAAAAAGCCAGAATCGTCGGACCGACCAGCACTTCGTTAAGACATTCGAAGTCAGTATTTTCCACTGCCCTTTTGAGCAGGGTGTTACGCACCACCTGAAGGAAAACGCTGTTCTCTCGCGCCTGCTTACGAAGTTCGGTCATATCCGCAACAGTCACACCACGATAATCGGCGATGACTGCAGACATGGCACTGGTAGCAGCTTTATTGACTTCCGAAACGATCTGTTTCTTTTCTTCAAGTCTGATAGCCACTAGCTTAACTCCTGAATTGAACCCCGTTGTGGCAGTTCATTGTCACTTGTACCCGGCAATACAGCACCTCGCTGCATATCCGGGCAGGCTAACTGGTGAAATGGATCCGGCTGTGCCGGACCGGGTTACACCATCTGCGTAGGCGGCATTAAGTCAGTCGACCACCCTGACACCTACGGTCTTTGACGGCCTTGCCGACAACGCCGGCAAAACCCCAAAGTCTGGCAGTGGCCCGGACCTGGTCCAGACCACCGTAATCATCATCGATCAGGCATTCAGTGACGCCGGATCAATCTGGATGCCGGGGCCCATGGTGGACGACAGCATCACTTTCTGGATATAGACGCCCTTGGCGGAAGCCGGCTTGGCTTTTCTCAGGTCCGACAACAGTGCTTCCAGGTTGCCCTGGACCGCATCCGCCGGAAAATCAACCTTGCCAATACCGCCGTGTACAATGCCTTTCTTGTCCGTGCGATACCGCACCTGACCGGCCTTGGCGTTCTTGACAGCCGTCTCCACGTCGGTGGTGACTGTTCCCACCTTGGGGTTGGGCATCAGGCCACGTGGGCCCAGAATCTGGCCCAGCTTGCCAACCACACGCATGGCGTCGGGCGTGGCGATGACCACGTCAAAATCCATAGTGCCGCCCTGGATGGTCTCCGCCAGATCTTCAAACCCGACAATGTCCGCACCAGCCGCTTTGGCCTTCTCGGCATTGTCACCCTGGGCAAATACGGCCACCCGTACTTCCTTGCCGGTACCGTGCGGCAACAATGTGGAACCCCGGACCACCTGGTCCGATTTACGCGGGTCGACACCCAGGTTCACGGAGACATCGAGAGACTCTTTGAACCGGTCGGAAGCAAACTCGTTCAGCAGTGACAGCGCCTCACCCACAGAGTAGCTCTTCGTGCGATCCAGCTTCTCTGCGATCGCCTTGCGCTTTCTGGTTACTTTCGCCATCTTACTCCACCCCCTCGACATCAATTCCGGCGCTACGCGCACTGCCGGCAATGGTACGCACTGCCGCATCCATATCGGCCGCCGTCAGGTCGGGCATCTTCTGCGTCGCGACTTCCTCGAGCTGGGCCCGGGTCACCTTGGCCACTTTGGCCGTATTGGGCGTGGCACTGCCTTTATCGATACCGGCCACCTTGCGCAGCAATACTGCTGCCGGAGGCGTCTTGGTGATGAAGGTGAAACTGCGGTCAGCATAAACGGTGATCACAACCGGAATCGGAAGACCCGGCTCCACGCCCTGCGTCTCGGCGTTGAACGCCTTGCAGAACTCCATGATATTCACGCCATGCTGACCCAGTGCCGGACCGACCGGCGGGCTGGGGTTGGCCTTGGCAGCTCCAACCTGGAGCTTGATGTAGGCCAGGACTTTCTTCGCCATGAGTACTCTCCTGTGGGTGATAACGCCCGGCTACCGCGCTTCATGCGATAGCCTGTCGGCTCCCCGGTTCACTTGCATTACTGTTTACAGCCGGCCATGGCCGGCGTTGCCTGCGACCCCACCCGAAAAAAGGGCCGGGCCGCCCGGTCAGCTCTTCTCGACCTGACCGAATTCCAGCTCCACCGGAGTGGAGCGACCGAAAATCAGCACGGCAACTCGCAGCCGGCTCTTTTCGTAGTTGACCTCTTCCACGGTACCGGTGAAATCGTTAAACGGACCGTCGATGACACGCACCATTTCGCCCGGCTCGTATACAACCTTGTGCGTCGGCTTGTCCTGTCCTTCTTCCAGTCGCTGCAGGATTCTGTCTGCCTCGCGATCGGTGATTGGCGCCGGGTTGTCGGGCTTGCCACCAATGAACCCCATCACACGAGGAGTTTCCTTCACCAGGTGCCAGGTATCGTCATTGAGCTCCATCTGCACCAGCACATAGCCCGGAAAGAACTTCCTCTCGCTTTTGCGCTTCTGCCCGGAGCGCATCTCCAGCACCTCTTCCGTGGGCACCAGCACTTCGCCAAACAAATCTTCCATACCGGACAGGGCAATGCGCTCACTCAGCGCAATCTTCACCTTCTTCTCGTACCCGGAATAGGCATGTACCACATACCAACGCTTTGCCATTGACCTGTCCCCTGAACTAGCTAATTATGCCCGAAATGATCGCGCCCAACGCTGTATCCAGCAGCCACAGCAACAAGGCGAGAATGAACACCACGATCAACACGATGATGGTGGTCTGCGTGGTTTCCTGGCGAGTCGGCCAGACAACCTTGCGGATCTCGGTTCTTGCGTCAAGGCAAAGATTGACGAACGCACCGCCTCGTGCGGTGGTAGCAGCGACCCAGCTCGCTATGCCAGCGAGGATCAGCAGCCCGATGGCCCGATACAGGATCGATTCGGCGGCAAAATAGGAATTGCCGTACACGCCGGCAGCAACGATTGCGACTACCGCAACCCATTTCAGCGCATCCAGCTTCGGTTGCTGCGCCTTGCTTTTCTCAGCCATAGTTCTACCAGCTACCCGATGACAAGAAGGCCGGCACCGCTACTGACACTGTCAGACATCGTAATGCCGGTCCGTTTCCTGCCATTGTTGAAATGGCAGGCCAGGAGGGAATCGAACCCCCAACCTGCGGTTTTGGAGACCGCCGCTCTGCCAATTGAGCTACTGGCCTATTCTTTCAGAGACAGACAAGCCGAAATTCCCGCCGGGGGGATTTCGGCTTGCTGTCCCCTGTCTGTTACCCGGGGCTTACTCGAGGATCTTGGATACCACGCCAGCGCCCACGGTGCGGCCGCCTTCACG
>JBBEBP010000023.1:128275-301764 GCA_040882255.1 Pseudohongiellaceae bacterium | reverse complement strand
AGTCAGGGCGCTGTTGCACTTATACCGGTGTCCGAAATTGCGGGACCATCTCTGACAATGCGTTCTGGGTAACGTCATCGTCGATAACAAGCGGTATGGATCGGGGTGTGGCGCCGGTACTGGCGGATGCGTACGCGGCAACCATCGAACCTACTGCAAACGTTGCAATGACCAGCATGCTGGAGGCCATAATGGACAGCAAGGACTCTACGGATTCCAGGTTGACTGTGGGTAGTACATTGGACAGACCGCTATCGTCAGCCAGCCTCGCGAAGAAGACACCGCTTATCGAGAGCACGCAAAGTATCAGTGGCTTGATCCACAAACGCTCTCTGATTCGACTGTAGAGGAATCGTAACCGATCCAGGGTCCACAGTGGTGACTGCGACATAATGGGGTCCTCAGTTGTGATGAACGCGGAAGCTGCTCTCAAGGACCTCGTCGGTGTGCACTTTGAAACCACGATGGCGTTTCGACAAATTGCGGTTACTTCGGAACAGGTGGCGATAGACCACGGGAAGCCGTCGATGGTGTAGTACGATACCAGGCCCGGTATTTATAAAACCATGCAATCACTTCCAAAATGGAGCTCACCATTCGGAGTCTCATTGTATGAGCAGGCAGAATGGCGCAGAGTTGCCTTCTCGTCTGTTCGCAGCCGAGCATACTCAGGACCTCGATTGAATCGCCCGTCTGGGCAATTCAGAAGCGCTTGGTCAGGGGAGAAGTCCGGCATGGTAATCGAGGCTTGCGCTGTAGCAGCCGCAGGAAGCCTCTTCCAGTGCACCGTGATCCAGGATCGTGATTTTTCCACGGCTATAGCGGATGACGCCTTCCCGCTGCAGCTTGATGGCGGCGATGGTGACTGCTCCCCGCCGCACAACGAGGGAACTGGCGAGCATCTGGTGTGTCATGGCGAGAGGCCGTCCCGCTCCGGCGCGGCTCTGTGCCACCAGAAGCGCACGGGCCAATCGTTTCCCCGCATCATGAAAATGCATGCAACCTCTGGAGTGCGATAGCTCCTCGAATACGGCGTACAAATAATAGCGCAGGATACGGGCGAGCGTCGCATGGCTGTGTAATGCCGCTTCCAGTGTCCCGGGTCTCATTCTCAATGCCTTGCAGGGGGCCCGAACGATGCCGCGATGGGGGGCGCGATTGATGCCCAGGATCAGGGCTCTGCCCAGCATGCCCTCTCTACCTATGCTTTCCGTTTCAAAGGCGACGTTTCCGTTCAACTCGCTGACCAGGGAAATGGTGCCGCTGACAGGGAAGTATGCGTAGGCGAAGGGTGCGCCAGCCTCGCAGAGAATCGCGCCTGGCTTAAGTGTGACAAACTCACACCGGGGAAGGAGAGCAGCGCGCTGCTCGAGTGCCAGGCTGTCTATCAGGCGATTACCGCCTTTTAATGTATCAAGAAAATCGCCTTCTATCTTCAACGGCATCCGGTCCTCCAGTGGCGACAGGCAGTCTGTGCGCGAGCGGCTCCATAAGCAGTCCCGAACAAAATATGAGCGAAACGCACGGGTAGCTCTGTGCGTTGCCCCACGGATCCGTGTGATTGAGGGCGGGATTCCTGGGTGGCGTAACGAACAGACAAAAACACCGCTGTATTGGATGATAGCCAAACTTTGATAGCTAATCACACGAGGGGGAAGGCAATGAATCAGGATATCTTTGAAGGCAATTGGAGGCAGATACAGGGAAGAGTGAAGGAGCACTGGGGCAAGCTCACTGATGATCGAATGGATGTAATTGCCGGAAATCGGGACCAGCTTTGCGGCGAGATCCAGCAGGCGTACGGTATCACAAGGGAAGAGGCCGAAAAGCAGGTCAAGGATTTTGAAAGGAGCCGCAAGAACTGAGATTCTGCAGTTCCATTTGTCTCATATTAATTTTCAATAGAGGAGGTGCAACATGACTCAATTAAAGAAACGGACATCCGCCGGTCGCATTTGCGGCGCCCTGGGTCTGTTTATGGCAGTCATTATGCTGGGCGCCTGTGCTTCGGCTCCGCCTGCACCTGTGGCTTCCATAACGGCCGCCAGACAGGCAATCTCCGGAGCCGAGCAGGCTGGTGCAAGACAGTACGCAGGAGCCGAGCTGGATGAAGCACACGAAAAGCTGGTGATGGCTGAGCGCTACGTCAACGATGAACGGATGGTTGAGGCTGAGCGTACTGCCAGGGAGTCTCTCATCGCGGCGGAGCTTGCGTCAGCGCGAACAGAGTCTGCGAAAGCGGCGGAAATCAACCGGGAAATGACTCGCGGCTCCGAGGCGCTGGTCGAAGAGATGCGTCGCACAGGAGGTCAACGATGAAAATCCTGACTGCTCGAGAAATACAGCGTCTGCTGGTGTTTGCCGGACTGGTGTGCTCAACACTGGTGATCGCCTCGTGCGCTTCGGCTCCGGAAAGCCCACGGGGTGCCGCAGAAGCGCGAAGCTCGTTGACCGCGCTGCAGAATGATCCGAATGTGGCCAATCATGCCCGGCTGGAACTCAGGGAGGCGGAGGCCGCAGTACGTATTGCCGAGCAGCCGCTGTCAGAAGACGAGGAGGCGCTGGGTACGCACCGTGTCTATATGGCGGGCCGGGCCGTGTCGATTGCCGAGGCCAGGGCTGCCACGCGATATGCAGAGCAGCAACGCGCCCGGCTCGCGGAAGAGCGTGAGGCGTTGCGGCTGCAGGCACGCACTCGTGAGGCGGACAGGGCCCGGAACGATGCTGCCCGGTCCCGTAGCGAAGCCAATCAGGCACGGGATGATGCCGCTCGCAGCCGTGACGCGGCAAATCGGGCGCGCAGCGATGCCTCTCAGGCGCGCAACGCGGCGGATGCCGCGCAGAGTTCAGCAGCTGAATTGACGGCTGCTGCGGCACGACAGGCAGAGGAATACCAGCGTCAGATTGATGAACTGCAGGCGGAAGTAACTGACCGTGGTCTGGTTCTTTCCCTGGGTGATGTACTGTTTGCCACCGGAAGTGCGCAACTCCAGGGAGGAGGCAATGCCAATCTGGACAACCTGGTGGCCTTCCTGAAGCAGTATCCGGAACGGCGTGTGCAGATCGAGGGGCATACCGATAACGTGGGCGATCCGGGATACAATCAGGACTTGTCCCAGCGCCGCGCCGAATCGGTAAAAGACTACCTGTCGCAGCACGGAGTCGCCTCGCAGCGCCTCACCGCATCAGGCCTGGGTATGGATCGGCCAGTGGCTGACAACGGCAGGGCAACGGGACGCCAACAGAACCGTCGTGTCGAGATCATCATCGAGAATCCACAGTAGCCTCGTTTGAAAGACCGGACGCCCGGATCACACGACCCGGGCACGCCGAACCTTCGGCTACCCGGGTCCCGGTCGCTACTGCCGGTTCCCGAAATACCGAATTCCCGGTCGTCCTGTTCGGGTCCAGATTCTGATGATTGTGCGGGTGCTGCCAGTGATATGTTGTCAAGAATACATAATGTGATTGCCGCAGGTGTAAAAACGTTCATGAGAGTATCCTTGTTGAACAACTATTAAGTACGGTCTGAATCCGCCGTCAGTTATCGACGCGTTCCTGTAACGGACATTTATTACCGCAGTAACCGAAATCTTAAAGCCCCGCCAATTTATGTAACAGAACGATCTGGAGTCTGTTCGTAGTCGCTCATACATACGTATTATGTAATAGGAAAACGGGTGTTGATGAAGCTCATGTGTCCGTGTCCGTTCACAATTGTGGAACAGATGACCATGCTTAGGTGGGACAGCAGACATACCCGAACTTGAGCCTCCAGTATCTTTTAAGTTTCACCCTGCGTCCACGTGAGTTCACGGTAAGACGCAGGACCCGAAGCGACAAGCGTCTGGAGCTCATATCATGAATCGAAACAAGATCAAAGGCCATGCAGAAGAGGCGAAGCGAAAAGAAAAGGAATTTACCAAAAAGGTGGCCGATGATAAGGGCACCGATTCGACAGGTAAACCCGAGAAGAATGACGGGAAGTCTGGTGCCGTTCTTGCAGATCTCAATGACACAACGAGACGAAAGTGAAGTCAGGCAGGAAGGAAGAGACAAGCTGGCCGCAGCTTCTACCGTGGCGTTCTTTGTACTGCTACTATTCGTATTCGGTACTCTCATGAACAACTGACGCAGGAGTACGCAATGCCCGCGCACATGGAGGAACGCCAGGCTGGCGAGGCGCAGGTTTCCGGTCGCAAGCCAGCAGCACATGGACCGGACAAACGTCTGTTCAATGCATTCCAGCTACGCCTTTTTCGCTATACCGCAGTGCTATCGAGTCTGGTTGCACTCGGCGCGCTGGTCGGAGTCATTGTGTGGTCATTCAGCTGGCTGCTGGGTGTGTTCTACAACCTGCTTGCATCATTGGCTCTGGCTGGAATTCTCGCGCTGGTACTCTATCCCGTGGTGAAATTCCTGGAGCGACGGCTCCATCTACAACATTTGCTGGCCGTCGTTGTTGTGCTGGTGGTCTTCTTCCTGGGTTTGGGAGGTCTGATTCTCGCGCTTGTCCCCACCGTGGTCGGTCAGGCGGTTCAGTTGATGACGGTATTGCCCGAGACACTGGCAGGGTGGCAAGAGTATTACACCTATTACTTTCCCGAAATCACTTCCATGATATCCGCGCGCATGGAAAGCGGCGGTGGGGAGGAGTCCGAGTCAGTTGTGCCAGGAGTGCAAGATCCGGGCGCGGTGATCATGTCCTATGTGGGTTTGCTGGTAAGTATCGGCTTCGTTCCCCTGTTCCTGTTCTTTGCCCTGCTCTCCGGCGATTCACTCCGGGACAAGGCATACGAGTTGCTATCCATTTTTCACACGCACACCCGGAATAAAACCCTGTATTTTCTGGAGCTATTCGTCGAATACGTTACGGCGTTCTTTCAGGGCCAGTTGATGATCGCTGTTTTTATGGGTGCTTTATATGCCATCGGTTTTACGGTAATAGGCCTGGATTTCGGCGTGCTTGCCGGGTTGGTATTGGGGCTGCTGAATATCGTGCCCTACCTGGGTAGCCTGATCGGCTTGCTGGTGGTCTTGCCTATGGCCTATATGCAGCCGGATGGCGGAACCGAGCTGCTGGTCCTGACCGGCCTGGTTTTCGCGGCGGTTCAATTTGTGGAAGGCTGGCTGCTGACACCGAAAATCATGGCCAACCGTTCGGGTCTGCATCCCGCGCTTGTGGTTATTTCACTGTTTTTCTGGGGTACCGCTCTGGGCGGTATTATAGGTATGGTACTCGCGGTTCCGCTGACCGCGTTCTTCGTAGCGATCTGGAGCGAGATCAAGGCCAGCCTGGTACACACGCTGAGCCACCACGATGACATGCCCTGAAGGCCACGAAGGCCGCGTAGAGGTCATTAAGTAGTGAGAGGTGCCCGTTACGGGTTGCAATCGAATTTTATGAACGACGCTTCAAGGCAGACAACAGTGCTCCTGCGGTAAACGCAACGCCCAGTGAGGTCACGGGGTTGTCCTGTACGAAGACGCTGATGGAGTGCAGGGCTTCGTCGGAGCGGTCCCGGGCGTTTCGGCCGACCTGCCTGGCACGGGCCTCCGCACCGGCTGCCTCATCACGGATTCTTTTTCCGCCTTTGCCCGCAGTTCTGGCGATCTGGTCCACCGACTCGTGGGCCCGTTCTGACAAACTGTCTGTAGTGGTATGTTTTTCACTGGCTGCTTTGCTCATGGCGTTTCCCCTCGCATTGGTGTGATGTGTGTGGGCGCCGATCCGCTTCCACAGACACGTATCAGAAGTCTCTTCCAAATCGATGGGCCAGTCTGCTCGGAAGCGAACAGACCATTCCGCTATCTGCTGTCAGAATCTGAATTAACCCTACTGGTAACTGGAGGAGAAACATCATGAGAATCAGCAGAACCGTGACAGCCGCCATACTCGCGAGTACCTTCATGTTCACGCTGGTCGCCTGCGAGGATGAAGGTCCTCTCGAGCAGACGGGTGAGGAAATTGATGACGCGGCAGAGGGGGCGGGCGATGCCTTTGAGGATGCCACTAACTAACGGTGGTTGAGCGGAAATCGGCGTGATAATACAGCAATTACGTACCTGTCGTGGGGCTATTGGCATGCCATGAAAATAGCGCTGATCATTTCGGCATTGATTGTGGTGATCGTAACGGCCCTTCCGCTGCTGCGTTTCGATCAATGGTGGATTCGCGTTCTCGATTTTCCAAGAGCGCAGTTCACCATTGTTGGCATTGCGCTTCTTGCTCTCTATGTCTACTTCTGGGATGCGCACCGCACCCACGAATCCGTTGTCCTTGGGCTGCTGGTGCTGGCGGTCGGATATCAGGTAGTGAAGATGTTCCCGTATACGGTGTTGATGCCCAAGCAGGTATTGACGGCTGAATCGCTTTCCCAAGATGCCAACCTCAAGCTGCTGGTTGCCAACGTGTTGATGGACAACCGGGAGTCTGAAGCGTTTCTGGATATCGTGCGCGAGCTTGACCCTGACGTGATCCTGACCGTGGAGACCGACGATTGGTGGGAGCAAGCACTCAGGGCATTGGAGCAGGACTATCCATACACACTCAAGAATCCGCTGGACAATACCTACGGTATGCTTCTGCACAGTCGACTGGAGTTGATCGATCCCGAAATCCGCTTTATTCTGAAAGACGGCATCCCCTCGATGCACATGCAGGTGGTGCTGCCTTCGGATGACCGGGTCTTCATGCACTTCGTCCATCCCGATCCACCGAACCCGAAGTACGCGACGGAGACGACGGAGCGGGATGCGGAATTGCTGATTCTGGGCCGGGAGACGGAAAAGCGCGATAGACCGACAATCATTGCCGGGGACTTCAACGATGTCGCCTGGTCCCATACCACGCACCTTTTCCAGAAAGCCAGTGGTCTGCTCGACCCTCGCGTCGGGCGGGGGATGTACAGCACCTTCAATGCCGGAAATCCGCTACTGCGCTGGCCGCTTGATCACGTCTTTCACTCCGATCATTTCAAGCTCGTCCGTATGAAGAGGGGGCCTGCCTGGGGTTCGGATCATTTTCCCATCCTTATCGAATTGAGTCTGGAGCATGAAGCAGAAGCCGAGCAGGACGAACCGGATGCAGATGGGGCGGAAGCGGAGCGGGTAGACGAGAAGATCGAAGATGGCAGGCAGAAAGCGGAGGCCTGATTTTTTTCGGGTCTGATCAGCTTGTACGCCGCCGCCCGGCTTTTGCCGGCTAGTCGGCGCTGCTCAGAGCGCGCCCGCTCGTGGCCATCACGGAATCACTTCCCGGTTTATCGGCTGGAGCCCCGGTCAGTTTTTCGGCCAGAGGGTTGTCGAAGTCACCGGTGGCAGGGCCGTAGAGCCGCCGGATACCGCGTAAATCGCCGGTCTGCAGGTCATCGAAGGCCTCGGTGTAGCGAAACGCCATCACTTGTCCGGATGGCCCGGGATGGTCCAGACCGATGGCATGACCGATCTCGTGAATCAGCGTATAACGGATGTCGTAGACATCCTCATCGCCATCAAACCCGACTTTCCACCCGTGGTCGGGATTCAGACACACCAGCGACTGCTCTATAGCGCGCACACCTTCCTCAGGATCCGACGCGTACGATACGTTGGCGAATGCCTGGCCTCTCGGCTGCCCCTGGGCACCGAGGACGATATCTGCATGCCGCGCATCGCTGACCTCGTGAAATGACAGAGCCGCAGCGCGCTCCCAGACCCGGAACGCCGCCACGGTTTCGCGCGCCAGGCTCTCCATGGAGAGATTCTCGCCAACAAGCACGTCAATCGGTGCAAGATTCCCGCAATTGATCGCATCATCGAAGCGCAGATTCTCTCTGGCAAAGGCGTAACTGACGCTGGCCGCCACTCCCAACCGCCGGTCTCCCCACTTTACCTTGTAGCCGTCCAGTTCGAGCAGGCGATAGCCGTCTTCATTGGCATTGGCAGGCAGTAGAAACACAAGTGGCAGGAGGCCGGTCAGTACCAGCGCCAGCACAGGCAGTCGTGCACACGTGGCTGTTCGCACCGCAGTCTCCTCTTGAAGATACTCGAAAGCGTATGGAATTGAGGTTGCAAGCGCGCCCTGAAGGCGCATGAGGAGGCCGGCACAGGATAATGAGCTGGTGCGATACCGCACCGACTACGTGTTCGACAATGCTCATTATGGAGCGGGCGGTTCCTGTGGCTCTCGAATTGCATTCAACTCACTGCGAACAGTACTGAGACTCTCTGTCGGAGTCAATAGTACAGAAGATTTGCGAGTCGGAGCCGTGATCGTTGTCACGCTACCGCAGATCTGCCCGGGGTCGCCGACAGCCGCAGCAGACTGAAGAAGAGGACCAGGGTCAGCAGGTCAGCCGGGCCGGTGCCCGTGGTCGCGAAGCGAGTACCAATGCCGCCGTTAACTGCTAACTGTTAAGCGCGTAGTCGCACATACCTTTCCCGCTACGCACGCTAGGCTTTGATCGTATGCAGGCTCAGGCTATCCCAGCCGCCGCCTGTTGCTTTTGTCAACTAGCGAATCAGGGAGCAAGTTATGTTAAGCAATCCAGCTCATCGGGCGAATAGACTGAACCCAGTACTCTCTCTGGATCCGGGCGAGCGGTTTCTGGATTTCATAGATGACGACGCCTACCCTTGTGTAGGGGCGAAGTCAGCTTTGGCCCGTGGCGCAATTGAAACACATGAACTCGGCACATTGGGTGACCGCAGCAATGACGCCTCCATTCTGAAGAGGCTTACTCGATTTGTCACAAGGATCGAATCGCGTGCTTGTGACGAAACCATAGTTCATTCCTACGTCGCGATATTCAATGGACCGTTCCATATCAGTGAAATTCGTTTTGAAACCCTTCTGTGGTCACAGCTATGGCGACTCCGAAACCTTGACGTTCAAGCAGGCAATAGTACTGCCAGCGATGTCAGTGACGATACCGATAGCCCGCTATTCAGTCTCAGCGTTGCGGAGCATCCGTTCTTCGTGATCGGGCTCCACTCGCGTGCATCGCGACTCGCCCGGCGATTCACCCACCCGGCGCTTGTATTCAATTCTCATCGCCAGTTCGTCAAACTCAGGACCGATGGACGCTTTGAGAAAATGCAAAAGGCGACGCGTGCTCGTGATATCGAGCTGCAAGGGGCCGTGAACCCCAATCTGGCAGATTATGGTGAAGCCAGTGAGGCCAGGCAGTACGGTGGTCGTGAAGTCGAAGCTGACTGGAAGTGTCCCTTCGATTTCAAGGAGCAGCCATGAACGCGGCGGAAACAGTCAGAATCCCTCCCTGCTCAGCGCAAACGGTAGAGCTGGATGCTGGAGATGAACTGGTGATCATCGATCCGGAAGGGCAGCAAGTAAGCGACCTGGTCGCGTTTGGCCGGGAGGATCGTAATGAGTATCTGTCTTCGGGCCGTTCGCTGGATTATGCCTCGCGCCTGTGGCTCACGACGGACGATGTCTTGTACTCAAACCGGAGCCGGCCAATGTTCACCATTCTGGAGGATACCTGTGGTCGACACGACTTTACGTTGACACCGTGCTCCAGGGATACCTTCAGGATCATTTACGGGGAGAACGAAGGACGGCCGGGTTGTGAGGGCAATCTCGTGGCGGCGCTTGTCCCTTATGGCATCGGTGTTGATCGTATTCCCATCGCATTTAACGTCTTCATGCATGTCGCAGTGGATGCAATGACTGGTGAATTCCGTGTGCTTCCACCTTTCAGCAAGGCTGGCGATTTCGTTCGCTTCCGGGCCGAAATGCCGCTCGTGGTGGCGATGACTTCATGTTCTGCGGGACAGTCGAACAATTTCGTCTTCAAGCCGATAGACTTTCAAGTTGTGCGCCACGGAGGAAGGTCATGAGTAACCCGTGATCAGTCCGCAGTCTCGAGCTCCAGCGTCATGACGATCTGACCCTCGTCCCCGACGCCCACCTCACGCGCATCCGCCATGCTGGTCTGTTGCTCCAGTCCCGACGCGGACTCCCTGATGACGGCCAGCGCTGTCTCCGCGCGCTGCCGCGCCAGTGCCTCAAGCTCTTCTCGTGGCACGGACTGCTGTTCCAGCAGACGGTTGCGTAGCGTGTCCACGTAGGCTGGTTGATCCAGGCGTGCCTCCCCGGTGTCCGGTGCGGGCACCATGTTCATAAGCTGCAGCATCGCCAGCGTGGTCGTTTCCTCGCTACCGGCTGAGGCCGGCTCGTCGCCAAACCTGGCAACCGGCATTTCTTCCGCGACCAGACCTTGCTCCACCAGCAGCTCCTCCAGTACGGTAATACGATGGGCGGTGGCGGTCATTTGGTCCCTTCCGGACGGCTCCTCGCGGCTGCTGACCCGTGACTCGATCCGCTGGTCGAGCAACAGTGCAGCCAGGGCCTCCTCATCAGCCTGCTCTGCGTAGACCGGCGGCACCCGCAGCCGCAACTGCGGGCGCTGTGCCAGGGCCTCGGCCAGGTTCACGAGTTTTTCCTGTTGCGGAGGCGTCACGTCACTGCGGCCCGGCGCGAACTCCACGACCGCCAGGTCATCGTCCTCGAAGCCGACCAGGCCCGCCAGGAAGCGGAACGGCGAGGTGGCGATATTGGTCAGGGCGGTGGTGATGGCGTTGCCGATCACGCCGCCCAGGTTGAACTCGGGGTCGTTGACGTCGCCGGTGACCGGCACTGCCAGATTGATGACGCCATTGCGATCCTTCAGCAACGCGACGGCAATACCCAGCGGAAGATTCGCTGCACCGGGATGGGATACCTCCTCACCCAATACCAGATCACGCATCACAACCACATTGTCACCACTCAACTGTGAGTTCTCGATGCGATAGGTCAGGTCCAGATCCAGGCTGCCGCCGTCGATCTCGCGGCCGGCAAAGTCGATCACATACGGAGTCATCTGCGGCATACCGACGTTGCGGAACACCAGATTGATCTGCGTCTCTTCCGTAAGGGCCAGTGGTCGCAGCTCGCCGCTGATGGTCACCATACCGAACTCGCCCACCTGCCCTTCCAGGGCGACGCTTGCCGGCTGCTGCGACTGCGTTGATAGGGACGATATGTCGCCCGCCAGGCTGGTCATCGCCACCGAGAAAGGCAACGGCAGCGACCAGTCGGCAAAGTCCGCACTGGCCCCGTTCACCAGAATACTGTCCACGGCGATAGGCATTCCCGCACCTGTCTCCTGCTCCGTTGTCTCTCCGGAACCGTCAGCGCTGTCCGATCCGGCAGCTTCGGCATCGGAGGGCACCAGCACCCGACCGATATTGGTGCTGCCATCCTCGTCGATCTCCACCCTGGCATAGGGAGACTCAAGGCGGATCTCATTCACATCCAGTCCGGGTTCATCGCTCTGTTGCAGTGCGATCCCGTTGACCTGGAGGCTGTCGATGCTGAACAGCAATCCGTTTTCGTTCTGGTCCGTCAGGGCGAGATCACTGACCGATGCACTGCCCTGATAGCTTTGACTCGCGACGCTCAGAGCTACCGTGCCATCAGCGCCCACCTGCCCCGCATCAATGGAAATCCGCGCAACGGGTTGGATATAGGGCTGCAGAAAACCCAGTTCCAGGTCGTTCAGATCGACCTCACCATTGAACTGTAACTCCGGCAGGGCGACCAGGGTGCCTCCCATTGACAGCGTGCCTCCGCTGGCCACCTCCACGCTGGAGTTCAACTGCATCTGCGAGTCCGGAACCGTGCTGATGTCCGCCAGTGTCGCATCCAGACCCAGATCGATACTGGCGTCTGTTTCCGGAACCCGGTCATCGAAGTCGATCTGCCAGTCCTCCAGCGTCAGTTCTCCCACACTGAAACGCCACGGATCGGGCTCATCGGCCGGGGCTGTGGGGTCGTCCGCCGCAGCGTCATTCTGACCCGCCGTCATCTCCTCCACCAGCGCAACAAAATTGATAGTGCCGTCCTCTTCCCGCACGGGATGAAACGCGAACCCACGCAGCCGCACGGCGTCCAGGCTGACGGTATTGGCGGGCCATCGCAGCTCGCCGTTTTCCAGACTGATCTCTCGCAGACTGACCAGGAGCTCACCACTGTTCTGAGCGGTCATCTCGGTGTCGGCCATGCTGAACTGGATACCGGTGATGTCTGCGGACAGCGAATCGTCAGTACCGACGCCAGCACGGTAGTCCAGTGCCGCAGAGACTTCACCGCCGCTCATAGTGAAAGGCAACTGGTCCTGGAAGTACTCATGGATCAGTCCCGGATAGGGCCCCTGCAGGGTGATCCGGCCTTCAGATCGCAGGGGGTTCAACGAAGATGCGCCCGACCAGGTCAGGACCGCGTCATCACCCATTGACAGAATCAGAGACTGGTCTCCGTTTTCATCCGGCAGAGTACTCAGGTTTTCCACATGGAGATCCAGTGGATCGATCCGGGTTTCAAAGCGCGTCGCTGGCACGTTGTCCACCAGTGACAGCGAGGCTGAATCCACCACCAGGTCGGCGATGACAAGTCTCACCATTCCGCCTTCTTCCTCCGGCTCTTCCTCTTCCGGCTCTGCGGTGGTTTCCCAGCGGTCGGCGATAACGCCTATGTTGGTGTCACCGTCGCTATAGCGTTGCAGCGCCACATCCAGACCGATGAGATGGAGGGCCTCGAGCGTCCAGGCCCGGCGCACCAAACTGCTCAGTTCGTAATTGACAAACAGACGCTCCAGGGCCAGCAGGGGAGCGTCCTCGCTGTCGGTGACCTCCAGTCCTTCCATGGTAACGGTAAAGGTATATGGGTTGATGTCAATGTTGTCGACCGTGGTGGACAGATCCACCCGCTCGGCGGACAGACTGACCAGTTGCCGCTCGACCAGCCAGGGAGCCAGGAAGAAGCCGCCCAGGGTGTACAGCAGCAATACAAGCAGTATCCACAGCCAGGGGCGCCGGGGGCCGAGCCAGTATCGCATACGTTCCAGCATGTCATGCCTCCTGCATGTCCGCGACGCCCGTGTCATTTCTCCGGCTATCGTGAAATCAAGTAGTGGTACACCTATTCTCATTCATATGGGCATTAAAGACAATGTGGATCAGACACCTTCGCCGGGAACGGGATCGACGGTGAATAGCCTACTCCCCGCCGGTGTTCCATAGAGCGGTAGCGCACGGTACCTGCAATGCAGGCTGGCGTACGCTGAATCCGTAGACGCGTGATGCGGCAGATTTATCCAGAGAGAAGTTATCGGAATTTCCGTATGGCTGGTCAGTGTCCGATGATGATGTACAGGGCGTAAATGTTGCCGGAAGCGATCTTGTCTATGCGGAATCGCAGGAGGTACGGTGATGACTCTGTCTCGTTCGGTGCGAGTACTTCCTGCGCTGTCGTTTTCGCAGAAATTTCGAACACCGGAGACCGTCATGGAACGCAAAGTAGATCATCGCTACGCTGTGTCCGATTCGCAGTTCAGGCGGGATATGTCCGTCTTGCTTGGCCCCGCGATAGTGGGCGGAAATCAAGTGACCGCGCTGCAAAATGGCAAGGAAATATTTCCTTCGATGCTGCTGGCTATTCGGTCGGCGCAGACGTCGATCACGTTAGAGACCTTCATCTATTGGTCAGGTGAAATTGGCGAAAAGTTTGCCCAAGCGCTTTCTGAACGCGCCTTCGCTGGCGTGCCGGTCAGCGTTATTATCGACTGGGCGGGCAGCGTCAAAATGGAGCAGTCGCTGCTCGATTCCATGCAGAACGCTGGTGTACGGTTGCATCGGTTTCGGCCGCTGCGCTGGTACAACGTCTGGCGCATGAACAACCGTACTCATCGCAAGCTCCTGGTGGTCGATGGCCGGATCGGGTTTACAGGAGGGGTAGGCGTCGCAGATCAGTGGACTGGCGACGCTGAAGATCCCGATCACTGGCGAGACAGCCACTACCGGGTTGAAGGGCCTGCAACAGCGCAGTTGCAAGCGGCCTTCAACGACAACTGGATCAAAATAACCGGCCGGGTATTGAGTGGTTCGCGGTACTTTCCGGCACTGCGGGAAGTGGGCAAGATAGAAGCGCATGTGTTTGCTGCCTCGCCATCTGGCGGCAGAGATAGCATGCATCTGATGTACCTGCTTGCCATCGCGGCGGCCGATATGACTATCGACCTGGCGGCATCCTACTTTGTGCCAGACAAGTTGTTGATCGAGGCTTTGACCTCTGCGTGCGAACGCGGTGTTCGCGTTCGCATTCTGGTGCCAGGGCCGTACGTGGATTCACTTTCTGTCAAACTTGCCAGCAAAGCTCAGTGGGGCCAGTTGCTGCACGCAGGCGCCGAGATCCATGTATATCAACCCACCATGCTGCACACCAAACTTCTGATCATCGATGCCGAGTTTGTATCAGTGGGCTCAACCAACTTCGACATGCGATCGATCAGGCTCAATGACGAAGCGAGTCTGAATATCTACAGCAGCGACTTCGCCAATCAAATGTCAGCGGTATTCCAGAGCGATCTTCGAGTGGCAGAGCAATACTCCCTTGCGCGCTGGAAAAATCGTCCGCTACTGGAAAAATTCTCTGAAAAGATTATGCTGCCATTCAAATCACAGCTTTGAACAGAGAAGGGTCTGGTCAGATGCTAGAGTGTCTGGTTCCTTTGGAGAGTCTCGCTCGTGAAGAAACTGCTTTTTCTTTCGCTCATTTTGATCTTCGTTCTCGTCGGCGGCGGTGCGGTACTGGTGGGCGTGACCCCCACGTTTATCATCTATGGTCCCGGTGCTGCGGCAGGGATTGGCTCCAAGCTGCTGTGCAGCTCTGAATACGTGTCGGGTTTCTCCCGCGAACAGGCATTCAGCGACCTGGTGCAATACTCGTCGTTTCTTTCGGCGCTCTCCGTCACCTATAACGAGGAGCAGCGCAGTGTCTCCGCGTCCCTCCTGGGTCTTGGCGACCAGACTGCCACTTACATTCCCGGCCTCGGCTGTGCCGAACGCTATCCTGGCTATACCGGGCGCCAGGCTATCGAGGTGCAAGCCGTTCCTTCCAGCACAGCTGCCTGGCCGGCTGGCGACACGGTGGCCACCATCGAACCGGGAATCCAGGAAGTTGTGGAGGAACTCGTCGCACAGGATAACGAGGAAGGCCTGAACACCCGCGCCCTGCTGGTGGTGCATGACGGTGCCATTGTCGCCGAAACCTATGCCCAGGAGGCAACGGCGGACACGCCCATGCTGGGCTGGTCCATGGCGAAAAGCCTTATCGCTGTCATGCTGGGTAATCTGGAGATGCGCGGCATGCTGGACCTCAACGCGCCGCCCGGTTTCCCCGAATGGTCGGACGACGAACGGGCCCGGATCAGGACATCCCATCTCTTGCACATGACCGGCGGGCTTGCCTATGCCGAACGCTATCGCCCTGGCGGTGACGCGACTGTCATGTTGTTTACCTCGCCCTCCATGTCGGACTACGCGGTGAGCCGCGAATACCGCTACGAACCGGGGACCCGCTTCAATTACAGCTCAGCTACGGCCAACCTGCTGGGCCGCCTGCATCAGAATGTGCTGGGCGGTCCCCAGCAGGCCTACGATGATTTCATGGAAAATATCTACGGCCCCATGGGCTTTCAGGGCACCGTGTTCGAGATGGATGCCAGCGGTACCTTTGCCAGCAGTTCCTATGTGTATTCAACGGCACGGGACTGGGCGCGCATGGGACAGCTTATGCTGAATGACGGTGAACTGAACGGGAATCGCCTCGTGACCCGGGACTGGGTGCGTCGAGCGACCACTCCCAACAATTCCGCCAACAGGAAACGTTACGGTTTCCAATGGTGGCTTAATTACGGCGATGAGACCTTGCGCTTTACTCAACTGCCAGCAGACATGTACTACGCCAGCGGCAATCGCCGTCAATATGTGATGGTTGTACCCTCCGCCAATGCCGTATTCGTGCGCCTGGGCTGGACTGCGGGGCTATATCCCACCGATGATCGCTTTTCGCGCCTGCTCGACGTTCTGGATTGAGTCGACGGCTGGGCTTTCACGAACAGCCCAGCGAAACCTCGTTGGGTGTCTAGCCGCTTCCCGGGTCGGGGGATATGGGGTCGCTGGCAGGAAACGTTTCCTCCAGGGCTTCGTCCAGTTTGTCATCGGGTAATGCTTCGAGGATGCTGGAAAGCCACAACATTCCGGCCACAGCCCCGTCGGGACCAGTGACCGGAATCGCTTCCAGCCCTTCGGCATGCATGAGCTCCAGGGTGTGCTGGAGATCATCAGAGGTGGCAGCCGTTCTGTGGCGCTTTTCCATGACTTCGCTTACTTGCACTGCAATCTCCCCGGGCAGGCCAGTTACCGATCGTCGAGGATGTCGATCAACCAGGCTTTGTGACGGCGTTCATCTGCAAGGCCCCGTTGTAGTACCTTCTGGATGTTCTCGGGGTAGCCTTGTTCCACGGCATCCTCGTACTTGCTGTTGGTCTGCTCCTCATTGCTTTTCATTGCCTTGAGAATGGCTTCATCGCCTGCCAGGTCCGCCATCACCACCTTGCCCTTCGTGAGAAACTTCTTGGCGTCGCCTTCAGAGGAAGGCTTTCCTCCTTCGCCAGCGACGAGTTTCCCCAACTCCACGGTATGTCTTTCATGATCACCCAGAAACTCAGTGAGTTTCATTTTGTATGCGTCGGTCTCCAGCCGTTCGATGGCCGCCTGGTAGGCTGCGATTGCATCGTAGTCGAGTTCGATCAGGTTGTTCAGGTCCGAGACGATTTCTTTTGCATCTGCTACGTTAGCCATGGGTACATTCCTCGTTAATGGTCGGTGTTCGAGTCAAAACCATACTATGGCAGGCATGAACGCGCTCTCTGCTCGCTTTCCCACATACCCTCAATATTTCTGACAATCCTGGACGAGGGTCATGGATTGGTCGCGGATTATTCAAACCTTCCCTGGAATTACTCAGCACCAAACCGAATAGCCACACGATGATTCCGGTCGCAGCAGTCATTGCGGCCAGACCGACCAGAACCATTGTGTAGCGAATCAAGCGAAGCTCAATTGGGTTGAACAACCGCAGGCAAGAACCAGCCTCCGTACAAGTTTGACTCAGCTCTTCTATTCCTTGCTTTTCGACTTCGCCTGTTTTCTTGCATCGTTGGCGTCGTCTTTGACCTCTCCTACAGTGGCTTCAGCCTTGCCTCCATGTTTTTCGGCCTTGCCCTTATATTCCGTACTCTTGTCACCAGTCACCTTACCGGCAACCTCCTTACCTTTCCCCTTTGCCTCTTTCGCACGACCTTCTGCTTCATTCTCTTTCATGACGTGATCTCCAAATGATTATTGCACCAGAGTCCTGCAGCTTGCTACAAGCGCAATTGATCGCAGGACGCATCTGTAAACGTACCTTCCCCGTCAGGTGGGGTCTGTCTGTTGTCCAACGTATGCGAAGTCATTAGGCAGCCTCTGAATAACTCGCCAAAAGTATCGATAATACGGCCTCTGTTTGACAACCCACCGACAACATGGCTCTTCCAGAGTTTAGATGACCGTTTTGTTCCTTAACCATGTCGTTCGTCGGCGATCCCGGAAAGCCTCAACCAGGGTGTGGGACTTATTTAGAGGGCGTACATGATGAGTGACAAGGGGATGGCTAAAAGGGGAAATTCGATGCTCGTTGTGATTGGTGCGTCCGCCGGTGGCATGGCGGCATTGAAAAAACTTGTGGCACAGTTCCAGCAGGATTTCCCGGCGCCTGTTTTTGTAGTGAACCACATGGGCGCGGATAACTCCGGAGCAGGGCTTGTCAAAGTCTTGAATGACAGCGGCAGTCTTGCTTGTGTGCACGCGCACGATCAACAAGTGTTCAAACCCGGCCATCTATACGTGGCGCCGTCAGATCAGCATATGCTGATTGGCAAAGGAAAAATTCTGGTCACAAAGGGCGCTCGGGAGAATCGTTCAAGGCCCGCCATTGATCCCTTGTTTCGCTCCGCAGCGGCAACTTATGGCAACCGGGTAATAGGCATTATTCTCACCGGCTACCTGGACGATGGCACCAGCGGCATGATGGCAATAAAAAGGTGCGGAGGCGTTTCCATTGCGCAGGATCCATTGGATGCGGCGTATCCGGATATGCCGCAATCGGTGATAGAAAACGTTGGCGCGGATTACTGTTTGCCAATAGCACAGATGGGCGCGCTGCTATCCGAGCTCTTAAGCCGGGATCTGCCCGCCCAAAAACCGGTGCCGGATGACATCGTGATAGAGGCGAAGATCGCCCAACGGGTTTTGAGTGATCTGCCGGCAGTGGAAGCTCTCGGCGAGCAGGTGCCTTACAACTGTCCGGATTGCGGCGGCGTGTTGTGGCAAATGGCGGAAGGAAAGATCCTGAGGTACCGTTGCCACACCGGTCATGCATTCACGGCTTCGGTGTTACTTGCCCAGCAAACGGCAAAGATTGAAGAAACTCTTTGGGTGGCGTTAAGAATGTTTGAGGAGCGTCAGAACCTGCTCGTCACCATGAACAAAAATGACAAAAAACGAACATCCTCGTCCATCTCCCAGCGCGCCAATGATTCTCAAGTCCATATTGAGCGCATTCGCGCCATGTTGAAAGCTACCGACGAGGGGGCAGGCATCTCAAAGTGATGGCAGGGTGAGCTCGCCGACGGAGACAGCCGTCAGCCGCAGCTGGTGCGCGGCTGACAGCTGCTAGTACGTTCTACTGCGTCCTCACCGACTTGCGCACCTCGTCATATTTACTGGCGGCTGTAGACTTCGCGGCATCGACACTGCGATCGCTAGCTTCGCCGAGCATGTCGTCCTCGAACGCGGTCGGCGGTACCAGAGCACCCAGGGCGGCGCCGATCGCGATACCGAGGCTTCCCGCAATCAGCGGCTGGTCACGATAGAACTGTGCCAGGCTATCGCGGGCGTTCTGCGCCGACGCATTCACATCAGCCGTCGCGCCGTGCACGCGATCGCCGAGAGCGGCGGCCTTGTCCTGTGACTTCGCGGCGGCATCGCCAAGGGCGTTCTTTATACCGCTTCCGTCCTTGTCTGTGCTCGTACCGTAATTCCCATGGGTACGCGGTGCGCCATTGCTGCCAGACGACATCACCATCCACGAGAGGCCCACGCTGGTGAGTATCAGAGGCATCGGATTGTTCTTCACCTGGGTTCCCAGGTTGCGGCCAAATTCCCCGCCGTGCTCGCGGGCCATGCCAAGCGCCTGGTCGATGAGTTCGCCGGGAGAAAGCCGATCGGACAGCGCGCTCGCAGACCTGCCAACGCTGGCACGCGCCTGGTCGACTTCGTGCTCCAGCCGTTCCGGACTTTTCTCTGCATCATCTTTTTCGTCTCGGCGTGTGTCATCGCGGCTTGTATCGGTAGTGTTGGTCATTGGGTTGCCCTCGTGACTGTGTCTTTGTCCTTCTTCGTGGAATCCATCGTCCGATCCGGGACGATCGACTTCGCGCTCATTTTTTTCCTGGCTGAATTGACCATCAGGTAGCCGACGCAGAGCGCTGTCGCGCCGACAATAAGCGCCGCGAGCCACGGATCGACGACGTTACTGAGCCCGATGACTGCGCTCGATAGCAGCACAATGAGCCCCGCCATGGCGATGGCGCCCCCTGTTGCAAGCGCGCCTACTGCTGTTTTCGCTTCGGAGACGGAGTCGCCGACTTCAGATTTCGCCAGCTCGACCTCTTTGCGAAGCAGCGAAGAAAGGTCCGTGGCAAGGTTGCGGATCAGGTCCGCAATCGAGTCGGAGCTGTGTTCGCGTTTGGCTGCTGGCGCCGGTGCATCCGGTCCTGTTTCGTGTTCCTGTTTCATGGCATTTCCCTCCCGTTACCGTTGTGTGGTTCAGGCGATGACATGTACGTTCCCGCCAGGCCCGGCTGGCGCTGTTTCACCGGCGTTCCGGTAGAGGCGTTGTCCTGGTCCTGGCGGTCATGCTCCGCGCTCGCCTTGAAGAACCGCGACAGGCCAAAGCCGACGGCAATGCTGCCTAGCATGAACATCGCGGGATTGTTTCGCGCCAGGCGCTTGGCATCGTTCGCCAGCTCGTCCACGGTGCGGTCTTCGATCTGACCGGCCGCATTCGCAAGGTTACTGCTCATCTCTCGGGCATAGCGCGCGAGCCCTTCCCGGTCATGGTCATCCAGGCTGGATGCCGCTGCATCGATGGCATCAGACACGGCATCCGCCTCGTCCGCAACCCGGTGCTGGCCAGCCTCGGCCTTCTCGCGTGCTTCGGCGCCTGCTTCTCGTCTGGCGTTCCGGGCGTCCTCTTCAACTTTCTGTTTCGGTGATCCGTTATCAGCGTTGCCCGGTATGCTGCCGGCGCCGCTGTGACTGGGTTCATGGTTTGATGATGTCATTACATACTCCTCAGCATCCAGTTGAATGCCAGATCCTGATTGGTTATGGAAGTGGCGGTATCCATGCCGTGCTTTCAACCCGAGTTTTTCAAGGCTTGAGCCATGGGTCTGTGCGTTATCAGACGCGATGGAGGTGCTTCCTTGCAGGCTGGAAACCTGATAAGCAGATCGCATGGCAATCGAAGGGTTAACACGCCGTCATGCCGATCCGTAGCAGGCAGTAAACAATATTGTATTTGAATGCGTTTCGAGCACGATCTACTACTGAGGTTGTTGGTGTGACACCGAACGGACTGCACTTTCTCACTATTTTATAGTTGCGTAACAGTACGTCATTATTGAAGCATCCTGATGTTTTTATCGTCGATAAACCAAATATATCGACGGTGCTGGATAAGACGGACTACGGGGTATCCAATACGCTTTTCGGTTCCCTACTGACCGGTTGCTGCCACCCCGGCGGCAGCCGGTATTTTTTGCTTCCTGGTACGTGTTGGGAAGCGTTGTATCCGGCGCTACCTGGCTACTCAAAGGATGATCTACCAGGCGACGATTGCATAAACGAATCGTCCTTCACTTCCAACCCACCGGAGAAGAATCATGACCGAAGAAAAAAAGCCTGCCCGGTCGTCTCAGGGAGCCGAAAAGGTACTCAAGAGCAACGACATCGTCGCAAAACACGCGAACGCAAGTGACGACTATGTCGCCGCCATGCCCTACAACACCATCAAGGATCTCGAACACGGTCACGACAATGCCGCGGCGCCGCCACCCGGTGCGACTGTAGAACCGGGCTCCAACGCATTGAACGCGAGCACGGCGACTGAGGAAACCGGATCCCGGAAAACCGGTGGCTCGGCGAAGCCGGGAACGAACTCGACCATCGAGTCACTCGACCGGGCCAGAGTCGATGCCAGCGATCAACCGTTGTCGACCAATCAGGGTGTTCGCATCGGCGATAATCAGAACACACTGAAAGCGGGACTGCGCGGTCCATCGCTGCTCGAAGACTTTATTCTGCGTGAGAAAATCACGCATTTCGATCACGAGCGCATCCCGGAGCGCGTCGTCCATGCTCGCGGCTCGGCAGCGCACGGCTACTTCGAAGCCTATGATGCGCTCGGCAAGTTCACCCGCGCCGCGCCGTTCTCCGAGAAAGGAAAGGTAACGCCGGTATTCACGCGCTTTTCCACAGTGGCCGGTGAACGTGGTTCAAAGGACACCGCGCGAGACGTCCGTGGCTTCGCGGTGAAGTTCTATACCGACGAAGGTAACTGGGACCTGGTCGGAAACAACATACCGGTGTTCTTCATTCAGGATGCAATGAAATTTCCCGACCTGGTACACGCCCTCAAGCCCGAGCCGCATCACGGCATGCCCCAGGCCGGATCGGCGCATGACACCTTCTGGGATTTTGTTTCATTAATGCCGGAGTCGACTCACATGCTGATGTGGGTGATGTCCGATCGCGCGATACCGCGAAGTTACCGGATGATGCAGGGCTTTGGCGTGCACACCTTCCGCCTGGTCAACGAACAGGGTCAATCGGTATTCTGCAAATTCCACTGGACGCCACTCCATGGAACCCATTCGCTCGTCTGGGACGAAGCCGTGAAAATCGCCGGGGCGGACGCCGATTTTCATCGGCGCGATTTGTGGGAAGCCATCGAGTCGGGCGACTTCCCGGAATGGGAGCTGGGGCTGCAGATCTTCACTGAGGAGCAAGCCGATGGCTTCAGCTTTGATGTGCTGGACTCGACCAAGATCGTGCCCGAGGAACTCGTACCGATCACGCCGGTCGGGCGCATGGTGCTCAACCGCAACCCTGACAACTTCTTTGCTGAAACCGAACAGGTCGCGTTCTGCACGGCGCACATCATACCGGGCATAGATTTCACCAATGACCCTCTGCTAGCCGGACGGATCCATTCCTATGCGGATACGCAGATCACGCGACTCGGTGGCCCCAATTTCCACGAAATCCCGATCAATGCCCCGCTTGCTCCGGTACAGAACAACCAGCGCGATGGCATGCACCGCCAGGCACTGCATCGAGGGCGTGTTGCGTACGAGCCGAATTCATTGGGTGGTGGCTGCCCGTATCAGACAGGTACGGCGGGATTCGTGTCCTTCCCCGAGACCAATACCGGAGACAAGGTCCGCGGGAAACCGGAGAAGTTCGCCGAGCACTATACGCAAGCGACGTTGTTTTATGACAGTCAGACAGCTGTCGAAAAAGCGCACATTGCAGCCGCTTTCCGCTTCGAGCTAAGTAAAGTCGGCGTCCCCGCCATACGTGAGCGAATGCTTTCCTCTCTGGTGCACGTATCACAGGAACTGGCCACGAAGGTCGCGGGCGGCCTGGGCATGGAAGTACCCGATGCCATGCCGAAAGCCATTGCCGATCCCGCGCCGCCGGAGGTGACCGAATCTCCGGCGTTATCACTGACTTCAATGCCGGGTGAAACCGGTATCCGCACACGTCAGATCGCCATACTGGTCGAGAATGGTGTCCATCATGCCTCGCTCGCCACTCTTTTCGACGCGCTGACAGAAGCCGGTGCTGTCGTTCATTTCGTGGGGCCACGCGTGGGCAGGTTCGTCGGCGCCTCCTGCGAGAAGATAGAGGCGGACAAGTCGATGGAGAACTCTCCGGGCGTCCTGTTCGATGCGCTGGTGTTGCCTGATGGAGACGAGGCAGTCCAGGCGCTCGCGGCAAACGGACATACGGTGGAGTTCATCAAGGATATGTTCAGACACTGCAAAACGATTCTTGCGCTGGGCGCCGGACAGGAATTGCTGGAAATGGCTGGCATCGATCCGGAGAAAGAGGCAGACGAGGGCGTTCTGCTGGCGGAAGGCTCAAGGGCGGGCGAGATTGCATCGGCATTCATCGATGCAATTGTTACCTATCGTCATCCGTCCCGCGACAGTGATCCACCAGTCAAATGACATGGAAAAACGGCAGAGGCTTTCGCCCCTGCCGTTCTTTCATTCCACTAGAAGTGGGTAAGTGTTGGAGTTCACTCGTCGCTTTCAAACTCCGGCGCATCGCGCAGTTCGTCGCGAGTCGAGTCAATCCGCAGCTCCAGCTCGTCAGCTTCACCTGATTTCGTAATATCATCCCAGCCAATGGCGACGTCTTTCTGACCCATACCCAGGAATCCGCCGACGCCGACTACAATGGCCACGATCTGACCGTCCTCGTTGAGAATCAGATCTTCCACCGAGCCCACATCATCATCACCACTGGTTTTCACGTCAGCACCCATCAGGGCACTAATGTTCATGCCGTTCGCCGGAACAGAGTTCATAAATCCCCGGTTCTCCATGCGAGACTGGTCGTCGCGCATGTTGCGGCTACCCGCAGCTGCCTGTGAGTCAGACTGCCCGGCCCGGTGTGTACTCTGGTCACTTTGAGTACTTGCACGAGTGGATCGGTTAGCGTCCTGGCCACGGTGAGTGCGTTGCTCTTGCCTATCCCGATCCTGATCCGAGGTCAGCGCTTCGCTGCGATCTCGATCACGCTGGGTACTCGGTTGTTCACGCTCGACATCCTGACCAGTGGACTGCTGAGCGAGCACAGCAGCTGAGCTCAATGTAATGGTTGGTGCGATCAATGCGTAAAATGCAATTGTATGTAGCTTGTTCATATGGATCTCCTTGGAATCAGTTGTAGGTAACGGGCAGATTATCCTGCTTAACCGCTTCATCTAAAATCTCACTGCCCGGTATTATTGCCGAGCAGGAGACTGAATTGCCATGAAACATGGAATCCAGAATGAGGTTCTACAATACGATAGAGAACCTGATCCGTCGGTTCGATATACAACCAAGATGGCGCATATTCACAAGGCATGTGAGAGACGCTTGTAGAAAGCTTCCGGAAATACTACTCTCGGATCTGCGCTTGTGACTGCAGGGGCAGAAAACATGCAACTGACATCAAGCGTACACTGGATTATCATGATTCCCATAGTTCCCGGCTGCATTCTGATCGTCCTCGTCATGTTGGATATCGTTCGAACGACGCTGACGACCAAAGGCGAAGGTCTGATATCTTCCGCCGTAACGCAAGGCTTCAGACAATTCGCAAGTTTTGCGATACGTAAGGGCCACAAACTGTCAGAGGCTACGGGCGCGGCTTCAATACTCGCTCTGGTCTCTGTGTGGCTGGCCGGCCTCTGGGCGGGGTGGGTTCTGATCTTCGTCGGCCTTTACGATGCCATCAACCATTCAGGATATCCTGCGGTCGAGCTACACGACCTTGTCTATTTCGTCGGGTTCACTCTGTCCACCCTGGGAGTCGGAGACGTTACTCCAAACGGCGCTTCAGCCCAGATGGTGACCGTCCTGGCTTCGCTCAATGGCCTGTTGGTCATTACGCTCACCGTCACATACGCCCTCGCGGTGGTCAGCGGGGTGGTCACCAGAAGGGTTCTGGCCTATAAAATCCACCTGGCAGGCGGAGAGGAAGGCGATTTTCTGATGAAACATACAGCCGTTGACGATTTTGCTGCGTGGGTTGCGGATATAAGGAATGAACTGGTTACCTGCACTGAACAGCGTCTCGCTTACCCCGTTCTGGATAATTTCGTCAGCAAGGAAGACAGCCACTCTCTGGCCATTCAACTTGCCAGACTTGGGTTAACTTCTCTGGAGGTAAGCCGAAATGGCAGCGTTGGCGAACAATCGAAGAGGGAATTGAAGGAATTGTTGACCGTGCTCTACCGATACACAGCACTTGCAGGCATCACGGATGATGACCTGGAGATCAGGCTCAGGAGGCTGGGCCGTCGTGATGGATGGGTGGCTGACCGTTAAGGAACCTCTGGATAAGAAGGTATCCCGCTACTATCCCAAGGGCGGGAACGTAAGACCGCCGTAGCTGGTTTCGTGCATGCTGCGCGCGCTTGATGGCTTCGTAGTCGCAGGTCCATCTTTCACTCCTCATTTATTACGGGGCAACAAAATTCAGCTTCTCGCTCCAACCGCTGGCGGTCGTGGTCCAGCATCCCACTGGTCTGCGCCAGAGTCAGTATCAGTTCCACTTGTTGATCGACCTCCGAAATAACCAGCGTTGACTTTCGGTCCCTGGCGACCTGACGAACCTGTCCGAGCAGCTGCATCAGGTGCCGGGCTACCTCCGGATCACGGGCTGCCGGACCGCGCAGCCGCTCTACGCACTGCTGCACAAGATCGGCGGCATCCCAGCCGGCCTCGTCGTAGATGCAGCGGCCGTCGGCATCGCTGTCGTGTAGTCGTGGCAGCCCGCGGTCGACGATCTCCGCGAGCACGGCACCAAGGTGGACCATGACTTCATGGGCCGTTGCGGTATCCCAGCGCTCCTGAAGGGCAAAGGTGCCGACATCCACCAGTTGGCTGACCGCAAACGCGAGATCCCTGTCGGGGCTGCGGGTGCGGGCAATATGGACAGCCCTGGCGACGGCATCGAGATCAACTTCACCGCCGTCATCCGTGAGTGAGACAAGTGCGACCGTATGTCGAGGAGTGACAAACACGCCAACGCGGCAGCGTAGATGGATAACTCCGCGGATGGGAAGTGCTTTGCGCATCCGGTCGATGTCAATGGCGGTAACCCAGCCGGTCCCCGGGGAAAAAACGGTCCGCGCGGCTGTCATCGGTGGCGGCACCTCCGTGAGTTCGATCCGTGCCTTCGGGTGGCTATCCAGCACCTGGAGGGCATCTTCGCTAAGGCGGCAGACCAGTTCCGGCAGAGACAGACTGCGTGTAGCATGCTGGATTGCCAGTAATACGCCCGCCATGGACGCGAGCGCAATCACCACCACCAGCACTGTGCTCAAAAGGGGTGCAGCCGCCTGTTCTTCCGTCGGCATTCTCAACAGGATGACCAGCACTGCCACGATGCCCGCTGACATGAAAGCCAGCAAATTGCGCTGGAAGCGGTCTTCCAGGAAGATCAGCAGCGTCCGGGGGGAAAAATGCGCGGCCATCATCCCGACTACAACCGTCCGCATCCACAGACCGAACACCGCAACGGTGATCAGACCACCGATCACCGACCCCAGCAGGATCCGTGCGTCGGCAACGGTGCCCAGTTCGACCGGCGGCGGCCACAGCCACCCGGTGTCCACGGCCAGTGCGGTCAGGCCAACACTCAGCCCAATGACCATGGCAATGCCCATCGTCAATGTGATCTCGCCAATGCGAAGAGTCATCCGGTGCGCTCGTGGCCTGACGCGACTCATTTCCTTTGTGCTGTCATCTCCCACCAGGGAGCCTCCCGACGAATCATTTCGGGCCAGAATCACCCGGTGACAAAAGGCGTGTCGGTGCACTGCCGCACTCTACCGGAGCGGTGCCGGTAATACTCGCCATCAACGAGACGAAGTCGAAGCACCCGTTAGCTGGCTTGCCGTTGATACCAGCGCCTCGTAATCCACCCGGAAGCCAGCAGATAGGGAATCGCGCCAGCCACCCACATAATCAGACCGGCTAACTGCTGATCCGCCAGGCTGCGTGCCTCCTCGTGATAGATCGGTGTTTGCGAAAAGCTCAGAAGCGCCCCTAGAAAGCCGGTGTGCATCAGGGTAAATAACAAGGCCATGGTCGCGACAGGAAAGTTGACCGGGCTGGCGCGCATTACCGACCACCAGAACACCCCTGCCGTTGACAGGAACAGTGCATGTTCCAGCGTGTGCCACCACGGATTTTCCACAGCGAGCATATAAAACCAGGGCATGTGCCAAAACCAGATAACGGCAGCGTGCAAGTACGCGCAGGCCATAGGGTAGCCGGCGAGTCGCAGCAAGGGGCGCCAGCATATTGACAGGACCTGACCGCCTGCCGCTGATATCTGCGGCAAAGGCTGACTTGCAACCCACAACGGCGTGATGATGACCATAATCATCATGTGCTGCAGCATGTGTGCCGCACTGCTTGTCGTCGCCAGATCATCCAGCGGACCAAGCAGTGTCAGCGTGCACAGAGCAAAACCCAGGTGGCCTGCAACCGCTTTTCCCGTCGCCGGCCTGACCCGAAACGAACCCCTGCCGTACAGAAACCAGAAACCCATCAGCAAGACAGCGCTCAGTGTACCTGCCACGCGTTCCTGAAATGATCCAGTAAGTGGGTTGTGTGCCAATGCCCACGGGCTCACCAACAGGAAACAAATCGTAGCAACAGAAAGCAGGCTGCGTCGGACAGAAAATCGACGCCGCCTGATCAACGCACTATTCATCAGTTTCCAGGTCATGAACTTCGGATACATCAGCTTGCGGGCCACGCCAGGGGCAATCCGAAAAACAGGGCCATGCCGACCCAGAATACTGCCGTGCTATAAATCCACAGCGGGCGCAGCACGATCAGCTCATAGGGAAGCTCGACACCGACATAAGCCCGCCGAACTCGCAACAGCTGCAACGCGGTCAGAATCCAGCACAACAGGCTGTGGAAACTCAGGTACATGAGCAAGAACAGGACTAGCGCATCATGCGTCAAGTCGAACACCTGCAAGGGTGATGTGACCATGACCCAGACCAGGCAGCCATTCTGGATCAGACCACAAAATAGAACGACCATCAATCGGCCTTGCAGACCGGCTCCCTGACCGTCACGGATGCGGCGCACGGCATTGTTATAGAGTCCGTATGCCAGCAATAGTAACGCACCGCTAAATAACAGGATCGCCATATCGACCCGAATTTCAGCAGGGATTATACGTTGCGGTGATACTGTCCGGAAATACAACCAGCCAAAAACCAGTGACAGAAAGAAGGTGGCGTTGGCCATCAGGGTCACGACCATGGCCCATAAACCCGGCCCCTCCACGGTGCGTGAATGCAACGGCAGTTCCGTAGTTTCGTCGTTGCTGAGCGGCGCCGCATCACGGTGTACGCCATTGACCCAACTCCAGCGCAGCAGAATCGCCGAAGCCCCCAGGGTGGCCGCCAGTGCAAGCCAGTAGGCACCAGCTAGCAGCGAGAGACACAACGCCGACATTGCCAGGGCAGCCCACAGCGGCAGCCAGGAATTGCCTGACAGGTGGATTACCGACACCGGCATTCCCGTCAGGGCTGTGGTACAGAGCGTCTCGCGTCGACCGTGGCTGGCATCCGCCAGCCAGTGCTCGCCAGCCTCCGTGCTGGCAGGCAGGTTGCTGTCGGTCCACATCGGATAGCGATTGGTGATGGTCGGTATGCTGACAAAATTGTATGGTGCAGGCGGCATCGGCATTGCCCACTCCAGCGTACCGGCGTTCCACGGGTTCCTGGTTGCCCGTGGCCCGAAGCGAAAATGCACGGCAACATCAACGATGATCATGGCAATTCCGGCTGCCATCACAAAACCGCCTACGGAGGACAATAAATTCAGCCAGTCCCAGCCCATCCCGGTTTCGTAGGTATAAATACGCCGCGGCATGCCGCGCAGCCCGGTCAGATGCATTAACAGAAAGGTGAGGTTAAAGCCGATAAAGGTCAGCCAGAATGCCCAGCGACCGAGCATGTACGAAGGCATGCGCCCGGAAAAATGTGGCAACCAGTAATACAATCCGGCTATTAACGGAAAAAACATGCCACCGACCAGCACATAGTGCATGTGCGCGACTACAAAGTGCGTATCATGCACTTGCCAATTGAACGGAACCAGCGCCAACATGACACCGGTCAGGCCACCGCAGACGAAGATTACGAGAAAACCGGAAAGCCACAACATGGGTAACGCAAAAACAACACGACCGCTCCATAATGTTGCCAACCAGGAAAACAATTGCACGGCGGTTGGAATTGCGACCAACATACTGGCAACGGAGAAGAACGCCTGGGCAAACTGAGGAATGCCCACAGTAAACATGTGGTGCACCCACAATCCGAAACTGATAAACCCGATCAGCACAATCGAAAACACTACCCAGCCATAACCAATCAACGGACGCCCCGCAAACACAGGAATCAACGTAGACACAACACCAGCGGCCGGCAGGAAGATAATGTAGACTTCGGGATGACCAAATAACCAGAACAGATGCTGCCAGAGCAAGGGATCACTACCGCCGGATACGGAAAAGAAGGGCATGCCGGTGGCCCGTTCAAGTTCCAGCAGTATGCTGGCAAGGATCAAGGGTGGAAAGCCGAACACGATCATCAATGCCATCGCCAGGATGTACCAGCAGAATATCGGCATGGACTTGAGTGTCATGCCCGGCGCCTTGCTGCGTAGAATCGAGACCGTTAATTCTACACCGGCCGACACGGCGGATATTTCGACGAAGGTGATTCCCAACAACCAGAAGTCAGGACCAGGTCCTGGAGAATAATTCGCATCGCTTAATGGTGTATACATAAACCAGCCAGTGTCTGGTGCCACACCGGTAAACAGACTGGCAAGGATTATCAAGCCGCCAAAAAGATAACAGTAATAGCCGAAAGCACTGAGCCGGGGAAAGAGAAGATCACGCGCGCCTGTCATCTTCGGGATCAGGTACATGGCCATGCCTTCCAGTACCGGAATGGCAAACAGGAACATCATTACCGTGCCATGCATGGTGAAGAACTGATTATATTGCGCGGCATCGAGCAGTGTATTTTCCGGCACCGCCAGTTGACTGCGCATCAACATGGCCAATACACCCCCTACTAGAAAGAAGGCGGTCCCGGTCAGCATGAAACGCAGACCGACGGTGCCATGACTCACGGCAGCCAGCGCCCCCCAGCCTGACGGATTCGCCCATGTCCTCTGCAGTTGGAGAGCAAGTCCGTCGGCGTTTAATTGAGCCGAGCGGGCTGACGACTGTGGATTACCTGCGTCGACATCATTCTCCACTTGGCACCTCGCCTTGTAGTAGTTCCAGTCGCACGGTGTCAACTTGCTGCCGCTGGCTGTCGATCCATTGATTAAAGTCGTCGCGGCTATGTACGTGAACCGCAAACCGCATCGTGGCATGTGCCAGACCGCAAAACTCGGCACACAGACCAGGATAGACACCCGGTTCGTCAGCCTGAATCCTTAACTCATTGGTTCGCCCGGGTATCATATCAAGCTTGCCCGCCAGGCGCGGCACCCAGAAAGAATGAATGACATCGGCACTGGATAAATACAGATGAACCGGTGCATTCACCGGAATATGTAGTGCATTTTGTGTACTCGCCAGATTGTTGTCGCTGGTGCCGTCGAGGTAGTCTATCTGCCACCGCCATTGATGCGCCGTGACCTGTATCCGCAAGGCCTGATCGGCTTCCGACGGCAGACCTGACATAAGGTTGCCGACCGGAATACTGACAGCCAGTAGAATCAACATCGACACCGTGGGAAATACGAGGCCGCCGCCAATGATCCAGACTGCGTGCTGTCGAGTCAGTTTGCTGTCGTTGTCAGCAAGGTCGATCCCCTGCGCGGCTGGCGTCGGTTGCCGATACACGGCATACAACCACAGGGCTGTTACTGCCGCGAGCACCAGGGTGAGAAATACCAGCATGATCCACGACAACACCGATACCGATTGCGCCGATGGGCCGGCAGGATCCAGCGTCGATAACGGACCGCTGCATGCACCCAGCCCCATACTGGAGATCAGGGTGATGTTCGACTTCAAGCCTGATAAGCTGCCTCTACCGAGTCGCCAAATGGTGGTTTTGTCATTATGCCTAACAGAGCTCTTACCTCGATTAACAGCCGAGTCGCCATTTTTGGCCATCCTTTGCATCCGGCGTTGATCCATTTCCCGGTAGCCGCTCTGTTCAGCGTGTTGGCAACCGATATTGCCTACATCATGACAGAAGACTACTTCTGGGCACGGGGAAGCCTGTGGCTGGCGGGGATTGGTGCTGCAGGGGGCGTGATATCCGGTACCGCCGGCCTGCTCGACATGCTGCTGGTGAGACGTATCCGGCAATTGATCATCGGCTGGTGCCATGCTGTCCTGGCAGTGATGTTGCTGTCGCTGGCTGCATTGAACTGGTTGCTGCGCTTCAGCACTGCACCTGATGCCGCGATACTGCCCTGGGGTGTTTATCTGTCTGGCATCAGCGTACTGCTGATTGCCGTAACCAGCTTTTTGGGAGGGCAGATGGTTTATGAACACGCAGTCGGCGTGGACCTTCATGAGACCGAACCCGATCGGTCTGCGGGCTGACCGATACATTCTCAGATCCATAGCAGCTCCCCCCGACCCGGTTTGGCAAGCACGGTCCATACGATTGCCAGCATCAATAGTGTCGATAGTACGGTCAGCAAGTCGCTCCAGGGTTTCGCATTTTTCCCGGCCGCCACCCGCAGTATCAGAGCCCCACTGGCGGTGTGGCAAATCACCAGCAATAAAACCAGGCTCAGCTTTACAATCAGCCACAAGTCTACGTTCCCCTGCAGCAGAAACACCCAGGTGCCGGAAATAATGCCCAGCAATGCTACCGGCGTCGATACCCGGGTGAACAGCAGCCTCACCACGGAGTCGTGCTCAGGGGAGGGCAGCGCGTCTCCGGGCTCCTGCCGTGAAGGGCAGCGAACGGCAGTCAAACGCTGAAGAAACAGTAGTGAAGCACACCAGATCAGTATCGCCATGATGTGTACAACCAGAAGCCAGATCATAGAGCCCTCGCCAGCAACAACAGCAATAACGATAACGCAAGTCAGTCAAGTTTGAAATTCAGGCTTCAGTAGCATCTGTTGAAACGTTATTAACTCACGGGTAAAACTGAATCAGATCCGGCGATCAGTCAGCCTGCAGTGCGAAAACCGGGAACAGGCCCTCGGGGAGAGCGTTCTGCTCAATGCCACACGGATGCCTGTGGGCGATTGTCGCGGCCTTCAGTGGGAACGATGCGGAGAAGTTCTCCGGGGTCATGGTCCGTCAACAGGTACAACCCCCCGTCGGGTCCGACTTTTATGTCCCGTATACGTTTACCCAGCTCATGAAACATCCGTTGTGATTTCACCACCTGGCCATCTTCCAACTGTAGCCGGAAGACAGCCATGCCTCCCAGTGCGCTTACCAGCAGATTCCCCTGCAGTTGCGGAAACTCATTACCCCGGTACAGGGTGATACCGGAGGGTGCGATAGACGGGGACCAATGGTAAATGGGTGATTCCACAAAAGGCAGGCTTTTATACGGGGAGACAAGATCGCCGGCATAGTGGATGCCATGCGTGGTCACCGGCCAGCCGTAGTTCTTTCCCATTTCCACGATATTGATCTCGTCACCCCCATACGGTCCATGTTCGCTCTCGTAGAGCGTGTTGGTTTCCATATCGTAGAACAGGCCCTGCGGGTTACGGTGACCATAGGAATAGATCTCGGGGTAGTGCCCCTCCTGTCCGTAGAACGGATTGTCCTGTGGCGCTTCGCCATCCATCGTCAGTCGCAGCAGTTTCCCGTAGTGTTCCTCCAGGTTCTGGGCCTCTTCGCGGAAGTCGAAACCGTCTCCGACGGAGACAAGCATGGTATTGTCGGGGAGGAAGAGGATCCGTGAGCCGAACTGTAATGCAGTGGCATTGGGCGGCTTGGCCTGGAACAGCAATTCCGTGTTGACCAGTTCATTGCCCTGCAGTTCCGAACGGCTGAGGCAGGTGTTGCTCGCGGTAATTTCCCCACAGGAGTAACTCAGGAATACGTACCGGTCCTCCTCGAAGTTCGGCGAGATGGCGATATCCAGCAATCCGCCCTGTCCCAACTCCATGATCTCGGGCACGCCACGTAAAGGTTCCAGCAGCAATGCTCCATCGGATTCAACGATTCGCACCCCGCCGGACAGCTCGCTGATCAGCTTTCTCCCATCCGGGAGAAAGGCAATGCCCCAGGGATGAGCCAGCCCACCCGCGATCACTTCCGCCCGATAGTCCAGCCCCTCGTAGTCGCTCAGTGGTATCTCCCTTTCCGGCATCATGGTTCTATGGATCATGAAGCTGCTGGCAATGAAGGCGGGGGGGATAAGCAGTAAGGCCACTGACCGGGCGATGACGGGTTTCCCGGAGCGGTCCAGCACACCCGTCAGCCGGTTGCCGGGGCGCATCTTGCAGAAGATCCATCCACCCAGCGCGCCGGTCGTTAGCACCAGAAGGTTGCCCGTCAAATGTCGTGTGGCGGCGATCAATGTGGCGAGCGGAAAGAGGCGATTTGTCAACAGCAGTGCGGCGAAAATGCCTGCGAATCCGGCGACGCTGTACAAGAGGCACCGATGTTTTGGCCAACGATGGGTGGGCCATGACGCGACCGCAAAGGCGCCAAGAAAAGCGCTTCCGGATATGACCGCAAAGAACGGCATGAACGTCATCAGGTCATGCAGGTTGGTTCTCCACCAGGCCGAAAACGTCAAGGGGGCGCCCATCGAGACCAGGTTCCCCAGATTCATCTGTGACTGGATCAGCGACGTGGCAAACGCGGATGCGAGTGCTGCTGTCATCCACGGAACCAGACTGTTGACGGCGGAGTCCAGCAGAGTGCGAATTCCGGGTTTGCCCATGGAAACTCCCTTACTCGTCGCGGTCGAAAAATATCATGCGATTCTCTCCGGATTTCTTGGCTTTATACATGGCTTGATCCGCAGCCTGTAGCAAAGTGACTGGAGAAGAGGCGTCGTATGGGTAGCGGGCCGCCCCAATGCTCACGGAGATCTGTACTGGCTTATGCGCTATGTGAAAAGGCACCGCGAGTGCAGCAATAATATTTCTGGCCACAAGCTCAACATTATTGCGTTGCTTTGTGTCGGTAAGAATTACGGTAAATTCATCGCCGCCCAGACGGGCCACTGTATCGTGCTCTCGTACGCAATCAGTGAGGCGTTGCGCAGCTTCAGCCAATAAACGGTCGCCCGCCTCGTGGCCGAAGGTATCGTTAACTTCCTTGAAGCCATCAACATCCATGAACAGCACGCAAAGCGGAAGGGTGCTGCGCTTTGCGTGTTTGACCTCCTGATCAAGGCGGTCCAGGAAAAGACGCCGATTCGGCAGCCCGGTCAGAAGATCATGGTGGGCGTTGTACCATATTTTTTCTTCGGCGAGTGCCCGTTCGGTAACATCACGGAACATGCATACCGTGGCTTCGGTTTCTCGATCCTCATCAAGAACAGGTGCCAGTAGATATTCGAACCTTTCTCCCTGGCCGGAGGCAAAGGTGTGGGTGAAGTGGCCCCGGTAATCGGACTGCTCGGACACTACCTTTTCCAGGTTACGCCGCAGGTCAGAAGTAAAGGAGAACTCCGGGTCAAATACGGATTTTCCAATAATTTCTCTGGAATGGAGAGCAAAAAGGTTGGCAGTGGCCTCATTCGCGTAGATGAATCGGCCCTGGAGATCCAGCACATAGATCGGATCAGGCGAGGCGATCAGTACCGCACCGAACAGTCGCGTCTCCATCTCCTTGGCGGTTGCGTAGTGCTCCAGAGATTCCGCGACCGCCTGGTCAATGGCTTCATGAAATCGGGTAAGGTCCTCAAGATGTTGTTCGGTAATCGCAGGATGCGCTTTAGTCCAGTGCGATACCACGCTTGCCCGCAGGGCCCGGAATTCGGAAACTGTCTCCATGACACTGAAACCGCTGGTCTGTCGATCGACACCGTGTACTTCCGCCCAGGACGTCTCTCCATCGTCTGGCCCGCAGCCTTTCGATTTGGCAGCCTGTTGCTTTTTGTTCTGTCGGGAATCGAGATCGTCGGCAATGACCAGAAGCATATCGCTGGCGTGATCGCGAAGTCCGCTTTTACTCATATGCGTGGTATTGAAAAGGGTTTTGGCAAATTCTTCCCAGTCCTGAAGAATCGGTTCTAACTCAGCCCGAATAAACCCGGATAGCCGCTCATTCATCTGTATTCCCCTGGCTTTCAACAATGCCTCGCTTTCGCCATGTCATCGCGCAGGTTCGACGCCCTCGCGGCGCCGATCGCAGTTTCGACCTTTTTTACTTCCTCCGGAGGCGGCAAAACTGCATGCAACCCGAGCGATTCGATCCACAATTCGCGGAGAAAACCCCTGGTGTGGTAGAGATGATGGTCCTCTTCCTGTCCGACGGATTCGAACGCGGTCATCAGTGCGGCGGTGTCTTCGCCCTGGCCATGCTCGGCCAGATGCCCGATCAGCTCCCAGTTCTGGTGGTCCTTGGTCTCGGCCAGCACCACACACTCGCCGGCCACCAGTTGCGCTGCCGCCGCGCTGCCCCTTGCCTTCGCCATTTCCATCGCGGTCACCAGTGAATCGCCGATGTGGGCCACGACCTCCCGGCCGGGGGATACTGTATCCGGATCCAGCTCCAGTTCTTCGAATACCTTCAGCAGTATCTGCTCGTGGTTACGCGTTTGCTCGAGGTACTCCTCCCACTCCCCTTTGAGATCCTTGTTTTGCGCACAGGAAAGCGCGGTTTCGTAAATCTTTACACCTCCGCGTTCTGTCTCTAGCGCTTGATACAGCAGCTCGTGAAGCTGTTTTTTGATATAGGGTTGCTTTTTCATGGCTGCCTCCAGGATAGTGGCTCGGCGCGTGCCAAGAGGCACGTTGATTGATCAGGGTCCGTTGAGAGAACTGCACTGTATCGTACGTTCTGTAGTTCGAATGGTAGGATCCGCCGGCCGACAGAGTCGGTGCAGTTGCACACATACCGCCGGGGATGACTATTCGGAGGACTCGCTGTATTCTTCCAGGCCGTCGACGCCGATCAGGCTGGAATCATGTTCGCCCCCGCCCGGGCGCACAACGCTGAAGGAGCCGTCCGTCTCCAGCACGACCGCATGTACCTTGTCCAGTGAGTTGATCGCGGCCGAGCGAACCGCCGCCCGGACTTCGTCCTCCGTTACCCGGGCTTGCAGCAGGGCTGCTGGCAGAAATTTCCCGGAGTAAAGCAGCAGCACGGGCTTCCCCGTTGCCAACTTTCGCACCCACCGCGCACGAACACTGGACCAGGTGACGACGAACTGCAGGCCGATGAGCAGCGCAAAGGCCGTCATCCCCTCGGCCAGCGTGACGTCCCTTGAGAGCAGTACGGTCGCGAGCGTAGAGCCTAGTGCGACAGTCACGATCAGGTCGTAGGCATTCATTTTGGAGAGCGTTCGCTTACCCGAAAGTCGCAAAAATATTACAATCGCAATATAGGCCAGCCCGCCCACGGCAAGGACTCGGAGCAGATTCTCCCATCCGTTAAAAAGCATCTTTTTGATCCAGTATGTGCCCGGCCATCGCGTTAGTGCTTCAGAATAACGTACAGGGCATGAATAATTCCGGGAATGAACCCCAGCAACGTCAACAGGATATTCAGCCAGAAGTGACCTTTCAGGCCGACCTCCAGGAAAACACCTAGCGGCGGCAAGAGGATGGCAAAGAGAAGCTTGATCGGATCGGTTGCAGTAACGGCCATGGGGAATCCCTCAAGGTAAAATACAGAGTCAATGACCAGTTTGCGTTCCGGGCTCTGCCTTGTCTGTGCGGTACCGCTGGCATGGGTGGCCAGACTCCGCAATAGAAATCTTTCTTTCGGGGGCTGGTTAACCGGGAAAGAAAAGTTCTTGGTTGGAAACCGAACCGACCGGTATAAAAAAAATCACTAGTGTATGGCTACATGCTGAATTCCATGTTCTGTGGCGATTCAGACACCTGTTCGGTAATAACGCCGGGCAGGCAGGTGCGCTATGGCGCAATGAAGCAGGGCGACTACTTGCCCGGCTGATACGTTATATTCCAAGGAGTTTCCTATGAACAAATTACTACCACTGGCCTTTTATGCATTAGTCATACCGGCTGTAACGCTGAGTTCGACTGCTGTACTTGCTCAGCAACCATCTGACCGCGATACTGATCGTGCACAGCAATCATCTGACCGTGATGCTCGTCGTGCCGAGCAGCAGCGTACGCAGCGTGATCGAAATGCCTCACTGGTTACCGATCAGGATCTCGATCACGACCAACGTCGTACGCAAAGTGATCAGAGCACCACGCGATCCACTCCCTTGACCACACGACAAGACGAAAGCACACAGCGGGCCGGTCAGTCTGATTCGCAGGCGGTGGGGAATCAACGGAACATGCGCGATCAGTCTCGCAAGGAGAACCGCGGTTTCATGGCTTCTGCGCCTGCCAATGGCATACAGGCTGACGACCTGATCGGTGCCGAAGTCAGTACTAACGGTGATGAGGATGTAGGTCCGGTGGATGATCTGATCATAGACGAAAACGGTCAGATCGTCGCTATCATCGTGGGCGTCGGTGGATTCCTGGGCATGGGTGAGAAATCCGTAGCCATTGGCTGGGATGATGTTACCTTGTCAAATCATTCTGATGAGATCGAACTGCGGATTGACGTAACCCGCGAAGGCCTTCGATCAGCGCCGGAATATGAAGAAATGGAAGATTGAATTCCAGCTATCCCACAGGGTAGTGAAACGGAGTAAAAGGACGGCAGGGGCGAAAGTCTCTGCCCTATATCACGCTCGGGTGGCACTGGCGCCTGCCGGGAAACGCAGTGGTTGAGCGGCTCTTTGGCCAGAACAGGGAGTCATCAATTCGTCTTACGGGCGATATTGGTGTTGACGCGCTCCGGAATTTGTCGGTTACCCTCTCACAAGAGTGTATACTGGCGAAACAACGGTAAAAAGAGAGTCGACATTATGCCTACAAACTTGCAGACAGGCTTGCAGACAGGCTTGCAGACAGGCTTGCAGACCAAGAACCAAGAAAGCCAAAACCGGATCCAGAGTAACCTGCCAGAGAAGAATCGTATCCTTGCGTCTATGCCAGCCGAGGTCAGGGAGCGGCTTCTCCCCCATCTTGAAGAAATATCCTTGCCCCTGGGCCACGTCCTCTATGAATCCGGCGAGACAATGCGTCATGTCTACTTCCCTTCTGACAGTATTGTGTCACTGCTCTATGTGATGGAGAGTGGCGCATCGGCGGAGATTTCGGTTGTGGGCAATGAGGGGGTGGTGGGTATTTCGCTGTTCATGGGTGGCGAGAGTACCTCCAGTCGCGCCGTTGTCCAGAGTGCGGGCAAAGGGTTCCGGCTGCCGGGCCGACTGTTCGTTGAAGAGTTCCATCGTCATGGTGATTTGATGTCGATTGTACTGCGCTACACCCAGTCACTGATTACGCAGATGGCACAGACTGCGGTATGCAATCGCCACCACTCCATCAACCAGCAGTTGTGTCGCTGGCTGCTGCTTTCCCTGGATCGCTTGGCGGGCGATGAGGTGAACATGACCCAGGAGCTCATCGCCAATATGCTCGGAGTACGGCGGGAAGGGGTAACGGAAGCGGCCGGACATCTCCAAAAACTCGGTATCATCACATACCGCCGTGGCCGCATCCAGGTACTGGACCGTCAGGAACTCGAACAGTTGACCTGTGAATGCTATGCCGTGGTTAAAAAGGAATCGGAACGCTTGCTTGGCCCCAATTCGCCATGAGCGTGTCACTGTCACCGCAAAGGCGTGCCATACTTTTTCAGAGGCTCCCTAGTCCGGGCCTTGCCAGACCGCCATCAGGATACTGTCTCCGGACGAGCTGAGACTGGCTTTGATTGCCAACTGAGAATCAGGGCTATCTGCCAGTTGCGCCAGGCAGCTTGCTGCCGAGCCTGGAACGTCAAGCCCCTGTATCATGGTCGTCACGGCTGCCTGACTCGATGGTGACAGGTAGCGGGTCACTCTCTGTTCTTCTTCCTCGTCTTCCGACAGCTCTCCGGAATGCGCTGATGCAAAGCCCAACAGGGCACTTGCAGCGGCGTTACTCTCGACCACCCGGCCATCCCGGGTAATCACCAGGTAGGCCACCGGCGCCAGCTCATAAAGCGCTCTGTAATAGGCCAGCTCGTGCGTCAATTCGTCTTCATTGCTCTGCAGTTGCTCAATCAGAAGGTCAAGTTCCACCTGGTGGGTTTGCAGTTCATGAAGAAGTTTCAGCGCATCGGCCGCAAATTCCGGTTCACTTGCCCGGCGGTATAGCAGCTCCAGCGCATCGATGCCCAGAGTCCCACCTTTACTGGTACCGGCACTGCCATCGCGAAGCAGCGCTTCGGCACGGGCTCGCAATTGGGCGTGGGTCTTGAGCCGCGAGGGTTTCCGAACGGATTTCATCAGCTTTTCCTCTGGATCGTTTCGAAATTGATGGCTCGATGGTACGCTTTTAATCACGTTATGGATTGCAATGCCAAAATAAAAAATATTTTGCCTATGTGCGGTACCGCATAGACGATCAGTTGAAACCCTGCACACTGGGTGAAGATGTCCCGACGCTGTACTTCACTCCCGGCTCGGAGCGCAATTCCATGCGGAGTCGCTTGATTCGGCCTCATGGGGAGCGTGTCCATCGAAGGAGGACTTTTTCAGGTATAGTATCCGCCCGATTCCGGAACAGCAGGCAGCCCATTGAACGTGACGACCACAGCCAGGCCCATCCGTATTCTGGTGCTGGACGCAGATCTCGTACCTGCCCTGACTGTCGTGCGTTCCCTGGTGAGGCGGCATTACCTTGTCGACGTCGCCAGTGCCGGAGAGGCCCCGATCGCCTCCTTTTCAAGAGCAGTGGGGCACTGCTGGCGATACCCTCATCCGCTGCGGGGTGAGGCGCGTTTCCTGACCTGGATGGAGGAACACCTGGCCACGAGGCGCTATGATCTGGTCATCCCCGTGAGCGAGCGTACCCTGGTACCCCTGTCGGGTCAGCGTCACCGCTTCGCGAACACCCGGATTGCGATGGCGGACGCGGACAGTCTGGAACGTGTGCTCAACAAGGCAGAAACCTTCAGACTGGCGGAAAGTCTCGGGATCTCGGTTCCCCGCAGTATCCATCTGACGGCTATCGACCAGCTCGCTGAACATATCAGGAAAATCGTCTACCCGGTGGTCATCAAACCCAGTCATTCGGTGGCGGGAAGCCAGTCCGGTTACAGCAAGCGTAACGTCAGTTATGCATACAGTGAGAGCGGGCTCCGCAGACAGTGTGAGCAGTGCCTGCGACATTCGCCGGTGATACTGCAGAGTTACTTCCGGGGGCAGGGAGCGGGCATTGAACTGATTGCCCGGGACGGTGAAATTCTCTATCCGTTCCAGCATGTGCGACTGCATGAAGTTCCCCTCACCGGCGGCGGTAGCAGCTTTCGAGTCAGTGCCCCGGTCGAGCCGGTGCTGCTGGAAGCAGCAGAGAAGCTGATGCGGGCCTTGCGCTGGACCGGTGTCGCGATGGTGGAGTTCAAATGGGACGCCGGGAGCGGGCGCTATTGCCTGATGGAAATCAATGGTCGTCTCTGGGGCTCTCTGCCGCTGGCGGTGGCCGCCGGTGCGGACTTCCCCGCCATGCTGGCGGAGCTGTCCCTTACCGGCGCGCTGGGAGAATATCCGGCCTATCGCAGCGGGGTGTACTGCAGGAATCTGCCCCGGGATCTGCAGTGGCATGAAATGGTGTTGCGCAGCCGGGGCGAGGCGAAAAAACAGGGTAGCGATCTGGCCCGGATACCTTCTGGCAGGGCTGTGGTGCGTGATCTTGTGCGGGTGTTATCTCCCGGGCATCACTTCGATACCCAGAGTTTCAGGGATCCGCTGCCCGGGCTGGTGGAAATGAAGCGATTGTTCGCCCACTATCAGGGTCGTCTGTCGGGCCTGGTCGCCGAAAAACGTTTTGCCCGGCATCACCGGCTGTTGTGGCGCAACGGGACGGTGAGGAAGGCAATGCGTGAAGCGCGCACGGTGCTGTTTCTGTGTTATGGCAACATCAACCGCAGCGCTGCCGCAGGAGTCCTCATGGAGAATCTGCTCCCGGCCGATTGCGACAAGCATGTCTGGTCGGCGGGGTTCCACCAGGAAGAAGCGCGTCCCGCTGATAACAGGATGCAGTCGATCGCCGCCGAAAAGGGCTTTGATCTGTCCCGGAGCCGTTCCACCCGTATTACGGATCAACTGCTGGATGACAGCGACATTATTTTCGTGATGGAAAAGAAACACCATGACGTCCTGCTTTCAGTCGACCCCTCGGCGGCGGAAAGAATCTTCCTGCTGGGACCGGGGTGCAGAGAGGGGGGGCAGGGCGAGCCGGAGATCCCCGACCCGTACAACCGGAGCGAAGAAGCCTACCGGGCATGCTTCGTACGGATCTACCAGGCGGTAACGCGTCTGAGTGAGTTCATACAACCCGAACACGCCAGAAAGTGAAGCGAACAGACAGGATGGGAATATGGAAGAAAGAGATACATCAGCTCAGCCGTTTTTTTCCGTGATCATCCCGACCCGCAACCGTCCCGAGCTGTTCCGCCGGGCACTGGGTTCGGTACTACGGCAGTCGTGCCCGAATATCGAGGTACTCGTGGTCAATGACGGTTCGTCCGACGAGTTTCTGCCTCGCTACCGGGCCATGGAAGAGGACAGTGATTCCCGGGTAAGCTGGCATTATCAGCCGCAGAGGCCCAACGGCCATGGCCCCAGCTATTCCATCAATACCGGTGCCCAGGCAGCGCGGGGCCGATACCTGTGTATTCTGGATGATGATGACAGTTGGGAGGATGTGGAGCATCTGGCCCGGGCCCGGGACGTGTTAGACGCCGCTGGCAAGACGGTCGATGTGTATTACAGCAATCAGCGTGCCTACACGGCGGATGGCACGCCGGTGGACAAGCGTCTGTGGCTGGAAGGGCTGGCCGCAAAGCTCCCGCCATCAGGCGCGGGTATGCATGGCACATACCCGGTCACGCCGGCATTTCTGCTCAGTAGTAACGGTTTCCCTCATCTCAACTGCACCATCATCCGCCGCGAACTGTACCTGGAAATCGGCGGCATGGACGAGGGCATCCGCTACGAATGTGAGGTCGATCTGTATCTGCGAACGCTGGATGCGGCACAGGAGCTCGTCTATGATCCGGCCGTCGTGGCGCGCCACAATATTCCCGACAAGGTAGCCAGGACCAGTGTTTCAACCGCCGTCGATGACTTGCAGAAGTGCCTGTCACAGATCACCGTTTACCAGAAAAACCTGGCAAGAACACCGGCGGAACCCATCAGGACTACCTGTCTGCACACGCTATCGATGTTGTACAAGAGACTTGCCGAGCATTTCGTGGCAGAGGGAGAGTTCGTCATTGCCGCCCGCTATGCTCGGATCGCGCTCGCCTGCCGCTGGTCCGTGAAATGGTGGTTGTACAGTCTTTACCTGGCAATGCGGGCAATGCACTCTGCAAAAGAATGACTCCCCCGGGTCGCGGTCTCTACCGGAAGTTTCTGCCTGCAGCCGAGCAGGCGATCCTGCTGGAGATTTTCACTCTGTTCGCTGCGTAGAATAGAGTTGCCGCAGAGAGTACTGACCACGAATCGCGTTTTGTGTGTGCTACCGTACCGAATTACAGGGGCGCGTTCCCTAAGCTGACCGGGTTGGTTTCTTTCCATAGAGTGTTAACCCGATGGCCCCTGCAGTACAGTTCCACGGCATGTCAAGCCAAGCAACTCGACTGCATCGTGAGTGCAGTGAGGCTAGTGGTGCCCGCCGCTTTTCCGAATGCCTGGTGGCCCGTCTGCGATTGACTGCCGATCCCAGCGAGAAGTTGCTCCTCAGCCCGATTGAAGCCGCAGTCCGTTCTGCCGAAGAAAACACTCCCTTCATCATTGCGCAGAATGCCACCCGGAGGAAGGATGGGCTTGCGGCCGCCATAATCGGGGAGCCCGGTATTGTGACGGATCGCCTGACAAACAACGTTAGCCGTATTGACGCCGATGCCCTGCTCGATCTGTACGCGACAGAGGGCAAAGACTGTCTGGGGAAATTGCAGGGCAGTTGGGGCGTTGTCATTGTTGATCCGCGCCAGGGCCGCATCGTGTTGGCAACTGACCGGATGGGGCGGCAACCGGTGTATTACCGGATTGACGGGAAGACCGTGTTGATCGGCAGCAGCCTTGGCAGTCTTCGGCAGTTTTCCGGGGATGCAGGGCTTGATGCACAGGCCTTGTATCACTATCTGTATTTTCACATGGTGCCTTCACCAGATGCCATTGTGACCGGGTTCCACAAGCTCGAGTCTGCGCATGTGCTGGAAGTGACCCCGGAGGGCCACGAGCTTTCCCGTTACTGGACACCTGTATTCAGTGAGCGCAATACCGGGCCGATGACTGCTGCGCATGAAGAACTGCGAGTGCGCCTGAGAGCGGCTGTGCAGCGGTGCACCCTCCCGGGTGCGAGCGGTGGCAGCAAGGTGGGTGCTTTTCTGAGCGGCGGCCTGGACAGTTCGACAGTGGCAGGAATGCTCAGTGAAGTCCAGGGCGGCGGCGACGCCTATTGTATAGGCTTTGATGCCGAGGGTTATGATGAAGTGCCCTATGCCCGTCTTGCGGCGCGACATTTTGGCATCCAGCTCCACGAACACTATGTCACTCCGGATGAAGTGGTGCAGGCGCTGCCGAAAATCGCTGCGACCTTTGACGAACCCTTCGGGAATTCCTCCGTGCTGCCCGCTTATTTTTGTGCCCGTATGGCCGCCGAAGACGGGATCGACGTATTGCTTGCCGGAGATGGCGGTGATGAACTGTTCGCCGGCAATGAGCGGTATGCGCGTCAGAGAATCTTTGAGAACTATCGGCGAGCACCCGGGTGGGTGCGTGCGGGCATTATCGAACCGCTACTGAAAAGCCTGCCCGCGAGACTGTCCCTGGTCTCCAAGGGACGCAGTTATATCCGGCAGGCCAATACTCCGCTGCCGGAACGGCTCCAGTATTACGGTTTTCTGGAACAGAACAGTCCGCACGATGTGTTCTGTCGGGAGTTTCTCGAATGGGTGGATACGGACCGCCCTCTGAAACTGCTTGACGACATCTACCATTGTCCCGGGGAGGCGTCCGCGCTGAATCGGATGCTGTTTCTGGACTGGCAGATTACCCTGGCTGATAACGACTTGCTGAAGGTCAACCAGGCCTGTGCGCTGGCGGGGGTGGCGGTCCGTTACCCGATGCTGGACGATGATCTGGTTGAGTTCTCGAATCGTGTTCCGTCTGCCTGGAAGTTGCCGGGTAATGGTGCAGGCGGTCGCAAACTGAGGCATTTTTACAGACAGGGACTCACCGGCTGGCTACCGGATAAAACGATCAACAAGAGCAAACATGGTTTCGGGTTGCCTTTCGGTGTGTGGATGAAAACCCACAAGCCGCTGCAGGAGCTTGCCTACGACAATATACTCAGGCTGAAAGCGCGGGGATTGTTCCTGCCGGACTTTCTGGATCAGGCCATCGACAGCCACCGGAACGCTCATGCCGCGTACTTCGGCGAGCTGATCTGGGTACTGACGTGTCTGGAACTGTGGTTGACCGCTAATGAACCGGGATTTCATGTGGAGCAGAAAACATGAGCAGATATGCTATGAAAACCAGGTGTATGACTACCTTGATTGTGCTGCTGAGTATTGCAGCTGGAAGCGCAGCAGCGCAGCAAGCTCCCTGGGTGGGGACGTCGCTCAATGGTGTGGCATGTTCGGGAGGGAGTCCGGGAAATTTCGGGCCCTACGACTATCGAACCGACAAGGAGCGACTGCCTGTGGTGGAAAACAGGCATTTTACCCCTCAGGTAGAGCAACTGAGGAGAGGTGAAACGGCGCAACATCCGATGAGTGATGCGAGCTACACCCTCGTCCGATTTCCGAACCATCATCGGGCATTGTACTCGGCGGTACGATTTTCCCTGGGGGAGTCAGGCTATGGTTCGCACGACAGGTACGTGGCGGAATGCTTTCTGCAACGGGCCATCCATTTTCGCCTGAACGACCCAGTGCCTCATATGCTGTACGGGCTTTACCTGCACAGGCTGGGGCAGTTGGACAAATCACTGGAAAAGTATCAGGCGGCAGAAGAGTTGGCGCCGAATGATGCCAACCTTCTTTACAATATGGGGCTCGTCTACTTTGACAGCGGCAACTACGCGGAGTCATACCGCTACGCGCAGGCGGCGTACAGTCACGGCATCGAGTTGCCCGGTCTGAGGCGTAAGCTGCAAGAAGCCGGACACTGGGAATAACATGATGATTACTGGATACGGAGGCTGCCTGTGAGTGCACTGGAACTGACTCGCAAACTCCTGCGTGACTGCCTGCAGTTGAGCGAATCGGAGCCACTGACGAGAGAAACGCCGTTACTGGGAGGTTTCCCGGAATTCAATTCCCTGACCATTGCTACATTGATGGTCGAAATCGAAGAAGCGGTGGATTGTGGGATTGATGATGATGAGATCACCGGAGAAATTTTCGAGACGGTGGGCTCTCTTACGGATTTTGTTGAAACCAAGATGAGTCCCGCATGACAGATTCGACCATTGCAAATAAAAGCACTATCGGCAGCGGTACTGAGACCGTCGCGGGTTTCGTCGGCAAAGACTATCCGGCATTTTTCCTGCAGTTCCGGCCGGTTGGTCCGCCACGGGCGCATGTCGTGTACCTGCCGCCTTTTGGCGAGGAGATGAACCGGCTACGGTCACTGGTCGCCGAACAGGCACGCCAGTTTGCCCGGGAGGGCTTGTCCTGTTCCATACTGGACTTTTACGGAACCGGTGAAAGCCGGGGCGACCTTGGCGATGCCAATCTGTCGATCTGGCGACAGAACATTGAAGACATGCTGGAGCGGGTGCTGCAACGCACACAGAAGCCCGTTTATTTGTGGGGATGTCGGCTGGGAGCGTTGCTGGCCCTGGATTATTTCTCCTTCAATCCCGGTGTCTGCAGCAAGCTGTTGCTGTGGCAGCCAGTTACCTCAGGCAGTTCCTTTGTCACCCGGATGCTGAGGCAGCGCTCGATTTCATTGATGCAAAAAGGTGAAGAACCGGAAAGTACGGCGGAGATGAAGCACCAGCTTGCGCAGGGAAACTCCTTCGAGGTAGCTGGTTATAGACTTGGCGGTGAATTAATGAACGCTATCGATCAGCTTGAAGTGGCCTCGATGCTACAAGGCAACCTGGCTGATGAGAAACCGGAGATTGTCTGGCTTGAGCATACGGCCGATGAGGGGGGGGACCCAGGTGCCAAAGCCAACCGCATCATCGGGGAGTTGCAGGAAGCGGGATGCCGGGTCGTGTTCGGTACCTTCACCGGCGATCCACTCTGGCAGCTCAACAAGCGGGGCGCCTGCGATGATCTCCTGACCAAGACCCGGGGGCTGAAACTGTGACTGACACAATATCCGGACAGGGGGAGGTAGCCTTTGCCTTCAAGTGCCACGAAGATGAACTGATCGGTTTTCTCCATGCAGGGGATCAGCGCTGTGATATCGGCGTGTTGACTCTTGTGGCGGGCGGTCCGCAGTACCGGGGGGGAGTGGGTCGACAGTTGGTCAATCTGGGCCGACGGCTTTCTTCCGAAGGCATACCGGTGATGCGCTTTGATCATAGAGGAACAGGAGACAGCGAAGGCTCCTTCCGACGATTCAGCGCGATGTGTGATGATATCGCGGCGGCCATCCGTGAGTTCAGGATTCGGGCACCCCATGTACGGGGAGTCATTCTGTGGGGAGGCTGCGATTCGGCTACCTCCGCATTGATCAATGCACACAAACTTCCGGAGGTAATCAGCGTGATCGCCGGTAATCCGTTTGCCAGCTCCCCCGTTACATCCAGGAAAGTGGCAAGAAAACACTACCTGTCCCGACTGGGGCACGCCTCGTTCTGGAAAAAGGCCGTGAGAATGGAGTACAACCCTGTCGACTATGCGGCGGCTGCGTTACGGAAGTCATGGGGGAAAATCCACAAGATTCCCCGCGACAGGGAGCCAGGCCGGCAGACAGGTACGGGCGACGATAACTTTATCAACGATCTGTTGACCGGACTGCAAAACTTCGACGGCAAGGTGTTGTTCCTGATGGGGGACCGATTCCTGCTCAGTGATGAATTCGATGCGTTGATGGACTCCAGCCCGGGGTGGCGCTCGGCCTACGGGAAATCCACTCACGACCGCATCGATATCCAGGGTGGGGACCAGGTGTTTTCGAGTACGCAGGCCCAGGATCGCATGTTCGATGCTGCCAGCGAATGGATCCATGGTGCGTTCCCTGAAAGTGTACCGTCGAAAGATCCATCTGGTTGGCGACAGAACGCTCAAGAGCAGGAACAAACCCCGGTATGAAAGTGATCTATTATCAGGACCCCCGGGGTAATTTCGGCGACGAACTGAATCGCTGGCTGTGGCCGAAAGTGTTCGGGGATGCCATAACCGGTTTTGGCCATCACGGCAAGGAGACCCGTGCTGAATACGCCACAGAGGACCTGCTTTTCTATGGTATCGGAACCATCCTCGATGACCGGATCCCGTTACAACCGGAAAAGATCATTTTCGGCAGTGGCTTTGGTTATGGCGACAAGCTGCAAAAACTGGATAACGCCAGAGTCTTTTTCGTCAGAGGGAGTAGAACGGCAAAGGTCCTTGGTCTGGGGCCAGACAAGGCGTTGACGGATCCCGCCATTCTCCTTCGCCGGTTTTTTCCACTCGTTATGGAAAGTGACAAGCAGCATGACATTTCGTTCATGCCCCATCACAGTTCGGTGAGTGGAAATTACTGGCGTAAAGCCTGTGATGAACTGGGCATTCACTATATCGACCCCCGGGAGACGGATATCGAAATGGTGATCAGGGAAATCTCTGGTAGCAGACTGGTTATCGCGGAAGCCATGCACGGCGCCATTGTGGCGGATACGTTTCGGGTCCCGTGGATCGCTGTGAGCAGCGTTGCGGAAACCAACAACTTCAAGTGGCAGGATTGGTGCGGCACACTGGGTCTGAGCTATGCGCCGGTCCGGTTCACACCGATCTTTCCCGATGCAGGCAACAGGCCATGGAAAAAATGGCTGAACGCAATCAAGCAGATGATGAGAAAGCGTCAAATGGCGTCAGTGGTGAAATCACGGTACATGGGGCGGCTGAGTGAAGACAGTTTACTGGAAGCCCATAGGGAAGAAATGGATCGACGGGTACAAGAGTTGCAGGACTATCTGAAGGAGCGCGGCAGAGCCTGATATGATTTTCGACACGACAGAAAAACTGATCAGAAAAATGCACCCGAGGCGCAGAATCCATTGCTTTTGCCTGGGGGCAGCCAAAACAGGGACGACCTCGTTCGCATCGATGTTCGTAACTGACTATCGTTCCGCCCACGAGCCGGAGACAGTGGCGCTCACGGAAGCCGTAGCGAAAATTCTTGATTCATGTCCCTCCCCCGGCAGGGCTGGGGAGCAACGTAGTGAACAGAAGGTTGCGCCCGGACTGGATATTGCGGCCTGGTTGCAAGCCAGGGACCGTCGGCTCAATCTTGAAGTGGAGGCATCCCATCCGCTTGGCTATATGGCGCCGTGGCTGCCGGAGGCGTTCCCGGAAGCGCGTTTCGTGATCACCATCCGCGACCCCTTGCGCTGGCTGAAGTCCCGGCTCAATTTTCACTACTACAAGGCCCCGCCCGAGTGGCAGAAGTATCGTGATCTGATCTGGAGCCGTTGGCACCGGGGGTACCACCGTGAAGAGAAGCTACTCGAAGAGTCGGGTCTGTACTCGATCGATGCCTATCTTGCCCAGTACGCAGAGCAGTATCAGTTGCTTTTCAGACACCTGCCTGAGGACAGGAGGCTGCTTGTGAGAACCGAGGAGCTTGATACATCGGCCGAAAGAATCGGTGCCTTCCTGGGTATTGACCCGGCAACGATCACCCGACAGCATGCCAATGCCTTTTCTCAGGAAGATAACGTCATGGATAGACTTCCGGAAGCGTTTGTTGCCAGGCGTATTGAAGCACATTGTCAGTGGCTGAAGGCAGTGTTATGAACGGGTCCACAGTCAGCCCGGGCGCTACGGTGAACAACAAGCCGAAGGCGCCGATCAGCCTGAAGTGCAGTGTTCTCTTGCTTGCGAAATACAGCGGGCTATTTGCGCTGGCCAGAATCCTCACTGCCAGAAAAACCAGGATTCTCGCCTATCACGGCATCTGGCTCGGCAGAAGCCATTTTGGTAATTTCCTGTATATGAGTGCGGATAAATTTGCAGCACGCATGGCGCTGCTGGATAAGTGGAGGTACCCCGTTGTACCGTTGGCGGATTTATCGAGTAATAAGCGGCGCCGGTGCGCTACGGTCATCACCATCGATGATGGCTGGTACAGCACATGGGCGGCGATGCTTCCGGCGTTGGAGAGGCACAACTACCAGGCAACCGTCTACCTCACAACCTACTATTGTCTGAAGCAGGTCCCGGTAATCGATGTCGCGTTGAGTTATTGCTTCCGCACTGTAGATACCGACAAAGGTTCGACTCTGCATCTGCCAGAGTACGACTTTGGCCATGTGCGGATTGACACCGATGCGGCAAGACACGTGGCATTAAAGTCAGCTCAGGATATCTGCGCCTCTCTTGATGATGACCGGGCAAGACAGCGGTTCCTGAAGGCAGTATGTGAGGAAACAGGTATCGACCATGAGGAATTTGCGGCCGGACGCTGGTTCCATCTCATGAACTCTGTGGAAGTGAGGGATGCCGCCACCAGAGGTATTACCTTTGAAGCGCACACTCATCACCATGGTGTCACGCACCGGGGGCAGGACAGCCTGGCGGAGGAAATCTCCACAAACAGTGAATGGATCCGCGAGCTGACGGGGAAAGCACCAGAACATTTCTGTTATCCGAGCGGCCGCTATTCACTTGACCTGTGGCCGGTGCTGGACAAGTGTCATATGGCGTCCGCGACAACAACGAATACAGGCCTGGTGAGTAAGCGAACGCCACGGTATGCCATGCCGCGGATTATGGATGGTCAGGATGTGTCCGAACTGGAGTTTGAAGCAGAAATGAGCGGCTTTATGGAACTGTTGCGAGTCGCTCGCGGGGTCAGTAAAGGGGCAGGATGAAATCAATGACCAGAGCTGCATTATCAACCTTCACGCCTGAACGTCCTGTTTCAACCCTGCGTGGTGTAGTACGGCAGACAGTGCGGCGAGCACAAGAAGGTCATCTGTCGGTCTCACGGCAGGTACTCGAAATGGCGGTTCTGAAATTGTTCTACGGCCTGGGGCCAGGACACTACCATACAGCCCGCTACTGGCGTAAGACGCTGCCCTGGGCTTTCAAGACCGGCTTCTGGCCATACAGGAAGTTCCGGCGTGTTGTCAGTGCGATAAACTTTCCGCCCTATCATAAGCTGTCCCAGCACAAGGTGTGCGAGAAAGCGATTCTGCAACTGGTGGGTATACCTACTCCACGGTTTATCGGAAATCTTCACCATCAGCGTGGTCGGTCCTTGTCAGGTGACTGCCTTACCAGCCCTGGTGAACTGCAAGACCTTTTGGCGAAGAATCCGGATAGTAGCAAGATCTGTTTCAAACTGGTCGAAGGATATGGTGGCCAGGGCTTCCAGGCGGTGGAAGCGGTAAGGGAGGCTGAACTGAAGCTGCGTCTGGCGGATTCGGGTGAGGTAATGTCGGTACCTGAATTTCTTTCTGATGTACTGGCGATAGAACAGGGCGGAGACTTCATTATTGAGGAATACATTAAGCAACATCAGGAACTCTCGAAGATGAACCCCTCAAGCGTCAATACCGTCAGGATATGGGCGTGCTGCATAGAGGGAGAAACTGCCGTCATGGGTGCGTTCCTGCGAGTAGGTGGTCGTGGCAGCCTGGTCGACAATACCAGCAGGGGGGCACACATATTTACGCTTGATCTGGACTCGGGGGTGGTAGGCGATGGAATGGTAAAGAACATTTACAATGATACGTACCAGTGTCACAGGGATTCCGGCGTCCGGATCAGCGGTGTCACTCTGCCTTTCTGGCATGAATCCCTGCGTCTGGCTCAGCAGGCGGTTATGGCTTTTCCCCATATCGGCTTTGCCGGAGTGGATGTAGCCATCACGGAAAAAGGGCCTGTTGTCGTTGAGCTGAACGTTGAACCGGACCCGACATCCGCAATAATTTTTGATCGCTCTCACAGGGATCTTCTCGAAGTTTTCACGTCTGCACTTTCTGTTTGATACTGGTCCCGGAGAGAATTGCCAAAGAGGGTTGATCCATGCCATCACTTTCTACCGCTACGGATTACTTCAAGGCGATGCATGTCGCCTCACGAAAGCGGATCACGCGTTATCCTGCGGCGGCTGGCAGTGTCCTGCTATCAAGATTCCGCTACGGTATTGGTCCACGGCTGCATTCGCTATTCGGATTGATGGATCAGCCGCAGGAAACGTGGAAAAATTATCTACTTGATGAGAATTGCCGGGTTGTTCTCCGCCGCGTCAATCAAGCCTGTCATCGGGAAATTGTCAATAACAAGCTCGCTTTCTACGAGCATTGTCTTGAGAACGGCCTCGATACCATTCCCGTACTTTGCGCTGTGGATAACAATGCATCCGGGGTACAGCAAAGTGGGATAATCATCTCTTCCCTGGACGAGTGGAAGATGCAATTGCGGCACTGCCAGCAGTCCTTGTTTATAAAGTTGATCGATGGTTCGTGGGGAAAGGACGCGTTCTCAGCACAACCCTCGGCCCGGGGCTGGCAGTACTGTGGCTACGAGGGCGGACTTGATGAATTCTATGCCTTTGCCATGAAACGGTTCCAGGGGCAACGTGGCTGGATGGTCCAACCCAGAATCCATTCCCACCCTGATCTGGATAAAATCAGTGCCCCCGGCGTTCTGGCCACAATCCGGGCGGTTACCTGCATTGTGGACGGGAAGCCGGAACTACTGTTTGCGACCCTGCGTATACCCGTGGGCGATAATATAACCGACAATTTTTCCCACGGTTCGTCCGGCAATATCACCGCTCCGATTGATCCGACGACCGGAGAAATTGGTGTTTGCCGCGGTTCTATCAACAAGACCTGGCCAGAAATCGTTGACGTGGTGTTTCATCCCGATACGGGAAACAGGATACCCGGGTCGCGAATTCCTTCGTGGGAGAGTATACGCGATCTCCTGGATCGAGGGCAGCGCAGCCTGCCTTTCCTCAGAACACTGGGTTGGGATATCGCCGTAACAGAGAACGGTCCATTGGTGGTTGAGGCCAATGCCACCTATGACGTGGATGTGATCCAGGTTTCCCATCAGCATGGCATTGGCGATGTTCTCAACCCGTGGCTGGAAAAAATCGACGGGCAGTTTCGCTCCTGAGTGGTCCCACGGTTTCGCAGGAAGGTGGAGCCGAGGCCGCGCCCTTCGGGGCCTTCAGGGCTTGCCAGGCTCCGCGTTGGCTTGCCTCTGCGGGCAACCAGCCCGCCTTCGCCAAGCCGCCTGGATCCCGGCAAGCCCTGAAGGCCAGAGGCCGTTTGGTATTAATAGACGTGCCCTTTACAGCTCGCCGGTAAGACCGAGGCGTGATCGCAAGGCATCAGGGGTTTCCGTAAGCCACACATTCGTTTTCACCATATCGTCATCAGTCTGCTTTCGCTGTAATTTTGCAGCGATTCTGGCACGGCTGGAAAACCAGGTCTGTAACACATAGCGCAGCATCCGAAAGGGATGCTTGCGGGCGTAAACCCGGGGGTCCGGGTGCCGTACCAGAAGTTCGGAGGCGAGCCGAGCGCGTGTCATCTCGGTAGAGGACGCCGCTTGCACTTCACAGCCATAGCCGATAATGATGTCATCACCTCCCCAGTCGGACGTGACAGAGCTCACCAGCGCATCGTGACTTGTACGTATCCTGATCGGGACGCCGGTATCTGGCTCCTGGACCCGACTAACGCTGGCAGCACCATCGAGAACCTGTACTTCGTACCAATTCGGAGCTTCAACGTCGATAAGCTGAACGGCGAAATGCAGTTCCTCGACATTCTCCCGTGATCTCAGGGCTGCCTGTCGGTTAATATGTGGTGTAAGGAGACCCACAACCTTATCTGCCTTGCTGCCAGCGATGTGCTTACCCGAGGAAAAAACCGAAATCTCCTCGGGATACTGTTCGTCAATCAGATGATCGAGGTTTCCGTCGCGCATTTTCTCCCGGTAAGGTGAGTTGGCTTCCAGTTCCCCCCTCTCAAGCACGTCGCCCGGATACATGGTGATCACACGGGTGCGCATATCCGCTGTACGATAGTGGGTGTCAAAATAATCGGGTATCTTCTCGCGGGGAAAACGAATTTCGTTCATCCAACGCTGTTTCTGATTGAGTAGTACAAAGTCCGCCGCAAAGGGCACGGCAATGCGAGGGTCGAGTGCCGCTACGATTTTACAAAACGCTGCCACGAAATATTCCTCCCGCAGTCTTCCGATGGAGCGATCGTCTTTTTCCGGACAATGAAATACGTTCGGGTAATAGCTCGCCCCGCCAAAACCGCAGAACACATAGTCGATCTTCGGCCACAACTTCCGGATACGGGAGCAATACAGCTCGATCGTAGCGTCCGAGGCCGAATGCAGGGCGTCGTTGACGTTGACCAGTACAGCATCACCCTCCTCGATAACCATAATGGCATCCTGTCCACACACCAGATAGGTGACTTTGGTGTTTTTCCCAAGCTGGCAAGTCTGGCCACTGGCGGACTCTACCGTCCTGGTGAACCCCATATGCGAGAGCCACTCAGGGCTGCCAGCGTACCAGTAATAGGGAAAGTAGACAGTTTTACCGGCAGAGAGACTGCTCAGGGTAGGTTCGTGAAGATGATCAGCATGAGCGTGGGAAATAAGTATGATATCGGCTTCCTCCACCGGTGATGTATTCACCGGCCTGGGGAACAGATTCCATTGTCGGGCGTAGCAAGCGTCCCGCAACCAGGGATCGGTAGCCAGAAGTTTGTCTGCGGTCCGGATGGACAGGCAAGCATGTGATATATATTCAATACGCATCAAGAAATAGTCCCCCCTCCAGGAAGCTAGTGGGAAAGCGGGTCGAGTTCGCGATAGGCTGGAGTTACTTGCGTAATACCACAAAGGCTCCGGCAGCCAGTGATACTGCCCCACCGATGATGTACCACATGGTGCCGTCGGTGAACCTTCCAGTGAATGATTCAGTGACCTGGTCGGCCATCGATTGTGATGCCTGCCAGCCGAAGTACAGCAGAACCAGGCCGAGAACCACCAGCACGATACCCACCAGTTGATTGGTAGCCATGATTGCCTCCTTTATAGCAAACCTTTTTTCCGCTCTTGCTCTTCGCCAGTAGAGTGCGGGCGGCTACAAGCGCCTGCCCCGCAATACCCTTACCAGGAAAATCACAACGGCTACAACCAGCAGAACATGGATGAATCCGCCCATGGTGTAGGAGGACACCAGGCCCAGTAACCATAGCACTATGAGTACAATTGCAATCGTTTCCAACATGAAATTCACCATTGGTAGTTTCGTTGTGTGAGCGAGCAGAGTGGCGCAGTGATGGTTTCCGGTCTGTTCGAAATCGCACATATAGAGGGCCGGGCGGTCAGCAATGAGTCGGCATACTTTGCAGGCGATCGGTTTCGTTTTTTACAACTTGATAGCATTCGCAGCTCATCTCTGCGAGTCTGTCGCGATCAAGCACATGGATGTGGCCGCGGTGATACTCAATAACACCCATCTTCTGAAGTCTCCCTGCCGCCTCTGTTACGCCTTCTCGACGCACACCGAGCATGTTGGCGATCAGTTCCTGTGTCATGATCAGATCATCGGTATTCAGTCGGTCCAGGGAGAGAAGCAGCCAGCGGCACAGCTGCTGGCTGATGGTGTGGTGACGATTGCACACGGCAGTCTGGGCCATCTGGGTAATCAGTGCCTGGGTATAGCGAAGTACAAGAGTCATCAGGTCGGTGTGACGGCCGAACTCTTCAATGAACCGCCGCCCCGACATTCGATACCCGATGCCGGCGCTTTGAACAACGGCACGACTGGAAGTGCTTTGTCCGCCCATGGCCCGGGAAATACCCACGAGTCCCTCGTTGCCCACCACGGAGATTTCAGCCGATGCTCCGTTCTCCATTACGTAGAGTAGAGACACAATACTGTCGATGGGGAAGTATACGTCTCGCATTGTCTGTCCCGGTTCGTAGAGAACCGTGCCCAGGGGCAGGGATATTTCTTCAATATGGGGAAGCAGTCGAGTCGTGACCTCGGCAGGTAGCGCCGCCAGAATCGCGTTTCGCTGCAACTGCACGAGTTTCAACATCGTTTCCTCCTTTTCTCGATATATCTTCTTTGAATAATGTTCGTTACCGCACACATGGCACGTTGTTGACACGCGTAAGTAATAACCTCGCTGCGGTAGGAGTTCTGTTCGTTACCCGACATTGCGGAGAAAAAGGAGAGGGAAAAGAGTAGTTGCTCAGGGAAGGACCCCGGCGTGGTTGCCGGCACTTGCGTGGTAGCAACCGAAGGAGGCGTATAGCGTTACAAGGGAAGAGGCGGGCGCAATCGTGCTGCCCCGGGTCATGCCGGTTGCGGAAAGATCAGCAGTAACTGGGTATTACCGTTCGGGTACCGCACCTGAAAATCCTCCGTTCCGTCGCCGTTGACGTCACCCACTGGCGTGAAAGTGGCTCGCTCATCCGCCTTGTCAGGATCCGTGGCGCGGTGACCCAGCACTTCGTATTCCATGCGACCGCGGACCCGCTGCTCGCCTGCTGTCACGGAAATGATGCCCTGCGGGTCCATGCGTACATTGCTGATACCGGCTGTCGCGGAAAGAGTGTTTTTGACGGCCGGCCAGTCCGCCGGTACGGGCACCAGCTCTTGTTGCATCCGGATACCCTCTGCACTCGTGAATACCAGATAGGCCACGGTTGTATCGCGCAATCCCGGTATCGGCCGGGAAAACAGGCCTTCCTCTGCAGTGGCCGGGGCGGGAACGGCCAGCATGTCCGCGCGGGCGGAGAAGTAGACTGTACTCCCGGCGCCGTTGGCGAGCAGCAGGCGCATGGTCGCGCGCTCGCCATATTCCAGCTCCAGATCGAGTGCATCGAGTGCGTCGCGCAACACAGCGCTGTCAGCCACTACCGGGTGGCTCCACAGTGCCCGGCCACGTGCGGTGACCACAACGATGTCGCCATCGGCGCTGCTGAACACGCCGGCCTCCTGTCCGGGCGAAGCCTGCTGCATTCTGTACGGCAGCAGGGTGGCGTACGCTACATCGCTGACGAAGGTCAGTGCACCCTTGTCGGGGGCGGCTCGCGCGTCACCCGGATCAAATGCTGTTGACAGACGGATGGACGTAATGGTCCCTGTCCCTCGGACATCATCGAACGCCCCCGTTCCAGCGATGCTGACAGCCCCGGGGAATGTATTGCTGGCGCTTGCCAGGTCGCTGACCGGTGGTGCGGTTTCGATGTCTGCGACGAGGTTCCTGGCCGTGCCCCAGTTGATTCCCACCGGGCCGCTGGCTCTGTCACCCCCACTCACACTTCCCGTGACGGAACTTTCCCTGACCGTGCCGCTGAGGTTTCGCGCCACCAGGCCACCGACAAACTCATTGCCCCTCACACTGCCGTTAATGTGACTGTTCTCAATGGTGCCGCCAAAGTTGGTCACTACCAGCCCGCCGACAAGAGAGCCGCCGTTGATGTTCACCGCGTCCAGCGTCATTCCGGTCAGTTGTGCGCCAAAGCCGATCCATCCGAACAGTCCGGCCTGGTTTTCTCCGGCGCGCTCGATGAACAATCCCGTGATCGTGAATCCGTTGCCGTCAAGGCTGCCGGTAAAACTGCTGGCGAGAGTCTGGCCAATGGGCTCCCAGCCGGCTCCGTTGTTCCAGAACGCGCCGGAGACGCGCCCGGTGGCGCTCATCAGGTCGATGTCAGCAGTGAGAATATAGTGGGCATTGAGATCATGACGGACCGCGTCAAGCTGTTCGGCGTTGGCTATCTGCCAGGGGGCCGCCGCACTGCCGTCACCGCCTGCGAAGCTGGCCAGTGCCGAGCCGGCAGGCAGAAGAATGAGGAGCGGGTAAAGAAGCCAGCGGATGTAGGTTGCCTGCATGGATGTAGTCCCGGTTTCCCTTGCACGGATTGCACGGTGTTTGTGGGTACACGCAAGGTACTCCTGGCGGTGCCCCCAGAAAAAGTTGCGCGTAAAGATGCAGCAAGAGGGTAGCACGTATTGCGCCTGCGGAGCGATGTCCGGACCACCGCAACGGCGAATGACTACCGGCGGGACCGGACATTGTCGCATGCTTGTACATTTCTGTTCCCCCTTATGCTGTGTGTGCTGCCGTACAGACATTCTTGCAAGTGCTTGTAACGCTACGACTCTATAACTCAAGCATTCGGACGGGGCCGTACAGACATTCTTCGGAGGGGTACATTTATGACTGAACATAACAATGACGCTTCGCGGAAGGCGGCTATACAGCCCGGCACTGGCAACAACGTCGACGCCCGGCGCCGGCGTCTGCTGACGGCCGGTGCGTCCTCGTCATTGCTGTTGACGATTGCCAGCCGTCCCGTATGGGCTCAAGGGGGCGTGTGTACGGCCTCCGCCCTGGCTTCGGCCAACGCATCCGGTGGTCATGACTTTGATGGCTGCAGTATTTCCGCCGGATGGTGGAAGAACTTCAAGGATCGCTGGCCGATTTCACAACACACATCCTTCCACCCGGTGTTCGGGGCGGTCGAGTATCAGGGCAGTGTCCTCTACAACGGGTTGACTCTCGGGAACGTGATCGACCTGGACGGGGGCAGCGATCCGGTGCAGGGGACCTTTGGCTTTCACCTTGTTGGCGCATTGCTGAACGCCACAATGTTTCCGCCCGATCAAGGGGTTCCCGGCTACGCCTTCACGGTCCAGCAGATCAAGGATGCCTACAACGCCTTGTATGGCGCATCGGTGAGTAGTTTCCAGGCATTGGCCAACACCCTGGAGAGCGCCAATGACCAGTTTGACGCCAACACCGGCAAGCCCTGACAGTGCCGGCGCCTCCCGACACCCGGTTTCGTATTGTTCGACATCGCCAGTCCTGGCGTATCTGGGACGGTGCTGTTATTGTCTTCGAACCCCTCTCGGGGAACACTCATCGTATAGATCATCCCGGTGGACGCATCCTGGCGTTACTGACCGAGTCTGAACGTAGCAGAGCGGCCGTCGAATCGGCTTTGAAGCCGGGGGTGAGCATAGCCGGGATTGATGAAGCACTGGACCTTCTGCTGGCCATGGAACTGGTGGAGTCCGTCTGACATGTTGCTGAGAGAACTGGCCCCTCGGGATATTCGTACTCGCCTGCTGGATGAAGGCCTGGCCCTGAAGACCGGGCCCTTTGTGTTCTGCGTCCGCACCCCCATCCGCCGACTGACCGCCTTGCTTGCCACGCTCTATGCCGATACGCCCCTGGCGTCGGACGCCGACTTCGTGGACTTTCACGTTCGCGTCAGGCTGTCGCGGGGCCCGAGGCGTCTGTACCGTGCCCAGTCCGAGTTCGACCTGGACGGTGTCGTGCCCTTCAAGCCGCTGGCAGGCCAGCAGGCGCTCGCCATGCTGGAGTGGGGCATGAACTGGTGCATCTGCAATCATTCCCATCACCTGCTGATCCTGCACGGAGCGGTGCTGGAGAGAAATGGCGGCGCCATGATCCTGCCGGCCCCGTCCGGCTCGGGCAAGAGCACCCTGTGTGCCGGTATGATGCACCGCGGATGGCGGTTGCTGTCTGACGAGCTGATCCTGATTGACCCTGTCCGTGGCCGGGCGCATCCGTTGTGCCGCCCCGTCAGTCTCAAGAACCAGTCGATTTCCCTGATCCGGGAGTTTGCACCGGAGGCGGTCATGACCGCGCCCATCGCCGATACCGCCAAGGGCAATGTGGCGCATCTGCGGCCCAGCGCGCAGAGTGTTGCCCGCGCCGCAGAGTCCGTCCCCATCCGCTGGGCGGTGTTTCCCCGTTTTACGCCCGGCAGCAAGACCCGATTGGCCGCAGTACCACGGGCCGACTCCTTCATGGCACTGGTCGATAACGCGTTCAATTACAGCCTGCTGGCCGAACGCGGCTTCGACACCCTGGCCGATGTGGTGGAAGGACTGGACGGCTACCAACTGGTGTACGGCGACATGGAGCACGCCATCACCACGCTGAATCAACGTGCTGACGCCAGGTTTTCCTGATGTTGCCCGCTTGTCTATTAATCGATCTGTTGCTGGACCCGGAGCTGTGCCGCGAGTTCGGCCTGCGGGACTGGGAAACCGTGATACGGCAGGCGCGCGTCTCGGCCATGCAGGTTCGCCTGGCCACCCGGTTGCGGGAGACGGATCTGTACGACAGCGTACCCGACGGCCCGAAGCGGCACCTTCAGGCCGCGCTGACACTGCGCGACCGCCAACGAGTCGCGGTGCGCTGGGAGGTGGAGCACCTGGCACTCATGATGGCGTCAGTGGACGTCCCGCTGGTGCTGCTCAAGGGGGCTGCCTATGAAATGGCCGATCTGCCACCGGGTCGTTGCCGGGTGTTTACCGATTTTGATCTGCTGGTTCCCCGTGAAGCCCTGCACCGCGTGGAGGTAGCTGCTATGACGCATGGCTGGACAGCCGGGTACCAGAATGCCTACGACCAGCGCTACTATCGCCAATGGATGCACGAACTGCCACCGATGCGGCATATTACCCGGGGCAGCGTGATCGATATCCATCACAACCTGGTGCCTGATACCGCACGCCTGCAGCCCGATCCGGAACTCCTGCTTGCGGCCTCGGTGGCCTGTGCGGGGCGCACGAATGTCCGGGTACTCAGCCCGCCGGACATGATCCTGCACAGTGCGGTGCATCTGTTCCACGACGGGGAGTTCGACCAGGGTTTGCGTGACCTGTTCGACCTGCAGGATATGATAGAGCATTTCATTGCCACCGAGGATGACTGGCGGGTCCTGGTGGCCCGCTCGGAGGCGCTGAATCTGGAGCGCCCTCTGTACTACACCCTGCGCTATCTGCAGCATCGCCCGGGCATTGCGGTCCCTGACGAGGTCACAGCCCGCCTGCAACGTCTGGCGCCTGCCATCCCGGTCAGCCTGATGGACGGCATGTTCGAGCGTGGTCTGCTACCGGATCACGAGAGCTGCAGCGACCGATGGAGTGTGCTGGCCAGACTGGCCCTGTACGTTCGCGGTCATGCGTTGCGCATGCCATCGTATCTGCTGCTGCCGCACCTGTTGCGCAAGGCGCTGCGGAGCATGCATCTGATCAACGACGCCTGATCCCCTGGGCGGGAATGGAACCGCGACTGTCAGTGGTTGTCGAAAGAACTGTAGCTTATCCGGGTATTGTGTTTGCTGGCATACATGGCAGTATCCGCATTCCTCATCAGCGTGTCGGCATCGATTCCGTTTTCGGGGTAGACGCTGATGCCGATACTCATGGACACCTGCAGCTTGTGACCGTCGATAGTGAGTGGCGACGCGAATCTGGCCAACAGTTTTTCTGCCACCAGTGAGGGATCCATTGTGTCTTCTATCCAGGGCAGCAGAATGACAAACTCATCACCACCGTGGCGGCTCACTGTGTCTGTCGTGCGAACGCAGGCTACAATATTTTCTGCAACATCCTTCAACAACTGATCACCGACCGCATGACCCAGAGAGTCGTTGACCTGCTTGAAGTTGTCCATGTCCAGAAATAACAGCGCCACCTGGTTGTAGTGTCGTTCGGCCAGACCAAGGGCCTGGGTGAGTCGCTCGGTAAGCAACACGCGATTCGGCAGACCGGTGAGTGCATCGTGCTGGGCAAGATAGCTCATCTTTTGTATCGCGGTCTGTGATTGCCGGGCGTCATGAAAAACAACCACTGCTCCGGTCACCTTGTCGTGGCGGTTACGAATGGGCGCTGCGGAGTCCTCTATTGCGATTTCGGTACCGTCGCGGCGGACCAGTACGCTACCCAGAGCCAGTTCGACAACCCGGTCTTCTTCGAGGGCCCTCTGTGAGGGCGTTGTTCTCCGTTGTCTACTTTCGCCATCGATGATGGGAAAGACCTCATCCACAGGGCGCCCGAGTGCCTGTACGCTCGACCAGCCGGTCATCGTTTCAGCTACCTTGTTGAGATAGATCACCCGACCTTGGGGATTGACCACCAACACAGCATCACCAATAGCATCCAGTGTTATCTGCGCCATGTCCTGGAACGAGAAGTCATTGAGGGGGTCCGCATTATTCATGAATGCCGATGGTGTCCCGCGCCCTTGATACCGGTTTCCTGTTGGTGCGACGCTGCCGGGAATATGTGTGGTATCGATGGTAGTCATGTTGACCATAATGCCCGGGCGACGCTCATTGGTCTGTGCGACATCCCACGCAATGTCGGCGGTGGAGCGAGCCGTATCACGCAGATGGCTTTCCGGACTCCGCTCGCATCACGATGAGGCTTCACAAAAATCGTGTCATAATTACTACTCTGTGATCGTTGCCTTGGTCAGGCGCAATCGCGAGCACCGCAGCAATATCGGTATTTTTGCGCTATTTATGTCGGCCATCGTACACCGTTGTAGCCTGGGCTTGTACCCGGGTGGATGCAGATACCGGTCAGAAAGATCATCGGGCGGTATTCCGCGTCCCGGTGGTGTCAACAGCAGTGGAGCGAAGTCCAGTGAATGTGATTCAGCAGACAATCCGCCGGGGAGGGTGATCCAGGTGGCTATCATTTCTCCGGAAGACTACTGCCAGCTCGCCGAGCTGTGCAACAACCATAGTGGCCCTGTAGTTGAGCATGGCTACGCGGCTCTCCCGGAAAAGCTGTTGGCGGCTGAACAGTCTGTCGCCCGGCGGGACCCGGCGGCTGCCATCCACCTGAACAGGATCCTCTGTAATACCCTGCTGGAACAATTCACTCTGGCAGATATCCGCTGGACCTTGCCCGCGCAATTCCATTCGCTCTATCGCCAGCACCTGTTACGGATAGAAAATCAGCTGACCCATGAAGCTGATGACTATTTCACCTTTCGCAACGACCCCTTTCGAAAGGACCTGGGCATTCTTCGTCATCGCCTTATTCCTTTTGGTGCCGAGTTGGCAACGCCCTTTTCCGGTATTTCCCGTAGCCTGTTGATCAGGGGAGGGTGGCGACAGGCCGCAAGGTTCGTTCGCGCCATTGCCCTCTCGCGTGGCACCAGTCCTTTCCTCGAGCTGCATATGCACCCACAATATACCGCTGCCTTCAATCCGGACGGCTGGCTCGAGACCTATGAAAACCTGGCGGACTTTCTGGCGGTCAATGCTTCCTTCCTGGGCGTCCAGAGTACCAGTTGGTTCCTGGACCCGGCTCTCGACGAGATCAGTCCTCATCTCGCTTATCTTCGGCGGATTCCTGAACGATGTGGAGCGACTATCCTCTATGCGGGAGAGGACGATTGCGAACATTCCGGTGCATTTGCCACCTCACGAACCCGGCGCGGCCTCTACGGGACCGGCCAGTATCGTCCCAGGCTTTTTACCCGTATATGGCCGAGAGAAAGACTATTGCGGCGCGAGTGGAGAGCCTCATGACCTGCGTTGTCGTGGCGCAGCCCGCGGATCAGGGCCTGGAGGTGGCGCCGGAATCCAGCCACTCCGCCAGAATTTCCAGCTCCTTGTCCGACATGCCTGTCGGGTGATCCGGACCGAAATCGATATCATTGTCATAGGTACTGTCGCTGCGGCCATCGGTACGTTCGTTGGCCGCCTTCCAGTACAGCAGACTTTCCCGGGCAAACATCGAATTGACGAATTTGCTGGTGTAGGGTCGATGCAGACCGAATCGACGCCGCGGATTCTCCGATGTGCTTACCTGTATCCGCTGCTCCTCCGGCAGGGCTTCCTGGAAGAAATCCCACACCAGTTGGTCGTAGTCCATCAGGGGAACGTAGTCGTTGCTATGGCATTGCTGACAACGGGCCTCGAAGATGGGCTTGATGTCCTCTTCGTAGCTCGGCACGGGGCGTGAACCCAGCAGGTTGACGGCGGGCACGCGGGAGGCCATGGACGTCTCGTAGGGACGGCCCTCCCGGGAGTGCAGGTGACAACCGGTGCAGAGCCGTTTTTCCCCGGGTCTCAGGGACTGTGGAACCTGGTCGCGTTTGATCACACGCCCCTGGTCATCAATACCGGTCATAACGTAGGGCGTGTCGCAGGGCAACTTCACCTTGAAGGAATCGTCCTCCAGCAACTTCACATCGCCCAGAACACGCAACCGGTGGCCGATGGAATTCTTGAAAGTCCGTTCCCTGGTGGTGTGAGGCACCACTTCCCAGAAGCGGATACCCGCCAGTTCGTCGTGATCCAGGCCATCAATCTCGCCGCCATTGTTGGCGCTGGTTGTGTAGTTATTATTGAACTCGTAGGGGCGGCTCGGGCTGGTTTCAGCGGTTCCGGCATCGCTGCTTGCCAGTTGGCAACTGCCGTCGGTAGTCTGGCTCAACGGGGGAGTGGCCACCTGCCTTCCGGTCACCACTCGAGCACCGAATTCATGCCAGTCCTCGTGGTCAACGACCAGCGCCAGGTCGGCCATGGAGGTGGAGGGAATTCGCGTGGTGGCATACAGGCCCACGTCACAGGCCCGTTTCTCCGGTTGTCCGGCAATCGTTTCCTGGAAGCTTCGCACGTAGCCGGCTCTCTTCAGACAGGCACCCCGCCCGGTTGTCAGCAGTAACTGGTTGTTCTCCAGGCCTTCCGGGTATCCGATCTTGCCAAGAAAGATACCATTTTCCTGAAAGGAGGTTTCATCGTTGGATTTCGACCAGTCGGCTACGTTGTACACGTCTCTGGGGAGAAAATCGGGCAGCGCGCCCTCCACGCCGACGGGCTCGGGTGCCCAGCAGAAGACGTCGCCCAGGCCGAGATTGTTGGCGCGGTAGTAATTGGCGGCGCAGATATCCCCATTATGACGCTGGCCCAGAAAGTGAAGTGCTTTCATGGTCTTGCGTCGCCCGTTGCTAGCAGTGATGCTGTTGCGGTGCGCACCAAGCAGAGCGTTCATGTCGCCACCCCGGATATCCATGTCCATGATCAACCACATATTGTCCAGAGTGCCTGGCCAGTTGATCCCGCCGTTGGTGCTGCCATAAGCCAGGTTGTGGCTCAGCCATTGGGAGCTGTAGGCGACCCGGCCGCTTTGCAGTATGTAGGGGTGCATGGCCGTGGTGACTTCATGGGGCGTGATGTTAACTGCATCGGTACCGTCGGGTTCGCTGATATAGAGCTGCGGTTCACCATTGCGGTTGTTGGGAGTAATGCGGGCCAGCAAGGGCTCCTCGGTACCGGCACGAGTGGAAGCGAAGATGAGGCGCCCGTCCGGCAACCAGGCGGGGCTTACGTCGAATACCCCGGAATTGTGAGCGAGAGGAGTCACTGTGCCGGATTCAATATCGACAACATGGAGCTGTGCTTCGGTCGGCGTCGCCAGCTGCTGGTTGGGCAAGGTGATGCCATCTGTCCGGGCGGACGCGAGTCGTTCCCCGCGGTATACCGAGAAAAGCACCTTGCTGCCATCGAAAGAGACCATCGGGTCCAGCGGTACACAGGGCACCGGACTGTTGAAACAGTCGTAAAGGATGCGTTCGGAGCCATCGGGTTCACGCAGGATCAACTGGCCCGGCGCATTGAATCCCTCGAATACATTTCGAGTGTCCGGCAGGGTATCCCACACATCCGGGCTTTGCAGTGTGTAAGGGGTGCCATCACGAAAAGCGACTTCGTACTGTCCCCGGGTGCGAGGCACCCGGCTGTACACCACCGCCTGTGTGAGCTCTGCAGCGCTGGCCTGTGACAACGGCATGGTAGCGGTGCCGGTTTCTCCCGGTTCTGCCTCGCCTTGTCTGATCTGGGCATACTGTGCCCAGTTATCGCCTTGCCCGGCGGCAGTGGCTGTGAGCAATCCCGCTACCGCCAGGGGTAGCAGCGCCGTGCGGATGGACAGGATTAACATGACTGCTCTCCCGAAGCCTTGGCAACATGGCGACTGTTCAGGGCCATGCGCAGAAGGAATCTGATCGATGAATTGTCCCATGGGGTAAAGCGGGGCATCTGGAAAAAATCGGACCGGGGGCTGGCCACACCCCAACTGGTTGTGACAGCTGCCTCGAATCCAGCCTCTTTCACCAAGGCCACGTGCTCCTGGTTATAGTCCATACCGGGCCGTCCGTTGGGGTAGGCGAACACGCGCAGGGGGTCATCGAGGATGCCCTCCAGTTCGGTTTTACCCCGCACAATCTCGTCTTGCGCCTGTTCCGGGTGCAAGCGGCTCAGGATGGGATGCGAAAATGTGTGTCCGCCAATCTCCACGCCTTGCCGGTGCAATGTCAGCAGTTGTTCGGTAGTCAGCATCAGGTTGTCAGGCAGGGTGGCAGTCCCGCCGGCGATGCAGTCGGCTACCTCCTCGCGCTGGCCGCGTTCGAGGTATTTACAGCGCCGTATGATGTCGTAGGCGGCCCTGCGCCGCAAGGTTGCGGATTCGGCGGGATAGGCGGGCAATCCTGCCCGGGACAGATCCAGTTCATCGCCACTGTACTGGCGCAGGAACTCGATCACGGTATCGTTCCACATGCGCCCCCCGTTGAGGTAGCCAGCGGCAACGAATACCGTGGCGGCGATGCCATACTGCTGCAGAACCGGCAGGGCCACGATGGCGTTGTCCGCATAACCATCATCGAAGGTGACACAGGCTGCTCGGGGAGGCAAGCAGTTCCGTCGTAGCATGTCCACTGCCCGGCTCAGGGGCAGTACCGTGAAATGGCGCTGCAACAGTTGCATCTGCCAGGCGAACTCTGCCTGTGTCGGTTCTCCGGGCCGCATCCAGTCCCGTTCCTTCACTACCCGGTGATAGATCAGTATGGAGAGGCGCTGTCGCCGGCCCAGGGGAAACAGGGTCAGCAGGGCTCGGGAAGCTGACGGAGACAGGTCACGCATGCTGCGTCCTTACGGGTAACAGAAAACCGCCAAATCCACTGCGGTTGTGCACTATGCGCAGTAGTTTCAGTTCGGGTCCCTCCGGGCGTGCTGCCAGTAACCACAACGACACCAGGACCAGGCAGTAGCCGGTGGCCCCCGAGACAATAGCGCCGGCCAGTTCCAGTATCTGGATGAGCAGGCCGCTTGCCGCAGAATGGCTCGGAAACAGAGCCTGCACCAGGATGAACATGACAAGCGCCGATAACGCCGGTCTGTACATCATGCTGACCACCTGGTGAAGCCCCAGGCGAATGTGTATCTTCAGCGCGAGGTAACACAGCACAAGGACGAAGAGCAGGCTGATCACCATCGCGTAGGCGACCCCCAATACGCCGTACAGAGGCAACAGGTAGAGCATGAAGCCGACCATAAGAGCCAGATTGACGGCGATGATGACGACGGCCCATTTCATCCGTGCGAGGGCAATCAGCACATTGTTGGTGCTGCTCATGCCCACCGTCATCAGAGACGCCAGGGCCAGCCATTTGATCAGCGGTACAACATGCAGCCATTGCTCGCCGAGTACCGTCGGTACGAACAGGTGGGCAATGGTAAAAAGCCCGATTGCTATGGGAAAGCCAATCATCATCAACATGCCGTTGACGTCACAGAATACATCGAGCATGCGCGCAGGGTCCTTGTTGACCCTGGCGTAACCGGGGAACACGGCCCGGTTGACGGGTTGCACCACCTCTCTCAGCAATAGCCCGATTTCCCGTGCCAGTTGCAGCGAACCGACGGAGGCAACGTCCGCCATTCGCGATACCAGCACTTTCCCGGTGTGACGGTTGAAATAGTTGAGAATATTGTTGACCTGCAACCAGGCGGTGAACGAGATCATTTCCCGCCAGCGGCTCAGCTCCGGCCGTGGGCGGAAGGGCTGCATCACATAGCTCAATACCAGCAACATGAGTGATGAGGACAATAGTCCCCAGAGCATGGCCCAATAACTCCTGAGCAGGATGGCGAGGGGGATGGTGATCAGGAATCCGGTGAGTTTTGTCATCAGGCTGAAGCGGAACTCCCGATCAAACGTCATGTGTTTCTGGAAATTGATGATGCCGACATTCTTGATGCCATCGAGCAGGAATATGATGCACATGAAACGCACAACTGTTTCCAGTTGCGGTTCCCTGAGAAACTCTGCGGCATAGGGGGCGAGTACAAAAAGCAGCGACGAGGTCATCAGGGAGAAAATGAAATGCAGTGTCCAGGCCGTGTTGTAATGAGCATCCGTGGCATCCTGGTTCTGGATCAGGGCGGAGCCGAAGCCGAACGCCCCCAGCAGATCCACGAAGGCATACACCGTCATTGCCAGGGCGTAGATACCGAAGTCCTCGGGTGTCAGCAGTCGCGCCAGAATCAGCGTGCTGATCACACTGATGAAGCGGACGGTCATGCGCAACGATACCGTCCAGACTGCACCCCGGGCAATGGCGCTGCCGACCTGGCCGTGGTTGTCGGATGTGTTATTCGTGTCCATAGCGAACGGGTTCTCCCCGGGGATGGTGGCGCGTAATGGCCGGCTTCACTGCAGGCTCGCTGGCGTACAGGGTGCCCAGCAGAATCGAGATGACGAGGATATGCCAGGGCAGATCAAAATAGGCCAGGCTGAGGAACGCCCCGCCGGACAGATAGGCGACAAGGCTGACCTGCAGCATTCTGGCCAGCAGGGCCGGCCTGAACCCGGATTCGGACTCGGACTCGGACTCAGCCTCGGAATACCGGGTCTGTTTGATGACCCGCGAGAGATTGCGCCAGGCGATGAACAGCAACGCCAGGTACATGATCAGGCCCGGCCAACCATGGTCGGCCAATACCGAGAAATAGATACTGTGGGCGACGATATTCGTGGTCCGTGATTCCGGGCTGTAGACCGCGTAGGTGTCTGCGGACCAGGAATTGAAACCGCCGCCGGTTGGCCGGTCACTGGCGATGTTGATGCTGTATATCCAGGCGTTGATACGACTCATCGCCGAGGCGTCTTCTTCATAGTTGGTGATGGTGGCCATGCGCTCGTGCCAGCTCGCGGGCATGAAGCCGAAAGTCAGCACGGCAAGGAATACGATCCCGGTACCGGTGACCAGCTTGTTGTGAGACTTGAGCCAGAAAAAGCCCGCCACAACCGCGATGGCGATCAGGGCGCCCCGGGACTGGGAGCCGAACACCGATACCGCACTGAGCAGAATCGAGGCGCCGAGCATCCAGCGCAGCCAGCGATTGTTGTGATGAAGCCTGTACAGGTACACCATCAGGGGTATCACAATCAGGGTTGCCAGGGCCATGGCGTTATTCTCCGAGATATTGCTGTCCGCCGGCCCGTACACACGGAAGGCGCCGCCGGTCATCAGGGTGAACAGGCCCCCCTTGACGCTGTAGAAACCGATGGAGCCGACAATCACCCAGATCAGTGCGCGGACCTTGCTCATGTCGGTAATCAGCATCAGCGTCACCAGGGTCATGATCTGGATCTTGATGACCGTATCGTACAAGGTCATGGCGCGGTCCGGATAAATGGCCAGGAAGGTGCTCAGGGACATCCAGGCGAGAAAGCACAGCCACAGGGCCAGGGTGCCGTTCCAGTGCAGGCGGTACTTTTCCTTGCTGATCACCATGGCGACCAGCAGGGTGGCGCCAACGATCATGGCAAAGGGCATGTCGTAGGCAAAGCCCCAGGTCTGGCGGTGTGGGTTCATATAGCTCAGCCAGGACCACGCCAGGATGCCGATCCAGGGCCGCCACAGAATCAGTGGAAGCAAGCCGAAAACAATCGCTGTCACCAGGATATCGCGCATGGCTAGCTAACGCCCCCCGGTGCCAGCTTGCTCACTACATAGCGATACTTGCCGGACGCCTCGCGGGTGATGGAGTCCACGTAATCGATGGTGATGTCCACATCCTGGCCCAGGCGCTGACGAAACGGTTTTTCGATGGCCTCCTGCAATCCGGTGCGGTCCTTGTTACCGACCACCACTTCCACACGGGTGTGGTGCAGCGATTCCTGCACGATCCTGAACTCCTCCACTCCTGGCAGATCCCGCAGCACATAGATCAACGCCAGGCCATGCAATACAGTACCGTCGGAGGCGGTGACAAAATCCGTGGTGCGGCCCTCCACGCTGGCCAGCACCGGCAGACCTCGCCCGCAGGAGCAGGGCTCACTGCCCAGCACCCCGACGTCGCCGGTACGATAACGCACGAAAGGAAACTCACTGGTGGCCAGATGGGTGACGACAATCTCGCCAGCCTCTCCGGCGGGCAGCACGTGGCCATTGCTGTCAACGATTTCCAACACCATGTCCTCGGCACTGATGTGCAGGCTGCCGTCCGGACACTGGTGGGCGATGAAGCCCGCGTCCCGGCCTCCGTAGCCATTGGCCACAGGACAGTCAAAGACCTGTTCAATCGTCTGGCGCTGATGGTCGTAGAGGCGTTCGGAGGTCACGAATGCTACCCGGATACCGAGGTTGTCGAGGCGCTGGTGCCGGTCACGGGCATGAGTCGCCAGCATCGCCAGCGACGAGGGGTAGCCGAACAGCATTTTCGGGCGACGCTTCTGGATGCGGCTGATAAATTCGTCGAGATTCTGTTTTGACATATTGAATGCCGACAGCAGCTCGGTACGGAACAGCCGGTCCCGCAGCAGGCGCAGCCGGTCCTGGGCGCCCAGCTCGATGGGCGAGCCCCATACCACGATCTCCGGGTCGCCGATGTCCACACCCCACCAGCGGGTGGCGCGGCGTTTGGCGGCGACATCGTGGCTGACGCGTTCGTTGCCCAGGTAGAAAACCAGTGGCTCACCGCTGGAGCCACCGGTGTTGAAGCGCTTGAGTCTGCCGGCCCCGGCTGCCTTCATGCTATCGCTGCAGGCGCGGATGGTGGGCTTGTCCAGCAATGGCAGGGCGCGCAGGTCGGCGATGGAGGTCACCGATGCGGGGTCGAAATCCAGCTCCCTGAACAGGCGCTGGTAGTAGGGCACGGTGTCGCCAATGCGAACCAGGAAGCGTCGCAGGTTGGCTGCCTGCAGCGCGATAATCCGGGACGGGGGCAGCCATTGGCTGCGTTCCAGGCCCCTGTGGACAGACAGGGTGCTTTGCCCCTTCAGTTTTTCATGGAGCGGAAAAAGGGTAGTCGCCACGGCTTGTTGATACAGGGTCATGATGTCACCTTCTGTGGCGTTCCGGACAGATTGGTATAAAGCGCCAGCCATTGACGGCGCACCCTCGGCCAGGTGTACTGTTCGAGCTCCGCCAGACCGCTGCTGCTCAGGGTGCGACGCAGGGCGGCATTGCCCTTCAATTCCCGAATGGCCTCGGCCATGGCGTTAATATCAGATGGGGGAATCAGCAACGCGGTCTCCCGATGGCAGACAATGAAAGGTACACCGCCGACATCGGTGGAAATCACCGGCAACCCGCAGGCGAGGGCCTCGAGCACCGAGTTGGGCATATTATCAACGGTACTCGGGTTCAGCATGGCATCTGCTTCGGCGTACAGCGCCACGATCCCGGGCCGGTCGAGTCGGCCTTCGAAGGATACCGCTTCGTCAATGTCCAGATCCCTGACCAGTTCCCGGAGCGAGGTTTCCGCCGGACCGCTGCCGGCGATGCGCAGCCGCACTGAGGAGTCTCCGGCGAGCACCTGCGCAAAGGCGCGAATGGCCGTATCGATGCCGTAGATCGCTTCCAGATTGCGGGTGACGACCAGGGTGAATGTGCCGGGGGTTCTGCCCGTCCGCGGGTGAAACAGCTCACGGTCGATGATGTTGGGTATGATCCGGGTGGTTTCACCGAACTGCCGGAATAGCGCCTGGAGGTAGCCGGAGGGAACCACAACGGCAGCCGCTTTTCGCAGCGAGGGTCGTACCCGTCGAAAGGAGCGCGCGAAATAGGTCCCGGCCTCCCCGCCGCGATAATTGACCACCACCGGCGTGGAACGCAGCCAGCCCAGCCACAGTGTCGGGGCGCAGTGCAGTTGCCAGGACCAGCCGGAATTGGCCATCAGGTGGATGACATCCACCCGGCCCGCCAGCCGCCACAGGGCGAACAGGAACGGAATCAGGCGAAACAGGGCGCGGATTACGGGAACACCCGCCATGAAAGCGGGCCGATACTGCCCGTTGGTGGCGAGCAAGTCCACTGCGATCCCTTCCGATTGCAGTAGTCGGGCCAGCTGCTGTGTTTGCATGGCCATGCCGCCATTGGGGGGAGGCACGGGGCCCACCAGGCCGAGTTGCAGGGTTTTCACGGTCGCATCGGCTTTCATAGCACCCCCTTGTAAACGCTTTGGTAGCGCGCCGCGCTGGATTGCCAGTTGCGCTCCTGTTCGACGAACGCTCGTCCGTTATCACGCATGCGCTGCCACTCGTCGCGCCGGTCCAGCAGGTTACTGACTGCCCCGGCCAGAGCGGCCGGCTGTCCGGCACGGAACAGCACTCCGGTTTCTCCGTCGCGGATCAGCTCCCGGTGACCACCCACGTCGGAGGCAATGACCAGGCGGCCCTGTGCCATGGCTTCCAGTGGTTTCAACGGCGTGACCAGGTCGGTGAGGCGCATGGACAGGCGGGGGTAGACGAAAACATCCACCAGGTTGTAGTACTCCTGCACCCGCTGGTGGTCTACCCGGCCGGTCATGATCACCTTGTCTTCCAGCTCCAGCTTGCCGATCAGTGCCCTGATCGGCTCCTCCTGTGGACCACCGCCAACCAGCAGAAGGCGCAGATCGGGGTGGCTGGCCAGCAGCTCCGGCATGGCCTGGACCAGCAGGGGGATACCCTCATAGGCGTAGAAAGAACCGATGAACCCCAACACCGTCTTGTCCGTCAAGCCAAGCTCTTCCTGCAGTTCCGGGCGGGCAGCGATGCCAGATGTGAAGTTCGCGGTATCCACGGCATTGGGAATGACGGTGATTTTCTCCGCCACGATCCCCCGGCCGGCGATTTCCCGCCGCAGCCCCTCGCAAATGGTGGTAATGGCATTGGCGCGGCGGAATACATGGGTCTCCAGCGCCCGGCTCAGGCGATAGCGCAGGCCCCATTCGTGGCTGGTGCCGTGATCCACCGCCGCATCCTCCCAGAAGGCGCGGCATTCGTAGACCACGGGCAGTTTCAGCCGCTGCCCGGCGCGCAGAGCGGCCAGGCCGTTGAGGGCAGGAGAGTGGGCGTGGAGCAGATCCGGTTTTTCCCGGTCGGCTATCTCTTCGATACGGTGGCGCAGGGTATTGACCACCTGCCATTGGTTCAACAGGGGCAGGCGGGCGGCGATGCCTCCGGGCGCAGCGGTGCGATAGAAGTGCAGATCATCCACTGTCTCCTCCGGGGTCTGGCCCGCGCCCTGCTTGAGCCCGGTCAGGTGGGAAGTATGCCAGCCCAGAGCCTGCTGGCAGCGCAACAGGTTTCTTGTGCGAAAGCTGTAGCCGCTGTGCAGGGGAAGCGAGTGATCGAGAATATGCAAAATGCGCATGGGTTGTCCGGTTATCCTGTCAGGCAGAAATCGTCGCCACGCACGGTGGCCTGAAACATCAACAATGACCATAACGGGGCGCTGTGATCCCGCCGGCCCGACTGGTGTTCGTTGACCATACGCTCCAGATAATGCTGCTTGAACAGGCCTGTCTTTGCCAGGCCGCCCTCCAGCAAATCCCTGCGTAGTCGTTCCTTCAACGGTCCACGAAACCAGTTGGCCAGCGGCACGCCAAAGCCCATTTTGGGCCGGTACAGCACGTCGCGGGGCAGCAGCGGCTCGAATGTCTTCTTCAGCACGTATTTGCCTTCCTGGCCACGCAGTTTCTGGTCCCGGGGCAGGCCGGAAGCCCATTCCGCCAGGTGGTGATCCAGCAGAGGCACCCGCACTTCCAGGCTGTGCGCCATGCTGGCGCGGTCCACCTTGGTCAGGATGTCACCCACCAGATAGGTTTTCATGTCCAGGTACTGGATCAGCGACAGAGGGTCATCGGACGTGCAGTTGGCGGCATGTTCGGCAAACACGGTATTCACCGAGTAGTCCTGCAGTTCCCGCTGCAGAGCCGGGCTGAACATGGCCTTGCGTTGCTCGGCGCTGCAGATGGAAACAGAATGCAGATAGGCCTCGACGCTGTTGCGCGCAAGGGCCTGGAAAGTGGTTTTGGCGCGGAAAATGCGCGGCGCCCAGTCCGCCTTGGGATACAATCGCCCCAGCGTGCCGAACACCGGGCGGCGTACGCCCAGGGGCAGGGCGCTGCGCAAACGCTCCTCATTCATATGCCAGCGGTAGCGGCGATAGCCGGCGAACATCTCGTCACCGCCGTCGCCGGACAGCGCTACCTTGACCCGCTGCCGCGCCAGTTCGCAGACGCGGTAGGTGGGAATGGCGGAGCTGTCTGCATAGGGTTCATCGTACAGCGAGGCAAGCTTGTCCAGCAGATCAAAGTCATCGCTGCTGATCTGGTGTTCCACGTGATTGGTCTGGTAGCACTGCGCGACCCTGGCCGCATACTCCGTCTCGTTGAACTGCTTGACCGCAAAGCCGATGGCACAGGTGTTGACCGGCTTTTCCTGTGACTGAGCCATCATCGCCACCACGGCACTGGAATCGACCCCGCCGGACAGGAACGCGCCCAGGGGCACATCGGCGACCAGGCGAACCTGTACCGCTTCCCGCACGCGCGCGAGCAGCTCTTCCTGTGTTTTCTCTTCCGTGCCGGCCGGCTCGTTCCGGAATGAGATGTCCCAATACTGTTGCTGCTCCGGCATCGGCTTGCCGCGTTGGAGCAACAGCGTGTGGCCGGGACGCAGCTTGTACACGTCCCGGTAGATGGTCTTGGGTTCGGGGATGTAACCCAGCGCGAAATAGTCTTCCACGGCACGCGGCTCGAGCTGCCGGGGCAGGTCGGGGCGGGCTTTCAGTGCCTTGAGTTCCGAGCCGAAGACAAGCTGCTGATCGGGCAGCAGCGCATAGTACAGCGGTTTGATACCGAAGCGGTCCCGTGCCAGAAACAGACTCTGTTGTTGTTGGTCATAGAGCGCGAAGGCGAACATGCCGCGGAAACGGTTGACGCAATCCGGACCCCATTGGCGCCAGGCATAGAGAATCACTTCCGTATCGCAGTGCGTCCTGAACACATGGCCCAGTGCGGACAACTCGCTTTTCAGCTCGCGGAAGTTGTAGATCTCGCCGTTGTACACTGCGCAGAGCTTGCCGTCATCGCTGAACATGGGCTGCTGTCCACTGGCCAGGTCGATGATGGACAGGCGGCGATGGGCGAGGCCGATCCCCGGCTTGATGTGGGTGGCGCCCTCATCCGGCCCGCGATGGAACTGGCTCTGGTTCATGGCGTCCAGCACCTGCACGTCGGGTTGACGCAACTCCGTTATGTCAAAGATTCCTGCTATTCCGCACATGGTGTCAGTGTCCTCCAGCCCGGGAGCGAATGGCTCCCGGATAAAGCAATGCATCGTACAGTGAGAGGTAGCTGTCGACTGTGCGCTGCCAATCGAAACTCTGTCTGACCCGGGCCGCGCCCGTCAGGCCCATGCGCTGACGCAGGGCGGGGTCGTCAATCAGCGTGGCGATGGCCCGGGCAAGGGCGTCGGCATCGCCCACGGGAATCAGCAGTCCTGTGGTCCGGTCCTGTACCAGTTCGGGATTCCCGCCCACCGAGGTGGCAATCACTGGCAGGCCAGTGGCCATGGCCTCCAGTACGGTATTGGAGATCCCTTCTCCGAGAGAGGGCAACACGAAGATGTCCATGCAGCGCAGCAGTTGGGGGATATCCTCCCGATCTCCCGCCAGCCACACCAGTCCGCTCAGTGAAAGCCGGTCGATCAGTTCGCTCAGGGTACCGTGCTCGGGACCCGCGCCGGCGATCACCAGGCGCAGGCTGGCGCGCAGCCCGGGCCGTTCACTCACCAGCTCATGGAGGGCAAGAACCAGCGCCTGCTGGTCCTTGACGGGCACCAGGCGCCCGACCGTGCCGAGTACGACAGTGCCACCGCCCGGCTGGAATGCCTCGGGCAGCCCCGCTGGCGGGTCACGTGGTTCATCCGCGCTGTGCGCGAAGCGCTGCGTATCAACGCCGTTGTAGACCTGCACGACCTTGTGCTCGGGAATGCGCACCGTCTCGACCAGCCATCGAGACAGGTCACGGCTGACGGCGATGAACTGGTGAATCAACGGAGCCAGGGCGCGGCGCAGCAGATTGTACTTCCGATTACTGCCGTCCAGGTCATGCATGTCCCGGCCGTGTTCGCCATGGACACGTTTGCAGCCGGGCATCAGCAATCCCAGTATCTGCGTTTCCAGGGCCGCCAGGTTGCGGGTGTGTACGACTGCGGGACGCAGGCGGCGCAGGTACCGCCACAGGCGCCAGTAGAGACGCAGATCGTGGCCGGGTTTCTTGTGCAGTTCGATGATTTCCACATCCGGCGCGGTCAGGCGTCTGGCAAACTGCTGCGCATCGGTCAGACAGATGATAGCGTGCCGGTAGCGCGACGGCGGGCACCGGTTGATGATGTTGACCAGGCCATTCTCCAGCCCTCCGGTGCCCAGGGAATAGATGATGTGGGCGATCAGGGGCGGTTGTGGCTGTGGCGTGCGCTGTTTCATTCCTCCGCTCCTGTTGGCGGTGTACCGCTTCCGTCGTTACCCGGACTGGTGATGCCCCGGTCAAGTGAAGCCTCGATGGCGGCGCGGTTGTCATTGACGAAATCCTGCAGAACACTCCGCGCCTGACTGATGTCCTCGACCATGGGTGTGGCGATGAACAGCCGCGTGCCCTGGCGGCGACCCTCGACAATCTGCTGTCTGGCCTCCAGAAGTTTGACCAGGTAGGGGTTTGCGGTGTTGCGACCATCGACGTGGTACCAGGACCACACCAGCAGATGCTGGCGAGCTGAAACCACGCGTGCCTCATCCACGTCCGCCGGGCGATCCAGACTGATTCCGGTGCGCTGTCGCTCAATAACCCGCCAGACTGTGCGATCCGGGCGCCAGGGATCGTTGTTGTCGACCAGTTCGGTACCCTGGCGTTGCTGCAGGTACTGGCGCAGGTGCACTGCGACGGTGACGGGTTCGGGGGAGGTGCTGGCGACATACACCTGATCGAGCTCCCGGTCCGCGCCCGGTTGCGCCGGATGCCAGGCCCAGTCCTGCCCGTCCACCGCCCGCCAGTGGTGCAATGTCGCGGGCAGGGTCAGCGCTGCGGTATCCACCGGCCCGGTGTTGCGGTTCATGGAAAGGGAGACCGCAGGCCAGACACCGACGCAGGCCATGGCCAGGGCGGTGACCAGGGCCACTGGCCGGACAGGGGCACTGCGCGAGGACGTTGCCGGCCCGGACGCAGGCGCTGTAGACGGCTCCTCCTCGCGCCAGAAACCGCCGACCCAGAACATCAGCAGCATCACCACGCCGAAAAATATCCAGCCGAAAACCAGGTGGTCGGCGCCGATACCGAAGCGCATGTCGCTAAGATGGCCCACCATGACCACCGCATAGGCGCGCGCGCTGTTGGCCAGAATCGGCATAATGATGGCGAAGGCGATGAAGACCGCCTGGCGCCACAGGCTGTTGTAGGTCAGGTGGGCGTAGCACAGGCCCAGGGTGACGGAGGCGATCAGGTAGCGTACGCCGCTGCATTCCTCGATCACCGACCAGGTGCCGGTGGGGAGGTACAGGTACATACCTTCGCGAAAAACGGGTACACCGCTGGCCCGCACCAGAAATTCGGTGGAATCGGCGGTCAGTTCCATGAGCGGCGGAATCAGTCCCTCCCCCATGGGTACGGCAAGGAAGAGAAAGCCAAGAGGGAACGCGTAGCAGCGCACCACTGCGTTGCCGACGATGGCCCAGATGCCGCTGACCAGCATCGCGACAAAAGCCAGTTGCTGGACCACCAGTACATCCACCATATTGGCCAGCAGCCAGACCAGTCCGGTGCCCGACACCAGCAACAGCGCCCGGGGCTCGGGCCGTACAGACAGACCGCTGAAGCGGTCCCGCATGCGCCACGCCATCCACAGGCTGATGGGCAGGATCAGGAAGCCATGCGCAAAGGTCTCCGAGCGCTGCCAGATGGCCACTATGGAGAGCAGGGTGTCATGGAAAACCAGTGCGAGGAGCAGGCAGTAGAGGCCCAGTAACGTCATCAGCATCTTGCTGCCCGCTATCGGCATGACGGGAGCGGATGCCTCTGCGGCCGTCACCCTGGCAGCAGGCTGTGTCAGCAGCTCGACCACCTTCGGCAGGGTCTGCTGCCAGTCAAACACCTGTTTCACTCGGGCGCGGGCGCGATTTCCCAGTTCAGGGTGGCGGCCAGCGAGGACGTCACTGATGCCGCTACTATACTCGTCAACACTGTTGGCCAGCAGCACATGCTCGCCATGCTGCGCGTCGATACCCTCCAGGCCCTTGCGGCTCACCAGTACCGGTAGCGCCATGGCCATGCCTTCCAGCACCTTGTTCTGGACGCCCCGTGCCACCCGCATGGGCGCCACGGTGGCAAGGCCGTACTTGAGGTACGGACGCACGTCGGGCACCCGGCCGGTGACGGTGACACCGGGCAGCCTCGCCAGGCGTTGCACGTTGGTAGCGGGATTGCTACCAACAATATAGAAGTCCAGTGCCGGGTGCTCATCGCGCAGGACAGGCAATACCGTATGGGCAAACCAGGAGACCGCGTCCGCATTGGGCCAGTAGTCCATGGCGCCGGTGAACACCAGCGCCTGGCAGCCTGCCGGATAGGGATTCTGTAACGCCCGGGCGGCGCTGGAATGGGGGTCGAAGTAGCTGAAATCGACACCGTTGTTATAAAACCCGGTCTTGTGTGCGGTCTCCGGCGACAAATCCCGGAACAGCGTCGCTTCGGCGCACGAGACAAACAGGCTTGCATCAAAACGCGCCGCCAGTTCGCGCTCGCAGCGCAGCAGCAGGCGGGCTTCCCGGCGATACAACCAGCTCATCGGCCAGGGTTTCTGTGTTGCGTACTGGCGCCACTTGTCGGAATCGACATCCACGAAATCGATGACCCTGCGCTGCACATCCGGCCCACCCTCGGGCAGGAATTGCGCCATGGCGGATGAATACACCAGGGTATGGCGGATGTCGTGCGCCGCGCAGGTGCGGGCTACCCAACGCTTCATCACGCTGTCGGCGTAGTAGGGTAACGACAGTGCTTTATGGCTGAGCAGACCGGAAAGGCTGCGCAGTTTCGCCGTGCCGGATTTCAGCGGCCGAAAAAAGGTCTCCCGGCAGTACGGTTCCAGCTCTGCCGCTCCGGACCAGTCCTCGGGATCATCGACGAAACAGGCCAGGTGGATGTCGAAGCGCAGGCTCAGGTACCGGAGCAGGTGGAACGCACGGATCTTGTCGCCCTTGTTGGGCGGATAGGGAATGCGATGGCAGAGAAACAGCAATGGCGGTTTCTCATCGGCCGACCTTGTCGTATCCGGGACTGTTGTTTCCCGTTGCTGGATGGCGGCGTCAGTCATCAGCCGAGACTCCGTGCCAGGGGCGGGCCGATCAGGTTGGCCAGCGGGACGGGCAGACGGCGCCAGGTGTTCACCAACAGACGGTAACGGGGGTTGGCGGGATTGACATCCGGCACGGCGCCTGCGGCCACCAGGTAGTATTCGTAGGGCAGCGGCTGCGGATTGAACCCCCAGTTCTTCTTGAACCTGTAGGGGCCGGTATCGCGCTTGCTACGGCCGAAATCGAAGCCGGTCAGGCCCTCGTCGGCGCTGCGGCGCATCAGCTCCCAGTACATGAAATCGTTACAACCCTTGATGGAACGTGCCCGGGCGATACTGCCGCCGTAGTAGGGCAGCACCTCGCCGCGGAAATAGAAACTCATCACGCCGGCGACATCATCGTCCCCGTCGCGGATCATCAACACCCGGCAATCGTCGCCGAACTCGTTGCGCAATAGTTCCAGGTAGCGTCGGCTGAACACCGGAGTGCCGAGGTTACGTACACTTTCGGCGTATACCTGATAGAAACGTTTGCAGCCGGCATCCTCTTCGCTGACCAGGCCGGCGGCGATGCCCTTGCGCACCATGGCCCGTTGCTTGGCGGGAATGGCTTTCATGTTAGCCTCGTTGTCGCTGCCTATTTCCTTGCGGAAGGTGTAGTACAGGTCCTTGACCGGCCAGTTCGCGTCCGAGGGCAGCGTATTGCGCAGCTCCAGGGCATCAACCTGCAATTGTTCCGCCAGCTCGCAAGCCGCGCCGCGCAGGGCCTGCGTAGCGGTATCGGTATCGGCCAGAATGCCCCCGTAAACGCAGAACGGCAGGCTGATCAGTTTGTCGCCGAACAGTCGGCTGCGTACGCGGACCAGCGGCAGCAGGCCGACGATCCGTGCCGCTTGCCCCTCGCCGGTCTCTTCCGCCAGCATGAAGTGGTTGCTGTGACTGAACGCAGTTTCCAGAACTCGGCGCCAGCCGAAGCGGTGAAAAAATGTCGCGCGGGGGTGGCGGTCCACGAAGGCATCCCAGGCGCTCTGATCGTTTGATGTGCATTGGCGGACGGTCACTGTCATGTCGTTGCCCTTTTCAGTTCCGGTAGTGTCATGGCGGCGGGTGCCCCGATCACGTCAGCAAACACCCGGTCCATTCTGTCCCAGTGGAAATCCTGCAACAGACACTCGAGACGTGGCTCCATCCGCGACAGGTTCAGGTAGTGACGGAAACGCGTCTTCGCGGTCAGGCGCTCGGGCCGGGGCTGTTGCGGATCGATCTCCCAGGGATGAAAGTAGAACAACCCGCTCTCGCCTTCCCGTTCATTGATGTGGCGCAGGGCCCAGCGAGAGAATCTGTAGGGAAACAGCCTGAACCAGCCACCGCCCCCGCAGTTGATATTGCGGCCAGCCAGATTGACGGTGGTGACAGGTATCTCGGTGATGCGTCCGTCCGCTGCGGGAAAGGCGAAACGCGAGGCGTCGGGTGAGCCGTAGTGGTCATGCCGGACCGGTACGATACTGGAACTGTAATGATAACCGGCATCGGCCAGCACTTCGTGTGCCCAGGGCGTATCGCCGCCGATGGAATAGCTGGCGGCACGGTAGCCGCGCACCGGCACCGCACCGATGTCCTCCAGGAGGGAGCGGGTGCGGGTGATGTCGGCACGGAACGTTTCCGGCTGCTGGGCGTTGACCCTCATGTGCTCCCAGCCGTGGCTGGCCAGTTCGTGGCCTTCCGCGACAATGCGCCGCACCATGTCCGGCAGGCGTTCGGCTACCCAGCCCAGCGTGAAAAACGTCGCCTTGACATTGTGACGGTGGAACAGCTCCAGGATACGATCCACATTGGCCTCCACGCGCAGCGGCGTGGTTTCCCAGCTGTCGCGCGCGACGTGCGGGGCGAAAGCGGACACCTGGAAATAGTCCTCCACGTCCACACTCATGGCATTGATCACTGTTCTGGAGTCCGGGTGTCTCATCATGCGGCCCTCGCGGTTCGGCACCAATCACCAATGATCGCGGCAATGCGTATGGCCGCCTCTCCATCCCAGAGTTCCGGCTGGCGGCCGGCCTTGTCGGAACCGTTCAATATATCGGCATGGGCGCGGCGAATGGCGGCGGGGTCGGTACCGACCACGGTGTTGGTACCCTGTGTTACGGTAATAGGCCGCTCGGTACTGTCGCGCAGGGTCACACAAGGGATGCCGAGGGCGGTGGTCTCTTCCTGGATACCGCCGGAATCGGTGAGCACGAGTCGGGCGTCCGCCATTAGCCCGAGCATTTCCAGGTACCCCTGGGGGGGCAGCAGGAGAATATTCGCTGTGGCCAGCAGGCTGTCCAGACCGGCATCCGTGATTCTGGAGCGCGTGCGTGGATGCACCGGGAATACCAGCGGCGTCTCCTGGCTGATCGCCGCCAGTGCCTCCAGCAGGCCGCGCAGGGTGGCGGCAGCATCCACATTGGACGGACGGTGCAGGGTGAGCAGCCCGTAGCGCGCTTTCATGAAAACGGCAGGAGCCTCTGCGGCGGCCAACGTCTGGTGCGAGGGGAGGGCGGCAGAGAGGTTGTAGCGCAGGGAATCGATCATCACATTGCCGACAAAGTGGATTTTTTCTGCGCCAATGCCTTCCCTCTGCAGGTTATCTGCTGCGGTGGTTTCAGTAGTGAACAACAGGTCGGAGAGCTGATCGGTGAGGATGCGGTTGATCTCCTCCGGCATGGAGCGGTCGCCGCTTCGCAGACCTGCTTCCACGTGGATGACAGGCACCTGTTTCTTGGCGGCTACCAGCGCACAGGCAATGGTTGAATTGACATCGCCGACCACCAGTATCGCTGAAGGATGGTGTTCATCCAGTACCGGCTCGAAGCGTTGCATGATCTGGGCGGTCTGCATAGCGTGACTGCCGGAACCGACCTCCAGATCCACATCCGGTTCGGGAATATGCAGCTGGTTGAAAAAGGTGTGTTTCATCGCCGTGTCGTAGTGCTGCCCGGTGTGCACCAGGCTGGCGGTCAGACCACTGCCCGGCGCCCTGAAGGCGCGCATCAGGGGGGCGATCTTCATGAAATTCGGCCGCGCTCCAACCACGCAGAGAATATGTGGTGCGAATCTGGTTTGCTGCATTATAGGGTTTCCGAATATCGCTTGAACTGCCGGTTCCGGCTCTCTAGAACTCATGTCTCGCCGAAAGCGTCGCCCGGTTCTCGTCGTACTGGTTGAAGGCGTTATCTGATTTCCGCTGGATACGCTGAAATCCCATGGTCATCGTGGTGTTGCTTCCCAGGCGGCGATTGAAGCCAAGACTGGCGCGCCAGGTTTGCGAATTCCTGCCAAACGCACCCACGTTGTCCCCCTGACCCTCTGTTTCGCTCCAGTTCAGGCCCGCGTTCGCAGTCAGGGTTGCCGAGAGCGCACGGGAAAATGTCAGCCCCGCGTCGGAGAAGTTGGCCTCAGCGAGATCTTCTACGCGCAATTGCCTGGACTCGGCGGCGAAAATCGTAATCGTGGAACGTCTTCCGGTGAAGCGGTACCTGATACCAAGACGGTCGTTGATGATGGGCGTATTGCCGATGAACGTCGGTTCACTACCTGGTGTCATTGAGCCGCCGGGCAATGGTCCGGGGCCGGAGCCCAGGTCCGGATCGGTCGGATCAACAAAGCCTCCACCAGCAGCCCGCAGGTTGCGAGGGAAGGTCAGGGAGCGGGCGTAATCTGCCGTCAGTTCGCTGCGCTTGTGACGATAACGGACACTCATGCGCGGCGTGGTGCCGAAGAACCGTTCCCCGGTGCCCACGGTCACTTCTACCCGCTCATTCGGGGTCCAGCGCAGGCCGGCATCCCAGAAGGTTCCGTCAATATCCGGACGCACGCTGGTGAACTCGTTCCACTCTTCCCCCGCCAGGCCGGTGATCCGCCAGCTTGAATCCAGTTGTAGTGCTGCTCTTGCTTCAACCGATGATAATGTGTTGTCGAAAGCAGGAGTGTTTTCATTGCCTTCATTCATCACCTTGCTGTAGCGACCGGCAATGCCCATGCTGAACCGGTTATTGCCCCGATCGGTGCCGAGATCGAACTCACCCCTGTCCTCGCTACTGTCGCCCAGCAGATTGACTGCGTTCTGCTGTTCGTTGTGATAGTAGCGCAGGCGCATTCCGGTGTTTTCGGAGAAGCGGCGCTGAAGCGTGGCCCCCGCGCCGTACTGGTAGGTGATATTGATATTGTCGCGGCCCGTAAACTGGTCCGCTCTTCCCGCCGCAAACGGGTCGACAGGGTTCCGGCCCACAAATGCATCGGATTCCAGGGTCAGCCAGTTCTCGATCAGCTCCAGGTCGCCAAGGTAGCGCAGACCGGGTATCACTGTTTCCCGATTGGTGAGCTGTGCTCTTTGGCCGCCGGGGCACTCCAGATTGCTGTCAGCCAGGCTGTCATACTCGACGGAGCCCTCAAGGTACAGGTTGGCGCGGGCGCCCCGACCGCGTATGCGCAGATCCGGCGTCACCGTGGCGGCTCCCCGGCCTTTTTGAAAGTTATTACTCAGGCAGATATTGTCTGAGTAGTATGTGCCCAGGGTGATCCCTGCATTTCTCTCCCATTCGGCAGCAAGCACTCCCTCTGCCAGAAGAGGGGCTCCGATCAGCAGGCCGGACAAAAAGGTACTGACGGGTTTCATGGGGTTGCCGCCTTGGCTTCAGTGGAGTTCGCTTCTTCTCTGACGCCATAACCATAACCATAGCCGTAGGCATTGCCGAGACCGAAGAAATTGAAGCGGCGCAAGGGCGCCTTGTTGAGCATCATCGCGACCATCTTGTCCCTGCCGATGCGCTCCAGTGCTTGCTGCACTGCGTACTGCGGTGTGTAGTTCGCTGCCGCCACGAATACAATCTGTCCCATGAAACTGGCGAGTACGCTGGCTTCGTTGGTCAGCAGCAGCGGCGGCGAGTCGAAGATGATGACGCGGTCCGAGTAGCGGGTGGAGAGCTCCTGTATCAGTTGCTGCATTCTTTCGCCGGCCAGTAGCTCGGTTGCCTTCTCGTGGCTGGAGCCTGCGCCCATGATTCTCAGCGTGTCCATGGAGGAGTTGAGAATGGTATGTTCGGGTTCTGCGTTGCCCATCAGGATGTCAATCAACCCAGGGGCATCATCGGGTACGCCTAGTAATCTGCCGGCTGAAGCCTTGTGCACATCGGCGTCGATGTACAGGACGGTCTTGTCTTGTTCCATGGCGATACTCATGGCGAGATTCAGGGAACAAAACGTCTTGCCGTCCCCCTCCAGGGGGCTGGTCACCATGACAAGGTTGGCATTGTCGATGCGCGCGGCAGACTCACCGGCGATGTTCTTCAGCAACGGACGTTTGATGGTGCGAAATTCCTCGGCCGTCATGCTGCGCGGAGTGACTGGCGTCAGGTAACCTCTTGCGTGGAGCAGGTCGAAAGGAATATCAACGTCAACATTTTCATCTCCGGTTCTGGGTGGTTGTGCGGAAAAAAACGGACCCGGAGCTATCGCGGGTGGCTGCTGGCGGTTGCCAAATGCTTTCTCGATCGTGCTCATTTACGGTCCTTTTATGGAATCAGTCCGGGCATGGTCACCGCGACGGCAAAGGCAAGCAGTAACCCGCAGCTACACGTCAGGAAAGCCGCCAGGCCCAGGCGGCCTCTGCGGACCTGCGCGCTGCTTTCGCGGTATGTCACGCTGCCGAGCAGGGGTAGCCCCGTGGCGTGGGTGAGCATGCGGGCGTCGGTGATGATCGGGTGCAGCAGCGTAACCAGTAGCGCCAGGGCGCCCCCAGCGCCCAGCGCCAGTATCAGCACGCCCGCGTTCAGCAATGCCTTGTCGGGCTGGCTGGGCTGGCTGGGCACGAATGGTGGATCGACCACCCGGAAATCGACATCGCCGGCATTTCTTTGCAGGTCGTCAGAGAGCCGGGCCGACTCCCTGCGCTCCAGCAATTGCTGGTGCTGGCGGTAGATCACCTCATAGTCGCGGTTCAACTGCGTCAGCCGCGCCTCCACTTCGGGTATCTGGTTTACCCTGGTTTCGAGCTCCTCGACGCGATCCTCGTATTCCTCGACCCGCACCTCCACCTCGGCGGCCTGTGCGCCGGTTTCCGCCAGCAGGGAACGCATCCCCTGATAGATCGGGCTACCGGACATCGCTCCGAAGCTATTGACGGGATTGCGGGCACTGTCTTCGTATTGCTGCTGTTTTTCCGCTTCCAGTTCGGCGGTCAGAGTCCGCAAGCGTCGTATTTCCGGATGCTGGTCGGTGTATTGGGTCAATAGCCTGTCCAGTTGCACCCTCAGGCTTTGAATTCGCTCATCAAGGGGTGAATTGGTCACGTTCTGACTGCTGCTGGCAATGAATACCGGCTCTTCACCTTCCAGTTGACGGTTCAGTTCCGCGCGGCGGTTCTCCAGTTCCCGCAATTGCAGACGTGCCCCCTGCAGGTCGGTGTGGGCTTGTCGCAGGCGGTTGTAGTAATCCCCACGTTCTCCGGGAAGCATGTTGACGTTGGTCTTCTTGAACTCGGCCAGGCGGTTTTCGGCCTCGACCAACCGGCTCTCGGATTCGGCGATCTGTTCTCTGAGGAAACTCTGTGCCTGGGAGTTGTCCACGTCCTGATTACTCATGGACGTTTCGATGAATACGGTAATCAGGGCTTCGGCTAGACGCCGGGCGGTATCCCGTTCGCGGTGGGTAACCGATATGGAATAGAGCGAACTGGCGCCCCGGGTTCCGCTCAACGAAATGGAGTCCTGCAGACGTCGGATCATTGCCTCTTTCTCAGCAGCCGTCGTGACTTCAAGATCCTGGTCGGTCATCCGGGCAAGCCGCTCCAGATTGGGCCGGTTCAGCAGGGTGCGGCTCATCATCGAGATCTGTTCATTGGCGTTCGGGGTGATCGTCAGGCCGCGCATCAGCGGCCCCAGCACCGAGCTGGTGTCGACATAGACCCGGGCGCTGGCGACATACGATTCCGGCATTCGTGCTACGAAGGCCCAGCCTGCGATGGCGATCATCCACGCCACAGCCAGCGCCAGCCAGCGATGCTGCCAGCCTCCCCGTACGTAGCTCAGCAATTGTTCGAGAGTATCTTGCATAGAAAGTTCAGAACCAGGATTCAGAGATAACTACGATGTCACCGGGCTCAAGAGCCAGGTTGGCGGTGATGTCGCCTTTCTTGAGCAGGTCGTCCAGGCGCACCTTATAAGACCTGCGTTGTCCGTCTTCGCTGCGCAACAGCACCGACCGGTTACCGGCAGCAAATTCCGTCATACCGCCGACAGCGATCATCAGGTCCAGCAGCGTCATGTGCCGCGCATAGGGAATACTGGCCGGGTTTGCAGCTTCGCCGATAACGCTCACTTGCTGCTCCGGTACCCCGACAAAGTTCTGGACGATGACGGTAACCACAGGGTCTCGCACATATTCGGCGTAGGACTCTTCGATCTCCCTGGCCAGTTCGGTGGGCGTTCTGCCGCTGGCCGGCATGTCTTCTACCAGTCGCGTGGTCAACTTGCCGTCGGGACGGACGATACCGGTGGTGCTGAGGTCCGGATGGCCCCAGACAAATATCTCCATCACGTCGCCGGGCCCGACAACGTAGTTGTAGTCCGGCAGGTCAAAACGCTCCGTTTCCGGAACCGGTTGTGTGCTGCAGGCGCTCAACATCAGTACCGCCAGAATGCTGCAGGGCGGGGCCAGATAGCGGCGCAATGGAATCAGGTACTTGTGTACGATCATATTTCTGCTCCCCACGGGCGAAATCTGCAATGGGTGCCAAGGTAAAGGATTTGCGCTGCTTTATATGTGCGGTAGAACACTTAATTTTGACGATTGATCACCGTAGCCGGATCAGTGACCTTCAAGGTATTCGCCCGCCAGGGCACGGCGATCGATTTTGCCGTTCTGGTTATGGGGCATGTTCTCGCGCACGACGATGTCCGATGGCTGCATGAAGCCGGGCAACTCTCGCCTGCAATGATTTGCCAGCCGCTCACGGAGTGCTGCGTTGCCGCCGTTGCCGGCGTCGCCACTGAATGCCACGATGAGCAGTATGCTCTGCCCCAGTTCGGCGTGAGGCAGGCCCATGACCGCCGCACTTTCCACCAGGCCGGAGCTGTAGGCAATTTCCTCTATTTCAGTGGGGCTGACCCGATAGCCGGAGGTCTTGATCATGTCGTCCTTGCGGCTGACAAAATACAGATAGCCTTCCTTGTCGCGCACCACCTGGTCGCCGGACCACACGGCCAGTTCCGCTACTGGCAGGTTGCTGTCCTGCCAGGGGCAGGGTCTGAAGCGCTGTGCTGTGTTGTCCGGATCGTTCCAGTAGCCGAGCGCCACCAGCGCGCCGCGGTGCACCAGCTCGCCGGGTTCATCGGGGCCGCACAGTCCGCCGGACTCGTTGACCACCAGGACCTCCGCGTTGGGTATTGCCTTGCCGATGGAGCGGGGGCGCTTCGAGACCTGGTCAGGGGGCAGGTAGGTTGATCGGAAGGCCTCGGTGAGACCATACATCAGGAAAATACTGGTGTCCGGCAGTTGGCTTTGCAGGGCCCTGGTGGTGGTTACCGGCATGGCGCCGCCGGTATTGGTCACATAGCGCAGGCTGCCTGCGATCTGCGCGGGCCACTGCAGATGTACCAGCTGGTTCCACAGGGTTGGTACCGCAGCGAGGCCGGTGATCCGGTATTGCACCAGCGCTCGCAGTACATCGCGGGGCAGCAGGTAGTCCATCAGCACAGCCGCTGCGCCTGCGCAGAAGGTCGTGGTGAGCTGGCTCAGACCGGCGTCGAAACTCAGGGGCAACACGGCCAGAATCCTGTCTTCCGACGTATTCTCCAGGTACTGCGTCACGCTGCGGGCGCCGGCCACCATATTGCGATGGGACAGCACCACGCCTTTGGGCTTCCCCGTGCTTCCCGAGGTATAGAGTATCGCCACCATGTCGTGGTCGATGCGCCGGTGGGGTAGATGCGGGGGTGCGGAAAGCAGTTCCTGCCAGGTGCCGAGTTGTATCGCCGGCGCGGAGCGCATCGATTCCACTGCCCTGTCGGAGACGGCGTCGTCAATGATGATTATGGTATGGAGGCTCTGCCAATGGTCTACCTCTTTCGCGAGCGCCTGCAGGCGTTGCAATGAAGTGACCAGCACGCGTGCCTGGCAGTGCTCCAGGATATAGCTGACCTGCGGCGGCTTGAGTAACGGGTTGATCGGAACAAAGCTCGCCCCGGCACAGGATGCGCCGAACAGGGAGGCCACCGTCTCGATCTGTTTGGGAAGGTATACGGCAACACGCTCGCCAGCAGTGACGCCCCTCGCCAGCAGACCATTCGACACCTGCTGCACGGTTTCCTGCAATTGCGAGTAGGTAACGCATGTATCCCGGAAAAAGAGGGCCGGTTTTTCGCCGTCGGACAGTGCCCGGGCAGCGATCAATTCATGAATGAGCTCAGCCATCCTGAAAATCTCCTTGTCTGGTTCCTGCAGTGGACTGTCGTCCGGGAATCCAGCATTCTGTGGTTCGTTTCTGATATATGGGTCTCTTTATGATCTGGTCGCGCCCTGAAGTGCGGGTGCTGTTTGTGTGTACCGCCAACATCTGCCGCTCCCCGCTGGCGGAAGGGCTGTTGCGCCACCGCCTCCGCTCCACGGAGCTTGCTGGCCGGGTGCAGGTGCGCTCGGCGGGCACCTGCGTGGGGCAGCGCGGCTGTCGGCCTGATCCCAGGGTGGAACAACTGGCAGCAGAGGCGGGTGTCTCTCTCCGTCGCATCCGGTCGCGCATGCTCACCCTGAAAATGATACGGAGCAATGACTACGTTCTGGTGATGGAGAGCAGGCACCTGGAAGATGTCGGGCGACTGTGCATTGGCCACCCGACCGGGGACCACGCTTGTCCGGACAACGTACAATTGCTTGGCCGTTTTATACCTTTCCGGGAGGCGGGCATGATGGATATTCCCGACCCCTATTTCGGTGATTCGCAAGGCTTTGATCATGTCTATGAAATGATTGATGCGGCGTTGACCGGTTTTCTGGTGCACCTCGGTTCACATTTCGACAATTCTCGGAACTTATAGGGATGCTGTCTGTTCGCTGTCGCACGGTTTCAACGTGGAAAGCGGCGCTATAGTGAAGTAAGCCCTGCGCTTGTCAGGGTGCCAGTCCGAATTGATTGACAAGGCACCGCTGTACACACTGGTGTTGTGGTGGCAAACACACTGCTCACAAGGATTACCAGACGTGTCGACCGCAGAATCTTCACCCGCAGACTTCTCCCGCCTGGAAGAGTTCGACCGGTATTTTGAACTGTCCGTGGCGACGAGCAGACAGCAGCGCAAGCAGGTTCACGAGATACGCTACCGGGTGTATTGCAAGGAGTTCGGCTATGAACCGCCCGAGGAGTTCAGTAACGACAGGGAAGTGGATGAATTCGACAGCCAGTCTGTTCATTGTCTGGTGATCCACAGGGAGTCCGGTTTGTCCGTTGGCTGCGTTCGTGTGGTCATGGTCGAGGGTGATGACAGGATGCCCATGGAGGCGCATGCCGGCGATTGCATTGACCGGACATTCCTCGACGAGTTCAAGGGGCGGCGCGGCACCGTCTGTGAAATTTCCCGGCTGGCGGTGGATGCTGCGTTCCGGCGACGTCGCCGGGAGCAGGGAACCCGGTTAGGCAATATCCAGGCGGGCGATGCCATTGAATCGGAGCGGCGCACATTCCCGCTGATCGCACGGTCCCTGATGATCGGCGCCGGGGCGCTGGCCGATGTCCTTGGCAGAAAGCACTGTTTTGCCATCATGGAGCCGTTCCTTCCGGTGATGTTGCGGCGCGCCGGCATTCATTTCCGCCGTGTTGGGCCGGATCTCGAGTTTCACGGCGTGCGTGCCCCCTACTATGGCAATCTGGATGAACTGTTTGACAGCGCTCCCGCCGAACTTCGCCTGTACTTCAATACAATGCGTGACCAGTTCGCGGCGGCGATCGAGACCACACCGCAGCTGCCCACGCAGTCCGAGCCGCGCTCACTGAGAGTGCAAGGGGACCGCATCAATCACTTGTGGTGGCCGGAATTGCCAGGCGGGAGCTTTGCATGATGGTCAACATGGCGAATGCTATCGAGGCGTTCAAGGCTGCCCTGGGCAGTGAAAACGTGGTGGTCAGTCAGGATGAGCTCCGGCGCTACGAGCGTGCCACGTTCCATTGTGACCATGACGTTCCCGCCGTCGTGCGACCCGCCAGCATCTGCGAGGTGCAACGCTGCCTGCATATCGCCAACGAGTTCAGGGTGCCGGTCTACCCCATCAGTACGGGCCTGAATATCGGCTATGGCTCCACGGTACCGGCTGCCCCAGGCTGCGTTATTATGGAATTGAAGCGTCTTGACCGCATCATTGAATACAACGCCGACCTCGGTTACGTCCGGGTGGAGCCGGGAGTCACCCAACAGCAGCTGTACGACTACCTGCAGGAGCATGACGCTCCGTTCTGGCTGGATGTGACGGGTTCGTCACCACATCACAGCCTGATCGGCAATATCGCCGAACGGGGATTTGGTCACACTGCCTACTCGGACCACTTTGCCAACATCGGCGGCTTCCGGGTGGTGTTGCCGAGCGGCGATCTGCTGGGCACCGGCTTTGGCCAGTACGAAAATGCCCGGGCCACCGGCGTCTACCGGTGGGGGGTGGGGCCGCATTATGACGGACTGTTCACCCAGTCGAACCTGGGAGTGATCGTGGAGGCCACCATCTGGTTGATGCCTCGGCCGGAGTACATGCAGTTCTTCTCCTGTCGCATTGAGCGGGACGAGGACCTGCCGGAGCTGATCGAGTTGCTGCGGCCGCTGCGTTTGGATGGCACTGTGCGCAGCGCCATGCATATCGGCAATGACTACAAGATGATCTCGGCTATCCAGGGTTATCCCTGGGAACAAGCACAAGGGGAGACACCCCTTCCTGACGCTGTGCTGCGGGTCAACGTCAAAGAGTGGGCCTGTGGCCCCTGGAATGTCTCTGGTGCACTCTACGGTACCCGCGCTACCGTGGCGGATTCGCGGAAGCGGCTCCGGCGTCAGTTGCGGGGCAAGGTAAAGCGTCTTCAATTTGTTGACCAGCGCCTGCTGGGTCTGGCGGAGCGGTTTACCGGGCCCTACGAGCGGGTGACCGGAGTCAGGCTCGCCGAGGTGTTGAAAGTGCTGAAGCCGGTATTCGGCATGACCCGGGGCGAGCCGTCCGCCGCGATGATGTCCAGTAATTACTGGCGCAAGAAATCATTCCCCCCGGCCTCCGCTGATCTCAACCCGGAGCAGGATAACTGCGGTGTATTGTGGCTGGCACCAGTGGCGCCCACCAGCGGCGCCCATGCGGCCGCGATATGGAGTATCGTCAAGGCCACTATGTTCGGTCACGGTTATGAACCGTCCGTTTCCATTACACTGCTCAGTGAGCGCAGCATCGACTGTGTGGTGAATCTGTCCTATGACCGGGATGTTCCCGGAGAAGACGAACGTGCCATGGCCTGTCACGACGACCTGCTCGAACAGCTCTGTGCTGCGGGGTACTACCCGTACCGTCTCGGTATCCAGGCCATGGGAAAACTACCTCCGAAAACGGCCGCTTACGAGCAGTTTTTCAGTGACCTGAAAGGGGTGCTGGACCCCAACGGCATTCTGGCGCCGGGGCGATACCTGCCTTAGGGAGCCTCTGCCAGCGCAACGAAACGGCTGTCGGGAAACCTTACACATGCGGTCTTTCCGGAGCGGTGTGCACATGCTGAAGATTCGATAACTGACTGTATTGAAGTAATAAAAATAACCTGGCACGGCAGCTGCATACTATAGCATTGAAAGAGCACAGAAGCGTTTCCTTCGGGATCTGGCACCTGCCATGCAGCGAAGGCTTTGACCGAAAAAGGTGGGGTTTGAAGACACCGGGTCAGCAGGAAAAATGTGCTATTGCAATGTAACGATTAGAGAGTAACCACTATGAAGACGATTACGAATACCAGAAAAGTAATGGCAGGGATTACCCTGGCAGCCGGCAGTCTTTTCGCAATGGGCGCTTCTGCCGATGAGATCACTGCGTGGAACTTTGTGACAGACGGCGGTTTCATTATCGGCAACTCAACCTGTAATAATGGCCCGGACGACTCTGACTGCAACCTGGAGTATGATAATACCTCGGGTGTAACCCCCAGCACCATCCCCAACACGGCCAGCATCGTGAAGTGGGGTACTCCCTCCACTTCATCTGCTTCCAACGGCGAGCAAAGTGGCCTCCAGGGTGTATTCGGTGCAACCGGCGAGGGCTCTTTTAATGCGGAGCTACTTGGCTCTGGTGAGGTGCCGATCCCCATGTTCGAGCAGATCATTACCAACGGTGGCTGGACTAATACGGGTGCCGCAGCCCACTACAACAATATCATCACCCCTGATGGTGGATTCATGGAAACGTCTACGTTGAGGTCAAGCTTCCAGTTGTTGTCACCGGAAGCGAGTTCGGTATTCTCTACGGATCTGGACATTGTGTTCAATGAGACGCCCAACACCGGCGGATGCCCGCTTGGTAATCCCCACGGCACGATATGTGACGATGTTTTCAATCTCAGTGGAGTTTTGAATCCGTTCACTTTCGCTGTCGACGGTCAGCTCTACAAGGCATCATTCCAGTTTGCTGACGGTCCAGGCGCCATCGTCGTTAACGGTACTACGATTTTCACGGCGGAAGATTCGCCCGGCACTGCGGTGATGTTCGTGCAGGGCCGTATCGATACGATTCCGCTTCCCGGCATTCTGGCTCTGATGGGTATGGGCCTCGTGATGATCGGCTGGCAGGTGCGCGGTCGCAAGCGGGTCTGATACCGGATCCACTGTTGTATAGTGAAGCTGGGTCCCCGCAGGGGCCCGGCTTTTTTGCTCGTAACAAATGCGGTTTCTTTCTGGAGTCAGACATGGCAATGAAATGTACTGTAGCGATTCAATCTGCTGTCCGTCTGGCAGGGTATCTTGCCCTGACCATTGTGCTGGGGGCCTGTTCCCCGCAGGCATCCGAGGAGGATCTGCTGGACCGCGCCCGGCTGGCCATGGGCGAAGGCGACGCCAGGGCAGCCGAGATCGATACCAGGACCGCCCTGCAGGCGGATCCCGACAACGCCTCGGCAAGACAGCTGCTCGGCGAAATCTACCTGTTCCAGCAGAACCCGGTGGCGGCCGCGGCCGAACTGGAGCGTGCCCTGCAGGCCACGGAGGGTGAGCAGGCACGGGTGCTGTATGCGCGGACACTGCTGGCAGCGGGCCGTGGCGAGTGGTTGCTGGAGCTGGATGAGCAAGGCGATTTCGCCGGCGTCCGTGGGAACCCGCATTATCTGGCTACACTGGCTCGTGCCCATGCGGTGGACGGGGACCTGCAGAGTGCCGGGGACTCTATCGATGCAGCGCTGGCGAACGCGCCCGATGACCCCTACGTAGCCACCACCGAGGCCTTCCTGCTGCTGGCCTATTCCGAAGGCATGGCAGAGGCGCGGACCATCCTGGAAGAGACGGTGGCGTCGCATCCGGAGCAGGTAGACGCCTGGAGTCTGCTCGGAGGTATCCAGCAGGTGAATGGCGAGCTGGCCGAGGCGGAGACCAGTTATATGAGAGCGGTGGAACTCAATCCCTACCGACTGGTGGACCGCCTCAATCTGGCGACTGTGCGCATCGACCAGGGCAAGACGGAAGTGGCGGAAAATCAACTGCAGCGCCTGCTCTCCAATAGTCCGGATCACCCCGGCGTGAATTTTCTGCATGGCAGGATGCTGGTGACCTCCGGTGACAACGCGGAAGCGCTGAGCGCGTTTTTCAAGGTGCTGAATGTGCAACCGGATCATCCGGGGGGCCTTTACCTGGCCGCTGTGGCCAATATCGGTGAAGGAAATCTGGCGACCGCGCAGCGTCAGCTGGACCGTCTGCTGGCCACGCAACGCGGGCATCTGCCGGGACGTATCCTGCTGTCCAATCTGCATTTGCTCATGAATGACCCGGAGGCTGCCGAAGAGGTGGCCCGTGACATTCTCCGGGATGATGATATGAATTATACGGCCATGGCACTGCTGGCGACGGCGCTGGACGCCCAGGGGCAGAACGGAGCCGAAAACAGGCAGATACTGGAGCGGATGGCAGTGACCCGCCCGGAAGCAGTGGCACCCCGGTTCGCGTTGGGCTCCGTGCTGTTGCAGTCCGGCGATCACGCCGGAGGTATTGCGCAGTTCCAGGCGGCCCGCGACCTTGCTCCGCAGTCCGGCATGACGCGGGAACGCCTGATCCAGGCGCACCTGTCCGGTGGAGATATCGCTGCGGCCAGGGCGGAGGCCGGGGATTTCGCCGAACAGGAGCCGCTGAATCCGGCACCGAGTCTGTATCTCGCCCGTATGGCGCTGCAGGAAAATGACATCCCGGCCTCCCGTGAGCATTTTGGTGAGGCGGAAGGGCGCCTGCGCCAGGCAATGGCCGTGCAGCCTGACAATGTGAATCTTCAGAAGTTGCTGATCGATGCCTTGATGGGGCAGGATGAGCTGGAGGAAGCCGATACCCTGCTGGCGGATTTGCCGGACGCGGCGGCAAATGGACCGGGGGTACTGGTTGCCAGGGGCCGTATCGCGCTGGCCGGCGACAGACCGGCGGATGCGGAGATGCATCTGCGCCGTGCCATGGAAGAACGTCCCGCGACGCCGACAGTAGTGTGGCTGAGTGGTGCCTTGCAGGCGCAGGGCCGGGATGAAGAAGCCATCGAAGTGTTCAACGACTGGCTGGCGGACAACCCGGCGGATTTTCTGGTCCGCAACCAGCTTGCCTCCGCCTACCTGCAACTGGGCAAAGAGCGCGAAGCCCGGGAGCAGTACCGGCAGCTCGTGGAAGACGCTCCGGACAACGTGCTGGTGCTGAACAACCTGGCCTGGCTGCTGCGTGAGGAGGATCCCGGGCAAGCATTGACCTATATTGAGAAAGCCAATGACCTGGCACCGGGCGATCCCCGAATCATGGATACCTACGCCATGGTGCAACTGGAGCTCGGCGCGACAGGCGAGGCTTTGTCCCTGAACCGGAAGGCCCTGGATCTGGTGCCGGGTAACCCGGAGACTCTCTACCATCGCGCGACGATCCTGCACGCGGATGACCAGACCGAGCAGGCGATCCGGGTTCTGGAGGGAGTCGTTGGCTCTGCGGATATCTCTGATAGACAGAGGGAGGAAGCGCGGGCTCTTCTCGATGAATTGCAGGATCTTTGACGCAGCCCTGTACCCTCGGATGCCTGTTGTTATCGAGGGTCGCTGCGTTTTTCGAGCTGGTATTTTTCCAGCATATTGTACAGGGTGGGGCGCGCCACCCCGAGCAGACTGGCTGCTTCAGAGATGTTGTCTCCGGTATAGCTGAGAGCGCGGACGATTGCCTGCTGCTCGGCTGATTCACGAATCCGGCGCAGATTCAGGGGCATGCCGGTCAGCTCATCGTCTTCCAGACCCAGTTCCATGTCCTGCGCGGTGACCAGGCTGCCCTCGGCCATGATTACGCCGCGTTTGACCCGGCTTTCCAGCTCCCGCACGTTGCCAGGCCAGGTGTATTTCTCGATGGCTTCGATGGCTGCGCCATCGAAGCCCTTTATACCAGTACCCAGCTCGGCGGCAAAACGGGTCAGAAAGGCCTTGGCCAGCACTGCCGCGTCGCCGGTGCGGTCTTTCAGGGCAGGAATCCGGATCGTCATTTCGCTGACCCGATAGTAGAGGTCCTCGCGGAAGCGGCCTTCGTGGATGTGCTCCTCCAGATTCTGGTGGGTGGCGCAGATGATGCGCACGTCCACCGGAATTTCCCGGCGACCACCAACGCGCTCCACTACCCGCTCCTGGATAAAGCGTAGCAATTTGGCCTGCAGATCCAGGGGCAGGTCACCGATTTCGTCCAGGAACAGTGTGCCGCCGTCGGCGTATTCGATTTTCCCCGGGGTCTGCTGGCTGGCGCCCGTGAAGGCACCCTTTTCGTAGCCGAACAGCTCACTTTCCAGCAGGTTCTCCGGAATGGCGGCGCAGTTGATGGCCACCAGCTTCTTCCCGGCCCTCGGGCTCAGGTCATGCAGGGCGCGGGCAAAGCGCTCCTTTCCGGTACCGCTGGCTCCCAACAGCATGGTGGTGATGTCGCTGGGAGCGATCTTCTCCACGGTGCGACACACTTTCAACATCTCCGGGCTGGTGGCGATGATGCCGTGCAGCGGCATGTTTTCGTCGTTCCGTTGCAGGCGATGGTTCTCCCGCTCCAGTTGGTAAACATGGTGCGCCCGCTCCACCAGCAGGGACAACAGCTCCGGATCCGCCGGCTTCTGGTAGAAATCATAGGCGCCGCTGGCCACGGCCCGGACCGCATTGGCACGTTCATTGTCGCCGGTCACCACGATGATCTTGGTTTCGGGAGCCAGGGACAGTATTTCCTTCAACGTGGCCAGTCCCTCACTGACGCCCCCGGGGTCCGGAGGCAGACCGAGATCCAGTAGCACCACCCCGGGTTCAAAGCGGCGCAGGGCGGCAACTGCCTCGTTGCGATTTCCTGCGATGATCACTTCATAGCCGTCGAAGGCCCAGCGCAACTGGCTCTGTAGCCCCGTATCGTCTTCCACCACCAGCAGGTGCCGGGTGACGTTATTCGTGATGTGCTGCCTTGCCATATCTGTCTCTGTCTGTTGTTGCGTGAGAAATTGCCAGAGGAATGACGACCTGGAAGGTTGTGCCTTTGCCAGGCGTACTGACTACGCTGATGTCGCCGCCGAGCTGGCGGATGTATTCGCGGCTTTCGAACGCGCCGATACCCATACCGGTAAGCCCCTTGGTCGATTCGAACGGGCGGAACAGCCGATCACGGATAAAATCCGCGCTCATTCCGCGTCCGTTATCCTCTATGTAGACCCTGGCCGTATCCGTATCACGATCCAGGCGGATATTGACCTCACCCTGGTCGCTGGTTGCCTCCTGGGCATTCTGGATCATATGGGTAAACACCGTGGTCAGGCGCTCCCGGTCGGCCTCGATGGTGTAGTCTTCCACGGTAAATTCAGCTCGGGGTAGCGGCCTGGAGACGGTCCGGTCTTCAATGACCTTGCGCAGCAGATCCACAAGGTGAACGCTGTTGGCCGGGGCGCTGCGGACACCATTGCGCATCTGTTCCATCAGTCGGTGCATGCGCGATACAGAGTGTTCCACGGTGCTGATCATGTCATCAATGAATTCGGGGTTGTTACGGTGCCTGCCCGCGTTGGAGACGATCAGCGACTGCTGGGCAAGGATATTTTTCAGGTCATGCACCACGTAGGCGGACAGGCGGTTGAATGCATCGAACTGGCGCGCTTCCACCAGGGCTTTATTGGCCATATGCTGGGCCAGGTGGGTGGCGGCCTGGCGCCCCGCAGTTTTCAGCAGGTCCCGGTCTTCCCAGTTGAGACTGTTCTTGAGTGGCGATCTTTTCAGCATCAGTACAGCCTGGAGTCGGTCGCGGAAAATCAGCGGGATAATCAACCATAGCGGCTCGTTCTTCTGTAACCACGCGGGTAACTGGAGGCCAGTATAGATATCCGGCGAGCATTGCCACTCGTCCAGGTCAATGACCCAGTTCGTTTTCTCCAGCCAGTCGGGTAACGGTCCCAGTCCCGAGCCTGCCGGCGGGAGCGGCATCTCCCAGTGGGCGAGCAGCAGCATGGGATGACCGTCATCACTGGCCCAGAGCATGCCGGCCGGGCTGCTGGCCAGGGGAGCCATGGTACGGATGATGCCTTCGGCCACATTATCATCCAGATTGGCAAGTGCCCGGGTGAACTTCAGCCACTCTTCACGGTAGTCATAGCGATATGTGAAGAAATGTTTGCTGAGCAGGACCCGCAGCCGGGCACGCAACTTACCGGAAAACAGCAGGATTACCAGCAGGGCGCCGGCTGCCGCCAGGAAGCCCATCTGCAGTACGCTGCCCCAGGAGCCCCCGAGGTACCGGATGGCGTACCCCGCCGCCGCCATACCCATCAGGTACAGGCCGGCGCCGCTCAGGGTGACTGTGTGGAACGCCAGCTGGCGGGAAATCTGCAGGTTGACCTGCCAGTTACTGCTCCGGGCAATGGCCACTGCCAGCAAGGGCGTAGCCAGGGCGTTTACCAGTCCGCGCGCCTGCCACAACTCCCTGTCCAGTTCGCGAAACAGCAATGCCTCCGCGTACATGAAAAAATCATACGCCAGCAGGATTCCCAGCCCCAGGCACAGGTATTTGATGGACCAGCGTGCGCTCTCGGTGGCGTTGCGGTACAGCTGTTCAATCATCAGCAGGCCCAGCAGCGAAAGAGATAGCCATAGCACGATGATGAGTTGATAGTGCAGGTCTGTCCCGGAGGCCGGGATCGGCAGCAAGGGGCGGATCGCGATCAGCGCCAGTGCGGCGACAAGCACCGGAGCGAATAGCCGTTGCCATCGCCAGCCACCTATTGACCGGGAGCTGCCGTCCACCTGTAAACCCAGTAGCTGGAACAGCAGGAACAACCAGCATACGTCGCGGACCAACTCACTGAAGTGAACCAGCGTAATTGGCAGGGTTTTCGAAACAGAACCTGTAGCGACTACGGCAGCCCACGTTGCCGTAGCGGCGCAGGCGAAAAGCAGGGGTGACGCCTGTGGGTTGTCTCGCCGGTACACCGCCAACAGAATCCCGAGAACAGTGAATCCGGCACATGCAGCAAGATAGGTGATAAGTCCGATATTGATCAGCATGGAGCTCCCTGATTCAGGTATGACCTGGCGCTTTCCGCCTCCGTCTGGTGCAGGCGGGGCCCGGTCCCGTCCGATCCCGGGGTGTCATTTTCCCTGTGGCGGGTACAGCGGTTTGAGTACAGGTATTACACGGAATAACGGAGTCAGCGGTCTGTACGTTGGCGTACAGAGAATGGTGTAGTACAGGACTATTGTGTCAGCTGAAAGTCACTGGCACTGCAGGTTTGTAGCTGTGCTTTCACAAACTCATTCTCTCAAGAATTTGCTATGAATCTATCTGAACATTTCCCGCATCAGCTCAGGCACAGTCCCGCCACGTGGCTGGTGACGGGTGCTGCGGGCTTTATCGGCTCCCATCTCGTACAGCACCTTCTCATGCTGGGCCAGAACGTGATAGCGCTGGACAATTTCTCTACGGGTTACCAGGCCAACCTGGATGATGTAAAGCGTCAGGTTGGTGCCGGTGACGCTGTGCGACTGCGGTTCATCGAGGGAGACATCCGTTCTCCGGACGATTGCAGGCGGGCGGTGGAAGGGGTGGATTTCGTACTGCACCAGGCGGCGCTGGGCAGTGTGCCACGCTCCCTGGAAGACCCTGCACAGACCAATGAGGTGAACGTCGAGGGTTTCCTGAACATGTTGATCGCCGCCCGGGATGAAGGCGTCAGGCGTTTTGTCTACGCGGCGTCCTCCTCCACCTACGGTGACCATCCGGCCCTGCCCAAGGTGGAGGACGTAATAGGCAAACCCCTCTCGCCCTATGCCGTGACCAAATACGTCGACGAACTGTACGCGGATGTGTTCAGCAAGGCGTACGGCCTTCAAGTCATCGGTTTGCGTTACTTCAATGTCTTCGGTCCGCGGCAGGATCCCGAAGGTGCCTACGCGGCAGTCATCCCGCGCTGGTTTGGCGACTGCCTGCAGGGCATGCCCTGTCAGATCAACGGCGATGGGGAAACGTCCAGGGACTTCTGCTATGTAGAGAACGTGGTGCAGGCCAATCTGCTGGCTGCGGTCACCGTGAATCCTGAAGCCGTCAATCAGGTGTACAATGTCGCCTTCGGCGGGCGCACCTCACTGAATGAACTGTATGGCCATATTCGTGACCTGGTCCGGGAGCATCGCCCGGCACAGGAACTGCCGGAACCGGTATACGGTGATTTCCGTGCCGGCGATGTGCGTCACTCACAGGCGGATGTCAACAAGGCAGCGCGCCTGCTGGGCTACCGGCCGGATTGTGATGTCGCCACGGGTCTCGCGCTAACGGCGGCCTCGTTCGTTTCCCGCCCCGACGCCGTGGACTCCGGAGAGCTTGAGCCGGAAACGATCGCGATCGTTGGCCTCGGCTATGTCGGGCTGCCGCTGGCGGTCGCCTTTGGCCACCACCGCCGCACGATCGGTTTTGATCTCAATGAACCGAAACTGGCCCGGTACCGTGCCGGCATCGATTCCACCGGCGAGGTGGGCGCTGAAAAGCTGGCGATGGCGAAGCGGCTCGAATTCACCAGTGATCCCGCTGAGCTGGCCGAGGCCTCGATCATCATCATCGTGGTTCCCACACCGATAGACCAGGCCCGCCGTCCTGATCTGCGGCCCCTGGAGGGTGCTTCGCGTGCGGTGGGACAGTATCTTCGTCCCGGTACTACAGTGATCTATGAATCGACGGTCTACCCCGGCTGTACCGAGGAAGTCTGCGTGCCGATTCTTGAGGCTGCCTCCGGATTGCGCTGGGGCGGTAGACAGACAGACAGCGGACATTCCCCGGTGGAGACGGGCGAGGGTTTTTACATCGGGTATTCCCCGGAACGGATCAATCCTGGCGACACGGTCCACCGCCTGGAGACCATCACCAAGGTGGTTGCCGGCGACACGCCGGAAACCCTCGAGCGCGTGGCGCAACTCTATGAGACTGTGGTGGAGGCGGGTGTCCACCGGGCAGCCAGCGTAAAGGTCGCGGAGGCCGCCAAGGTCATCGAGAATACCCAGCGGGATCTGAATATCGCCCTGATGAATGAGCTGGCGTTCATTTTCAACCGGCTAGGGATCGACACGCTCGATGTGCTCGAGGCTGCGGGAACCAAATGGAATTTCCTGCCGTTCCGGCCGGGACTGGTCGGCGGTCACTGTATCGGGGTCGATCCCTACTATCTTACCTACAAGGCGGAGAGCGTGGGTTACCACCCGCAGGTGGTGCTGGGCGGACGCAAGACCAATGACAGCATGGGCAAGTTCCTTGCCGAGCAGACCGTGAAACAACTGGTGCGCAATGGCCTTCCGGTTGCTGGCGCGAGGATTACCGTACTCGGCCTGACCTTCAAAGAGAATTGTTCCGATCTTCGCAACTCGAAGGTGACTGACATTGTCCGTGAATTGAACGAATACTGCTGCGAGGTGAGTGTTCACGACCCACTCGCCGATACCGCCGAGGCTTACGAGGAATATGGCATCAGTCTCATTGATTGGGAAGAGCTACCCCCTGCCCATGCGGTGATTCTGGCAGTGCCCCATGCGGCCTATCTCGGCCGGGGTATCGACCTGGTATTGCCGCTACTGGAGGCCAATGGTGTGGTGATCGACGTCAAGGGCGTGCTCGACCGGCGGCAGGTAGCAGAGGCCGGTATCGAGCTGTGGCGGCTTTGAAGGGTCTGCCCGGTATTCTTTCCAGGTCGACTGGCTTTCCATTGGCTTCGCGGCGATGATTAATTATGTATCAGAAGTTCTATAATCTAAGCGCAGAACCCTTCCGACTGAGCCCTGACCCACGCTTTGCCTATTCGCATAAGGGATACATCAAGGCGCGGGCGTACATGGACTACGCCTTTATACGGGCAGAAGGTTTTGTGATGATCACCGGTCAGCCGGGTATTGGCAAGACCACGCTGATCGCTGCCCTGGTCGAAGAGCTTGCCAATACTCCGGTCAGCATTGCCAATCTGGTCTGTACCCAGCTGCAGGCGGATGACCTGCTCAAGATGGTGGCGTACGATTTCGGTATTGCGTCGACGGTTGTGGGGAAGGGCGAGCTGTTACAGAGTCTGACCCAGCAGTTGAAGACCTGGCATCGTGATGGCCGCCGCGCCCTGTTGATTGTTGACGAGGCCCAGGACCTGTCCATCTCTGCGATGGAAGAATTGCGTCTTCTGACCAATATACAGGTCGATTCGCGGCCACTGCTGCAGATTTTCCTGCTGGGTCAGCCGGAACTCCGGGAACTGGTACTCAGCCCGCGACTGGAGCAGGTTCATCAGCGTATTATTGCCGCCGCTCATATCATGCCGCTCAAGAGTGATGAAACCGAGGCCTACATACGTCATCGCCTGAAAGCGGTTCATTGGCGGGGAAATCCTGCTATCAGCAAGGCAGTATATCCCCTGGTTTTCAAGTTCAGTGAGGGTGTACCCAGGCGCATCAATCTGATCTGCAGCCGGTTGTTGCTTCATTGTGCCGTGGAGCAAAGAAACCGGATTGCAGTGGCCGATGTACGTGAAGTGGTGCGGGAGCTGCAGAGCGAAAACCTGGCTTCCGGGGACAGCTTTGCAGAGTCTGATTTCCAGGTGGAGGATGTTTTTGACGAAGTCATCCGGAAGGGCAGTGGTAAGGACGACAAAGCTGCGGCCGCACACCAGGGGGGCGGCCGCAGGGGGCAGGGAAAGACAGCCGTGGCTCAGCGCAGAGTGGCTCGGGATACTCGCCGGGCGGTGCCAGCACCGGCAGTACCGAGCGAGCCTGAAGAGAACAAACCCGTGAAATTGAGCAGGGGGCGGACTCCCAGTAAAGCACCGAACACCAGCAGGGCCAGGCCGGCGGCTACAACCGACCGGGAAGCAGGGGAAAAAACCGTAGCCCGTCCGGCCGTAAAAGCTGACACAAAAAGGAATCGGAAAGTGACTCCCGGTCCCCAGTCCCTCAGTAGTAGCGACGGGTTCTTCTGGTCGATTCTACTGCTGCTTCTTGTCACCGGCACCGTGCTCGCTTACCGAATCTGGATCTGACATCGTATCGCCGTTCACCATGCGAGGTCTTCACAAGACGCTTGCCATGGAGAATTTTTTTGATGAACCGTGTCACACCGTACATACCGGAATTGGTTGAATCTCTAGTATCCCTACCTACAGATACATTCACTGATGCAGTGACTGTTTGATATTTATTTGGCAACGCTGTCAGGCTCTTGCCGCCTTATCGGAAGGGTGTCGTGTTTGCAGTAATTAATGCGTATCTGTCCCTGCGGCGTCAGTGCTGACACGTAGAGGAGTTACCTGAAATGCTCTTGGGAAATCTCACTGGTCCACGGCGCTTCAACCTTGCCCTGAATGTCAATTATTCGTGGTTGGCCGTGGTGGACGCCTTGCTTTTTTTTGCTGTCTGTTATGTCGCTGCATGGTTATATGCTATATCAGAACCGCTATCGTTCTCCGGACTTAACGCGGAACTCCCCTACCGGGCAGCCCTGTTCGCGGGCATGACCACGCTGGGGATGCACTCCATGGGGCTGCACCAGCCGCGCCTGCGCGAAAGCGTCCACGGGATTTTACTGCGCACCGTCGTCGCCTTCGCGTTGATGGGCCTGGGAATGGCGGTGATCATGTTTCTCTTCCCGAGACTGAATTCGTGGACAGGTGTTTTTCTCTATGCTGCTGGTGCGGCTTTCGTATCCAGTATGGTAACGCGCGAAATTTTCAGAAGCACTGTAAAGCTTGAGCAGTTCAACAGACGCGTGCTGGTGCTGGGTACGGGACGCAAAGCGAGCAATATTTCCGGGAGGATGCGGCGCAAGAGCGATCACCACGGATTCCGCATCTGCGCGTACGTGCGTGTACCTGGCGAGGACTCCATAATCGGCAACGGCAACATCGTCACCCTGCAGCAACCCCTGTCCGAATATGTGCGCAACCATAATATTGAACAGGTGGTGGTTGCGTTGGACAGCGCGCTCCAGAACACTCTGGAAGAGGAGTTGATGCGTTGCCGGATGCTGGGTGTGCCAGTGGTGAATATTCTTGATTTCTTTGAGGACGAGGCCGGCAAGGTGCTGGTGGATGAGGCATCTCCGGAGTGGTTCATTTTTGCCCGGGGTTTCCGGCGGCAGTTTGCCGGAGGCATCGCAAAAAGAGCCTTCGATATCGGTGCGGGCCTGTTTCTGTTGCTGCTCACCTGGCCGGTGATGCTGCTCACTACCCTGGCCATCAAGCTGGAAGACGGCGCTGGTGCCCCGGTCGTTTTCCGTCAGAAGCGTGTGGGGCTCAACGGGCGCATTTTCAGTGTACTGAAGTTTCGCAGCATGACCGTTGACGCGGAGGCTGATGGCAAGGCGCGCTGGGCTACCGCGAATGACGCCAGGGTTACCCGTGTCGGGCAGGTCATCCGCAAATTGCGCATCGACGAGTTGCCGCAGATTTTCAATGTGCTAGCCGGGGATATGGCTTTTGTGGGGCCGCGACCCGAGCGGCCGGAATTTGTCTCTGAACTGTCAGAGCAGATACCGTACTTTGATAACCGTCACGGGGTAAAACCCGGTATTACCGGCTGGGCGCAATTGAACTATCCCTACGGCGCCTCGGTCATCGACGCGAGAAACAAACTCGAATTCGACCTGTACTACGTCAAGAACCAGAGTCTGTATCTCGACTTTCTGGTGCTACTACGGACGGTTGAAGTAGTGGTATTTGGCAAGGGAGCCAAGTAACAGACGTGTACCGTAGCCACCACGCGGGGGTGCGGGTATCAATGGAGCAGGCGCAACAGATTTCCAGACATGAGATCTTTCCTTCAACCGTTGTGGGATTCCAGTTCAAGGACTGCGAGAACTGGAATCCGTCGCTCAAACGGCTGATAGAGAAAGAGCAGGCGGAAATGCCGGGCGTGGTCATCACCAATCAGGGAGGGTGGCACTCCGACAAGTCCCTGCACAGCAAAGAGGATCCCGGGGTACAGGCCCTGCTGCGTCATGTCCGACAGGCACTGTCGGAATGGGCCCTGAACGCGTTTGACCTGAGCGTGGAACCGCAAGCGGACAAGTGGGATATCGAACTCTGGGCCAACGTCAACGGCCCGGGGCATTCCAACAGGGCCCACGATCATTTCCGTTCCGGCATTGTAGCCAGTGGTTGTTACTACCTGCAGACCAACGGGAGGGAGGGCGAAGCCCGTATCGTATTCGTCAATCAGCAGAGCATCCCGAAAGTCGTGGAATCGGCCGTCCGGCCCCGTCAGCACCACTTCGCCATCACGCCGAGGATCGGTCAGTGCCTGATTTTTCCCAGTTGGCTGGGACACCTGGTTGAGCCTCATTCCGGTGAGACAGAGCGGATCAGTCTTGCCTTCAACGCCGGCCATCCCGACCTGATGGTGAAACGGAAAGGCGACCGTCTGGTCCGCCAGGGTCTGAAGCAGTTTCTGAAACGACTGCGTATTCCGGCCTGAGCGCGAGCGCTTCCCCGGGGTTGCCGGGCGCATCATTTTGCGTTCCCGTCCGTACAAAATCACCGAAATCTGGTAATCTTGCCTCCCGATCGAGGAGGGTTCCCCGCTGCATGGATACCACTAGTCATGCTCACTGGATGGCACTGGCGCTGGAGCGCGCGCGGGAGGCCGCCAGGCAGGATGAAGTCCCGGTGGGTGCCCTGCTGGTGCGGGGCGGTGAAGTGCTGGGAGAGGGCAGCAATCGGCCGGTGAGCAGTCACGACCCTACGGCGCACGCCGAGATCATCGCCCTGCGTGAAGCGGCCTGGCGGAAAGGCAATTACCGGCTGCCCGGCAGCACATTGTACGTGACCATAGAGCCCTGCACGATGTGCGTTGGCGCGATCATTCACGCCAGGGTCGACACGCTGGTGTTCGGTGCCAGGGAGCCGCGCTATGGTGCCGTGGTGAGCGCCCGGCGCTTGCTGGACAGCGACCATTACAATCACCACCCGGCCGTGGTGGAGGGTATTCTTGCCGACGAGTGCGGCGACCTGATGCGCGGATTCTTCCGAGCCCGTAGAAACAGACAGTGAAAGCGAGAAATTCCATGATAGTGCTGGATGGCAACACAGCCTTTTCCGAGTTCAGAAGCCGGCGATGGCTGAAAAGACTGCGGCAGACGGTACCGGCGGTATCCGCCGTTTCGGCCCATTTTGTCTACTTCGTTGAAGTGGATCGTGATCCGGACAGCAGCGAGCATCGCCTGTTGCGTGAGTTGCTGGATGATGGCGGCGTGCCACCGGCGGAAGAGCGACAGCCAGCCGGCGGTGTGCAGCGCATCGTCATTCCCCGCCCGGGAACCCTGTCTCCGTGGTCCAGCAAGGCCACCGATATCCTGCGCAATTGCGGACTGGATTGCGTGTCCAGGGTGGAACGTGGCGTGGTGTGGCAACTGACGCTCAGTGAGCCGCTCGGCGATGCAGACTTGCTGATGATCGACGGCCTTGTTCATGACCGCATGACCGAGTCTGTCATCGGCGACAGCGATCAGGCGAGGGCGCTGTTCCGCCACGAGCAGCCGGCGCCGGTGCGTACCGTGGATGTGCTGGACGGCGGCCGGCAGGCGCTGGTGCAGGCCAATGTCACGATGGGACTGGCGCTGGCCGACGACGAGATCGACTACCTGTGCAGCAGCTTCCGTGCCCTGCAACGCGATCCCACGGATGTGGAGCTGATGATGTTCGCGCAGGCCAATTCGGAGCACTGCCGCCACAAGATTTTCAACGCCAGCTGGACTCTGGACGGGGTGGACCAGGAGCGCTCCCTGTTTGCGATGATCCGCAACACACACCATGTGTCGCCGGACGGCGTGCTGTCTGCCTACAGCGACAATGCAGCGGTGATGGCCGGACCGCAGGCCGCCCGCTTCATGCCGGAGCCGGTCACGCACGAATACGGCTACAGCGAGGAAGCCGTGCATATCCTGATGAAGGTGGAAACCCACAACCACCCGACCGCCATTGCACCGTTCCCGGGTGCGGCGACCGGGAACGGTGGCGAGATCCGGGATGAAGGCGCTACCGGAATCGGCTCCCGCCCCAAGGCGGGGCTCTGTGGGTTCAGTGTATCCAATCTGCGCATTCCGGCATTGACTCAGCCCTGGGAAGAGGACTTCGGACGACCGGCTCATATCGCCCCGGCATTGCAGATCATGCTGGAGGGGCCGATCGGGGCCGCCGCCTTCAACAACGAATTCGGCCGCCCCAATCTGTGTGGCTATTTCCGTACCTATGAAGAAAAGGTCACCACGGGCAACGGCGATGAAGTGCGAGGCTACAACAAGCCCGTGATGATCGCCGGCGGTTATGGCAATATCCGCGACGAACATGTGGAGAAGCAGGATATTCCGCCCGGCGCCAGCCTGATTGTGCTGGGTGGTCCGGCCATGTTGATCGGTCTGGGGGGCGGGGCGGCCTCGTCCATGGCCACCGGCGCCAGTAGCGCCGACCTGGATTTTGCTTCCGTGCAGCGGGAAAACCCGGAAATGCAGCGCCGTTGCCAGGAAGTGATCGACCAGTGCTGGCAGCTGGGTGACGACAACCCCATCGCCTTCATCCATGATGTGGGAGCCGGCGGGCTGTCGAATGCACTGCCCGAACTGGTCAAGGATGGCGGCCGTGGTGGCCGTTTTGAATTGCGCCGCGTACCGAGCGCCGAGCCGGGCATGTCTCCCGTGGAAATCTGGTGCAACGAGGCGCAGGAGCGCTACGTGCTGGCGGTACGGGAGGAAAACGTAGCGCATTTCGAGAAAATCTGCCGCCGTGAACGTTGTCCTTTCGCGGTGGTGGGCACCGCCACGGAGGAGCAGACGCTGACGCTGCACGATGAGCATTTCGACAATCACCCCATCGATCTGCCCATGGAGGTGCTGTTCGGCAAGCCGCCGAAAATGCACCGTGAAGCCCGTTCCCTGGCACAGCCGCGCGTGGCCATCGACACGGCGGGTATTGAACTGGCCGATGCGGTCGAGCGGGTCCTGTCGCTGCCGGCCGTGGCCAGCAAGAGTTTCCTGATCACCATTGGTGACCGTTCCATTACCGGCATGGTGGCAAGGGACCAGATGGTCGGTCCCTGGCAGGTGCCGGTGGCCGACGTGGCCGTGACCACTTCCACACTGCAGTCGCTGTGCGGGGAGGCCATGGCCATGGGTGAACGGACACCGGTGGCGCTGCTGGATGCGCCGGCGTCCGGTCGCATGGCGGTGGCCGAGGCCATCACCAATATCGCGGCGGCGCCGATCGAGCGTATCAGTGACATCAAACTGTCCGCCAACTGGATGGTGGCAGCCGGTCATCCGGGCGAGGATGCCCGTCTCTACGAAACAGTCCGGGCCGTGGGCATGGAGCTGTGCCCCGCGCTGGGTATCTGCATTCCGGTGGGCAAGGACTCGATGTCCATGCGCACTGTCTGGCAGGAAGACGGCATTGAAAAGAGCAACACCGCTCCGTTGTCGCTGGTGGTATCTGCTTTTGCTCCGGTGACGGATGTGATGCAGACCCTGACACCGCAGCTGCGTCTGGACCGGGGAGAAACAGAACTGCTGCTCATCGATCTGGGCCACGGACGCAATCGCCTGGGTGGCTCCGCGCTGGCCCAGGTCTACCGGGAGCTGGGCGACCACCCGGCGGACCTGGACCGGGCTGCCGATCTCAAGCAGTTTTTCCACCTGATCCAGCAATTGAACCGGCAACAACTGCTGCTGGCCTATCATGACCGTTCGGATGGTGGTCTGCTTGCCACGCTGGCCGAAATGGCATTTGCCGGCCACTGCGGTCTCGATATCACCCTGGATGAGCTGGCCCCGGCGGCCGAGGATGTGGTGCCGGCGCTGTTCACCGAAGAGCCCGGTGCTGTCATCCAGATACCGCGCGACCGGCAGGCGGATGTCCTGCGGGTTATTGAAGAGTATGGCCTGTCCGACTGCACCACGCTGATCGGGGCGCCCAACGCCACCGACGAGATTCGGATGCTGCGCGCCGGCCGTCTGCTGTTCGAGCAGCCCCGCACACAATGCCAGCAGACCTGGGCACGCACCAGTCATGAGATGCAGGCGCTGCGGGATAATAGCGATTGTGCCGCTGAAGAGTTCGAGCGTCTGGCGGAGGCCGACGACCCTGGCCTCCATGCCCGTCTCACCTTCGATCCCGGCGAGGATGTCGCGGCGCCGTTCATTGCCACTGGCGCACGGCCGGCCATTGCCGTGCTGCGTGAGCAGGGTGTGAACGGACATGTAGAGATGGCCGCTGCATTCGACCGGGCCGGTTTCCGGGCCATCGATGTGCATATGAGCGATCTGTTGGCCGGCGATGTGAACCTGGAGGACTTCCGGGCGCTGGTGGCCAGCGGCGGGTTTTCCTATGGTGATGTGCTGGGGGCCGGGGGCGGATGGGCCAAGTCGGTGCTCTATCACGAATCCCTGCGCGAGCAGTTCGCCGACTTCTTTCAGCGCCCTGATACGCTGGCACTGGGGGTCTGTAACGGCTGCCAGATGCTGTCGCTTCTGAAAGATCTGATACCCGGAGCGGGCCACTGGCCGCGCTTCGTCCGTAACCGTTCCGAGCAGTTCGAGGCCCGCGTCAGTCTGCTGAAAGTGGCCGAATCCCCTTCCGTGTTCCTGCAGGGGATGGCGGGTTCCGTACTGCCCGTGGCCGTGGCGCACGGAGAGGGGCGGGCACGGTTCGAAGATAACCGCTCGCTGTCCGCGCTGACACGGGACCGTGGCGTCGCGCTGCAATACGTCGACAACCATGATCAGGTGACCCTGCACTATCCCGAGAATCCCAACGGCTCGCCGAACGGTCTGGCCGGGCTCTGTAGTCGTGACGGGCGGGTCACTCTCATGATGCCGCACCCGGAGCGCGTCTATCGTGCCTGTCAGAACTCCTGGCGTGATGAGCGGTGGCGCGAGGATGCGCCCACCATGCGTATGTTCCGCAATGCTCGCAAATGGCTCGGATAGGAGGTGTTTTCATGTACAAGCTGTGCTTTTTCGTGCCGGAAGACCACGCGGAGCCGGTCAAGCAGGCTGTCTTTGATGCCGGTGGTGGGCGGATCGGTGACTACGATTGTTGTGCCTGGCAGACGCGGGGGGATGGTCAGTTCCGCGCTCTGGATGGCGCCGATCCGTTTCTCGGCCGGGTTGGCGAGGTCGAGCGGGTCAGCGAGCTGAAGGTCGAGCTGGTCTGCCGGGATGAACTGGTCCGTGCCGTGATCGATGCCATGAAGGCGGCGCATCCCTACGAGGAGCCGGCCTATGACGTGTACCGGCTGGAAGATCTCTGAGTTTTTGTGAACTGCATCACATTGAGTTCCATCTTGAACCGATTCACCCCGTTTCTTCCGTCATCCGTCCCGCTGCGGGATGACAGACTGTCAAACTGCTATATGATAGCCCTGCGTTTCAATTGATCGTTCGGTTTTTCGGACAAGGACGTGACCAGGGACGGCAGGGATGAAATTGCGCATGGCGCACACCATGGATGGTGCAAGGATGCCTCGATTCAGACACGTCTATTGAGACCAGGCCCGGTATGTACAGCATATCGGGCTTTTTTTCGCCTAATTCTGGCTGATCAGGTCCATGTTGACGTGGCGGTCGGCGCCATAGTGGACGTCGTACATGCGGACGGGGAACCGCCCCGCTCGATGGTCGTCGAACCACAGTTTCAGGGTCTGGCGAACGACGGCAAAAGCGATCTGTTCCCACGGTACTTCCTCCTCGGAGAACAGCGCGGTTTCCAGGCTTTCGATGCCGGAGGCGAACACTTCTTCCTCCAGCCGACCCCGGAAAAAGAGGTACACCTGGTTGATATGAGGCAGGTTGTAAATGGCATACAGGCTGTCCGGCTCCGTAACCGGTTCAGCGCCGGCTTCCTCGCGGGTCTCGCGCAGTGCACCGGCCAGGCTGGTCTCTCCGTTCTCCATGAAGCCGGCGGGCAGCGTCCAGTAACCGCGGCGGGGTTCGATGGCGCGTTTGCAGAGCAGTATCCGATCGCCAAGGGAGGTGACGGTGCCCACGATATTGTTGGGATTCTGGTAGAAGACGACGTCGCAGCCGGGGCAATAGTGTCGCAAACGGTCATCACCCGATGGAATCTGCTGTTCGATCGGTTCGGCGCAGTGGTGACAGAACTTCATGGGGCGGAGGAGGCTCCTCGACGCAGTGCAAACAGCGTATCGAAATCCGGTAGATCGTTGTAGTCACTCATGGTGCACCATTGGTTGCTCCACATCACCTGATTCTATATCCGGTTGATTTCGCAATGCAATCGGAATTTCCGCGAGGTAATGAAGGCTTCCAGTTCCCGCAGGCGCGCTTCCGAACGATGCAGGGTGTCGGCACAGCGTTGCATGGCCATGACCGGGTCCACCGGTGCTTCCTCATCGTGGTCTGATGCCTCTTGCGCATCTTCTGCGTCGTCGGTGGCCTTTGCTCGTGAACGACCTTTCCCCTTGCGGTAGGAAAAGCCCCGGGGCTTCTTGTCCAGCACGATCCAGCAGGCGATATAGGCCCACAGGGTGGCGCCTCCGAAGACGAACAGGGACAACAATGCCACAAACCGGACCAGTGCGGGCCGGATGTCCATGTACTCGGCGATACCGGCGCAGACTCCGCCAATCCAGGCCTTTTTCGTGTTGCGGTACAGCGGACGCCGGTAGTCGATGCGTTTGAAGTGACTGGCCGGTTTGCTGTCCGAGACATAGACGCGCATCTTGCTTGGGTTGTCGTCCTCATCCAGCAGCCAGTAGAGCACGAAATACACGAAGATCAGCGCGGGTGAAACCAGACAGGCAACCACATAGATCAGGCGGACCAGGGCCACCGGGACGTCCAGGTAGCGGGCAAAGCCGCTGCACACGCCGAGCAGTTTGCGCTGCTCACGGTTCAGGCGCAGTCTGTTGTCGGGGCGGGGATCAGCGGTGGTCATGTTGATCTCTCCAACCCGGCACCTCGGCATCCAGAATGGACTCCAGGGTATCGATGCGCTCTTCCATGGATTGCGCCATGCTGGACAGATCGTGGAGGCTGTAGGCCGCTTCGCTGTCCGGCGTCATTTTCTTCTCGCGGCGCCGGTACAGCAGCACGACCCAGATCGTGACGAAGGTACCGGCGGTGGCGACGATGGCGATGATGAATTCAAAAGGGTCCATGACAACAGATTCCTGTGGCTGATGGCTCTTCAGTCAATAAGAAGACGGTTTATTGTTTTTTTACCTTGTCTTTCAGCGCCTGCAGTTCCCTGTCGATCTTTTCCTGCCGCGCCAGCTCGTCGAACTCGTCATGCAGACCGCGCTGCTTCATGTTGAGGCTGTCCACCTCGCCTTCCATCAGGTCGATCTTGCGCTCGTAATATTCGAACCTGTTCATGGCATTGTCAATGTTGTAGTCGTGCAGCTTGCGGTTGACGTCCACGCGGGACTGTGTGGCGTTGCCGCGCATGACAATGGTCTTCTGGCGCGAGCGGGCATCGTTCAGCTTGGCCTGTAGCTGCTCGATCTCGTGGCTCAGCTTGTCGAGTGTCTCGTCCAGCTTGCCGAGCTCGTCTTCCAGTACCGCGATCGTGTTATTGATGTCATCCTTCTCCAGCAGGGCTGCCTTGGCCAGGTCCTCACGCTCCTTGGCCATGGCCAGCTCGGCTTTCTGCTGCCAGTCATCGGCCTGCCTGCGCAGGTGTTCGATGCGGCGGTTGACGGTTTTCTTCTCCGCAATGACCTTGGCGGTGGCGCTGCGCACCTCCACCAGTGTCTCTTCCATTTCCTGGATCATCATGCGGATCATCTTCTCCGGATTTTCCGCCTTGTCCAGCAGCGTGGTCAGGTTGGAGTTGATGATGTCGGACAGGCGAGAAAAAATGCTCATGGGGTCACCTCCTGGTTGAGTCTGTCGTGGATACTGCAGGAGACGTGCCACGTCTATATAAATAATAAAAATATAATAAAAACAAAGTGTTGAGTGTGTTCATTTATGTCTGGGTCATTCTGGTGTGGTGAAATCCACCAACTAGTGGTATTTTCCACGAAGCTGCGAAGGCTGGATCGCGGCACCTGCCGTCCACAAGGAAGAACAGTATGGCTGACAACAGTGCTGCACCACCCCGTATGATCGGAGAATCCGCCAGTTTTCTGGAAATGCAGGAACATGTGTCCACCATCGCCACTCTGAGCAAACCGGTGTTGGTTGTTGGCGAACGCGGCACAGGCAAGGAGCTGATCGGTGCGCGTGTCCATTTTCTGTCGGCCCGATGGGACCGCACCTTCCTCAAGGTGAACTGCGCGGCGGTCAGCGAGTCGTTGCTGGAAGCGCAGTTGTTCGGCCATGAAGCCGGCGCCTTCACCGGAGCAACGGCGAGGCGCAAAGGCTACTTTGAACGCGCCGATGGCGGTACGCTGTTCCTGGACGAGCTGTCGAGCATGGCCATGCCCGTGCAGGAGAAGATCCTGCGGATCATCGAGTACGGTGAGTTCGAGCGCCTGGGGGGCAACGAGACACTGCGGGTCGATGTCAGGATTGTGGCGGCCACCAATGAGGATCTGCCGGCCATGGCCCGCATGGGCCGTTTTCGCGAAGACCTGCTGGACCGGTTGGCCTTTGATGTGGTGACATTGCCGCCGTTGCGGGCCCGGCCGGAAGATATCCTTGTGCTGGCCGAGCATTTCGCTGTCAGTATGGTCAAGGAGATTGGCGGCGAGTACTTCGCCGGATTTTCGCGGGATGTCCAGCGGCAGCTCCTTGCCTGGCCGTGGCCGGGTAATGTCCGGGAGCTCAAGAATGTGATCGAGCGGGCCGTATACCGTAGCGGTGACGGGGTGGTCTCCGAGCTGGACTTTGATCCCTTTGACTCCCCCTGGCGGCCGGGGCTGAGCCGTCACCAGCAACCGCGCGGGGAGGCTCGCGACGCCCCGGCGGCGGGCGAACCATACCCGGAGCAGAACCCGCTTCCCGATATCGCCCGGATGGAGAATATGGACTTCAAGAAGCACATACAGGACTACGAGATCGCATTGCTGGAGCAGGCACTACAGCATTGCCAGCACAATCAGCGACGCACCGCAAATTTCCTGGGGTTGAGCTATCACCAGCTGCGCGGCTACCTGCGCAAGTACAACGTGGGCACTGATGACGGGGCCGGCAATTGATGGCATTCCAGTTTCCACCCATCAACTATCTGTACCTGGTCGCGGCGCTGGTGGCGGCGGCGCTGGCGCTGTTCAGCCTGGGCCGCGTATCCAGCCGCTCCGGGTATCTGTGGGTGGTGGTGTTGCTGTCCTTCGTGGTGTGGAATACGGGGGAGCTGATTGCCAATTCGGGCACGACCCTGGCCTGGCAATTGGCATTCCAGCGCCTGGTGTACCTGGGAGGCAGCGTCGCCGTGGTGTGCTGGCTGTTCTTTGCCCTGATCTATTCCGGCAACAGCCGCTGGCTCACGTTCCGCAGCATGGCCGTCCTGCTTGTGGTGCCGGTCTGCTCGCTGCTGATGGTCATGACCCTGGAGTGGCACCCGCTGCTCTATGAGCATGTCGAGCTGGTGGAGCGCAATGGCTACCTGGTGCTGAGTCCGGAGCACGGGGTCGGCTACTGGATGCTGGTCCTCGGTTTTGGCTATCCCTACACCCTGATCGGCAGTCTGATACTGCTGCGCATGAGTCTGCAGCGGCCCGGCGTCTTCCGCTGGCAGGCCGTGCTGCTGGGCACTGCTGCGCTGTTGCCACTGGCCAGTGACATCCTTTTTCTGGCCGGCGTGGATCCGGCCGGGGGCTTTGATCCCACGCCCCTGTACTTTGTGCTGAGCGCGGTGCTGGTGACCTTTGCCACGCAGCGCTACCATTTTCTTTCCCTGACTCCGATTGCCCGGGATCGAGTGTTCGAGACCATCGGTCTGGCGGTGGCGGTCTGCAACCGCGACGGCAACATTACCGATGCCAATCCGGCTTTTGCCCGCCTGACGGGCGAGCCGGTGAGCAGCCTGACCGGAAAGTCCTTGCATGATGTGCTTTCACAGTATTTCGAGGGACGCATGCTGTCTTCCGACGACAGTACCATGCTGCAGGGCAGGCTGGTTCTGGACAGCGATCAACGCCAGTTTGATGTCAGCAGTGAGCGGCTGGCGGGCAATCGCAGTGAGATGCTGGGCATGTTGGTCATACTGCATGATGTGACAGGTGTGCAGCAGGCATTGGACCGCATCGGTCGACTGGCGACGACCGACACCCTCACCGAGCTGCCTAACCGCCGCGCTCTGGAGCAGTGGACGGACGGACGTGACACGGACGGTGGTGATCTGGTGGTGGTGACCGATATCGATCACTTCAAACGGGTTAACGACGCGCACGGACACGATTTCGGTGATCATGTGCTGTCCGAGGTCTCGCGGTTGATGGCCGAGTCCCTGCGTCCGGATGACAATATCGCCCGCTGGGGGGGAGAAGAGTTCTGCATTGTGCTGAGCAATACGCCACTGGCCGCCGGACGTGCCGCAATGGAGCGGCTGCGGCGTATCGTGGAGCACTATCCGTTCGTGCAAGGCGACCTTTCCACACACATCACGATGACGTTCGGGGTGGTAGAGAAATCAACGGACGAGATGCTGGAGGAGGCTATTCGTCGTGCAGATCTGTTGATGTATGTCGGCAAGCAGGATGGACGGAATCGCGTTGTGGCCGGGGAATAGGTGCATGGGCCGTGTGGGTGACATGCCCCGGTTGCACTTGCCCGGGACCATTGCGGAGGGGCTCCGGAGTGGTGTCGAGGCGCACGTCTGGTTGATCGATGCCCGGGAGTCCGATTTGTCGCGTCTGACCGGATGGGCGGCGGGGCTGCTGGGCGGGGACGAACAGCAGCGCGCCAGCGCTATTGTGTCCGGGGGCGTGCGCCGCGATCATCTGGCCGGGCGTGTTGCATTGCGGCTTTTGCTCAGCGCCTATTGTCCCGGGGTCCCGCCACGTGCCTGGGTGTTGTCGCGGGCGCCGGGCGGCCGGCCCCTGGTTTCTGCCCCCCGCAGCGGTACGCTGAAGGTGCCGTCATTCAGTATCTCCCATAGTGAGGGTTACCTGGCTCTTTCCCTGTATGCAGACGGCGAGACGGGCGTGGATATCGAGCCGGTGTCCCGGGATGTGGATGCGAGAGGTCTGGCGCGCAGGTACTTTTCCGCTGCCGAGCTGGAGAGGCTGGAGGCACTCACCGGAGAGGCGCTGCGAGCGGGATTTCTGCGTACCTGGACGCTCAAGGAAGCCAGCGTCAAGGCGGATGGCGCCGGGCTGGCTGGTGAGCTGGCCCGGCGCGCATTCGGCTGGACAAGGGCGGGCCGGATACTGACCGATTCGCCGGATGGACGGTGTTGGCAGTACTGGTCGTGGCGGTGGAGGAGCGAGCAGATGCTGGCGCTGGCCTTGCGCCATCCGGCCGGGTGGTCGGGACGACCGGTGATCTGCCGCCCGTTTACACTGTCGTTGTCCGATGGCGGAACGGCCGAGGCGGTGGTGACAGACGGCTATGAATCAGCCGTCGTCTGATATTTCCTCTTCGCTTTCTTCCTGCCACATTCTGGCCGTACGGATCATGTTGTCCTGCACGGAGACGATTTCAGCACGGTAGCGGCCAAGACTCACGCCGGTCGGTGACTCGGGTATGGATTCGAGGATCTCCATCAGCAGACCGTTCAGGGTCCGGGCGGACTGACTGTCCAGATCCCAATCCAGCGTACGGTTGATGTCGCGTAGCGTCGCCGTGCCGTCGATCAGCCAGGTACCATCCGTCTGTGGATGGATGTCGCGGCTGGTGGCCGCCATGTCCGTGGTGAATTCGCCCACGATCTCCTCGAGGATGTCTTCCAGCGTGACCATGCCCTTGACCACGCCGTATTCGTCCACCACCAGGGCCAGGCGCTTGCGGTTGTGCTGGAAATTGAAAAGCTGTGTATGCAGTGGTGTACTCTCCGGAATGAAGTACGGTTCCTCGCATTCTTTCACCAGTGCTTCGCGGTCGATCGTGTCCAGTTGCAGCAGGCGGCCGAGATTGCGCATGTGCAGTATGCCGCGGACTTCGTCGATGTTGTCGTCATAGACCGGAATCCGTGTGTGCTGGCCGTTGCTGATCTGCTCGAGGATCTCGTCCATGTCGTCGTCCAGATCGATGCCCATGATCTCGCTGCGCGGCACGAGGATGTCATTGACGGTGACATGTTCCAGATCCAGGATGGCCAGCATCATGCCCTGTCCCTGCTCGGGGATCAGCTCCCCCGATTCATAGACCACGGTCCGCAGTTCTTCCGGGCTGAGCTGATGCGAATCCTGCTGCCCGGAACGCAGGCCCAACAGGCGCATCAGGCCGTTGGAGATCCGGTTGGCAACCCAGACCAGCGGGTAGAGCAGGCGCAGCAACACCCCCAGTAACAGGCTGGATGGGTAAGCGATCCGTTCGGGATAGAGGGCGGCGATGGTCTTGGGGGTGATCTCCGCGAAGATCAGGATGACAATGGTCAGGAACAGGGTGGTGAGTACGGTTTCCGGGTTGCCGAACACCTCGATGGCAATGGTCGTGGCGATGGAAGCGGCCAGCAGATTGACGAAGTTGTTGCCGATCAGGATGACGCCCAGCAGTTTGTCCGGTGCTTCCAGCAGCCGGCTCACGCGCATGGCCCCGGCGTGCTTCTTGCGTGCCATGTGCTTCATCCGGTAGCGGTTGATGCTCATCATGCTGGTCTCGGACCCGGAGAAGTAGGCCGAGATCACGATCAGCACCACCATGCTGGCGATCAGAAACGGGACGGAGGGAGTGCCGGCATCCATGACAGGTTTGCCTCAGGAAAGAATGTATTCGATGACGACCTTGGAGCCGTAGAATCCCAGAACCAGGAACAGGAAGCCGGTCAGCGTTCCCTTGATGGCGGTGTTGCCGCGCCAGCCAAGTACATGGCGGCCCCACAACAATACCCCGAACACCACCCAGGCCAGCAGTGAGAAGAAGGTCTTGTGCGGCAGTCCGCGTGCGCCGAAGTCGTCCACGAACAGGAAGCCACTGATGATGCCCAGGGTCAGCAGGGTCTGACCGACCCAGAGCAGATCGAACAGGAAGGCCTCCATATCCTGCAGGGGCGGAAAGCGGTGGATCACACTGGCGGCATGGTGGTGGCGCAGCTGATAGTTCTGTACGGCCAGGAAGGCTGCCTGCAGTGCCGCGATAGTGAAGAAACTGTAGGCCAGTATCGACAACAGGATGTGAGATACCATGCCGGCACCCAGCGTGACCGGGTTGGTCCGCGCGCTGAGCACCAGGGACGCGATGATGGCGACGATGGCCAGTGGAAACAGGCCTACCATCAGATTGTGCAGGGGCTTGCGAATGCTGCTGATCTGTAGCAGCAGGGCGATGGCCGCGAAGATCAGTGTGCTGACCTGCGGGATGCCGAACACATACTGTCCGTCGGACGCGATCAGGCCCCAGGCGCTGACCAGGTGCAACAGGCCCGCCACCAGGCCGATCCCGAGTACGCGTTTGTCCGTGCGGTGTGCCTTCTCCCTGACCCGCAGATCCTGATACAGGAACGCCAGCGCCACAAGATATAGCGCAACGGCGGACAGCCCTGTCAGTGTCGACATACCCATGCAGTGAACCGACTCGGAAATGAGCGCAAAGTGTCGCATAACTGCCCCGGGCGTTGAAGCTTTTTTTGGCCCGGGCCCCGCATGGTGTATAGTAGCCCATCCTTAAGGTTCCCTAACCTGATGTCTGTATACCGGTAGCAAGGGACTCATCATGTTCGACAGTCTGACCGACCGGCTCTCCGGAGCCCTGCGCAAGATCAGTGGCAAGGCCACGCTGACCGAAAACAACATCGAGGAAGCGCTGCGCGAAGTGCGCCGGGCGCTGCTGGAAGCCGATGTGGCACTGCCCGTGGTCAAGGACTTCATCGAGCGGGTCAAGCAGCGCGCCGTCGGTCAGGAGGTTTCGAAAAGCCTGACACCGGGTCAGGCCTTCATCAAGATCGTGCAGGCCGAGCTCGAGAATGTCATGGGCGTGGCTAATGAGGAGCTCAACCTCAAGGTCGTGCCGCCTGCCGTAGTGCTGATGGCCGGCCTGCAGGGTGCGGGCAAGACCACCAGCGTGGCCAAGCTGGCCCGCTACCTGAAGGGCCAGAAGAAATCGGTCATGGTGGTCAGTACCGACGTCTACCGTCCGGCCGCCATCGACCAGTTGCAGCGCCTGGCGGAAGAGGTCGATGTTGCATTCTTCCCCAGCACGACGCAGCAGTCACCGGCCGCTATCGCGCAGGATGCCCTGAAAGAAGCAAAGAAACGGTTCGTGGACGTGTTGCTGGTGGATACTGCAGGCCGTCTGGCGATTGACGAAGCCATGATGCAGGAAGTCGGCGAATTGCACAGCATCGTGCAGCCGGTGGAAACCCTGTTCGTGGTCGATGCCATGACCGGTCAGGATGCGGCGGCGACTGCGAAAGCCTTTAATGAGGCCCTGCCGCTGACCGGTGTGATCCTGACCAAGGCGGACGGTGACTCGCGCGGCGGCGCCGCGCTGTCGGTGCGCCACATCACCGGCAAGCCGATCAAGTTCCTGGGCATGGGTGAGAAGACCGATGCCCTGGAGCCGTTCTACCCCGACCGCATCGCCTCGCGGATCCTGGGCATGGGCGACATGTTGTCCCTGATCGAGGAGGCCGAGCGCAAGGTCGACAAGGACAAGGCGAAGAAGCTGGCCGGCAAGCTCAGCAAGGGCAAGGGCTTTGACCTGGAAGATTTCCGCGAGCAGCTGCAGCAGATGAAAAGCATGGGCGGCATGAGCAGCATTATGGACAAGCTGCCCGGCATGGGGGCAATGGCGCAGGGTGCGCAGATGCCCAATGAGGGCATGTTCGTGAAGATGGAGGCCATCATCAATTCGATGACCCCTCGTGAGCGCGGCAATCCGGACGTGCTGAACGGCTCTCGCAAACGCCGTATCACACAGGGTTCCGGTACGCAGATACAGGATCTCAACCGTCTGCTCAAGCAGCACAAGCAGATGCAGAAGATGATGAAGAAAATGAAAGGCGGTGGCATGAAAAAGATGATGCAGGGCATGGGCGGCATGCAGGGGCCCGGCGCCGGCGGGGGCGGGCTGCCACCCGGGATGGGCGGTCCGGGCCGATTCCGCTAGGCTGAGGGCCCTCCAACACCCGCATGGACCGCTAAGGTGATTGAAAGTGCCTTCCATCGGCGTGTTATTTCCCTTACAATACGCGCCTTTTTCCGGGTCTGTGTAAGCGATCATCCGGACCGGGTCGAATTCAGAGCAAGTTTTTTATCAGGAAGCAATAGCTTATGGTCACAATCCGACTGTCACGCGGTGGCGCCAAGAAACGGCCTTTCTACCATATTACGGTGACGGATTCGCGCAATGGTCGCGACAGCCGTTACATCGAGCGGGTGGGCTTCTTCAACCCCGTCGCCCGTGGCCAGGAAGAGCGGCTGCGTGTGGACCTGGAGCGCGTCAAGCACTGGACCGGGCAGGGTGCCCGGCCCAGTGAACGTGTTGCCCATCTGATCCGTGAAGCGGCGGCAGGTGCCAGCACAGAAGCCTGACAGCCGCGTCAGTCTCGGCCGGATCGGGGCGCCGCACGGCATTCGGGGCTGGGTGAAGCTGCATTCCTTCACCGAACCGTTGATGAACATCGCGGATTTCCGGGTGTTTCATTGTGCCGGGCGCCGTGATGCGCCTGACAGGATGAAGACGCTGGAGCTGGACGAGATCCGGGCGCATGGCAAAACGCTGATTGCGCATGTGAAGGGGTATGACACGCCGGAACAGGCGCGTGAACTGACCGGCCTCGAGTTGGAAGTCGAGGCCGGGGTGTTGCCCGCGCTGGAGGAAGGCGAGTATTACTGGGCGGACCTGCAGGGCCTGCGTGTGATCAATCGCCAGGGCGAGCGCCTGGGCCGGGTCAGTCATCTGCTGGAGACGGGAGCCAATGATGTGCTCGTGGTGGCTGCGGATGAAGAAAGTATCGATGACCAGGAGCGCCTGATCCCCTGGCTGCCCGGACAGAGTATCGACCGGGTCCGCCTGGACGAGCGCTGCCTGGACGTGGACTGGGAGAGCGACTGGTGATGCAGGCCGGAGTCATCACGCTGTTTCCCGAGATGTTCACGGCGCTGACGGAATATGGTGTGACCGGCCGGGCGTGCCGGAGTGGACAGGTCAGGGTGGACTGCTGGAATCCCCGGGCATTCACCACGGACCGGCACCAGACTGTGGATGACCGGCCCTTCGGGGGCGGCGCCGGCATGTTGATGAAGACCGATCCGCTGCGCGCAGCGATCCATCATGCGCGGCGGGAAATGCCGGCCGGAACCCGGGTGATCTATCTGTCACCGCAGGGTCGCACGCTGGATCATGCGGGCGTGAGCGAGCTGGTGCAACGGGACAGCATGATACTGCTGTGCGGACGCTACCAGGGTATCGACGAGCGGGTACTGGCCGCCGATGTAGACGAGGAGTGGTCAATCGGTGACTATGTCCTCAGCGGCGGAGAGATGGCGGCCATGGTGCTGCTGGATGCGGTGATACGCCAGCGGCCCGGGGTGCTGGGCCATGACGACAGTGCCACGCAGGACTCGTTCGCGACCGGTCTGCTGCACTGTCCGCAGTACACGCGGCCGCAGGAGATCGACGGGCAGGGCGTGCCGGAGGTGCTGCTCGGCGGTGATCACGGACAGATACGGCGGTGGCGGTTGAAACAGAGTCTGGGCAGGACCTGGCAACGGCGACCGGATCTGCTGTCAGCACAGAAGTTGACAGACGAACAACAGGCGTTATTGAACGAATTTATCAGCGAACATGCGGGAGCATACGGCGATGAGCAAGAGCAAGATTATTGAGCAGATCGAAAACGCTCAGATGGGCAAGGAAATACCGGTCTTCGGCCCCGGTGACACCGTGGTTGTGCAGGTCCAGATCCGCGAAGGCGAGCGTGAGCGTCTGCAGGCGTTTGAAGGTGTGGTCATCGGTATACGCAACCGCGGCCTGAATTCCGCATTCACCGTCCGCAAGGTGTCTCACGGTATTGGTGTGGAGCGGACTTTCCAGACCTACAGCCCGCTGGTCGACAGCATTGCGGTCAAGCGCCGTGGTGACGTACGCCAATCCAAGCTGTACTACCTGCGTGAGCGTTCAGGCCGTTCGGCCCGTATCGCGGAGAAGCTGGAAAAGCGCGCCAGCTGAAGCGTCCGGCTGCTACATTACGCGCAAAGAAGAGGGGGTACTATGCTACCCCCTTTTTTTGCTGTGAAGTACCGGTTCCTGATACAGTACCGGCGTCTACTGACTCTTCTACAGGAACTCCTCATGAAAGCGATGCTGCGATGGTTCGCCGGTGTCAGCGCTCTCGGCCTCTCCGCTGCGGTGTTTGCCCAGTCCTCGGCGGTCGTCAATCCCGAATACGAAGCGCTGCGGGATACTCTGGACAGCTCCCTCGGGGGAGCCACGCGGGGACAGCTCAGTGTGCAGCGGATCCGGCCGTCCGCCATGGACGGTATGCTGGAGGTGACCTTGAACTCCGGCGAAGTGCTGTTTACCGATCCGGACGGGGAGTTCATGCTCACCGGCGACCTGCTGCGAACCAATGCGCAGGGTTTCGTCAACCTGTCCGCCGAAACGCGCAAGGAGCAGAATATTGCACGCGTAGCCGCAGTTCCCGATGAGGAGGTCATCACCTTCTCGCCGGACGGCGATGTGCGGGCCACCATTTCCGTATTCACGGACGTGGACTGCACCTTCTGCCGCCGCCTGCATGGCGATATGGACGAGATTCTCGGTCACGGCATTGAGGTGCGTTATCTGGCCTATCCGCGCGGCGGCACATCGGCCGCTTCCTATGGCAAGATGCTTTCGGTCTGGTGCTCCGACGATCGAAAGCGCGCCCTGACCCAGGCCAAGAACGATCAGAACCTGCCGGAACGCAACTGCGACAATCCCGTGTTGAAGCATTACGAGCTGGGCAACCAGGTGGGTATCAGCGGCACACCGGCCATTATACTGCAGGACGGTACGGTGGTACCCGGTTATGCGGGCCTCGATCGCCTGACGAGCCTGGTGTTCGGGCAGTAACAGACTGACAATGAGGTAGTATTTTGAGTGACAAGGCAGAACAGGGACAATTGCGCCTGGGTATTTGTGGTCTGGGGACCGTCGGTGGCGGCACCCTGCGGCTTCTTCAGAACAAGCGTGCCGAGATCACCCGACGGGTGGGGCGGGAGCTGGACGTGGTCCGGGTGGCCACGCGTCGCCGCAGCAAGGAGTTTGATCTGAAGGGAATCGAGTTCAGCACGGATGTCTTCGATGTGGCCAGGGATCCGGACGTCGATGTGGTCGTGGAGTTGATCGGTGGCTTCGAGCCGGCCCTCGAACTGGTGCTGTTGGCTATCGAGAATGGCAAGCACGTGGTGACGGCCAACAAGGCCCTGATCGCCATTCATGGCAACACTATCTTCTCGGCGGCCCGGCGCAAGGGCGTCACGGTGGCCTATGAAAGCGCCGTTGCCGGTGGTATCCCCATCATCAAGGCCCTGCGGGAAGGACTGGCCGCAAACTCCATCCAGTGGGTGGCGGGTATCATCAATGGCACCGGTAACTACATCCTTACCGAGATGGGCGAACACGAACGCGTTTTTGGCGATGTCCTGAAGGAAGCCCAGGAGCTCGGTTACGCAGAGGCCGATCCCACCTTTGACGTGGAAGGCATCGATGCCGCGCACAAGCTGGCAATTCTTGCATCCAATGCCTTTGGCGTGGAGTTGCAGTTCGATCGTGTCTATACCGAGGGCATCAGCCATATCACCCCCGAAGACCTCGCCTATACCCGGGAACTGGGGTACAGCGTCAAGCACCTGGGCATTGCCCGGGCGGATGAGAAAGGTATCGAATTGCGTGTACATCCCACGCTGATCTCGCAGCAGACGCTGTTGGCGAACGTCAACGGGGTCATGAACGCGATCTGGGTCCAGGCTGATTCGGCCGGTTCAACACTCTACTATGGCGCCGGTGCGGGGGCCGAGGCTACCGCCTCCTCGGTGGTGGCGGACATCATCGACATTGCCCGGGCCGGAGAGGTGGCAGCCGCAGGTACCGGTATGCCACCGCTGGCCTTTGACAGTCTGCGTGACGATCTGCCGGTGCTGGAAATCCGGGATATCGAGTCGGCCTACTATCTGCGCATTCCGGCGCATGACCGGCCTGGCGTCATGGCGCGTATCACCCAGGTGCTGGAACATTACGGCATCAATATCGAGGCCGTGATCCAGAAAGAGCCGCAGGATGATGAACACAACGGTGGTGTGGTGACTGTGCCTGTGGTCCTGCTCACCGCTGCGGTGCAGGAAGCACAGATGGATATCGCCATTGGTGTGATCGAGGAGCTCGAACAGGTGGCCGGCAAGGTGATGCGGATCCGCGTCGAGCATTTCGATGAGCAGGAGTAACAGAGGTCTTCTGATCCAGGACACGGCAGCATGAAATACATCAGCACACGGGGCCAGGCGCCTGCGGTCGGATTTGAAGAAGCACTGCTGACCGGGCTGGCACCGGATGGTGGTCTGTACGTACCCGAGACGCTCCCGCAGGTAAGCGACGAGCAGATGCGGCAGTGGGCCGGGCTGGATTATCCGTCGCTGGCCTTTGAAGTGATCCGCCCCTTCGTCAATGGCGAGATTGCCGATGAGGCGCTGAAGGACATCATTGCCCGCAGCTATGCCACGTTTGCCCATCCCGCCGTGGCGCCGATGCGCCTGATTGATCATAACCACTGGGTACTGGAGCTGTACTGCGGTCCCACGCTGGCGTTCAAGGATTTCGCGCTGCAGTTGCTGGGACATCTGCTCGATTATGTGTTGCAGCGTCGGGACCAGAAGATGGTGGTGATGGGGGCCACCTCGGGTGATACCGGCTCGGCCGCGCTGGAAGGCTGCAAGCATTGCCGTCACCTGGACCTGTTCATCCTGCATCCTCACCAGCGCGTATCCGAAGTGCAGCGCCGCCAGATGACCACGGTGGAGGGCGGCAATGTCCACAACCTGGCCATCCGGGGCAACTTCGATGATTGCCAGCGGCTGGTCAAAACAGCGTTCAGTGATCAGACCTTTCTGCCTGAAGGACGGCAGCTGGTGGCAGTCAATTCCATCAACTGGGCGCGCATCATGGCGCAGATCGTCTATTACTTCCATGCTGCTCTGAGTGTGGGCGCGCCATCGCGCCAGGTCTCTTTTTCGGTGCCAACCGGGAACTTCGGAGACATCTATGCAGGGTACCTGGCGCACCGGATGGGTCTGCCGGTGAAGCAGCTTGTCATCGCCACCAACCGCAACGATATCCTGCACCGGCTGATCAGCCGCAATGACTATTCCCTGCACCAGTTACAGCATTCCCTGTCACCGAGCATGGACATCATGGTGTCCAGTAATTTCGAGCGCTACCTGTTCGATCTGTTTGGTCGTGATGCGGACAAGACCCGCCGGTTCGTCACCGCATTGGGTGAGCAGCCGATGCAGCTGGACGAGTCGGACTGGCAGACGGCCCGCCGCCTGTTCTCCAGCCACAGCGTGGACGATGACACCACCTGCGAGGTCATCCGGCGTGTGTTCGAACAGACCGAATTCCTGGTCGACCCCCATACAGCCGTGGGCATCCGCGCTGCCGAGTTCTGCAACGAGGACCGCAGTATTCCGATGATGACGCTGGCCACCGCGCATCCGGTCAAGTTTTCCGACGCCGTGACACGGGCCGGCATGGAAGCACCATCACTGCCTCCGCATATGAGTGATCTGATGGAGCGGCCGGAGCGCTACGAAGTCCTGGACAATGATATCGCTGCGGTGACCGGTCATATGCGCGACAGTCTGTGAGCCTGGATGTGAGTCTGGACATACAGCGCCGCGATCCCGGGCCGGCGGCGGACGCGGCGTTTGATGACTGCGACATGCCGCCGCTGTTGCAACGCATTCTGCGCGCCCGGGGGATCCATTCACCTGACCGGTTGATACCCGGGTTGGCGCAGTTGCCGTCGCCGTCGTTGCTGGAAGGTATCGACGAAGCGGTGACGCTGTTGCTGGCCCACCGCAAGGGCCGGGTTCTCGTCGTCGGGGATTTCGACGCAGACGGGGCCACCAGCTGTGCGCTGCTGATGCGTGCACTGCCATGGCTGGGTTTCACCCATATCGACTACCTGGTACCGAACCGTTTCGAATACGGGTACGGGCTGACGCCGGAGATCGTTGAACTGGCGCTGCAGCGGCGGCCTGACCTGATTGTCACGGTCGACAACGGCATCTCCAGTATTGAAGGCGTGATCACGGCGCACGAGCATGGCATACCGGTATTGATCACCGATCACCATCTGCCCGGCGCGGAACTGCCGCCAGCGGATGCCATCGTCAATCCCAATCGTCCCGGTTGTCACTTTCCCGGCAAGTCACTGGCCGGCGTGGGTGTGGCGTTCTATCTGACGCTGGCTGTACGGGCGGCGCTGCGCGACCTTGGCGAATACGAAGGGGGCGCTCGCGAACCCCGCCTGGCCGACCTGCTGGATCTGGTGGCGCTGGGCACCGTGGCGGATGTCGTACCGTTGGACGATATCAACCGGACCCTGGTGCATGAAGGCCTGCGCCGTATCCGTGCCGGCCGGGCCTGTGCCGGCATACTGGCCCTGCTGGACGTGGCCGGGCGGGAGCGCACTGCCCTGGTGGCGTCGGATCTGGGCTTTGCCGTGGCCCCGCGCCTCAATGCCGCCGGCCGGTTGGAAGACATGAGCCGTGGTATCGAGTGTCTTTTGACGGATGATCCGGATACCGCGCGCCGCGCTGCCGCGATGCTGGATGATATCAATCGTCAGCGGCGTGAGATCGAATCGCGAATGAAAGAGCAGGCCGACGAGGCGCTGGCGCAGTTCTTGTCGAAAGCGTCCGGGGAATTGCCCGCCGGACTCTGCCTGTACGATGCGGACTGGCATCAGGGCGTGGTTGGCATCCTGGCGTCACGTATCAAGGAGCGCTTCCACCGGCCGGTCATCGTGTTTGCTGATGAGGGACCCGATGACAGCGGTGCCCGGCAGCTCAAGGGCTCGGCCCGCTCGGTGCAGGGTTTTCATATCCGCGATGCGCTGGAGTCTATTGCCACGGCCCATCCCGGTCTGATAAATCGTTTCGGCGGTCATGCCATGGCAGCTGGTTTGAGTTTGCCCGAATCCCGTCTCGAGGATTTCCGCCGACGGTTTGCCGATTGTGCCGCTCGCTGGCTGGGCGATGAGGCCGGACAGCATTGTTGGGTGAGTGACGGAGCGCTGGATGGCGAGGCAATGACGCTGGAGACCGCGATGCTGCTGCGGGAGGCCACCCCCTGGGGGCAGGCATTTCCGGAGCCGCAGTTTGACGGTGTATTCGAGTTGCGCAGTCACCGCATTGTGGGGGAAAAACACTTGAAGATGCAGCTATCCGTGCCAAAGTCCGATAAAGTGGTAGAGGCAATCGCGTTCAACGCCGCGCTTGATGACTGGCCCTCCGGATCGGTGCCGGCCGTGCAACTGGTGTTCCGCCTGGACGTCAACCGTTTCCGGGGAGAGGCCCGCTTGCAATTGCTGGTCGAAGCCCTCAGACCTGTAACTGACATCCATCAAACGTGAGCGAACGGTTACTTTTTATCACATTCCGGAGTACATCCTCCGGAAGACAACGGTTACAATCCGGACGGATTCACCGGAACGGGTTCACTGAAACAGAAACAGTAGTGGGAGTGGATACATGCGAGCGCTGATGAACTGGCTGTTGTTGTCTGCGAGTATGCTGCTGGCGGCAGGTACGCAGGCGGAAGTGTTCCAGGGCGAAGAGATCGAGGTTGAGCTGGTCGCCGAGACAGCGAATGCCGTTCCGGGTGAGACATTCTGGGTGGCCGTACGGCTGGACCCGACGGAAGGCTGGCACACCTATTCCAGGTGGCCCGGTGACAGCGGCGATCCGACCTTCATTCACGAATGGACCCTGCCCGAGGGGGCTGAAGCGGGCGAAATCCATTGGCCGGTTCCCGAATGGCTGCCATTCCCCGGTACCGACCTGGTGACGTTCTCCTACAAGGACGAAGTACTGTTGATGGTGCCCGTCGAGGTGCCTTCTTCCTACGCGCAAGACACGTTCCCGGTCTCCGCCCACGTGGAATGGCAGGTCTGCGACCAGATCTGCCTGATCGGTGATGCCGAAGTGGGCCTGGAAGTGCCGGTCGGCGATACCCTGGAGCCGGAGCCCGCCTGGGCCGATGCGTTTGCCGATACCCGCGCCAACTGGCCGGAGCAGGAGCACGACGTCGACGCGCTGTTCGCCCGGGCCGGCGAGCGGATCAGTTTTTCCTTCACGTCCGACGACGGCACATTATCGGATATCGACCAGGCCTGGTTCTTCCCGGAAAGCCGTCGCATCATCCAGCCCGGCCCACTGCGTGACGTGAGCGTGATGCCGGCGGGTGTACAGATCACCCACAACCAGCACCGCCGGATACTGGAAGACCTGGACGGCGTAGCCGGCCTGCTCAAGGTAGAGTATGGCGATGGCAGTGTGCGGGGCTTTGACCTGGAAGCCAGTCTGGCAACCGATGAAACCCTGTCCGCCGTTGCTTCTGCGGCGGGATCGCAGGACGCTGGAGATCCGGGGCAAAGCCTGCTGCTGATCATGCTGTTCGCCCTGATGGGCGGTGCCATGTTGAACCTCATGCCCTGCGTCTTTCCGGTGTTATCACTGAAAGCATTGAGTCTGGTATCCAAGAGCCATCAGGAAATGTCGGACCGCCGCCTGCATGGCATGGCCTACACGGCGGGGATCGTGCTGGCCTTCATGGTGCTGGCGTCTGTTTTGCTGGTCCTGCGTGCCGGTGGTGAGGCCGTGGGCTGGGCATTCCAGCTGCAGTCGCCCTGGTTTGTCGCCTTGCTGGTGTACCTGTTTTTCCTGATGGGCCTGAGCCTGTCCGGGGTGTACCAGATCGGGGGCAGGCTGGCCGGGGTCGGTCAGTCGCTAACCGAAAAAACCGGCTACCGGGGCTCGTTTTTCACGGGCGTACTGGCCACGGTGGTGGCCAGTCCCTGCACCGCGCCGTTCATGGGCGCTGCACTGGGCTTTGCCCTGTCGCAGTCCTGGCTGGTGGCCATGCTGGTGTTCGGCTTCCTGGGACTGGGCATGGCATTGCCGTTCCTGGCTCTCACCTTCGTGCCCGCTCTGATGCGCTACATGCCGAGCCCCGGCCCGTGGATGGAAACGTTCAAGGAGTTCATGGCGTTCCCGCTCTATGCGACGGCGCTGTGGCTGCTCTGGGTGTTGGGGCTGCAAGTCGGGGTCAACGGCTTGATTGCCGTGGCCGGCTCGGCACTGTTCCTGGCGTTCGCCCTGTGGCTGCTGCAACACCGCAAGACGGCAGCGGGTCCCGTGGTCCGCTACGCCAGCGTCGTGGTCCCCATGCTGATCCTGATTGGTGCGCTGGCCGTGCTGCGGATGCCGGTCGTGCAGACCAACACCGGAGGCGTGATGGCCGATGGCAGGCAGCCGGGGACCGCCGCCGAGTTCGAGCCGTTTTCCTCGGCTCGCGTGGAGGAGCTGCGGGAGCAGGGAACGCCGGTGTTCGTCAACATGACGGCTGCCTGGTGCATCACCTGTCTGGCCAACGAAAACACCACGCTGAATACGGACAGGGTACGGCAGTCCCTGGAGGACAATGGCATTGTCTACATGAAGGGGGACTGGACCAATCGGGACCCGGAGATCAGCCGGGTGCTGGATGAGTTCAATCGGCCCAGCGTGCCGCTGTACATCCTCTATCCGGGCGATCCGTCGGAGGAACCGCAGATCCTGCCGCAGATCCTGACGCCCGGAATTGTAACAGAGGCCTTTGCCGCGCTATAAAGGGAACCATGAAGCGGCCGGATATCAGTCTCAACCTGGTCAACTTCACGATGGTCGTGGCCATCGTGGCGCTCAGCGCGTATCTGCTGATCGTGGGGCAGGACCTGCTCCTGCCCCTGGTCATCGCAATTGCCTTCTGGTACCTGATCAACGTACTGGCCAGTGGATTTGCCAGACTGACCATTGGCGGGCGCCACCTGCCGCGCCCGCTCTGTTTCGCTGCCGCCATATTGAGTTTCCTTGCCGGCATATCCTTTATCGTGCAGTTTGTCAGTGGCGGCCTGGAAGATCTGGGCGGCGCGGCGCGGCAGTACGAAACCAACCTCCTGGCGCACTGGGAAAACCTGCCGTTTGCGGAAACCATGCCGGTCGAGGGTTTCACGCAGCTGCTCGGTGAGCAGATGGACCTGTCCGGCCTGTTTGCGGCGGTGGCGTTATCCTTTACCGGGATTGCCGCAGACAGTCTGTTGATCCTGATCTATACCGGCTTCCTGCTGTTCGAGCAGGGCAACTTCGATGAGAAGCTGTCCGCCCTGGTGGCCCATCCGGCGCGGGAAAGACAGGTTCGGCGGATCATCGGCCGGATCCGGGCAGATACCCGGAAGTTCATCAGTATCAAGCTGTTCACCAGCGTGCTGACCGGTACGCTCAGTTATCTGCTGCTGCGGTTCTGGCAGGTGGATTTCGCCGAGGTCTGGGCCGTCCTGATTTTCCTGTTGAATTTCATTCCCACGGTGGGCTCGATCATCGCCACGCTGTTCCCGGCCCTGGTCGCCCTGGCCCAGTCTCCGGACGGTCTGGCGTTGTCACTACTGGTGCTGCTCAGTATCGGCAGCCTGCAGGTGCTGATCGGCAACATCATAGAGCCCCGGTTGATGGGTACATCGCTGAATCTGAGCCCGGTGGTGATCCTGTTCAATCTGGCGTTGTGGGGCTACATGTGGGGCATCGCCGGCATGTTCCTGTGTGTGCCGTTCCTGATCATCATCACCATCGTGCTGGCAAACTTTCCGCGTACCCGGCCCATTGCCATCCTGCTCTCCAGCAATGGCCAGGTGGATATTGCCGAGGAAGTCGCCCCGGAACCTCCCGTATCCCCTGTAAATCCCTGAACAGGGGAGTATAATCAGCCCTTTGCCCGGTCTGCTGCAGCCCAGTGGTCCGGATCAGTCAGGCAGTGATAGCGGGACCCCCATTCTTCATGAAGAGTAACGAAATACGTCAACGATTCCTGGATTTCTTCGAGGCGCGTGAGCATCAGGTTGTGCCCAGCAGTCCGCTGGTGCCCGCCAATGATCCGACGCTGCTGTTCACCAATGCCGGGATGGTGCAGTTCAAGGAACTGTTCCTGGGGCAGGAACAGCGCGGCTACCATCGGGCCACCAGCTCGCAACGCTGCGTGCGTGCCGGGGGCAAACATAATGACCTGGAGAACGTGGGCTATACGGCCCGGCACCATACGTTCTTCGAGATGCTGGGCAACTTCAGTTTTGGTGACTACTTCAAGCGGGAGGCGATACGCTACGCCTGGGAGTTTCTGACACAGGAGCTGGGGCTGCCAGCCGAAAAACTCTGGATCACCGTCTATCATGAGGATGACGAGGCGGCTGCCATCTGGCTGGAGGAGATCGGTGTCTCTCCGGAGCGTTTCTCGCGGCTGGGCGAGCAGGACAATTTCTGGGCCATGGGGGACACCGGCCCCTGCGGACCCTGTTCGGAAATCTTCTATGATCACGGTGAAGCCGTGGAAGGCGGGCCTCCGGGCAGCCCCGGTGAGGATGGTGATCGCTACATCGAGATCTGGAATCTGGTCTTCATGCAGTATGAGCGCCATGCCGACGGTTCCATGGACCCTCTGCCGAAACCCTCCGTGGACACCGGCATGGGGCTGGAGCGCCTCGCCGCTGTGCTGCAGGGCGTGCACAGCAACTACGAAATCGATCTGTTCCAGAACCTGCTGAAAGCGGCCGCTGCGGTCGTTGGTGGCAGTGATACCAGCAATACGTCACTACGGGTGATCGCTGACCATATCCGCTCCTGTGCCTTTCTGGTCGTGGATGGTGTGCTGCCTTCCAACGAAGGACGGGGTTATGTGTTGCGGCGCATCATCCGCCGGGCAGTGCGGCATGGTCATCAACTGGGCGTCAAGGACATCTTCTTCCACCGCCTGGTAGACGCGCTGGTGCGGGAGATGGGCGCGGCCTACCCGGAACTGTCCCGGGAGCAGAGCCGGGTCGAGGGCATTTTACGCGAGGAAGAAGAGCAGTTCGCCCGCACACTGGATAACGGAATGGCCATTCTGGAGCAGGCCATCCGCGAACTGGACGGCAATGTGCTGCCCGGGGAGACGGCTTTCCGGCTATACGACACCTATGGGTTCCCGGTGGATCTGACGGCCGACGTGGCCAGGGAGCACGAGTTGACCGTGGACATGCAAGGCTTCGAGAAGGCCATGTCCGTCCAGAAGGAGCAGGCCCGCGCGGCCAGCCAGTTCAATGCCGTCGAGAAACTCAGCATTGATGTGGAGCAGGGCACCGAGTTCATCGGGTACGACTCTCTCAGCGGGCAATCCAGAGTGCTGGCCATCTACCGGGAGGGCAAAGCGGTAGACCGGCTCGATGAGGCCGGCGAAGCCCTGTTGATTCTGGATCGCAGTCCGTTCTATGCCGAAGCCGGTGGTCAGGTGGGTGACCGGGGTCTGTTGCATGGTCCGGACGGTGATGTGGTGTTCGAAGTGGCCGATACACAGAAACAGGGCGAACACTTCCTGCACAAGGGCCGCGTCCGTTCGGGTTCGTTGAAAGTGGGAGATCCGGTCACTGCCGAAGTGGCGAGGGACACCCGTCATTCAACCATGCTCAATCACTCGGCGACCCATCTGCTACATGCCGCGCTGCGCGAGGTGCTGGGTGACCATGTTACCCAGAAAGGCTCTCTGGTCTCCGCTGAGCGTCTGCGCTTCGATTTTTCCCACAATGCTGCGATCAGTGAAGATGAGGCGGCTGCGATCGAGGAGCTGGTCAACGAACAGATTCTGGCCAATCACGAGGTCAGCAAGGAGCTGATGTCGATGGACGAGGCCATGGACCAGGGTGCATTGGCCCTGTTTGGTGAGAAATACGGAGATGAAGTGCGCGTGGTCACCATGGGTGATTTTTCCACCGAGCTGTGTGGTGGTACCCATGTGCAGCGTACCGGCGACATTGGCTTGTTCAAGCTGGTCGGTGAATCCGGGGTCGCGGCCGGGGTACGCCGCGTCGAGGCGTTGACCGGGCAGGGGGCACTGGCCTATGTGCGCCGGGAGGAAACCACTCTTCGAGCAGTCTGTCAGGCCCTCAAGAGCGGAGCGGACAACGTGGTGGAACGGGCCCGTCAGACGGTGGAGACCAACCGTCGTCTGGAGCGGGAGCTGGAGCAGGCGCGGATGAAGCTGGCCAGCGCCGCCGGCACAGACATTACGGCCGGGGCCGTGGACGTCAATGGCGTCAAACTGCTGACCCGGCAGGTGGAGGGCTTCAACAGCAAGACCTTGCGTGACACTGTTGACCAGTTGAAGAACAAGCTGGGCAGCGGCGTGGTCGTCCTGGCCAACGTGGATGGCGGCAAGGTCAGTCTGGTGGCGGGTGTCACCAAAGACCTGACCGACCGGGTGCGGGCCGGAGACCTGGTCAATGCCGTTGCCACACAAGTGGGCGGTAAAGGCGGCGGACGTCCCGACATGGCGATGGCCGGAGGCAGTGATGCCGCCGCTCTTCCCGGGGCTCTGGAATCGGTCCATGAGTGGCTGGAAAGTCGTCTCTGACCGAGCCCTGAATCCCTTCATAAACATTGCAAAACGGCCGGTAATGCTATTTAATCGGCCGGTTTCCCTGGCGCTCGAGTGGAACAGGAATGGCGTTATACGTACAGAAATTCGGAGGAACCTCGGTAGGCTCGGTGGAGCGTATCGAGGCCGTCGCGGACCGTGTCGTGCGGAGCCGCAATGCCGGCCATGATCTGGTCATCGTGGTGTCTGCCATGAGCGGGGAAACCAACCGCCTGATGGACCTGGCGCAGCAGATTCAGGAGCAACCTGATGGCCGGGAGCTGGATGTCCTGTTGTCCACAGGGGAGCAGGTGACGATTGCGCTGCTGAGCATGGCCCTCAAGAAGCGGGGCTGTGAGGCCCGTTCTTTCACCGGCTCGCAGGTGCGGATACTGACGGATGAGTCCCATACCAGGGCACGGATCCGCGAGATTGACAGCGAGCGTATTCACGGTGAGCTCGAGCAGGGTCGTGTGGTGGTGGTCGCCGGCTTCCAGGGCGTCGATGAGCAGGGCAACATCACCACGCTGGGGCGGGGTGGATCCGACACCTCGGCAGTGGCCCTGGCGGCGGCGCTGAAAGCGGACGAGTGCCAGATCTTCACCGACGTGAAAGGGGTTTACACTACGGATCCCAGGGTCGTCGATGACGCCCGATTGTTACGAAGTATCACATTTGAAGAGATGCTGGAGCTTGCCAGTCTCGGGGCCAAAGTACTACAAATACGCTCTGTGGAATTTGCGGGCAAGTACCGGGTACCGCTGCGGGTGATGTCCAGCTTTGAAGACGGCCCCGGCACATTGATCACTCTGGAGGACAATAGAGACGTGGAAGCGCCCATTATATCCGGTATTGCCTTTACCCGGGACGAGGCCAAGGTGACCATTTCCGGAGTTCCGGATGTGCCTGGCATTGCCTGGCGGGTCATCGGGCCGGTCAGCGACGCGGGCATTGAAGTCGATGTGATCGTCCAGAACGTGTCGGCGGACGGCACCACGGACATCACTTTCACGGTAAAACGTCACGATGCTGAACAAACCCGGCAGATTGTCGGTCTATTGGTACAGGAGATCGGTGCACGTGATGTGACTGTCGATACCCGGATCGCCAAGGTATCACTGGTGGGGGTCGGCATGCGTTCCCATGCGGGCATTGCCAGCCGTATGTTCAGGACGCTGGCGGACGAATCGATCAATATACAGGTCATCACGACATCGGAGATCAAGATTTCCGTGGTGATTGAAGAGAAATATCTCGAGCTGGCGGTCAGGGCTTTGCACGCCGCGTTCGGCCTGGAGCAGGAGACGGCGGTAGCCTGAGTACCGTGACAACCCGTGTGTGTTTTCCGTGATCCGTGCGCTGGATCATTGCGTATAGAAGGAAAAGTACAGGGACATACGAGCCATGACAGGTCCGAAACCGGTCGTGAGCCAGACAGAGTGCAGGATTGTAAGGAGAGAACGACATGTTGATTCTGACCCGCCGCATTGGTGAGACGCTGATGGTCGGTGATGAAGTCACCGTTACCGTACTGGGTGTCAAGGGCAACCAGGTACGTATCGGCGTCAACGCACCCAAGGACGTGGCTGTCCACCGGGAAGAGATCTATCAGCGGATCCAGAATGAGAAAGGTGATCCGGAGGAGTCCGATCCCCAGGACGAGGTTTGATGCCCTTTCCCGCTTTCCCGTGCGGTACCCGCCGGTGACGGGGAGCGGTCCCCGTTACGGTGCATCCTGGCCGCACGGATTCCCTTCTACCGGCAGCACATGACAGTGTCTGTCAAATCGCAACAAGAAATCCTCAAGCTGCACTCTTTTCTGCCGATACCCTGTTTAGGTTTCCTTTCATGGACAAGGCAGGGTAGAAGGCGTGCTGATAAGTTTAGGATTCGTGATCATACTGGGCTCCGTATTTGGCGGTTTCGTGATGGCGGGGGGGGCCCTGGGGCCGCTATACCAGCCGATGGAAATCGTCATGATCTGCGGCGCGGCAGTGGGTGCTTTCGTCGCGGGCAATAACGGCAAGGCGATCACGGCTACTTTCCGCACGTTTTCACGTCTCAAGCGCACCAACAAGTACAACAAGAGCATGTACATGGAGCTGATGGCGCTTCAGTACAGGCTGCTTTCCAAAATGCGCCGGGAAGGTGTGCTGGGCATTGAAGCCGATGTCGAGGAACCCGATAAAAGCCCCCTGTTCGCGGAATATCCCCGGATTCTGGGGGATACCATGATCATGTCATTCATCACCGATTATCTGCGCCTGATGATCGGGGGCAGCATGGACCCGCTGGAACTGGATGAGTTGATGAATCACGAGATAGAGAGCTTCGAGCGCGAGGCTCATATTCCCTCCGATGCCCTGGGCCGTGTGGGTGACGCCCTGCCGGCTTTCGGTATCGTGGTCGCGGTGATGGGCGTGGTCAAGGCCCTGGGCTCGGCCGATGCGGGAGCGGAACAGGTGGGGCAGATGGTGGCGCACGCCCTGGTCGGCACCTTCCTCGGCATCCTGCTTGCCTACGGGTTTATCAACCCGCTGGCCAGCCGTATCGAGCATCAAGTCAGCGAGGCGATAAAGATGCTGCAATGCATGCGCGTTACGCTGCTGGCCAGTCTCAACGGCTACGCTCCCCAGTTGGCGGTGGAATTCGGCCGCAAGGCACTGCATGCCGCCGAACGTCCCAGCTTCACTGAGCTCGAGGATCATGTCCGCTCCGTCAAGAATGCGGAAGGAAGCACTGCATGACGGACGAGCGTCGGCCCATTGTCGTCATCAGACGCAAAAAAGTGGTTCGTGCCCACACCGGCGGTAGCTGGAAAATTGCCCTGGCGGATTTCATGACGGCCATGATGGCCCTGTTTCTGGTGTTGTGGCTGGTTTCCACCAGCTCTCCTGGCGAAATGGAAGGCATCGCGGACTATTTCCGCACTCCGCTCCTGGTTGCCATGGCCGGCGGTGACAGACCGACAGCCAGCAACAGCGCGATCCCGGGCGGCGGACCGGACCCGGTTTTCTCCGAGGGGGAAACGGCCCGTATCGATCTTCGCCAGAGCAGCCGGCCCGCCGAGATACGGCGGCGTTTTCGCGAGTTACAGCGCGATATCCAGGCCGTCATGCAGGCTGAGCCTCGCCTCCGGGAACTGCGGGACCAGTTGCGAATCTATGTCGTACCGGAAGGCTTGCTGATCCAGTTGCTGGACAGTGAACGCCGGCCCATGTATGAGCGCGGCAGTGATGCGGTGGCACCCTATATGCGGGAATTGCTGCGCAGCATTGCGCCCCTGTTGAACCAGCTACCGAACCGGATCAATATCAGTGGCCATACCGACAGTCTGCCCTATCGGGGCGATAACAATGGCTACAGTAATTGGGAGTTGTCCACTGACCGCGCGAATGCTGCACGCCGTGAACTGAGGGCCGGAGGGCTGCGGGCGGAAAAGATCATGCAGGTAGTGGGTATGGCGGATCAGGTACCGCTGCTCTCAAGTGAACCCAGTGACCCGGCCAATCGCCGTATCGAACTGGTGCTGTTGAACAATGCCTCGATGGAGCAGATATTCCGGCGCCACACTGCTGGAGAGCAGGAGGCTTTGGGTGATACCTGAAGCGGATCGAGGGCTTCAGTCGAGGCTTGCCTGCAGTTTTCTGGCCCACGCCGTACTGTGCCGATAGGCTGATTCGTAGGCAGAGCGGTTTTCAAGACAGACGAGTTGGTCAAAACGCCCTTGCTCGTAGTTCTCCACATCCTGCAGGACCCTGCCCATGTTGCCGCTGCCGTGGAGCAACGCATCCTTGATTTCTTTTTTGAGGGGCACTTTATCCATGAGCTCTGTCATGGTGATATCGGTCAACAGGTCCAGCTTGGACAGCAGGCCGACGATGAAATGGCTGACCGGATTCCTGTATCCGGCGAACTCGGCCAGGGCCTCGCACATGCGGCCGCGGATCAGCATGGTCCGTACCAGATCCTGCGGCTTGTCCTTGTGCCCTTCCAACAGAAACATGGAGGCCCAATACCGTATCTGTTTCGTTCCCAGTAGCGCCAGTGCGTGCGACAGGGTTTCGATTTCTGTTTCCATGCCGTAAATGGCGGAGTTGATGACCTTGATAAATTTGTAGGTCAGGTCGGCATCCTGAAGACAGATTTCTTCCAGTCGCTCAAGGTTGGTCCGGGGGTCTTCCACCTCCGACAGCAATTGCAGCAGCAGGAGCTTGTTGTTTTGTGGGCGCCTGCGCTTGATCGTCCGGGGTTTGGCCAGGGGTTCGCCGCGGAAATAGCTGAAGCCGGCGTCAAGGCAGAAACGGAACTGTTCCTTGCCATGCAGGTTGTCCGCCAGCAGGTCCAGGCTGTAGGGTTTGAGTCTGTCCAGCGTCTTTTCCAGGCTCTCGCGCGACAGGGCCGCGATATCGAGCCTGACAATATGAATGATGTTGAGAAACGCATCGGCGTCCGGCTGGCCATCACTCCCGTAACCGGACAGGGACAGGAGGTAGCCCTTGCGAGCCAGCTCGTGGAGCCGTTCGCAAACCTCGGTGGAAGCGGGGATGTTGGCGGGTACTTCCAGGATGAAATGCTGCCGGGGCAGTGTCAGCAGTTCTGCATCGAGCAGAGCAACCTCGTCCAGCGAGAGAAAGCAGGGCAGGGACTGGGTGCGGCCATTCTGGTACAACGTTGTGTAGGAATCGACAACCACCTGACTGATGGCCTGCATGGCATCGAGCGTGTGGTTGCCGCTATCGGTGCGCTCCAGCAAGAGTTCAAAGGCCTTGACATCCAGGTTCCTGGCATAGACTGGCTGGATGGCCAGCAGCCTGTCGAGCCCGGCTTCGTTCTCTTCGAGGGGTTCGCCGAATTCCACGCAGTGTTTCTCCCTGTTGAGTGCCGCATTCTGCGAATCGGCTCGCTGGAGGCGGGTACTGGCTCAGGCGCTTGACTGGACTCTGCCGGTCCCTTTGCGAGTCAGGCCATCCGCACCGTATAGCGCCGCGCCGGCGATCTGCCGCAGTTCCCGAAGTACGCGCCGATTATGCACAAGACGGTTTTTTATGAGGCTGCCGTTGAGTTGGTTGAGATGGGATGTTTCGCGTAGCAGTCGTCCGATCTCCTGCCAGATTTCCCCGCAGTCGTGTTCCTCCGCAGCTCGTGTCGCTTCGCCGGAATCGTAACCGAGACCGGTATGTGCTGCGACCCGTTTGCCTTCCTGGGTTTCAATCGCTTCCAGCAGGGGTTGCTTGCTTGCTGCTAGGTGAGCCAGGAGTTCGCCGTCTACCTCGCTCTCAAGCAACGCCGCCTTCTCGCGCTGCAGCAGTTCCTCCAGCTCGATCAGGTATCTGTGCTGGCGCTCCAGAAGTTCTCGCATGCCCTGGTTCATCCTTTGTTCAGCATGGTGTATACATTCTCGATCAGGCTTTCGGCGATCCGGTCGCTGTTGATTTCCAGCCTGCCTTCGCTGATAGCCTGCCGCAGCGTCTCCACCCGGGCCGGGTCGATATCCTGACTGTCGTCCCGGGCCGCCTCGCTCAGGCGTGCCACAGCGCTGGCCGGGGCCTGGGCTGAAGCCGGGTCGCTGGTCTTCCTGGTGCCGTTTTGCTCCTGTGCCGTCTTCTGGACTTGCTGGAGCAGGGTCAGATTTTCAATTTTCACGGGGATACCTCTCGCTTGCGCGCATCCTTCAGTGTCGATATGCCATTATTACCTCATATCGGCTGGAATGCGGCAAACTTTAGAGTGAAGCTCCCTGGAATTCGCCGACCCGGACCCGGTCCTCGGCAATCACTACGGCCCTCAGGTTTTCCCGCCTGGTGATCCTGACGCGTATGGCATCCCCCCGGCCGCCGCTTTCCAGTGCCTCTCCTTCGCGTGTCACGACGAACCCCCGGCCCCGGCTCTCGATGGTGACCGGCTGCCCGCGCTCGATCAGCGAGGGCCGCTGCAGATGCTGTTGCTGCAGTATGGTTCCCGCTGACAGGCGCCGGCGGGTCAGTTGACCGACAGCGTGTTCGCTCTCCAGGATGGCTTTGGGTGGCAATTTGTCGAGATTACCCTGTTGCCGTTCCAGCATGGAAGCCTCCAGGAGCGTGCCGCGGGGGATATCCCCGGCGACGGTGACGTAGCTGCCGAGAAGGGAAATGCGGGCCCGCAGATAGCGTACGTTGCCTGCATCGCCATTACAGCGCACGCCCACCGATATGTCGCCGCTGAGCGCCTGCTGACTGCGGCGGGCCAGAAAGGGCTGCGGGTCCAGGCAAGCGGGGAAACTGGCGGCACTGTCAAACACCCGGATCTGCACCTGGCTGGCCTTGTCGCGGGTCTGCTCGTGCAGGAACGCCTGCACCGTCGCCATGATTTCCGTTTCCGTGTCAGCCCTGGAATCACTGGTAGCGAGCGTGAACGCCGGTATGGTCAGTACGATGCCGAGCAGTATCCGCAGCCGTGCCGACAGTGATGCAGTCTTGCGAATCATGAGTGCTCTCCTGGCTGGATATTGGGCTTGTAGCGCATTATAGCGAGCACCGGAGCCGGTCAAGCAGCAAATTGGCTGTCTTATGGGCGCTTTTTCCGGCTTTTGCCGGTGGCGCGCTTCTATACACTGCAGCCATGGAAATAAATTCATGGGGAGTGCTGCAAGATGATAGACAAGCTCAGTGAGGCATTTGCCTTCCAACAGCAGGCGCTGAGTCTGCGTCATGAGCGCCAGCAGGTGCTGGCATCGAATATCGCCAATGCGGACACACCGAACTACAAGGCCCGGGACATTGATTTCAGCGCTGAGCTTTCGCGTGCCATGCGGACCGGCGCGGGGGCAGGTGGCAATCTGGAGCTGGCTACCACTTCTTCGGGTCACCTGTCGGGCGGTAGCGGCGCTAGCAACAAGGTGGAGGAGTTGCTGTATCGCGTACCGCAGCAGTCGAGCCTGGACGGCAATACCGTAGAGATGGAAAGCGAGCGTGCCCGTTTTGCGGATAATTCGCTCCGCTACCAGACCAGCCTGACCTTCATGAACAGTACCATCACCGGGCTGAAAACCGCGATGCGTCCCGAGTGATCAACGCTTGATTTCAGAAGGCGGGCGGTGACCCGTCAGGAGCAGAAACATGTCAATGCTTTCGATTTTCGATATTTCCGGATCGGCCATGGCCGCCCAGTCACAGCGGATGAATGTCACGGCCAGCAATCTGGCCAATGCGGACACAGTCGCGGGGCCGCAGGAGCAGCCCTACCGCGCGCGCCAGGTCATGTTCGAGTCCATGGCGCGCCAGCCCGATGAAATAGGTGGAGTCCGGGTGTCGCAGGTGGTGGAGGATCCATCGCCCTTGCGCCGTGAGTATAACCCGCAGCACCCCATGGCGGATGATCAGGGCTATGTGGCCATGCCCAATGTGGAGCCCGTTCAGGAGATGGTCAACATGATATCGGCTTCGCGTTCCTATCAGGCCAATGTGGAAGTGATGAACACCAGCAAGCAGTTGCTGCTCGAGACATTGACACTGGGAGACGGCTAGATATGAGTGCGATTGATGCCATCAATTCCCCGGTTTCCGGCCCGGCCGGCCGCGGGGCGGGCGGCGGCGGTACCGCCCAGGAGCTGCGTGACAGTTTCATGACCCTGCTGGTCACCCAGCTTCAGAACCAGGACCCGCTCAAGCCCATGGAGAACTCCCAGCTGACGTCTCAGCTGGCGCAGATCAATACGGTCAACGGTATCGATTCTCTGAACGATACGCTCAACGGCATCACGTCACAGATCGAAACGGGACAGTCCCTGCAGGCGGCTGGACTGATCGACAAGGGCGTACTGGTACCGGGCAACCGGCTGCTGGTGGGAGACGAGGGCGTCGCGACTCCTTTTGGAGTTGATCTGGAAAAGCCGGCCAGTGAGCTCAATATACGAATCCTTTCCGGGGACGGCCAGGTGGTGCGCCGCATGACGCAGGGTGCTACCGATGCCGGCGTGGAAAGCATCCACTGGGACGGCAGGCTGGACGGGAATGAAGTGGCCCCGGCCGGTGCCTACCGTGTGGAGATTGAAGCCCTGACCGAGGACGGCAGTGTGGTGGAGAGCAACGCTCTCAATTACGCGGTCGTGAGCGGTATCAGCACGGGCAATGAAGGCGGGGTGCGGCTTGATCTGGGCGGCATCTCCGAGCAGGTCCGGCTGCAGGATGTCCGGCAGATACTTTGAACAAAACTGGTTTGAACATTCTGCTGTGCTGAGATGTGGCGGCAGTCATTGATAATAAGGAGAGCTGGCAATGGGGTTTTCTCAGGCGCTAAGCGGACTCAAGGCGTCCGCGACCAATCTGGACGTGATCGGCAATAATATTTCCAACTCGCAGACCGTGGGTTTCAAGGGCTCGAAAGCTGTGTTCTCGGATGTCTTCGCCGGCGCCAAGACGGGGCTGGGTACCCGGATAGCGGCGGTGATGCAGGACTTCAGTACGGGGAGTCTGGAGAGCAGCGGCCGTAACCTGGACCTGGCCATTGATGGTGAAGGCTTTTTCCGACTCATCCAGAACGAGCAGGTGGTCTATTCGCGAAATGGTCAATTGTCACTCAATAATGAAGGCTATCTGGTGAATGCGCAGGGGGCCCGCCTGACGGGGTATCCCGGCGACGTAGGGGCAGGCGGTGCTCCCCAGGAGCTGCAGGTGCCATCCGGCGCCCTGCAGGCCAAGGCATCCACGGCGGTGGAGGCGACTTTCAATCTGGACGCGCGCACCGGCGTGCCGGCCGTTGCCCCTTTCGATCAGGACAACGCGGACACCTATTCGTATGCCAATAATGTGACCCTGTTCGATTCCCAGGGCAAGGCGCACAATACCACTCTCTATTTCAGCAAGACCGGGGATAACGACTGGGACGTCCGGATGTCGAGAGACGGTGAGGTCGCGCCCGAGACCGGTAATCTGACTTTCGACGAGAACGGGGTCAACGACAACCCCGGTGCCCTGGATTTCACCTTTACGCCGGGAGGTGGCGTCAATCCGATGAACATCTCCCTGGACCTGGATGACACCACCCAGTTCGGCAGTGATTTCGAGTTGGCCAAGATGAACCAGGACGGTTATGCCGCAGGCAGTCTGGTGGGCATCGCCATCGATGAAAGCGGGCAGATTGTCGGCAATTATTCCAACGAGCAGACCCAGCTTATCGGTACCATCGCCATGGCGGATTTCGCCAACGTGGAAGGGTTGAACCCGGTGGGCGACAATGCCTGGGCGGAAACCTCCGCCTCCGGGCCGGCATTGGTGGGTCTGGCGGGCTCCGGTCAACTGGGCGGCATTGAGTCCGGGGTCATCGAGACGTCCAATGTGGATCTGACACGCGAGCTGGTGGACCTGATCATTGCCCAGCGCAACTACCAGGCCAATGCCCAGACCGTGAAGGTCCAGGAAGAAGTCCTGCAGCAAGCCGTGAATATGGGTTAACGAGGGACGAATTATGGATCATCTCATCTACACCGCCATGAGCGGGGCCAGGCGGGCCCTGGATGAACAGGCGGTGATCAGTCACAACCTGGCCAATGCCTCCACCAACGGGTTCCGCGCCCAGTTGATGGCCTCTCGCGCCGTGCCGGTAGAGGGGCCCGGTGAGCTGTCCACCCGTGTCAGTGCCGGTGCCAGCACCCCCGGGGTGGACTGGTCGCCGGGGCCGGTTTCCAGCACCGGCCGGGAACTGGATGTGGCACTGGACGGTAACGCCTGGCTTGCCATCCAGGATGACCAGGGTGCGGAAACGTATACCCGGCGTGGTGATCTGCAGGTCGACGGTAATGGTCTGCTGCGCAGCGGCGGACACCCCGTCATCGGCGAGAACGGACCCATTGTCGTGCCGCTGGATGCTCAGGTTTCCATCGGGCGCGATGGCACCATCAGTGCCATCGGCGCCGGACAGGCACCTGACGCCCTGATGCCGATAGGCCGTCTCAAACTGGTGGAGCCTGGTGCGCGTCAGCTGCTGCGTGGTGACGACGGACTGTTCCGTGCGCCCCCGGGTGCCGATGGACAGCCGGGTATTCTGCCCCGGGGGGAAGGGCTTACGCTGCGCAGCGGGGCACTGGAAGGCAGCAATGTCAGCCCCGTGGAGAGCATGGTGGCGATGATCGACAACGCCCGCAATTACGAAATGCAGATGCAGGTCATCCAGACCGCTGACGAGAACGCCCAGCGCGCCAACAGCCTGCTGGCGCTGCAGGGTTGATGCCTACAATGAGAAGGAGCACAGCATGATCAGATCTCTCTGGACGGCCAAGACCGGGCTGGAAGCGCAGCAGATGCAGATGGACGTGGTGTCCAACAATCTGGCCAACGTCGGCACCAATGGTTTCAAGGGTTCAAGGGCGGTTTTTCAGGACCTTCTGTACCAGAATCTGCGCCAGCCGGGAGCCAATGCCTCGGAGCAGAGCAATCTGCCTTCCGGCCTGCAGGTGGGCGTCGGGGTCCGCCCGGTGGCGACTGAACGACTGCATTCCCAGGGTGGGCTGGAGCAGACGGAAAATTCCCGTGACCTGGCCATCAACGGCAAAGGCTTTTTCCAGGTCATGCGTCCGGACGGCAACTATGCCTACACCCGTGACGGCAGTTTCCAGGTGGATCAGTACGGGCAGCTGGTGACGGCCGGCGGACACCCGATCGAACCCGCTATCGTGATACCGGGGAATGCCCTCTCGGTGGATATCAGCGAGGACGGCATCGTTTCGGTGACCGAGCCCGGCAGCAGTGAGTCCCGGGAAGTGGGGCAGATGACACTCAGTTCCTTCGTCAATCCGGCCGGACTGCAAAGTATCGGGGAGAACCTCTATGTGGAAACCACGGCCTCGGGACCGCGCAATGAAGGCATTCCCGCGCAGAATGGAATGGGAGGCCTGTATCAGGGTTATGTGGAGACTTCCAACGTCAATGTGGTGGAAGAGATGGTAAACATGATCCAGACCCAGCGCGCTTATGAAATCAACAGCAAGGCGGTGCAGACCAGCGATGAAATGCTGGCACGCCTGGCACAGCTCTAGTCACTGGGCGGGAGGGTCAAATGCCGCATAATGGGAAATATGCTATTGCCGTACTGGCTATCCTGCTGTTGGCGGGCTGCGCCAGCACACCGGCTCCGCAGGTAACCAGGCCGCAACTTACCGCCATTCCCGACTATCCGGCGGTCGAGCCCAACGGATCCATCTATCAGGCGCAGCGTGGTTCCATGCGTCTGTTCGAGGACCGGCGGCCGCGCCAGGTGGGAGATGTACTGACCATCGTGCTGGAGGAACAGGTCAATGCCAGCAAGAGCTCGCAATCGAGCGCAAGCCGCAGCGGAAATGCCGAGTTGAACCTGGAAAATCTGCCGGCGGTACTCGAGATGCTGGAAGAGTACGGCTTTGAAGTATCCGGGGCCAACGACTTTTCCGGCGCGGGCGCCTCCGCAGCGAACAACAGTTTTACCGGCACCATTACCGTGACAGTGCAGCAGGTACGCAGCAATGGAAATCTTGTCGTCGAGGGCGAGAAACAGATCGCCATCAACCAGGGTACCGAGTACATCCGGCTTTCCGGGGTGGTCAACCCGCGTTCCATCAGCGCCGGAAATTCGGTCAGTTCCACCGAGGTGGCCTCCGCCCGTATCGAGTACCTGGGGGACGGTTATGTCAATCAGGCCCAGGAAATGGGCTGGATGCAGCGTCTGTTTCTGGGGTTTTCACCATTCTGAGTCAAGGGTGCCGCCGTGATTGGAGAAAGATACATGTCCCGTTATTTCGATGAGCCAGGCTTCGTCCGGCGCCTGATCATGGTCTGTCTGCTGGCGGGCATGGCGCTGGGAGCCGGGTCGGCACGGTCTGAACGACTGGATGAGCTGGCCGATTTCGTCGGTGTGCGGGACAACATGCTGGTCGGTTATGGCCTGGTGGTGGGTCTTGACGGAAGCGGCGATATGACCATGCAGTCGCCATTCACCGGCCAGGCGCTTACCAATATGCTGTCCCAGCTCGGGGTGGCCGTTCCGCCGGGTACCAACATGCAGTTGGGCAATGTCGCGGCAGTCATGGTGACAGCCACCCTGCCGCCGTTCTCGCGACCGGGACAGGAGCTGGATGTGGTGGTTGCCTCGGCAGGCAATGCCGACAGTCTGCGCGGCGGAACGCTGTTGATGACGCCCCTGAAAGGAACGGATGGCCAGACCTATGCGCTTGCCCAGGGCAATGTGCTGGTCGGGGGAGCGGGGGCGGAAGCGGCCGGGTCCAGCACCCGTATCAATCAGCTCGCCGCCGGACGCATCAGCGGCGGCGCCCTGGTGGAACGGGGAGTGCCGCTGCAGCTGGCCAGTGATAGCCGGGAACTGGAAATGCAGTTCAGGCAGGCCAGCTTCAATACCGTGTCGCAGGCGGTGGACGCGATCAACCGGGAATTTGGATCTGCCGTCGCCTCGGCCCGCGATGGACGGGTCATCCGCCTGCAGGCGCCGGACGGAGAGAATGCCCTGGTCCGTTTCATGGCCCGGGTGCAGAACGTTGAAGTGACGCCTGCCGAGGACCCGGCCCGGGTGGTGATCAATTCACGGACCGGGTCGGTGGTACTCAATGGCCGTGTCACGCTCAGGCCGGCTGCGGTGGCGCATGGCAATCTGTCCATTGCCATCGACACCGATTTCCAGGCAAGTCAACCGTCTCCGTTCGGCGCGGGCGAGACCGTCGTCGTGCCGGATGCCGATATCGACATCGATCAACAGGCAGGGAGCCTGCGGACAGTGCAGGGCGCCGAGCTCTCGCAAGTCGTTGACGCCCTCAATGCGCTGGGAGCTACACCCCAGGACCTGATGTCCATTCTGGAGGCGCTCAAGGCCGTGGGTGCGTTGCGCGCCGAACTGGAGATACTGTGATGGAACCATCCGGACCTGGCGCTCAGTTCGCGCTTGATCTACAGGGCTTCCAGCGTATGCGGAACGAGGCACGGCGCCAGAGCGGGGAAGGGCTGCAACAGGCCGCTGAGCAGTTCGAGGCGCAGCTACTGCAGATGATGCTGAAGAGCATGCGGGAGGCCACCCCCCGTTCCGGGCTGATGGACAGCCAGCAGACCAGTTTTTATGAGGACCTCATGGATCAGCAATGGGCCCAGCACCTGGCCGGCCGGGGTATCGGCCTGGCGGAGCAACTGGTCGCCCAGCTTCGCGAGAGTCAAGATTTCGCGGGAACCGTCGATAATACAGGTAATGATCGGATGAGCCGGCAGGAATAATCGATGAGCATATTCTCCATAGGCGTGAGTGGCCTGAATACCGCCCGGATGGCACTCAATACCACCAGCAATAATATTGCTAACGTCAATACGCCCGGCTACAACCGGGAACTCGCGATGCTGGCCGAAAGAAAGGCCGGGGGCGGTACCGAAGTCAGTGATATCGAGCGCCAGTTCGACCAGTATATCGCCTCCCAGCACAACAGTGCCGCCGGCCGACTGGCCTCCCTGGACAGCTACCAGATACAGGTGAGCCAGATAGACAACCTGCTGGCGGATACCGGCTCCGGGGTGGCAGCCGTGATGGAGAATTTCTTCTCGGCTCTGCAGGACCTGACTGCGGCCCCCTCGGATCCAGCGGCGCGCCAGGGCGTGATCGGCACCGCAGAGTCCCTGACGGCCCAGTTTCGCTCCCTGGACAGTTACCTGGATGACATGCAGGAGCGGATCAATGGCGAGATTGACAGCGAAATGACCCAGATCAGCAATACCGCCAAGGAGATCGCCGAACTCAACCACCAGATTAGCGTCGCCCGGTCCAGAAGCGGGGAGGCGCCCAACGCGCTGCTCAATCAACGGGACCACCTGGTTGCGGAAATTAACCAGCGTCTTGATGTCGACCTGCATGTACAGGGCTCGAATTACAATCTTACGGTAGCCAACGGTCAACCGCTGGTGGCGGGAACACAGGCCTATGGTCTGGCCGGTATGCAATCGCCGGATGACCCCTCACGCACTGTGGTGGCTTATGTGGATTCGGCCGGCAACCGGATGCAGCTGGATGAAGGGGAGTTCGAGGATGGCCGGCTCGGCGGCCTGATACGTTTCCGCTCGGAGACGCTCGACGGGGTGCAGAACCGCCTGGGACAGATGGCAGTCTCGCTTGCCGCAGGCTTCAATGAACAACACGAGGCAGGTACCGACCTACTTGGTGACCCCGGCGAACGGTTCTTCAGCGTGTCTCAACCGCAGGTGTTCAGTCACGCGGGTAATGCGGGCGGCGCGGAAATGAGCGGGGCGATCGAGGACCATCGCGGTCTGTCGGGTGAAGACTATAATCTGCGGGTCAGCGACGCTGCGGCGGGAGAGTTCGAGGTCAGCCGCCGCGACGGCAGCGAGAGTTTCACTGCGGTGCTCGACGCCGGTAATCAATTACAGTTCGACGGGCTGACGCTGAGCATTGATGATCCGACGCTACTTGTCGACGGGCATCGCTACCAGCTGCAGCCCACGCGCCGCGCCGCCGGTGAAATTGATACGCTCATCCAGGAGACTGCCCGGATCGCTGCCGCGCAGAGCACCAGCAGCGGTGACAATCGCAATGCCCTGGCACTCGAGCAGTTGCAGAGTGTCTCGCTGGTCGGAGGGGAGGCCAGTCTGAGCCAGGCCTATGCCTCCCTGGTGGGGGAGGTGGGCAACCAGAGCAATATCATCCAGGCAAATCGATCAGCGCAGGAGAGTCTCACCGGGTACATCCGTTCGGTTCAGCAATCCGAGTCCGGCGTGAACCTGGACGAAGAAGCCGCCAACCTGATCCGTTATCAACAGTATTACCAGGCCAATGCCAAGGTCATCGAGGTGGGCGCGACCGTCCTTGATACCTTGTTGAACCTGCGTGCCTGACATAGCCGGAGAACAATAATGCGCATCAGTACAGTGACCATTTTCGAGCAAGGCGTGTCGTCCATGCACCGGCAGCAGAATAATTTCATGGAAACGGGACAGCAGATCGCTTCCGGGCGCCGCGTGGTCCGGCCTTCCGATGACCCGCAGGCGGCGGCGCAGGCGGTGGGCGTATCGCGCTCCAGGGCGGTTACTGAGCAGTACATGGATGCCCGGGTCAGTGCGCGTAATTCCCTGTCACAGGAAGAGAGCGTCCTGGCCAGTGTGGCCGACGGCATCAGCAGCGCCAAGACCCTTCTGATCCAGGGCGCCAGTGATACCCTGAGCGATGCCGACCGCAGCTCAGTGGCCAGTGAGCTCAAGGGAATCCGCGAGACTCTGCTGGGCCAGGCAAATGCTACCGATGGCAATGGCCGCTATCTGTTCGGCGGCTATGAGAACGGCAGCGCGCCTTTCCTCAAGGACGCCACCGGCGCCATCCAGTATACCGGCGATGCCAATGCGCTGGAGCTGCGCATTGATGCCTCGCGCCAGATGCCGGTGGCCGATAACGGGGAAACGGTGTTTCAGAGTGTGCCGGGTGGTACCGGCTATGTGGCCGAAGCCGGGGATGGCAACACGGGCAGCGCCCGCTTTACTGGTCCCGGGACGCTGGACCCCTCGGATCCCGATCATGGCTCGGCCTTCACCATCGATTTCAGCGTGACGGCGGGGACTACCGAATATTCTGTCAACGGCGGTGCGCTTCAAGCCTATCAGGCGGGTGATCCGATCGAATTCGGCGGCCTGTCATTGACGGTGGAGGGCAGCCCCGAGGATGGTGACAGCATTGCGGTGGCGCCGGCGCAGCAGATGAATACCGACCTCTTCGCCACGCTGAATAAAGCGATTGATGTGCTCGATACACCGAATCAGACCGATGCCGACAGGGCCCGGCTTCATAATACGCTGAGCACGGCCATGCGGGAGCTGGACAACAGTCTGGATAATGTACTGACCACGAGAGCGTCGGTCGGGGCAAGGCTCAACGAGCTGGATACCGTGGATTCGGTGGCCGAGCAGCGCCTGCTCAATTACGACCAGGCACTGTCGGATCTGGTCGATCTCGATTATGTCGAGGCCATCTCCGACTACAGCCGGCGCCAGATCGGGCTGGAAGCCGCGCAGAAGAGTTTCGCGGACATCAGCCGGCTTTCCCTGTTCAGGCATATCTAGTGCTTTTCAAAAGGCTACCGGGGGTCACAGGGCCTCCGCCAGTTGCTGCATGAACTGCAGCCCCTGGGCGAACAGGCCCTCCAGGAAACCGGCCAGGTCGCTCATCAATATCACCATCAGGAACATCCCCGCAATCAGCGACATCGGAAACCCCACTGAAAAGATCGTGAACTGTGGCGCGGCGCGGTTGAGAATACCCAGCGCCAGGTTGATGATCAGCAGCGCTATCACCAGGGGCAGGGAGAGCAGCATGCCCGAGATGAAGATGGTACCGCTGAAGCGTACCAGCATGTCCAGTGCATTCGTGTTCACACCCAGCAGCCCCACGGGAAGCGTGGTAAAGGACTCGACCAGTATCCGGATCATGAACAGGTGAGCGTCGAACGCCAGAAACATCAGTAGCGAAACCATGTACAGTATGCGGGACAGCACCATGCTGTTCGCCCCGGTATCGGGCGAGAAAAAAGCCGCAAACCCCAGCCCCATCTGCAGACCGATGAAATCGCCGGCGACCAGGACTGCAGCAAAAATAATGTGCATGACCAGCCCCAGCGCGGCACCGATCAGCATCTGTTCGATGATCACGCCCACGCCCGCCCAGGACATGATCGGCACCTCCGGCATTGGTGGCATCGTGGCACCGGCCACTATGGTCAGGATTACCGCGATGCCGATCTTGGCCCGGGTCGGAATACTGGAGTGACCGAGCAGGGGCGAGACCATCATGAAGGCGGAAAGGCGTGCAAAGGGCCAGAGAAACTGAGTGAGCCATTCATGCAGCTGGCCGAAGCTGACCTCGATCATTTGCGACTCACCCCTGGTTGAGCATGACCGGAATGTTCTGGTAGAGCTCGGTCGTGAAATCGATCATCAGGCCCATGAGAAAGGGGCCGGCGAGGGCGAGCACGGCACAGACACCGAGAATTTTGGGGATGAATGACAGGGTCATTTCATTGATCTGTGTGGCCGCCTGAAACAGACTGACCAACAGGCCGATCAGCAGCGCCGCCAACAACAGGGGGCCAGCGAGCATCAGGGCCACCCGCATGCCCTGGTACGCCAGGTTCATCACCATTTCCGGACTCATCTGTCTTACCTCCTCCGGGGATGCCCGGGGCTATGCATAGAAACTCTGGGCCAGTGAACCGATCAGCAGCTGCCAGCCGTCCACCAGCACGAAGAGCATCAGCTTGAACGGCAGGGAAATAGTGGCTGGCGGTACCATCATCATGCCCAGGGACATCAATACGCTGGCCACGACCAGGTCAAGAATCAGAAAAGGGATGAAGATGGTGAATCCGATCTGGAACGCTGTTTTCAATTCGCTGGTGACGTAGGCCGGCACAAGCAGCCTTAGCGAGGCATCCTCGGGCCCCTGCATCGGCTCGGCATCAATCATGTCCGCAAACATCATCAGGTCGCTCTCACGGGTCTGTGCGAGCATGAACTCGCGCAAGGGCTGACTGCCGATGGTGACAAATTCCTCCAGGCTGATTTCGTCTTCGGTCAGGGGTTGCCAGGCGGTCTCGTAAATCTCATTGAACACGGGCGACATGATGAAAAAGGTCAGGAACAGGGCAATGCCCAGTACAATCTGGTTGGGCGGAGCAGACTGCGTGCCCAGCGCCGTGCGCAGCAGACTCAGTACGATGACGATGCGCAGGAAGCTGGTGGTCATCAGCAGCAGTGCCGGCAGAAACGCCAGGCTGCTCAGGAACAGCAGGGTCTGTAATTGCAGCGACCATTGCTGTCCGCCATCCGCCGTCGGCTGGCTGATGATGCCGGGGAGTTCCTGGGCCTGGCCCGCCGGGATCGCCAACAGACCGAGGACCGCCAGCAGTAGAGGCTGCCATAGCCGGGCAAGGACGCGGCAAAGACTGTGACATGGTGTATTCATCAATCGTTGTGGTTCCTGGATATTCCGCTGTTATGGCTGCGCTTGAGCGCTTCTCCGAAATGACGGGCAAAACTGCCGGGCTGCGCTTCCGGCTTGTCCGGCCCCCCATCCAGGGCGTCCTCCGGAGCCGGCATTTCATGCAGCCGGTTGACCTGTCCACCGCCGACGCCGAGTACCAGCCATGTTTCATGGATCTGCACAATCACCACGCGTTCGCGCTGCCCGACCCCCACGCTGGAGATTACGCGCAGACGCCGGTTGTCCGGCAGCCGGCCCGCAGTCAGGCGCTTGAGCAGATAGCTGCCCAGCAGGATCAACGCGACAATGACGGCCAGGACCGCTGCCGTTTTGCCCAGCATCGCCAGAGTGGCCAGGGTGGTGCCGCTGTCGGCTGCGCTCGCGTTCATCGGTTGAGCTTGTGGATCCGTTCGGACGGACTGATGATCTCCGTGATGCGGATGCCATATTTGTCATCCACCACCACGACTTCGCCCTGGGCCACCAGATAATCGTTGATGAAAATATCCATCGGGTCGCCGGCCAGTCCATCCAGTTCGACCACGGACCCTTCCGTGAGCTCCAGCAGTTGTTTGATGGTCATCCGCGTACGTCCCAGCTGGACATTGAGCTTGACCGGAATGTCCATGACCATCTCCAGGTCCCGGCCGCCTGTTTCCGCATCCCCCTTCCTGTCCTTGTCCAGCGGTTTGAACACCGGGTCCTTTTCCGCAGCGTGGCCGGCCCCTTTATCGGCCGGCGCAGTGGCGGATGATGTTTTGCCGGCCTCTGGCGCGGGCGCATCCGCAGCCGGTGCCTGCTGCTCTTCGTTCTCGCTGCTGGCTGTTGTCTGGTCGGTCGCCCGGCGGCGGCCTGGCTTGTCAGCTTTCGTCATTTTTTGATTCCTCGGTTGCGGATCGCTGGGATTTAACGGGCGTGGTGCCGGTGAAGTAGTTCATGGTATGGTCAAAAACCTGGTTCACCCGCAAAGCCCGGTGGGCATTGTGGCTGCCGTAGCGGCATTTGAGAACGGGAACACCGTCCACCGAGCCAGTCACTGTCTCGGGCAGTTCCACGGGAAGCACGTCCCCTTTCTCCAGAGACAGGATGTCGCCGATACAGCAATCGATATTGGCGAAATCGGCCACCAGTTCCACGTCACTGTGCCTCAACTCGTTCGCCATCCGCTCGGACCAGTTCTTCTTGCGTTTGCCTTCCCGGTCCGTCATCGGGTTGGCCAGCAATTCTTTCAGGGGCTCGACCATGGAATAGGGGATGCAGATCTGGAATTCGCTGTTGGTGGTCCCCACTTCCACGTGGAAGGTGGTCGTGATCACGATTTCATTGGGTGAGTTCGTGATGTTGGCGAATTTGGCCTGGGTTTCCGATCTCAGATAGCTGATATCCAGGGAGTAGATCGATTGCCAGGACTCCTCATACGCCTCGATCGCCAGATTCAGCATGCGGGAAATGATGCGCTGTTCGGTCTTGGTGAACTCACGGAGTTCCGATTTGCTCAGAAACCGGCCATCCCCCCCGAACAGATTGTCCACCACAATAAAGACCATACTGGGAGGGAACATGATGAGCGCTGTCCCGCGCAAAGGCTCCATGGCAATGAGGTTGAGGTTTGCCGGCGCGGGAACATTGCGCGAGAACAGACTGTAGCTCTGGTAGTCCACGGAACTGACCGAGATATCCGCGTTGCGGCGCATCAGGTTGAACAGATTGATGCGGAAGAAACGGGCGAAGCGTTCGTTGATGATATCCAGCGAATGCAGCCGCTCACGGATCACCCGGTGCTGGCTGGATGGATCGAACGGCCGGATATGACGGCCCGACTCTGTGGTCCCGGGCTCTTCCTCGCCGTCGGCTCGTTGCAGCAGGGCGTCGATTTCTTCTTGCTTGAGCGGCTGGTCTTCAGTCATGGCTGTGTCTTTTATTGGACGATGAAATCGGTGAAGAATACTGCCTCGACGGACGGTGGCGGCCAGGTGGGCGCCAGGGGTTCGTCAAACAGTGCCAGGATGTCGCTGGCCAGTTCTTCCTTGCCGTCGGGGGCGGTCAGTTCACTGGCGCTGTGACTGGACAGCAGGATCAGCAGGCGGCTGTGGATCTCCGGCATATGTGTTGTCAGCTGCTCCTGCGTTTCCTCGTCGGCAACACGCAGTGACAGGCCGGCATAGAGAAGGCGTTGTCCGTACTCGTCGGCGCCCAGGTTGACGGTCATCGGGCCGACGTTGACGAAAATCGGGTTCTGGCGTTGTACCTCGGTTTCCTCCGCTGCCTCATCCGCCGTCTCTTCGGCGTCCCGGCTGTCCAGCAGGAGGTAGAGGTTGGCCACGCTCAGCAGGCTGAGAACGACAATCAGCAGGGCGACAAGCCAGATCAATGTACGGGAAGCACTGGGAAAATTTGCCATTTTTACATCCTGTCAATGTATTCTGTCCGGATCAGTATCGACCGCATGACGATGCGGTCTGCTGATCATATATAAAGGTTCACCCGACCATTTGCTTCGAGCGGTTCCAGCAGTTCGATACCAGGTTCTTCACTTGTTGGTTCACCATTGTCGTCTGCCGTATGCGGGCTACCGCCCCCCTGGTCCTGATCCATGGATGGATTCTCCTTGTCACCCCGCTGGTCTCCCACCGAGGTCTGTCCCAGGGTAATGCCATGTTCCGCAAGCGCTTCGCGCAATAGCGGAATGGCCTGTTCGACAGCGCCGCGTACCTGGGGCTGTGCCGACAGGAACTGCAGTTGTGCATGCTGGTCCGTCAGCTTCAGGTCCACCAGCAGTGGACCGAGCTCGGGCGGATTCAGCTGCAGGGAAACGTTCTGCCCGCCGCGCATGGCGAGACTTGCCATTCTCTGACCCAGTTCCTGTTGCCAGTCCTGGCTGTTCAGGGGAGCAGACAGGCTCATGCCCGCTCCTGGAGAAGCGGAGGCAGCGGTTGCGGCGCCGGCCGGGTTCTGTACCGTCGTCAACATGCCGGCACTGGACTGTTCAATGCCGCCGCTGCCCGCTACGAAACGGGGAAGTGGATTCTGCGATTCGCTTCTGTGTTCCGCCGGAATCAGACTGCGCTCTATCGCCGCCAGGTCAGGGGATTGCCGGGTTACCGCAGCATGATCGACACGGCCTGCAGCAGACGCCTGTTCGACAGGGCGCTGCCACTCAAGGTCTGTGGTCACATTCCGTCCGTCGGCATTGCCACTGCGTTGCATGAGCGCTTCAAGCGCATTGTCCCGGTGCAGTGGCTGAAGCGGGGGCGCGGCATTCTCCGAACGGCCCGCCGCGCCGGAATGCAGCGTCTGCCACGTCGCGGCAACGGCCTGGCCCGGTTGCTGCGGTAGCGGTTGGTCCATAGCGGGCAATCGCAGATCCAGACCGGCCAGAGCGGCTTCGATGCCTTCCGGCAGGGCGGTTTCGAGCGATAATGGCTCCGCCTGCGTGCCAGCGTCCGCAGCGGCCCGTAGCAATTGCTTCTGCAGCGCAGCAGTCCGCTCCATCAGAGCTTTCCCGTTTGTTCCGGAATCGACAACGTCCCTGATGCGGGCAGCCACTTCGGTCAGCTCTTTCTCAAAATGCCCGGCGCCGGTCTTGTCACTGGCCGTTGCGGGACGCTTGGCGGCCCCGGGCGCGTCAGCGCCGGCGATGCCGCTCCATTGGATGCTCATTTTCATAGTGCCTCCTGGGGACCTGAGTCCCGGGAATAGAGGTTCTGGCGTTCGCGCCGGTACAGATTGTTGCTGATTTCATCGTGTTCGCGCCGCTCTTTACGTTGTGCGTGTTGTCGTTCGCGGTCCTGCCCCCTGACGGCCAGCGTGTCGAAAGAGCACAGCCGATATTGAGCCTTCTGCCACCGCTCACGGCATTGCATGACTTTACCTTCCTGTGTCAGTACCCGATCCTGTGCGCGGGCGATGGCGGTATCCAGCGACTGCAGAAAACGCTGATAGTCCTGCAGGGATGCCAGGTCGATTCCCTGCTCCATGGTCTCCTGCAGCCGGCCGGCGTATTCCCCGCGATAGCGGCGTAGCAGCGTCAGTTGTTCCGCGAGCTGCTGCTGGTTGTGCTGTTCACCGGCAAGCAGCTGTCCCGCCCGGTTGCGCGTCTCACGGGCCAGCTCGATGAGTGTGTCCAGCGGCGTTCGCTTCATGCGGTGTCCCCCATCAGGTTCTTCAATGCGCGGTCCGAAGCCAGGATGCTGGCACGTTCGGAAATTTTCTGTTGCAGGAATGCGGCAAGCTTCGGCTGGAGCTTCACCGCCTCGTCCAGTTCCGGGTCATTGCCCGGACTGTAGGCACCCACGCTGATCAGGTCGCGATTGCGATGGTAACGGGAAAACAGCTGCTTGAAGCGCTGTGCCTGCTGAATCTGTGACGGCTTGCCGATTTCGTTCATCACGCGGCTGATGGAAGCCTCGATATCGATGGCAGGGTAATGGCCGGCTTCCGCCAGCGAACGGGACAGGACGACGTGCCCGTCGAGTATCGCGCGTGCGGCGTCCGAGATCGGATCCTGGGGATCATCGCCGTCCGTCAGTACTGTATAGAAGGCCGTAATGGAGCCGCTGCCGCGGGCGCCGTTGCCGGCCCTCTCCACCAGCGCCGGAAGCCGGGCGAAAACCGAAGGCGGATACCCCCTGGTGGCGGGCGGTTCGCCGATGGCCAGGGCTATTTCCCTTTGTGCCATGGCGAAACGCGTCAGGGAATCCATGATCAGCAGGACATTCTTTCCGGCGTCGCGGAAATATTCGGCCAGGCGCGTTGCATAGGCAGCGCCCTGCAGCCGCTGGAGCGGAGAAGTGTCCGCCGGCGCCGCCACCACGACCGAACGTTCCAGGCCTTTCTCGCCGAGGATGTTGGTGATGAAGTCCTGGACCTCGCGGCCCCTTTCGCCAATCAGACCGACAATGATGACATCCGCCGCGGTATAGCGGGCCATCATTCCCAGTAGCACGGATTTGCCCACGCCGGAGCCGGCGAAGACGCCCATGCGTTGTCCCCGGCCGACGCTGAGCAGGCTGTTGATGGAGCGGATGCCTACATCGATACGTTGATCAATGGGGGCCCGGGACAAGGGATTCAGGAGTGGGACGGTCAGTGAAGCGTGTGGTCCGTCATCCAGGGAACCCAGCTGGTCCAGGGGGCGGGCATTGCCATCCACCACCCGGCCCAGTAGCTGCTCGCCCATGGGGAAGCGCCGGGCGCTGGTATCGCCGTCCTCGCCCAGGCTGACAACCCGGGCGCCGGGTACCAGACCGCTCAGCGCGTCAAGCGGCATCAGAAAAAGCCGTTCGCCCGAAAAACCGACCACTTCGGCTTCGGCGAAATCCTGTCGGCCATGCACGGCCAGCTCGATCAGGCAGGCGCTGCCAATGGGGGCCTTGAGACCGGTCGCCTCCAGCACCAGGCCAGTGGCACGGACAATGCGGCCGCTGACCCGGTATCGCGGTGCGCGCTGCATGCGATCATGGACGCTGGCCAGCGTATGCCGCCAATGGGCGAGATGAGGGTTCTGTGGCGTTGTCCCGATCATTTGTCTTTTCCCTGCTGCGAAGAAGCACCGCTGCGGCGGTTGCGGCTCCGGGCGCGTTTTTTCACCTGGCGGGTGATGGCCTCCCAGCGCTCCTCCCGGGTGGCATCGATTTCGCCTTCCCGGGTGCTGAGCCGGCAGCCCCCGCGGCTGAGCTGGTCATCCGGCTGCAGCTGCCACCCGGCTGCCTCCAGCTCGTTGCCCAGGTGCTGCTCCACCAGTTCCAGGTCGCGGGGGTGCAGCCATAGGCGCGGTCTGACGTTGGGGGAGATCTCCCGGTGCAGCAGCTCGCGGATAATCTCCAGCACCTGCTCGGGCCGGGCATCGAGGGCGTCACCGGCAAGCCGGCCCCCCACGACCAGGGCCACGTCCACCAGGTCGGCCGCCAATTCATCATCAAGATGCTGTACCGCCTCCGAGGTCTTTTCGGCCAGAGCGGCCAGCGGGGCCAGTGTCTGTTTTATCTGCTCCTGCATCTGCTGCTGCGCCAGCTCCTGTCCCTGCTGCTGCCCGTGTGCAAAACCTTCTTCATGGCCCGAATGCCAGCCGAGGTAGGCGCCGTCACATTGACCGGCCTCGTAGCCAGCCTGATACGCTTCCCGGCGTACCCGGCTGCGCTGTTCCGCCAGCGTCTCCTCCCGGGGGCGCTCGGGAGCCGCTACCGGTTCTTCGCGGGGCGTCCTGGGCTCGGGCAGCTCGGCCATCTGCCAGCGGTGCCAGGAACCGGTCCGTTCCATTTTCAGCCTGCCAGTGCGGGGCTCAGACATAATCGTCATCTCCGGAAAGCAGTACGATATCGCCGCTGTCGGTCAGCCGCCTGACTACCTGCAGGATGTTCTTCTGCTCGGCTTCCACTTCGGAAACCCGTATCCGTCCGCGGGCTTCCATGTCTTCCAGCAGAAGGCTGGCGGCGCGCTGCGACATGTTGTTTGTGAACTTGTCGCGCAGCTCGTTGGACTCCCCCTTGAGGGCCACGGCGAGCGAGTTGGAGTCGACTTCCTTGAGTATCAGCTTGATGGAACGATTGTCGACCTCGAGCAGGTTCTCGAACAGGAACATCTCGTCCAGTATGTTCTGGGCCAGGTCCTCGCTGTAGCCCCGGACCGTATCAATGACGACATCTTCCAGGCTGCTGTTCATCAGGTTCAGGATCTCCGCCGCCGTTCGGACGCCCCCCATCTTGCTGCGCTTGAGGTTCTGACCATCCAGCATGCTGCCCAGCACCTCGGTAAGTTCCTGCAGGGCCGCCGGCTGCACACCGCTGAATGTGGCAACACGCAACATGACGTCATTGCGCAGCTTGTCGTCGAAGAGCTCCAGGATCGCGGCCGCCTGATTGCGTTCCAGGTGAACCAGAATGGTGGCAATGATCTGCGGGTGCTCGTCGCGGATCATCTCGGCCACGCTGGAGGCGTCAATCATGTTCAGCGTGTCGATGCCGGAAGAATTGGAAGAGGTTTCCATGATGTCTTCCAGCAGGCTCGCTGCCCGCTCGGCGCCCATCACCTTGGTGAGCACCTTGCGCAGGTATTCATTGGAGTCAAGGCTGAGGACCGAGAATTGCTCGGATTCCTCGTGAAAATCATTGAGCACGTCCTGCATCTCTTCGTGCGAGACGTGATCCATGCCCGCCATGTGCTGGCTGATTTCCTGGATTTCACGCGGTGACAGATGCTGGAATACTTCCGCAGTATTGTCCTCTTCCAGCGCCATCAACAGTACGCCTGCCTTATGCAGACCGTCTGCGGAGTTGTTGGGGTTATTGGTTGCCATGTCTGTTCATCCAGCTGCGTATTACCATCGCTACAAGCCGGGGATCGTCCTCGGCCAGCTCGCGCGCATCCCTCAGGTCCTGCTGATAATCAAGACCTGGCTGTGCGCGCCGGCGCTTCTGCGCGGGCGGTGCTGCCTCTTCATTCGTGTGTGCCCTGTCGGGAGCAGGGGGTTCCGGATCACTCGGGGCCGCAGCCGCCGGGGCCGGCGTTGGCACGGCCAGATGGCGTTTGAGCAGGGGCCGCATGATGGCGCGATACAGGAAGAGCACCGCTATGGCCAGCAACAGGTAGCGTCCCAGTTCGCGGATCATGTCCTGCACGGAGGGCCGCATCCACCACTCCGGTGCTGGCGGCTCCTCGGTGAACTGTGTCGCGAACGCCGCGTTGGCGACCTCCAGCTGATCGCCGCGCACCACCGGGTCGAGACCGATGGACCGTGTGACCAGCCCGCGGACCTGCTCCATCTCGTTGTCATCCAGGGGGATGCGGGTCGGGTTGCCCTCTTCGTCCACGCCCTCGCGATGATTGATCACGACAGCCACTGAGAGGCGTTCGATGTTTCCCCGTTGATGCTGAATATGCATGATGTTGCGGTCTACTTCGTAGTTCACCACATTGTCATAGCGCAGGCTGTCCTCCTCCGCGCCCTGCGCTGCATCACCGGCGTTACCGACCTCTTCTCCCGCTCCAGCATCCTCTGCTGCAATCGGCGAGGGCGCCCAGGCCGGCGGCGTGTTGCTGAGCGCGCCGGGAACACCGCGGGCAAGTGCCTCCGCGCCATTCAGGGTGCCGCTGAGCTGGGTGCTGCGCAGGGTCGCGTTGCCATTCTGGTTGGGCTCATAACGCTCCACGGTTTCCTCACGTTCGGCATAATCGACCTGTGCGGCAACCTGCACGCGGATATTCCGTTCGCCGAAAAGAGGGCTGAGTATGTCTTCCACCTGGGCCTGATAGCGGTTTTCCAGCTGGCGGGTGTGGCTGAGCTGATCGCCGTCCATCCGCAGCTCCTCGCCGTTGCGCGACAGCAGGTCACCGCTGTGGTTGACGACGGTGACCAGTTGAGGATTGAGCTCCGGTACGCTGCTGGCAACCAGGTGCGTGATGGCGGCCACCTGCCCTCCGGCGAGGTGGCGTCCGCCATGCAGCGTGAGCACCACGGACGCCTTGGCCGGTTCCTGATCCCGGATGAAGACCGAGGGCTTGGGCATGGAAAGGTGCACGCGGGCCAGCGAGACCGGGTTCATGGATTCGATGGAGCGCGACAGTTCGCCTTCCAGGCTGCGCTGGTAATTCACCTGCTCGGCGAACTGGCTGATACCGAAGTCCTGGTTGTCCATCAGTTCAAAGCCGACGTTGCCGCCCTGGGGCAGTCCCTGTTCGGCCAGTTGCAGGCGCAGTGAGTGAACCTGGTCCGAGGGCACCAGGATGGCCCGGCCGCCGGCGCCGAAACGGTAGGGCACCGAACGGGCGTCCAGTTCATTGATGATGCGCCCGCCGTCGGCTTCGTCCAGGTTGTTGAACAGCACGCGGTAGGGCGGTGTGCTGGTCCACAGGAAAAGGGCGGCGATGACGGCGATTACCGCCGCGCCGCCGATCAGCAATGCCACCAGGCTGTTGCCCCTCAGCGACGCGGAAAGCGCCGCGAAGCCGGCAGGCTGCCGATCGCCGTTGGCATCCGTTCTGTCAGTTGCGCCATTGCTCATAGCCTGGCTTTCCGGCAAAGCATGTGCCGGCCCTTTGCATTACCGCTAGCGTGTCATTCCGGTGTCCGGCGGCGGCAACCTGTGCGGCTGGTCCTGCCGGGGCTCTCAATGACGGCCATTATCGCAGGCGGATGCCCGGTACAAGCCGGGAAAAGGCGCATGTTTTATCGTCAATTAGACCCTTAGCGTCCCGCGGGGCGCTGCTATGCTCCCCGTCCATATCGCAACTCCGCTTCCATTGAGCCGCAGGGAGAGATCATGAGCGTTCCATCCATTGATTCAGTCATTCACCAGATGCAGAGCGTGGCGGCCCAGGCCGGCAGTGACCCGGCCAAGGGGCAGAACCTGAACACCGCCGTGGGCGAGGGAGGCTTCGCGGATGCCCTGCATACCTCGATTGACCGCATCAACCAGCTCCAGCAGACCTCGAAAGCGCAGACCCGCGCCTTTGAGTCCGGTAACAGCGACCTCTCTCTCAACGAGGTGATGGTCAGTTCCCAGAAAGCTGGCGTGGCCTTCGAGATGGGCGTGCAGGTGCGCAACCGCCTGGTCACCGCGTACAAGGACATCATGAGCATGCAGGTGTAGCGTGGTACTGCTGCTGTTCATGTCTTCTCCTGCAGCAGCAATCCCTGCAATTCCGGCAGGCGCTCCGCGATCCGCAGCACGGCCTCCGCCGGAATCTGGCGGATGACGTCGCCGCTTTCCCTGTCGATGACACTCGTGATGACACGGGAATCGTGTTCGCTCAGGCGGAATTGCACATCATAGCTCTGCAATGCCTCATTAATGCGTTCCACGGGCTTCAGCAGTTCATCCTTCTGCGGTTCCGTCGTCTGCTGTGCGTCCCTGGCGTCCAGCTGATCCAGGGCGTGATCCACCCGCTCTGTCTGGCTGGGCCGTGAAGGCATCGCCGCGCGGGAGGTTGCCATTGTGTCGGTGATGGGTGAAGTCATGATCCGGTTCCGCCGTGAGAGTACAGACTGGTTTCTGTTAAAAAGAATATCGGCGGCAGAAGGCCTGACTTTAGGAATCTCTGCACGGGAGTAGAGGTGTACTCATAAAAAAGGCGCCCTGCATGTAGCAGGACGCCCTGGAGTGCCTTCCTTTGTAGCAGTGATCAGCCCAGCAGCGACAGTACACTCTGCGGAACCTGGTTGGCCTGGGCCAGTACCGAGGTGCCAGCCTGCTGCAGGATCTGCGCACGGGTCATTTCCGAGACTTCCACCGCGTAGTCGGCATCCTCAATGCGCGAACGGGCCGCGGACAGGTTGGTCGTGGTCGTGTTCAGGTTGGTGATCGCCGATTCGAAGCGGTTCTGCATGGCACCGAGCTCGGAACGCATGCTGTCCACGCTGCCCAGGGCCGTGTCCAGGGAATTCAGCGGATCGATCGTCAGGTCCTCGCCCCGGTCCGCCGTGCCATCGGTGGCAATCGTTACCATGTTATACGTGCCGTCCTTGTTGTCGATGACGTACTCGCCGGTACCGTTGCCGTCGGCATCGTTGAGTTCAGTCAGATCACTGGCGTCCAGGTTGGTGTCGGTATCCAGCACGACATTGGCCAGTATGCTGTCAACCGGGCCGTCCTCGGTATTGACCGTACTGCTGTCGATGGCCGTCGTGCTGTCATAGCTCAGCGCGCTGGCGTCGGTGGTAACCAGGTCGTAATAGTTGCCGTTATTGGCTAGCACTGCATAGCCGCTGCCGTCGGACTTTTCATAGATATCATCGAGAGTCGTGGTCGTTGCACCTCCGTTAGAGTCAATGGGAGCTGTCAGATCGTCCGTACTGAATTTCGCAGTGATGCCATCCGTGTCGGAGACTGCTGTTGCGCTGAAATTCTCGGATAGCTCGGTGCGGTTGGTCAGGTCCAGGCTGTCGAGCTTGAGAGTTTCAGCCGACATCTTCTGCAGACCGACGGAAATGCTCTCGCCGTCATTGGCACCCACCTGGATGGTGAGCTGCTGATTCTCGGACAGTACCTTCACCCCGTTGAAACTGGTTTCCTCGGAAATCCGGTCAATCTCTCCCAGGCGCTGGGAGACCTCGTCCTGGATGGATTGCAGGTCCTCGGCGGAGTTGGTGCCATTCTGGGCCTGAACGGTCAGTTCACGAATGCGCTGCAGGTTATCGTTGACCTGGTTGAGCGCGCCTTCCGCCGTCTGGGCCACGGAGATGCCGTCGTTGGCGTTACGCTGGGCCTGGCTCAGGCCGCTGATCTGACTGGTCATGCGGTTGGCGATGGCCTGTCCCGCAGCGTCGTCCTTGGCGCTGTTAATACGCAGGCCGGAAGACAGACGCTCCATGGAGGTCTGCAGGTCATTCTGGGAGCGGCCCAGGTTCTGCTGGCCGATCAGGGCCGTAATGTTGGTGTTGATTACTGACATAGTGTTCATCCTCAATCAGTTGTTGTTGCATTGACCGCCAGGTGGCTGCTTGTGCAACCGGGGCCGACCCCCTGGCAGCGGGAACGGTTTCTGCACCGTTACCCTGTATTTCGGCCGAAACCCTGCTCGCTTTAGGATCGGGTTGACCGGCCCGGCGGTACTGCGGATGCGCTAAAGATTCTGCGGGTCCGGCCGATAGGGAGAAAAATAAGGACCCGCGTTGTATCCCTGAGGGATCAGGTATCTTTGTTACAGGATTATCGGCCATGAATCAGCAGGAACAGGAGTACCTTCAACTCACGACACCGGAGGAGGTGGGCCGCTGCCTGGATGTGCTGATGCAGCACCGCGGGGCCTCCCTGGTGCTGGAGGACGGGGACGGTGCGCCCTTGCCGGTGGTGGTGCTGCAAGCGGAGCCGGGCGAACCGCTGCTGCTGGACATCAGTTCCGTCCCGGAAGTCGCGGGACCACTGGGTCAGGGCGCCGCTTTCCGCCTGCTGGGGCAGGAAGAGGGCAAGCTGATGCGCAGTGCCCCCCTGGTCGCGGATGAGTGCCGGGAAGAGGAGGAGGGCGCACTGCGCTGCCTCTGTCCCTTTCCGGAGAGCTTCTCGGTATTGCACCGGCGTGATGAATTCCGGGCCGCCATGCGTCTGGGGCTGGAATGCGATGTCATGCTGCGCCAGCCGGGAACACGGGATGCCTGGGACGGCAAGCTGCGGAACCTGTCCATGCGGGGCTGCCTGCTCGAGTTTCCGCTGGGCGCGGCCACCATGTTGAGTTTTCTGGACGAGGCGGAGCTTGAGCTGTGCTTTCCCAGTGGCCGGCGTTTTGTCATCCAGGCCGTGCTGCGGCATCAGCGCAGCGACATGGAGCAGCGGCAGCTCGTCGTCGGCTTCGAGTTCTCCCGCCCCGGCGCCGAGGAAGATCGGCAACTGTGGTTCTTTGTCTGCGAGATCGAGCGCGAGACCGCCCGTCATGCGGCGGCGGGTAACAGCATGCTGGCCCCCTCGCGGCTGTTTCGCCGCAGTGACGATGGCGCGGTGGTCGATGTGCGCCGCAAAGGCGTGAAATACCCCACGCCGATGGCCAGGAGCCTGGCTGGTATCGCCGAGTTTCTGGACACGCAGATTCTGGCGTTGCGCACCGGTGACAACATCGACGCCGCAGAGCTGTCGCGCCAGGCGGAACGGCTGCTGGCCCTGCTGGAGCAGGACCGCGAGGCCGTGCTGTTCGCGACCGTCTGTCTGGACCATGAACCGGCGCTGGTCCGGCATTGCCTCGGGGTGGCCGTGCGTCTGGTGGACCTGGCCGACAATGCGCTGCCGCGCCCCATGCGCAAGCTCATGATGGCCAGCGCCATGGTCCATGATATGGGGCAGGTGTTGCTGCCCCGCGAAGTGCAGCGGCAGGCCTGGAGTCGTGACGGACAGGGGCCGGCATTCCGCCGGCATATCGATTATCTGCTGCCGCGGCTGCAGGACTGCAGCTGGCTGTCCGGGGAAATCCGCCAGCCGGTGATCGAGCAGGCGAACGAACGCCTCGATGGCAGCGGTTATCCGCATGGCCTGCAGGGAGGCGATCTGCATGAGCTGGCGCGCATGATGGCGGTGGTGGACGAGGCGGACCGTTTGAGCCGTGCCGCTGGTGAGGATGACAAACCCTGGCCCGTGGATGTGATCCAGCGCCACCTGCAGAGCCGGCCCCTGTTGTTCGATCAGCGCTGGGTCAGGCGGTACTTCCGTCATTTCGGTGAAATGCCGGTGGGCACCCTGTTGCGCTACCCGGGCCAGCTACTGGCCTGGGTGCGGGAGCTTGATGAGCACCAGCGGCCCGCCCGGGTGCAGTTGACGTCCGGCAAGGGCCCGCCGAGCGCGGCGGTGCTGGGCGATGTGCTCGAAGGCGAAACACTGGCGGCGCTGGGGGCGCCGCAGGAAGTGCTGGCGGGGGGCTAAAGTGATGCTGTGTGGCGCCGATATAGAGAGTAATGGCGGCCGCATCGGGTCGCTGCAGGGTAGCGTGAAGCGCGCAGAGCGCGGATGTAAAGGGGTACGGACATGGCCATGACGGCATTGGGTATTGGATCGGGTCTGGATCTCAACGGTCTGCTGGACCAGTTGAGATCGGCGGAGCGCCAGAAACTGGAACCGATTGTCCAGCAGAAGAGCAGCTATCAGACACAGATATCGGCGTATGGAAAGCTCGAGGGGCTGCTGTCCTCATTCAGGGATAGCGCGGATAGCCTCAATGAGACTTCCCTGTTCCAGAGCGTCAAGAGCAGTGTCAGCGGCGATGCGGTCAAGGTGGCAGCCGATCAGGACGCAGCCGTCGGAACGCATTCGGTTGAGGTGCATGATCTGGCGCGGGCCTACAAGATTGCAACCGGGGGGGTGGCCGACAAGGCCAGCGACCTGGGAGCGGGGACTGTGACCATCGACCTGGCCGATGGCGAGACGCTCAGTGTTGATCTCGCGGCTGATGCCAGTTCCCTGGAGGATCTTCGCGATGCGATCAACGATCAGTCGGGCGGCGCCCGCGCCTCCATCGTCAATGACGGCAGTGCCAGCCCGTACCGGTTGGTGCTCAGTTCCACGGAGACGGGTACGGAGAACGCCATTTCCGCTGTTGATTTCGGCGCGCTGGGGGGCAGTCTGACGCTCGACGCCGCCACGGAAACGACCGCTATGGATGCTTCCGTAACGGTTGATGGTGTCACCATCACCAGTCAGAGCAATCAGGTGGAAGGGGCGCTGGAAGGGGTGACGCTTTCCCTGCAGGAACAAGGCCTGGCCACTGCGGAGGTGACGCGTGATACCAAGCGCATCATGGACAGGATCGAGAACTTCGTCGCCAGCTATAACGAATTACAGCAGGGCATTTCCGGCCTCAGCGGCTATGACGCCGAATCCGGATCGGCAGGGCCGCTGCTTGGCGATTCGGCCCTGCGCACTGTGGAGTCCAGTCTGCGTTCGGCAATGAATCATGTTGTCGATGAAGGGAGCCTGGATCTGCTGTCCGACACCGGTATCAGTCTGCAGGTGGATGGAACGCTGAAGATGGACACTGAGAAGCTGACGGAGCTGGTGGATGAGCAGCCGGGAGCGCTTGAGCAATTCTTCGCCGGTTCCGCAGAGACTGGCGGGCTGGCTGGAAACCTGAAGAGTAGCCTGAATCAGACGCTGTCGGACCACGGTGTACTGGGCACTACCACCGGTGGACTGGAAACCAGCATCAAGCAGGTGGAAGAACGCTATTCACGGATGGAAGATCGAATCAGCGCCACGATCGAGCGCTACCGCGTGCAGTTCAGTCAGCTGGACAGCGAGATCGCCAGGATGAACTCCACCACGGAGTACCTGGGGACACTGAACCAGACGCTGAACCTGAACCAGAAATCATGACACGCGGGCGGCCGATGACGGCGGATTTCGTGTGCAACGTACTGACAAGAGGATCACAGTATGCAGATGGCAGGTGTTTCCGCCAGACAATATAAGGGAGCCGGCGCCTATGCGCGCATCGGGATGGAGAGCAAGGCTCTGTCGGCTAGCCCTCACCAGTTGATCGTGATGCTGTTTGACGGCGCGCGCCTGGCCATCCGCACGGCACGCCTGCATATGCTGAACGGTCATATAGAGGAGAAGGCAAAGGCGATCTCCAAAGCGCTGGAGATAGTCAACAATGGCCTGCTCGCCGCGCTGGACCGTGAGCAGGGCGGGGAAGTGGCCACCAACCTGGCCGCGCTGTACGACTACATCGCTCGCCTGCTGCTGCAGGCCAATCTGCACAATGATGCGGAGAAGCTGACGGAAGCCGAGCGATTGCTGGCTGACATCGATTCGGCCTGGCGCGAGCTGGAAGGAAAAATCCGGGAGGGACAGAAATGAATTTTGCCAATGTGCTCCGTTTCAATGAACCGGAATCGGAACAACAGAGCCTGTTCCTCGGTTACGAGGCGTTGCTGCTGCGCCTCCAGCATATGATCGACAACGCGCGGGCGGGCGACTGCTCCTTCATGGTGCAGGAGAAGGCAATCTACCTGTCCGAGCTGGAGCGGCTGCATCTGATGGAGTCCGGTATGACACTGGATGGTGCGTCACAGCAGTACAAGCGCAAACTGGTAGCTGAGGTGCTGCAGTACAGCGCGGAACTGCAGAAGCTCCTGGTCAAGCGGCGTGATGCCCTGGCGGAACAGATCGGGCAAGAGAGCCCGGGAAGCGGACGTCAGTATCAGTATCCTGTACAGTGCAGCTATGCTGGCGATGCAGAAGAGAGGTTTGACCGGGAATTCCGATGAGCGTCATCACCCCGTTGCTGGACACGCTGCTTCATGAAGTGCTGGGCAAGCGCATGGACCCGCCAGCGCGCAGGGCATTGAATGAAGCGGCCACACCGGTGGTGCGGGTTGATTCGCCGCTGGCGGTGCGTAGCGATTCCCGTCTCAATCAGGGACAGGCAGGCGCGGCTCGCAGTCATGCCGATGCTGCAAGCAGAGCGGGATCCGCCGCCCCGCCCCGGAGCGGACCGTCAGCCACAGCGCAGGGCCCGCCACCGAACGCGGAGGTGTACCCCCGTCTGAGCGGAACCGCCCGCCTGATCAGCTCCCTGCTGGAGCAGTTTCCCCAGCCGCCTTCGACCATCCGGTCCAGCACTCCGCTCGTCGCTGCGCCGCAGGAATCCGTTACGCCGGAGCTATTGGCGGGACGGCTGCAAGGCCGTATCAGTGAAAGTGGTCTGTTCTATGAGTCGCATCTGTCGCGCTGGTACCACGGTGAGCTCTCCACCCGTCAGCTGGAGCGCGAACCGCAGATGCAGTCGGGCCGTCAGGCCGGTCTGGCGGTGGAGGAATCGTTGCAGCCGCTGGTGCGCCACCAGCTGGAAATGATTGCCTCACCGGTACTGCGATGGGAGGGGGATGTCTGGTCCGGCATTTTCATGGCGCTGACCATTCAGTTATCGGAAAACGCTGCCGGCCACCCGCAAAAGGATGACGCGGACCAGAAGGATGCGCAGGAGGAGGAGAAAGGCTGGCAGTCATCGATCACTCTCCGCCTGGCTGAGTTCGGGGAGCTGCATGTGCGGCTCAGTCTTAGCAGCGAGGAGCAGCTGGGTCTGGTGTTGCAGAGTAGCTCGGATGTGCTGGTCGAGCAGCTCGAGGCACGGCGTGGTGCCCTGCTCGAGCGTCTGGCGGATTGCGGTTTCGTCTCCACACAGCTGCGCCTGATCAAGACACCGGGAGTAGCGTCGGATGAATGAACCGCCTGATGAGGGGCTGCACAGAAGAGCCGTTGCGCTGGCCTACGAGGAAGGAGATGAGGCTCCTCGCGTTGTGGCACGCGGCTATGGTGAACTCGCTGAACGCATCATGGAGCAGGCCCGGCATCATGGCGTATACATTCATGACGCGCCGGAGCTGGTTGGCCTGCTGATGCAACTGGACCTGGATGAGCAGGTTCCTCCCCGCCTGTATCGCGTGATTGCCGAATTGCTGGTCTGGGTACGGGCAGTGGCCAGCGACAGGCAGTCAGAGACCGATCCATCAGAGGATCGCTTCTGAGTCTCCTGTGCTCCGGAACCCGTCTTGCAAAAGAATCATGGATCTGTGAGCAGATTCGCATTTATGTCTCCCTATTCTGCGCCTGCTTTGATAGACTCGGCGTGCGCCCGGTAACGGGGCAATTGGAAGCACGGTAAAAAGCGGCGATCACAGGCCGCCATATAGAGCCGCGATTCCATGGTTTTGCAATGCGGGGAAGGTACATCTTATGGCAGCAGTGGAGATTCAGGAACTGAACCTGGCGTACCTGATGCTGGCCCAGCGTTTGCTTGACCAGGATCGGGAAATGGGCATGTTTCAGCTACATATCACTGAAAGTATGGCGGATCTGTTGCTTTCCCTGTCCAGCAGGCAGCTGTCCCAGCTGGCGGGCATCAACCAGTTTCTTTTTCAGTTCCGCCTCAACGATTCCGATCAATTGAAGACCCTTCTCGAAGACGAGCGTGGTCAGGGGTTGACCCGGACTCACGCCGCTCTGGTGTTGTCATCGTCGACTGCGCAGGGCTGAGTATGTCGGAAAAAAGTCTGGTTTATGAAATGCAGCAGGTTCAGCTCGCCATCGAGCTGATCGAGCTGGGCGCACGTCTGCAGGTTCTGGAGACCGAGACTGACCTGAGCCGGGGGCGCCTGGTCAGGTTATACAAGGAGATTCGCGGCCTGTCTCCCCCCAAGGGAATGTTGCCGTTCTCCACAGACTGGTTCATGACCTGGCGGCCCAATATCAATGCCTCGTTGTTCTACAACTTCTATCGCCAGCTGACTGCAATCCAGGGGTGTAAACGCCTGGACGGATTTGTGAAGGCGTACCGGCTGTATCGGGAACAGGTCAGTCTGGAGGAAGACGGTGAGCCGGTACTGGACATGACCCGTGCCTGGACGCTGGTGCGTTTTTTCGAAAGCAGGTTGCTGGAACTGGCGGAATGTCGTTCCTGCCAGGGGTCTTTCGTGGTCCATGCCTATACGCCGAGCAAGGGCTTCGTCTGCGGTATCTGCCGGCCTCCATCCCGGGCCGGGAAAACACGAAAAAACCAGCAGCGGCAAGAGAAGTATGCCTGTCTGGCGTCCAAAGGTACTAACTGACCCCGCCCGGTAACACGATCTCTTTCATCCACTCAGGCTCATCCCGTCCAGCTTTCGCGAGGCGCAGGATGACCGTGCCCCCCTCCAGTTAACCAGGGTGTCCCTGTATTTTTCCTGTCTCATGCGGGGAAAAGGCGGCTTTTGGCGGTGCTGTTCGGCCAATTGCCACCTCGTCGCCGGCGGCATAATCGCTGCTAGTGCCGTTATCGGTGGGAAATCATGGCTGAGGAAGCTGAAGAACAGGAAAAAACCGAGGAACCGACACCCCGTCGTCGCGAGAAAGCGAAGGAAGAAGGGCAGGTTGCGCGTTCGCGCGAGCTGACCACCTATATGCTGCTGTTGACCGGGGTGGCGGCCCTGTGGCTGATGGGGCAGATGCTCTATGGTCAATTGGCCCGCATCATGGAACAGTCATTTGTTTTCGACAGGGCGCAGGCCTTTGATGTCAATGTCATGCTCAATAATGTGGCTCGGCTTGCCGAAATCACCCTTCTGGCCCTGCTGCCGCTTTTCCTGACGCTGGCGCTGGTGGCACTGACCGCGCCGCTGATGCTGGGCGGATGGTCGATGTCCGCCAAGGCATTGCAGCCGAAATTTTCCAAGCTCAATCCCTTGAAAGGGCTGAAGCGGATCTTTTCCTCCCAGGCACTGATCGAGTTGCTCAAGGTCATGGCCAAAGCGGTGTTGGTGGGAGCCGTGCTCACTGTTTTTCTGTCGTCCAGAATAACCGACTTCATGGCGCTCATGGATCAGTCCATCCAGAGAGCGCTGATCAATGGCATGATGCTGGCCGCCGCTGCCTGCGCACTGATGATCCTGACATTGATCGTCGTTGTCCTGATCGATGTGCCCTATCAGCTATGGAGTCACACGAAGAAGCTGCGTATGACCAAGGAGGAAATCAAACGTGAACACAAGGAATCGGATGGCGATCCGCAGATGAAGTCGCGGATCCGCTCGCAACAACAGGAAATGGCGCGCAAGCGCATGATGAGTAAAGTGCCGGACGCGGACGTCGTGGTGACCAATCCCACGCATTATGCGATCGCGCTGCGATACCAGGATGGCCGTATGGCGGCGCCAAAAGTGCAGGCCAAGGGCGCGGATGCGGTTGCGGAGGCCATTCGTAACCTGGCCCGGGAACACGGCGTGCCTTTGCTGCAGGCTCCGCCCCTGGCGCGTGCGCTCTATGCCCACGTGGACCTGGATGAAGAGGTACCGATGGAGCTGTACACGGCGGTGGCCGAGGTGCTCGCCTGGGCGTTTGCGTTGAAGCGGGCGCGCGAAGAGGGCACGCAAGCACCCGAAACGCCGCGACGCCTGGCGGTACCGGCCGGTTTCGAGGCAGCGCCGCGCAGGAAAGGCAGCGCACGCAGGGCACAGGAAGCGACATGAAAGCATTCGCTGCATACGTGATGGCTCCTTCCGCCTGGTTTGGCGATGCCGGATTCAGGCTGATGGTGGGGCCGATTCTCATCCTGGCGGTATTGTCGATGATGATACTGCCCTTGCCGCCGTTCGCTCTGGATCTGTTTTTCACCTTCAACATCGCCCTGGCTATCCTGGTGCTGCTGGTCGTGATGTTCACCAACAAGCCGCTGGAGTTCGCCGCTTTCCCGGCGGTTCTGCTTTTCACGACCCTGCTCCGCCTTTCACTCAATGTGGCCTCCACGCGGGTCGTGCTGATGGAAGGACATACCGGAGGAGACGCCGCAGGCAAGGTGATCGAGGCATTTGCCACGTTTCTTGTGGGCGGCAATTTCGCCGTCGGTCTGGTGGTGTTCCTGATTCTGGTGATTATCAATTTCATGGTCATCACCAAGGGTGCCGGGCGCATCGCGGAAGTGGGGGCGCGCTTCATGCTGGACGCCATGCCGGGCAAGCAGATGGCGATTGACGCCGATCTCAACGCGGGGCTGGTCAGTGAAGACGAAGCGCGCAAGCGGCGTTCCGATGTGGCACAGGAGTCGGATTTTTACGGCTCGATGGATGGTGCCAGCAAGTTCGTGCGCGGGGATGCCGTAGCCGGACTGATCATCATGATGGTGAACATCATCGGCGGCCTGTTGATCGGTGTGCTCCAGCATGGCCTCGATTTCGCTGGAGCGGCGCGAACCTACACCTTGCTGACAATCGGTGATGGCCTGGTGGCCCAGATTCCGGCGCTGGTGATTTCCACGGCCGCCGGGGTAATGGTTTCCCGGGTGGATACCAATCAGGACGTGGGCGAGCAGATGATGGCGCAGTTGCTGGTCAGCCCCCGGGTGATCGGCCTGGCTGCGGCCGTCATGGGGTTGCTGGGTCTGGTGCCGGGCATGCCCAACCTGGTTTTCCTGCTGATTACCGGCATGCTGGGCGGCCTCGCCTGGTGGCTGCATCAACGGGAGGTAACGGTTGGCAAGGAAGAACCCCAGGCCGAGCCCCGGGCCCAGCCCGGAACCCCCGAGGCGAGCTGGGATGATGTGCAGCTGGTGGATGTGCTGAGCATGGAGGTCGGGCATCGTCTGATTCCCATGGTGGATCATCAACGGCAAGGGGAACTGCTCGGGCGTATCAAAAGTGTCAGAAAGAAGTTCGCCCAGGAGATGGGTTTCCTGCCTCCGGTGGTGCATATCCGTGACAACCTCAGGCTCGGAGCCAATACCTATCTCATCATGCTCAAGGGCGCGGAAATCGGACGCGCCGAGGTACATCCGGACAAATGGATGGCCATCGATCCGGGGGAAACCACCGGGACAGTGGAAGGCGTTGCTACCGAGGACCCGGCATTCGGATTGCCGGCCCTGTGGATCGATGCCAACGAGCGCGAACATGCGCAGATATATGGTTACACGGTGGTGGACGCCAGCACCGTGGTGGCCACGCATCTCAGTCACCTGCTGCAGCAGCATGCGGCAGAAATGCTGGGCCGGCAGGAGGTACAGGAGCTGCTCAACAAACTCGGCGGACAGGACGAACCTCTGGTATCGGACGTGGTTCCCAAGCTGGTTTCGATCAGTCAGTTGCAGCGTCTGTTGCAGAATCTGTTGACGGAGCAGGTGCCAATCAGTGATATGCGCACGATTCTGGACACCATTGCTGAACAGGGGGAGCAGCAAAACGATAGCAATGAACTGACCACGAGGGTTCGGACGGCACTGGGCAGGGCGATTACCCAGCAATGGTTCGGCGGCCGCCGGGAGCTGCATGCAATGGGGCTGGACAGCGAGCTCGAGCAGGTGCTGATGCAGGCGCTGCAGAATGGCGAGGCGCTGGAGCCGGGGCTGGCCGAGACATTGCTGCAGCAGGCCGAGAGCGCTCTGGACCGGCAGAAGGCCGATGATGAGCCACCGGTCCTTGTGGTACAACCGGCCATGCGCCCGCTGCTGGCTCATTTTCTGCGGCGCCGGTTACCGCAGATGGCGGTTCTGTCCCAGGCGGAAATACCGAGCGACCGGTCGCTGCGTATTACCAGCCGTATCGGGGGGAACCGGACGGCATGACGAGCAACAGCTTCCCTGACAGGTCAATGTGATATGTATACAGAGAGCGGTAAGATCGACCAGGATGCATTCATTGCCCAGTACCTTCCCCTGGTAAGGCGCCAGGCGCTGGCGCTGCAGGTGAAGTTGCCCTCAAGTATCGACCTGGATGATCTGATACAGGCTGGCGCTGTGGGGTTGCTGGATGCTCTGAGTCGCTTCGACAGCGCGGCCGGTGCCAGTTTCAGGACCTTTGCCACTCAGCGCATTCACGGTGCGATGATCGATGAACTGCGCAGCCGGGACTGGTTGCCGCGTAGTGCCAGGCGCAAGGCCCGGGCCATGGAAAGCTGTATCCGCAGCCTGGAACAGAAGCTGCAGCGCCCTCCGGGCGAAGCAGAGATCGCCGCTGAACTGGAGATGGATCTGGCGGAGTATCGTCAGTTGCTCAATGACACGAACAATGGCTTTCTGGTGCCTTTCGAGGCCATGGTGGCCGAGGGTGATGAGCCGGCAGCGCGGCAGGACAGCAGCTCTTCGCCCTTCGAGGCCCTGTTCCAGGGGGAAGGGAAAAAGCGGCTGGCGGAAGCAATAGAAACCCTGCCAGAGCGGGAAAAACAGCTGCTGGCGCTATATTATCAGGAGGATCTGAACCTCAAGGAGATCGGCCTTGTGCTGGGCGTCACCGAATCGCGCGTCTGTCAGTTGCACAGCCAGGCTCTGGGCCGATTGCGCACCAGGCTCGGCGATTCCTAGACGACCCCTGTCATTTTCCATGACTTGTGCTATTATGGCGCCCGTTTTGGGAGAGGTGGCCGAGTGGCTGAAGGCGCGCCCCTGCTAAGGGTGTATAGGCGTTAAAACCTATCGAGGGTTCGAATCCCTCCCTCTCCGCCATTTATGGTATCCCCACCCGCAATTGCCAACTTCAGAGTCAGGTAAATACTCCAGAGTCCATCAGCGGGAGGGATACGAATCCGACAGAGGGTTCGACCAGTTGCATCGCAACTGGCAACGAGCGCGCCCCGCGCGCGAAGCCCGCAGGGTGACAAGAACAGCTAAGCTGTTATTGTCATTCATCCCTCCCTCTCCGCCATTTATAGTATCCCCACCCGCAATTGCCAACTTCAGAGTCAGGTAAATACTCCAGAGTCCAT
>JBBEBP010000023.1:0-128175 GCA_040882255.1 Pseudohongiellaceae bacterium | reverse complement strand
CGAAGCCCGCAGGGTGACAAGAACAGCTAAGCTGTTATTGTCATTCATCCCTCCCCGCACAGTTCTCTCCCATCCCAGAGACAGCAACAACGAAGTGTTGCCGAACCCGACAGAGGGTTCGACCAGTTGCGCAAGCAGTGAGCGCTCAGGATGCGGGTGACTGCAGAGAGTGCAAAAACCGGAATGCGGTGAGAGCAAAGGAAAGAGGAAAGAGAGATTGGCGCTAGCGGAAAGAATGCCGAGCCGTGTCGTCCGTTGACCGGCTCAGCCTGTTATTGTCCGCATGGTGTTACCCGTATTTCTGTTGTTGTATGCGTCTGTATTCCTCTACGTACTGTCTTGTTCAAAAACCGGATTCACTCCAGATTCCGGTAACTGCATTCACTCAACCTGACCGACGAAGTTAAAGCGCAGTGTGCTGCGTACCGGAACGGTGGCTTCGCCGTCGACTACAGGCTCGAACTTCCAGGACTCGATCGCTTCCACGGCGGCCTTGCCGAACAGTGAGTTGGAAGATTCCGCCACAGCCGGTGCTGCTACTGTGCCATCGGGCATCACCGTGAACTCGACCAGGGTGTAGCCTTCAATGGCTTTCTTTTCCGCGCGGCGGGGATAGTCCGGCAGCGGGCTCTCGATGGCTCTCAGGTCCTTGCTGCTGTAGTACTGCGCTCCGGCCGGATTGGCGCCGGCATTGCTGGCCAGCAGTGAGCCGGCGACGATGGCAGCCATCAGTGCAGATGATCGTTTGATATCGAATTTCATGGTCTTTCTCCTGTTTTCGGTGATGATAGGTCGGGTCCGTGTCATGTCGGGTCAGTCCTCGACAGTCAGGTATTAGCAATCGTTATGCCAACATAATAAAGAATAGTAAAAACAATGATATATGTCTTTCTGACGCATCCTCCCGTTACTTCCGGGAGGCGGTTGCTGCGCCAGTTTGATGCACGGCTGCACAATATCGGATCATAGTGACAGCGTGTTAACAGGCAAGTGACAATGCAATGTCAATATTGGCGTCATTATTGGTGTCATCATTAAAAGGCAGGCTGTCAGTGATTCTGGCGGTGGATAATTCCGCGAAGGTTCCCTAGACTGGAATTGGCCGTATTCCGGTCACTGGTTTACAGCCGTCACCAGACAACATGAAAAGGGACTTCCGGGAACGTTTCCCGCTTCACCATGGCGCTACATCTGATCAGTTCCAACCGTGTCGAGCGCCTCCAGAGTGCGCTGGCGCTGCAACTGGCCGAAGAGCCGCCGCCATCGCCTTTCCATGCGGAACAGATCATCGTGCCGGGCATGGCCATGGCGCGCTGGCTGAACCTGCAACTGGCCCGGACCCTGGGAATCGCTTCCCATATCGAATACCGTCTGCCGGCCCACTGGATCTGGGAGACCTTGCGTGGTGTGTTGCCCGAGGTGCCGGATCGTGACCCGCTGGATCGTGAGATGGCCACCTGGCGCCTGTTCGCGATACTGCCGGAACAGATGGATCGACCGGAATGTGCTGCTCTGAGCCGCTATCTGGAAGATGACGGGGACGGGGTGAAACGCTGGCAACTGGCCGGGCGCATCGCCGATGTGTTCGACCGGTACCAGTTCTACCGGCCCGACTGGATCCGCGACTGGACTGCCGGCGGCGCCGCTGGTGCCGGCCGTGATCATCCCTGGCAGCCTCTGCTGTGGCGGGCGCTGACGGAGAATCTGGATGGCGCCCACCGGGTCGCCCTGATTGATCGATTGCCGCAGGCCCTGCCGGGCGCGACGGGCGTGCTGCCCGAACGTGTCAGTCTGTTCGCGCTGTCATCCCTCCCCCCTCTGTTCGTGGACGTGTTCCGCGAGCTGGCCGGTCACACCGAAGTGCTTTTCTTCCAACATAGTCCCACGGATCAGTACTGGGCCGACCTGCTCAGCGAGAAGCAGGCGGCGCGTCAGCGCCTGCACGAGCCGGACCGTGCCCTCTATACCGAAACCGGGGACGAATTGCTGGTGTCCTGGGGCCGGCAGGGCCAGGCCTTCCAGGACCTGCTACTCGACAGTGATCTGCTCGACCAGGGGCCCCGCGAAATCTACCAGGTGCAAGAGGGAGACCGGTTGCTGCACCATCTGCAGCGCCGGTTGTACGAGGCTGAAGCCGCGCGGGGGCCGTTGCCGGTCGATGACAGCCTCAGTGTTCACATCTGTCACAGCCCTTTACGGGAGTGCCAGGTACTCCATGATCATCTGCTCAACGAGCTGGAACGTGATGACTCGTTGAAACCCGAAGACATTCTGGTGATGGTTCCCGAGATCAGCCGCTATGCGCCGTACATAGAAGCGGTGTTCCGCCGTGACGAAAACGACAGCCGGCCCTTCATTCCCTGGAACCTGTCCGATATCACCGTGGCCGACGAGCGGCCGCTGTTGCGGGTGTTCCTGCAACTGCTGGCGCTGCCCGACAGCCGCCTGCACTGGTCGGAGGTCATGTCCCTGCTGGAGGTGCCGGAGGTGGCCAGTCGCTTCGGGCTGTCGGCGGATGATGTCGACTCGCTGGCCGAAGCGATGGACGGCGCCCGAGCGCGCTGGGGGCTGGATGCAGCGCACCGCCAGGCCATGGACCTGCCGCCTCATCCGCAGAACACCTGGGCGCATGCACTGGACCGGCTGATGGCGGCTCATGCACTCGGACCGGGATTCGAGGACGGCGCCGCTGCTGGACAGACCCTGTGGCAGGGAGTGGCGGCGGCCCCGCATGTGACCGGTCCCCAGGCATTGGGGCGGTTCGCACAGTTACTGGACCGGCTTGGTGACTGGCGCGGCCACCTGACCGGGGAGTACAGCGCGGTCGAGTGGCAGGAGCATATCAACGCCCTGCTGGAGCAGTTTTTCCGCGTGACGGCCGATGACGACGACCCGCTACAGGCGGTGCGCGATGTATTGGCAACGCTGGTGGAGGCGGCGGGCAGTCAACCGCTGTCGGGCGCCGTCGTCCGGCTCTGGCTGGAGCAGCAACTGGGCAGTAGTACACAGCGGGGCCGTTATTTCAGTGGCGGGGTCACGTTCTGTGGCATGCGCCCCATGCGCAGCATGCCGTTTCGCATCATCGGCCTGTTGGGTATGGATGATGCGGTCTTCCCGCGCCGCGACCGGCCGGCCGAGTTCGACGGAATGGCGGACGGCTGGCGGCCGGGAGATCCCGGCAAGGGAGAGGAGGATCGTTACCTGATGCTGGAAACGCTGCTCAGTGCCCGTGATCAACTCTACATCAGCTACGTCGGGCGCAGCCTGCAGAGCAACGAGCCCCGGCAACCATCCACACTGATCCAGGAGCTGATGGACCAGGTGACCAGTGACATGCCGACGGAGTCGGCGCTGAGGATGAGCGGAACCGTCCATCCGATGCAGCCTTTCAGTCCGGACAATTTCCGGCCTCCGGCGCCGCTCTCACACGACCGGTTCTGGTACGCCGTGGCCCGGTCGCTGCCGGAGTCCGGCACCTGGCGCGAATCGACACCCTGCTGGCCAGGTGACCCTTTGCCGTTGCCCGACGAGCTTGAAGGCCCCGTGGAATTGGCCGCGCTACACCGCTTCCTGCGCAATCCCGTGCGCACGTTCTTCCGGGACCGGCTGAAAATCCGTTTTGACGAGGATGAGGAAAACGAGGATGTGGAACCCTTCGACGTCGGTGGGCTGCAGTCCTGGCAGTTGCGGCAAAGAATGATCCGGGGAGCGCTGCAGGGGCGGTCCTTACCACGTGATGTGCTGGTGGCGGAAGGCGTACTGCCTCATGGACACGTGGCTGACGTGGTGCTGGACAGGACGCAGGACCGGGCGGCAGCGGTGCTGGACAGTGTCAGCGAATATACGGAAAAGATACCGGAAACCCGGCATGTGTCTGTGACATTGCCCGGTGGCAGTACGCTCAACGGACAGGTCGATGCCTGTTATCCCGGCCTGGGCCGCCTGTCAGTGACGCCATCCGGTTTCAAGGGGGATCAGTTACTGTCCCTTTGGCTGGATCACCTGGCGCTATGTGGGTCGGGGGAACTGGCAGGCGATGAAACGTCACTACTGGTCACCGGGGATGGCAAGTCCTGCCGGCTTCCGGCTGTCGGGCAGGACGAGGCGCGGGCAGAGCTGGCAGAGCTGGCGGGGCTGTATCGCGAAGGTTTGCGGCGCCCGCTGCCGGTGGCCCGGTATGGCAGCTATGCGATGGCCAGGAACGAAAGCCGTGATGAGGTGGACAAAGGCCGGCGCGCTGCGGCGGGCTGCTGGAAGCCCGACAACGACTGGAACCGGGACAGCGATGCCACCGACATCCATCTGCAGGCCGTGGTCCATGCCGGCGCCTGTCTTCCCCACGAGGCGGAGGAGTTCCGCGACATCGCCTGGCGTCTGTACGGGCCGATCGCCGGCTTCATGCCCGGGGGGCAGCTGCCATGACAACAGCCCGTGATCACATTCTGGACGCAGAGGCGCTGCAGACCCTGCCCCTGCACGGTCTGAAGCTGATCGAGGCCAGCGCCGGCACCGGCAAGACGCACACCATCGCCAACCTGTATCTGCGTTATGTACTGGATGGTCTTGAGCCGCGACAGCTACTGGTTGTCACCTTCACCAATGCCGCCACCGATGAACTGCGTGGCCGTATCCGGCAACGGCTGCACCGGTTGCTGCGGCAACTCAGGATGGTTGAGGCGGGGCAGGTGGCCGGACCGGATGGTGATGCGTTCGAGCAGGGTCTCATCGAACGGTACAGCGCTGATCACGAGTCGCGTGAGCAGGCCATTCTGCGTTTGACGCTTGCGGTGCGCAGCATGGACGAGGCGGCCATCCACACAATCCATGGGTTTTGCCAGCGGGCGCTGACCGACCACGCTTTCCACAGCGGTCAATCCATGGACGTCACGCTGCTGACCGATGACAGCGCGCTATGGGAGGAGGCGCTGCAGGACTGGTGGCGGCGCCGCATCACCACGCTGGAGCGCCCGGATCTGGATGTGGTGATGGCGGCCATTGCCGGGTTCGATGCCCTGTGCCGGCGACAGAGGGCGTTGCGTGGCGCGGGGGAACGGCGCCTGTTTCCCGAGCCGCTTCCGCAGGTGGCCGGCGTACTGGAACAGCGCAGGCAACTTGCCGGGGAACTGCAGCAGCTGGCGGCCATCTGGGAAGAACGGGCTGCCGAGCTGGGTGAGCTTCTGCTGACCTCTAAGGCGTTGAGCCGCACCCGGACCAATGGCCTGAAGAAAGACCATCTGCCAGACGCACTGGAGGCGCTCGGAGCCTGGTGGCGGGCGGGTGACTTCGGTGACCTCCATCCCGCGTTCCATCTGCTCTGCCAGCAGTACCTGCTGGACAATGTGATGCCGTCGGCCGCTGCCAGGGGCGGTGATCCGGCACTGGAGGATCCGTTCCTGGCGCGTTGCCAGGCCGTTCTGGATACCGCCGGGGCCGTGCAGGAACAGCTTGCCGTGGCGCTGTTGTATGAGGCGCACCTGGAAGCCGGTGCAACGGTGGAGCAGCGCAAGCGGCAGCGTCATGTGATGGCCTACAGTGATCAGCTGACCCGCCTGTCCGGTGCGCTGTCCGGCGAGAATGGAGAAACGCTGGCGGCCCATCTGCGTGAGCGTTTCCCGGTCGCCATGATCGACGAGTTCCAGGACACCGATCCCCTGCAATACGGCATATTCCGCTGTATTTACCCGGATGATCTGTTGTCTCTGGACAATGCGGAAAGGGAGCCGGAAGGACCGAGCGGCCCTCCGTTGGCATTGATCATGATCGGTGATCCGAAGCAGGCCATCTACAGCTTCCGTGGGGGCGACATCTTCACCTACATGGAAGCGCGCCGGTCGGCGGAGCAACAGCGTTATACGCTGGGTACGAACTGGCGCTCCACGCCGGGGCTGATCGAGGCGGTCAACACGCTGTTCCGGTCCCGTGACGATGCCTTTCTGTACCGGGATGCCATCGACTTCGAGCCGGTGGCCCCGGCGGACCGGGAGCACCGTGAACTGCAGCGCCACGGCAAACCACAGGTGCCGCTGACGTTCTGGCAGATACCGATGAATCCGCAGCGCAGCCGCGACGGGCGGGCCAGGGCCTGGAGCAAGCAGGCCGGCGAATCCATGGCCGCCGCATCCACCGCCTCCCGGATCGCGCAGCTTCTGGATGGCGGGTCGCGGCTGGGAGAACATCCACTGCAGGCCGGTGACATTGCTGTACTGGTGCGCACGCACGGGCAGGCGGCACTGGTTCGCGGGCAGTTGGCGGAGCACGGCATTGCCGCCGTCACCGTCAGCCGGGACAGCGTCTTTGACAGCGACGAGGCCCGGGGACTGTTATGGCTGCTGCGCGGCATCGTGCACTGCCATGACCGGGGGCGCATGCGCCAGGGGCTGGGCAGCAGTCTGCTGGGCTACGATCATCATGCGCTGGCCGCCTTCGTCGAGCAGGAGGAACGTTGGCTGGCGTTCGCCACCCGGCTTCGTGAACTGCATGACCTGTGGCAGCGCCGCGGTTTCATGGTGGCGTTCCAGCACCTGATGCAGGTACTGGATGTGGGCGCGCGACTGGCCGGCGGGCCGGACCCCGAGCGCCGCATGACCAATGTGTTGCAACTGGCGGAGCTGATCCAGCAACAGTCGGTGATCACGGCCGGCATGGAGGCACTGCTGGCCTGGTTCGAGCAGCAGCTGCAGGACAGCGATGCGGAACAGAGCGAACTGCGGCTGGAGAGCGACAGCGCCCTGGTGCACATCATCACCATCCATGCCAGCAAGGGTCTGCAGTATCCGGTGGTTTTCCTGCCGTTTCTCTCCACGACCAACCGGGTGGAAAAGAAAAAGGACCGTCTTGTGCATTTTCACGACGAGGCGGGCAGGGCCTGCACTGACCTCAGTCCGGAGCCGCCCGGGCGCCACCTGTCCCTGGCCGACCGGGAGCGTCTTGCCGAGGATGTGCGCCTGCTGTATGTGGCTGTGACCCGCGCCGAAGCCAAGCTGTACGTGGCCTGGGGTGACGTGGGCAGCCGGGGAGGTACCGCGCGGCATACCGCGCTGGCCTGGCTGTTGTACAGTGACCGGCCCGCGGACGGTCTGGCGGAAGACGGTTTTGTCGCAGCGCTGGGAGAAGATGAGGAAGCATTTGCGGGGCCGCTGCGGGCGCTGCAGGAGAAGGCGCCGGATGTCATTGAAACGGTCATGATGCCGGAGCCGGCTGTCGCGGCCGGAACGGTCAGGGAGGACGATGGCGCGGGCGAACTGGACGTGGCCGGATTCAGTGGCCGGATTGATACCGACTGGCGCATTGCCAGTTTCAGCGCGCTGACACGTGATGTGCACCAGATTCCGCATGGCGGCAGTCCGCGTACCGGGCTAGACCCGATTCTCGATTTCCCGGCCGGCAGCCGTATCGGTCTGTACCTGCACGCAGTGCTGGAAGAGCTGGACTTCACGGGGGACGTGGGCGGACAGACCGCTGTCCTGCACCGCCAGCTTGCACCGCGATACGGGCTGGACGTGGAAGGCCATCTGCGGACCGTGTGCGACTGGATGGAGGAGGCGGCCGCTGCGCCGCTGGGTGTGGGCGATCTGACGCTATCGGGTATTGCCGTGACACGCCGCCTCAATGAGCTGGCTTTTGATTTCTCTGTCAGTGCCATGGACATGGCTGCCCTGAACCGCGACCTGTCGGCATTGGCCGGCCGTCCGATGACGCCCATTGCAGTGGACGATTTCCGCGGGCTGGTGACCGGTGTCATCGACCTGGTCTTCGAGCACGAAGGGCGATTCTACCTGGCGGACTACAAGAGCAACCACCTGGGCGGGTCGCTGGACGACTACCGCGAGAGCGCGTTGGAGCAGGCGGTGCTGGACCGGCGCTACGATGTGCAGTATCTGTTGTACGCACTGGCTTTGCACCGCTATCTGCGCCAGCGTCTGCCCGATTATGAGTACGAGCGACACTTCGGGGGCGCCTTTTATTTTTTCCTGCGGGGCATGCGAAGCGAGTATGGCGCGGAAAGGGGGATCTGGCACCGGCGGCCCGATCGGGAACTGATGGAGCGACTGGACAGGCGGCTGAGTGATGATGAGTGAGACCGATGTCCGGGACACGCTGGAGCAGTGTCTGGCCGAGGATCGGCTGGACCCGTTTGCCCTGCATTTTGCCCGTTTCGTGGCCCGCCACAGCGGCGCGGAAGGCGATGGTCTGCTGGTGCTCAGCGCCGCGCTGGTGGCGCAGCGTAACCTGCAGGGCGATGTCTGTGTCCACCTGGGAGAGCTGTCCGGCGACTGTCTGTTTCCGGCGCCAGAGGGGGGCGCCGACGGTGGGCCGTTGGGTCCGCCGCTGGACGAATGGCTGGCGGCATTGCGGGCGGCACCCGGGACCGTCGGTGGGCCGGGTGACTTCCGCCCGCTGACCCTGGACGGAGAGCGGCTCTACCTGCATCGCCTGTGGCGCGATGAGCGCCTGGTGGCCGACGCCATCCTGGCCCGGCTTGCCGAGCCGCTGGCGGCCGTTCAGGAAGCCGTGGATCCGGAAGTGGAGGGCGTCGACTGGCAGACGGTGGCGGCGGTGCTGGCTGCTTCCCGCCGTTTTGCGGTGATATCCGGAGGACCCGGCACCGGCAAAACCACCACGGTGATCCGGGTATTGCGTCTGCTGTTGCAGCAGCAGGCCTCGATGCGCATCGCCCTGGCGGCGCCCACGGGCAAGGCGGCCGCCCGCATGGTCGAGTCGATCCGGCAGCGCAAGCAGGAGTTGTCGATTGATCCGGCACTCGCCGCCTGCATTCCGGATGCCGCTTCCACGCTGCATCGTCTGCTGGGTGTGCGCCCGGGTGGCCATTTCCGCCATGATCGGGACAACCCCTTGCCAATCGACTGCCTTGTCATCGACGAGGCCTCCATGATCGACCTGGGGCTGATGGCCCGCGTGCTCGATGCCCTGCCTCCGGAGGCCCGACTGATTCTGCTGGGGGACCGTGACCAGCTCGCGTCGGTGGATGCGGGCAATGTATTGGGGGACATCACCGGCCAGGGGCAGCGACTGCGTTATACGGAGGCGACGGCGGCCGCGCTGGAATCCGCTACCGGTCTGCCGGCCGGCTCGCTGGACGCGGAGCCGTCGGCACCCCCCATCGCCGATGCCATCGGCCTGCTGCGCACCAGTTACCGTTTCAGTGATGCAGGCGGGATCGGCCGCCTGTCGCGCCTGGTCAATACCGGCCAGGCCGGGGAGGTGCTCCGGCTCTGCCGTGAAGAGACGACCGCCGGCGGTGCGGTGCACTGGCTGGAGACCACCCGGGACGGGCTGCTCCAGGAAGGGCTGGATCGGGCGCTGGAGGGCTACCGGCACTTTCTGGAGTGTGACGGCATCGAGGCAGCACTGGCCGCCTTCGAGCGGTTCCGGGTGCTTTGCGCCCGTCAGCGCGGCGAGCTGGGCGTGGAGACCATCAACCGGCGTATCGGGGCGGCGCTGGTGGCGGTGGGTCTGATCGAGGGCGGAGAAGCGTACCGGGGGCAGCCGGTACTGATTACCACCAATGACTATGAACTGCAGCTGTTCAATGGGGACACCGGCCTGATCTGGCCGGATGCGCGGGGCCGTCTGCGGGCCTGGTTCCGCCAGGCCGACGACACGCTGCGGGACGTAGCCGTCGCCAGCCTGCCGCAACATGTCACGGCCTGGGCGATGACCGTGCACAAGTCGCAGGGCTCCGAGTTCGAGCAGGTGCTGCTGGTGTTGCCCGCCGACAGCAACAGCGCCCTGCTCAGCCGGGAGCTGCTGTACACCGGTATCACCCGGGCTCGCGAGCGGGTCGTGTTGCATGGCGGAGAGGCTGCGCTGCGGGCGGGTTGCCAGCGCCGGGTGAGGCGCAGTTCGGGTCTGGCGGCCGCGCTCGGCTGGCCTTCCGATGCAAGCCATTCACGGCAGGCGGTTCCCTGATAGAATGTCCGCCTCAATTCACAATACAAGAGGCAGGACAGACGATGACACTGAACGATATCAAGCACATCTGTGTGGTCGGCGCCGGCAACATGGGGCACCAGATTGCCCTGCAGGCTGCCATTTGCGGGTACCAGGTCAAGTGTTCCGACGTGAACACGGAAACTCTGAAAAAGGCGGACCGCTTTGTCGATGAATACCTGCCGGGCCGGGTGAAGAAGGAGCGCCTGACGCAGGAGCAGGCCGACCAGGCACGGGCCAACATCCGTTTTGTCGATACCCTGGAAGAGGCCGCCAGGGATGCCGATTTCGTCATCGAGGCGGCCACCGAAGTGCTGGATCTGAAGCGCCGCATTTTCACCGATCTTGACCGCATTGCGCCGAAGCACGCCATCCTGGCGACCAACAGCTCGGCCATCGTCAGCTCGCGCATCGCCGATGCCACGCAGCGCGAGGACAAGGTCGTCAACATGCACTTCTTCAATCCGGCGCTGGTGATGAAGCTGGTCGAGGTGGTGCAGGGGCCGCACGTCTCCGATGAGACGGCCGACCTGACCATGGCCCTGTGCGAGGACCTCAAGAAAGTGCCGGTACGGCTGAAAAAGGAAGTGGACGGCTTCCTGTTGAACCGCATCTTTGCCGCCATCAACCGCGAGGCCAACTGGCTGCTGGAGATGGGCGTGGCGGAAGTCGAGGACATTGATAATGCCTGCGTGTACGGCGCCGGGCACCCGATGGGGCCGTTCCGCCTCAATGACCTGACCGGCCTGGACCTTAGCTACATCATGGCCATGGAGAAATTCCGTGCCAGTGGTGACCAGGCCGATCTGCCCGGCCCGCGGCTCGCCGAGCATTATGTGAAGGGCGAATATGGCGAGAAGACCGGCAAGGGATGGTATGACTACACCGGCTGATGTCATTCCCGCCGGCCGCGATCCGGCAGCCGTGACGGACCCGGCCGACTGCGGCGAGGCGACCGTGGACGAGGCTATCGTGGCGCCCACCGGCGCCATGGAATTGCTGTCGCAGCTGGAGGTGCAGCGTCTGCACGAGATCGGCCACGGCGAGGTCTATGAGCTGTTCCGCCGCTGTGCGCTGGCCGTACTCAACTGCGATGACCGCTCGGACAGCGCCGAGGAGGTCTACCGGCGTTTTCCCGATTTCAACATCGAGATCCAGCGCCGTACCCGGGGTCTGCGCTTGCGAGTCACCAATGCGCCCGCCTGTGCCTTTGTCGATGGAGCCATGCTCAACGGCGTGCGGGATCACCTGTTTGCCGTGCTGCGCGACATCGTTTTCGTCAGCAGTGAAATGTACCGGCCGCTGGACAATGCCGTGGCCGATTACGAGTCGATCCGCATCCGTGAGCAGCGGCCCGACGAACCCGGGGTGATCAAGAACCTGGTGTTCGATGTGCTTCGCAATGCCGGCGCGCTGCAGCCGCGTCAGTCACCCCGCCTGGTGGTGTGCTGGGGTGGCCATGCCATCAGCCGCGAGGAATACGACTACAGCAAACAGGTGGGGTACCAGATGGGTCTGCGCGGTCTGGACATCTGCACGGGTTGCGGTCCGGGGGCCATGAAGGGGCCAATGAAAGGGGCCACCATCGGTCATGCCAAGCAACGCATTACCGGCGGGCGGTATATCGGCATCAGCGAGCCGGGTATCATCGCCGCCGAGTCGCCCAATCCCATCGTCAATCAGCTGGTGGTGCTGCCGGACATCGAGAAGCGCCTGGAAGCCTTCGTGCGGCTGGGGCATGGCATTGTCGTGTTTCCCGGCGGGGTGGGCACGCTGGAGGAAATTCTGTTCCTGCTCGGTACACTGATGGACCCGGCCAATCGCGATATACACGTGCCGCTCATCTTCACCGAGCCGAAGCACAGCGAGGGCTACTTCCGCCGTGTGGAGCAGTTCCTGGTCAACGCCCTGGGCGAAGCCGTCAAGAGCTACTACCAGATCATCGAGGATGATGCCGAGGCGGTGGCCGCAGCCATGAAGAAGGGGATCGGCCAGGTCCGCCGGCAGCGCCTGCGATCACGGGATGCGTTCTACTACAACTGGCTTCTGACCATCCCCGAGGCCATGAAGCGGCCTTTCGAGGTCGATCATGAGAGCATGGCCGCGCTGAGGCTCGACAGCAGTCTGCCGCCGGGCGAGCTGGCCGTGAACCTGCGGCAGGCCTTCTCCGGCATTGTGGCCGGCAATGTCAAGGACAAGGGCGTGCGCCTGGTGCGGGAGAAAGGGCCTTTCGAACTGCATGGCGACCCGGCCATCATGCAGGCCATTGACGCGCTGCTGGAGTCCTTCGTGGCGCGCGGGCGCATGAAACTGGCGGCCGATGAGTACCATCCCTGCTACACCATCTCGTCCTCGGAACCGGGGCGGGCGTCGAGTCCGGAATAGTTGACTAAAATACTCGGATATCCGATAATTCGATCACATGTTCGCGCGGGCAAACACCTTCATGCCCGACGATTTTTCGAGGTATATCATGGCTGAACAGGTCGAGAATCTGATCCGCAAGGATTATGCGGCGGGTTTCCATTCTGCGATCGAGTCCGACACGTTGCCCCCGGGGCTCAACGAGGACGTGGTCCGTTTCATCTCCGCCAAAAAGGAAGAGCCGGAATGGATGCTGGAATGGCGTCTGAAGGCCTATCATGCGTGGCGTGAAATGTTCGAGCCGCAATGGGCTCATGTGGAGTATCCGAAAATCGATTTTGACGCGATCTCCTACTACAGTGCGCCGAAAAGCATGGAAGACCGGCCGCAGAGCCTGGATGAAGTCGATCCCGAGCTGCTCGAGACCTACAAGAAGCTGGGCATCCCGCTGCATGAGCAGGAAGCGCTGGCCGGTGTGGCCAACGTCGCTGTGGATGCCGTGTTTGACTCGGTCTCCGTGGTGACCACCTTCCGTGAGAAGCTGTACGAAGCCGGCGTGATCTTCTGCTCGATCAGCGAGGCCCTGCAGGACTACCCGGAACTGGTGAAAAAGCACCTGGGTACCGTGGTACCGCAGCGTGACAACTTTTTCGCCGCGCTGAACTCCGCCGTGTTCTCGGACGGCTCGTTCGTCTACATTCCGAAGGGCGTGAAGTGTCCGATGGAGCTGTCCACCTATTTCCGTATCAACGAGCTCAACACCGGGCAGTTCGAGCGCACGCTGATCGTTGCCGAGGAAGGCTCCGAGGTCAGCTACCTGGAAGGCTGCACTGCACCCATGCGCGACGAGAACCAGCTGCACGCCGCCGTTGTCGAGCTGGTGGCCATGGACGATGCGAAGATCAAGTATTCCACGGTGCAGAACTGGTATCCCGGCGACAAGGACGGCAAGGGCGGCATCTACAATTTTGTCACCAAGCGCGGCATGGCACATCGCAACGCGCATATTTCCTGGACCCAGGTCGAGACCGGTTCAGCCGTGACCTGGAAGTACCCGAGCTGCATCCTGAAAGGCGACAACAGCGTCGGCGAGTTCTATTCGGTGGCCCTGACCAACAACTGGCAGCAGGCCGATACCGGCACCAAGATGATTCACCTGGGCAAGAACACCCGCTCGACCATCATCGCCAAGGGCATCTCCGCCGGTCACAGCCAGAGCGCCTACCGGGGCCTGGTGCGCATCAACCCGGGCGCGGAAGGGGCACGTAACTATACACAGTGCGATTCGCTGCTGATCGGTGATCAATGCGGGGCGCACACGTTCCCGTACATCGAGAACCGCAATAACAGCGCGGTGGTCGAGCACGAGGCGACCACCTCCCGGGTCAGCGATGACCAGATGTTTCTGTGCCGGCAGCGCGGCCTGGACGAGGAGAAGGCCGTGTCGATGATCGTCAACGGCTTCTGCCGCGAAGTGTTCCGGGAACTGCCCATGGAATTTGCCGTGGAAGCCGGGAAACTGCTGGAAGTCAGCCTGGAGGGCTCGGTCGGCTGATTGGCCGGCCGTGCTCGCAGGTGCCGCACCTCATCATTCAAAAAATCTGTTGAACGGAAACCGTTATGCTGGAGATCAACAAGCTCAGTGCCGCCGTGGAAGGTGAACCGATCCTTAAAGAACTGAGCCTGTCCATCGGAGATGGAGAGGTGCATGCCATCATGGGGCCGAACGGCTCGGGCAAGAGCACCCTGGGCAATGTGCTGACCGGCCGCGAAGGCTACGAGATCACTGGCGGCTCCGTCCGCTTCAACGGCAGGGACCTGCTGGAGATGGAAGTGCAGGAGCGGGCTCACGAAGGTGTATTCCTGGCATTCCAGTATCCGGTGGAGATTCCCGGTGTCAGCAACATGGAGTTCCTGAAGACGGCTGTTGACGCGAAACGTAAACAGGCCGGCCAGGAGCCGATGTCCTCGGTGGATTTCATGAAACTGGCCCGCGAGACCAGCAAGAAAGTCCAGCTCGATGCCTCGTTCCTGAAGCGTGGCGTCAACGAGGGCTTCTCCGGTGGTGAGAAGAAGCGCAACGAGATCCTGCAGATGATGTTGCTGGAACCGTCGCTGTGCATCCTGGACGAGACCGATTCCGGTCTGGACATCGACGCCCTGCAGATCATCGCCGATGGCGTTAACGCGATGCGTGACGACAAGCGCAGCTTCCTGGTGGTGACGCACTACCAGCGGTTGCTGGACTATATTGTGCCCGACAAGGTGCATGTGCTGGCTGGTGGCCGCATCGTCAAAACCGGCGGCAAGGAGCTGGCGCTGGAGTTGGAGAAGAAGGGTTATGGTTGGCTGGAAGACGAGGTGGCGTGAGCATGAGCGATTTCCAGCAACAGGCGCTGAAACTGGCCGCACTGCAGCAGCGCGGCCACGATGCGGGCTGGTTGGCCGACCTGCGTGACAGCGGGGCGCGGCAGTGGATGCGTTCCGCCTGGCCGGGCCGCAAGACCGAGTTGTGGAAGTACACGCCGCTGAAGGCGTTGCAAAACCAGGCATTCGAGGACTGGGCCCGGCCGGCGTCCGGCTGGCAGGACGATATCGAACTGCTGCCGGTGGACGGCATCCGCCTGGTGTTCGTCAATGGCGTGTTCGATGCAGAGCAGTCGGATGCCCTGCCGGAGCCGGTGTCGCTGTTCAGTCAGGCCGGCGGACAGGAGCAACAGGTGCTTCGTGAGACACTGGGCACGGTACTGGACACCGAGCGCCATCTGTTTGCCGCCCTCAGTAACGCCTGGGCCGACGAAGGGGTACTGTTGCACGTGCCAGCCGACACGGTACTGGAACAGCCGGTTTATGTCGTGCATGTGTCTACGCCACAGGCGCAGCCATCGGTCGCCAATACACGGATACTGGCCGTGCTGGAGCAGGGCGCGAGCGCCGAAGTGATCGAGCATTATGTCTCGGCCGGAGAGCAACAGAACGGCTTCGTCAATGCGCTGACCGAGGTCTCGGTGGGCGCCAATGCCGTGTTCCGTCATACCCGGATCAACCTGGAGGACGAGAGTCTGTTGCATATCGGTGGCGTACACATCGCCCTGCAACGCGACGCCCGCTTCGAGGGCTTCACGATCGCCGAAGGCAGCGAGCTGAAGCGCATCGACTACCAGGTCACCCACCGGGAGCCCGGAACGCACCTGGCGCTCAATGGCGTCTATCTGGCGCACGGCAGACAGCTGCTGGACTATCACACCAACATCGAGCACGCGGCCCCGCATGGCACCACGGAAGAAGTGTTCCGAGGCATCATCGGCAACCGCGCACGGGCCGTGTTCAACGGGCGGATCCATATCCATCCGCATGCACAGAAGACGCTGGCCGAGCTCAGCAACCGCAACCTGCTGACCTCGCGCACGGCCGAAATCGACACCAAGCCGGAGCTGGAAATCTACGCCGATGATGTGCGCTGCGCGCACGGTGCCACGGTCAGCCAGCTGGACGGTACAGCCCTGTACTATCTGCAGAGCCGGGGCATCAGCGCCGAGCAGGCCCGTGTCATGCTCAGTTTCGGTTTCATCAATGAACTGCTGCAGCAGGTGCCGCGTAAAGAGATTCGCGAATACCTGCAACGTCACCTGCAGGTGCTGTTCGAGAGCAGCGACAGCCTGATCGGCGACGCCGGCCCACTGGAGCCGAATGATGAAGCCCCGGCAGATGCCGGAGGGAAACACTGATGGCGGAAGCGGTAACACCGACGGACCAGCAGACCGTTGCGCCGTTCGACGCGGAGCGGGTGCGCCGTGATTTCCCGATTCTGCAACAGCAGGTCAACGCGAAGCCACTGGTGTATCTGGACAACGCGGCCACCACGCAGAAACCGGATGCCGTGATTGACGCGATCAGCGACTACTACCGGCATGACAACAGCAATGTACACCGCGCTGCCCATGCCCTGAGCGATCGTGCCACGGCACAGTTCGAGCAGACACGGAACGATGTGGCCGCCTTCATCAACGCGGCCCGGCGTGACGAGATCATCTGGACCTGCGGCACCACGGAGGCCATCAACCTGGTCGCCAACAGCTGGGGCCGCGCGAACCTGAAGACCGGGGACCGTATCCTGCTGTCGGCCATGGAGCACCACTCCAATATCGTACCCTGGCAGATGGTCGCCGAGCAGACCGGAGCGGTGGTCGAAGTCATCGCCGTGGATGAGACCGGCACTCTGGATATGGATGCGTTCCGCAGCCTGCTGAACGAACGCGTGAAGATGGTCGCCATCGGCCATGTTTCCAACGCACTGGGCACCATCAATCCGGTGGCCGAGATCACCCGGCTGGCCCACGAGGCCGGAGCCCTGGTGCTGATCGACGGGGCCCAGGCGGTCGGTCACTGGCCGGTGGATGTACAGGCGCTGGACTGTGATTTCTATGCGTTCTCGGCCCACAAGATGTTCGGTCCCACCGGAATCGGTGTGCTGTATGGCCGGGAATCGCTGCTGGAGGTGATGCCGCCCTGGCAGGGTGGGGGCGAGATGATCGAGACCGTGAGTTTCGATGGCACCGTCTATGGCGGACTTCCGTACCGTTTCGAGGCTGGCACGCCGAATATCGCCGGAGTGATCGGACTGGGGGCGGCCATCGGCTATCTGCGGGAGCTGGATCGAGCTGGCGCGGCCGGGCACGAAAATGCCTTGTTGCAGGCCGCCGTGAAAGCGGCAGGCGAACGCGACGGTCTTACCATGGTCGGAACTGCGGCCAACCGCGCCAGCGTGTTCGGCTTCCTGATGGACGGTACACACCCGTCCGACGTGGGCATGTTGCTGGACCAGCAGGGCGTGGCGGTGCGCACCGGGCATCACTGCGCGCAACCGATCATGGCACAATACGGGATTCCCGGCACGATACGGGCCAGTTTCAGTTTCTACAATACATTCGACGACGTGGAGCGGCTGTTTGCCGGCCTGGACAAGGCCCGTGACCTGCTGCTCTGAACGCCGTGTTACAGAGGTGACAGGCATGAGTGTTGAATCATTCGATCCGGCACAGATCGACGTCAGCGTAAGCGACGAGGCGGCTGCGCATTTCCGCCGTCAACTGCAGAAGACTCCGGATGCCCGGGCTGTGCGCCTGAGCGTCAAGGAGAGCGGCTGCACGGGCTACATGTATGTAGTGGACCTGGTCGACGAGAAGGGATTCAATGACCGGGATCTGGCCGTGGAAGTGGGCGATGGTATCGATCTTCGGGTCGACCGTGACAGCCTTGCCATCATCAATGGCACGAAGATCGACCTGGTCAACGAAGGGGTCAACCGGCAATTGCGCTTCCTTAACCCCAATGCGCAGGACGAGTGCGGCTGCGGGGAAAGCTTCAACGTGGCGCGGGACTGATCCATGCAGCAGCAGATGGCCGTGGCCCAGTCGGATTGTCCGGCACGCCGGGTACCGGACGGTACACCGGTAACCATACCGAAGGACTCTTTCGTGCGCATCACCCAGAGCCTGGGCGGCAACTACACCGTGGTCGCCGAGGGGCAGATGTTGCGCGTGGACGGCACGGATGCCGAGGCTCTGGGGCTGGAACCGGAGACCCTGTCCTTTCCTGAACCGGAGGACGAACGGATCAGCGAGGCGCAGATCTGGGAGGCATTGTCCACGGTTTATGATCCCGAGATCCCGGTGGACCTGGTCAACCTGGGGTTGATCTACCGTGTCGATATCGATCAGGAAAAGCGCCAGGTGGAGATCGACATGACGCTGACCGCGCCCGGCTGCGGCATGGGACCGGTGCTGGTCGGCGATGTCGAGTACCGCGTGCGCAAGGTGCCCAACGTGGACACCGTGAACGTGGAACTGGTCTTCGATCCGCCGTGGAGCCGCGACATGATGAGTGAGGAAGCCCAGCTGGAAACCGGGATGTTTTTCTGATGAGCCGATTCGGTACGGAAATCACCGCTGACGAGATTCTCGATACCCTGTCCTTTTTCGATGACTGGGAAGAGCGCTATCGGTACATCATCGACCTGGGCAAGGAGCTTCCCCCCATGGACCCCGCCGAGCAGCGCGAGGACAACCTGGTGCGCGGCTGTCAGAGCCAGGTCTGGCTGGTGCCCCGCGAAGAGGACGGGCGCCTGTACTTCGATGTCGACAGCGATGCCTTCATCGTGAAAGGGCTGCTGGGCGTGGTGCTGGCCGCCTACAACGGCAAGCGCCCGGAAGAAATCCGGGACTTTGACATCGAAGGCTATTTCAGCGACCTGGATCTGATGCGCCACCTCAGCCCCACCCGGGGCAGCGGATTGCAGGCCATGGTCAAGCGCATTCAGAACGCTGCGGCCGAAAAGCGCTGAGCATCCTTCGGGTCCGGACAGGTCGGCTTACAGGTTGAGTGGAGATGCGGGCCGGGCGACATCACTGTCGGCCGGGCCCGCATCCGGCTCACTGCACCAGTGATCCAGGCCGTGGGTCGTTCAGATAGGGGAATTCCGACTCGAAGTCCCCGGCACTGATTGTGGTCTGGTCGGTAAACGGCGCCGAATTGTTGGGTGCAATATCGGAATCCGTGATCAACGCTCCCATCATCACTCGTAGCGTGATGTCCACCACGTCATCGCCAGGGCGGCGACCGTTGGGGAACCCGGCATTGTCTCCGTCGAGCACACCCATGTTCATTTGCTGTGCCGCCGTTTCCGGTGCAATGTCCGTATTCAGCCTGAGCATATCGCTGCGCGGGAATTCGCCGTTTTCAATGGCAGCCGGCGCATTCAGACCGGATACGCCGCCGATGGCCTGTATCAGGTCAGCACGGGGCAGATTCGAGGGTGCGACAGCTCCGGCGTCCTCGAACAGCAGCTCGAGCAGAAAGGGCAGGGTCGGGTTGGTGACGTAATCCACGAACTGAGCGTCGTCAACCGGATGACTCCCGTTGAATGTGTCCTTGTCTGGGAGCCCGATCACTAGCTCGTTGACCAGCGGGAAACCAAGACGCGACACCTGCAGAGGTGACTGATCGCCCATGTCAAGACTGGATGTGGTCCAGGCGCCGATGATCGGGTCGTCTGAGGTCAGACACGATAGCGGCACTTCCAGCGCGAGAGAGGTGATGTTGTTTTCTGCGAGGGGATTCTCTACGGCATCTTCCGCGCCGAGTGGATTGAGGTTCACAAGGTCGAAAACCTGGCCCAGGTTCACCGCGAAACTTTCGTTCCGTTGACCGACGAACACACGGCCCTGACTGCTGCAGCCCGGAATCGCGATGGGCTGGATATGCGCATTGGCGTAAGCCGCATAATCGGGAATGGACTTGGTGCCGATATAGTCCAGTGGCTTGCGGAAGGAGGTGGCCTGCGTTTGCGCATGCGCTATCTTCTCTCTCGTGCCCGAGGAGAGACCGCCGCGCGTGATCGTCAGTTCGTATTCCTGCCGTGAGTTGACGTTGCCGGTATCCATCGCTCCTGGACCCACTGGACCCGAATTGATCAGGGGAATCGCTATATCCTGATCGCCGACCGGGACGGTGGCGCCTGCCAGAATGGTGGCAAAATCGAATGTAAAGGTGATGTCTTCCATGGAATCACCATCGTTGTCGATGTGAATCTGGTAATGTCCCATGGTTTCCAGATCAAAGTAATTGGGTCCGCCATAGGCTGCCTGCAGCGGGAAATAATTCGCGATGATGGTCACGAAATCTTCCCTCCCGTCCTCGTAACTGCGGAACATGTACAGGTCCGTGGCGTCCAGCCTCGGCAGGCCTGCGATCATGGGGGCTTCCCGGTGACTGGATGCACTGGCGATTGCGGAACTTCCTGCCAACACGGCCACCAGCGCGCATCGCTGCCATTTTGATGGATGCTCGTTCAGGTTTTTCATTATTTGCTCCAATTTTCGGGAATGTTGGCTGCCAGAACCTGCCGGGCAGTCTAGCCTGCAAGTCCGGAACAGCTGCTTCTGGCCGGGTTGGCAAGAATCACTGCAGTACTGCCCCACCGAGTCAGTGAAGGTAAAAAGTACTACAGCGCTGTTGCCTGCTCTGTGCGGTACGGCTCTTATACAATACTGGAAGGACTTCCGTCCGACGGAGCGCATCAATCGCTTGGGCCATACCATGTACCCTTCCACGCATGCTTTCGGTGGCACGCCATCAAAGGTTGAATGCACGCTGCATGAACCACCAGAGTCCGATAACTATGGTCAGCACACCGCTGGACAACAGGGTGAGACGTCGCAGTCCCGCGTTGTAGCCCAACAGCAATAACGCTGGCACCAGCCCCATCACGATCACCAGTTGTCCGATTTCCACACCGATATTGAAACTGAGCAGACTGCCCACGAAATGGCGGTCCGGCAGAGACAGGTCGCCAAGCACGCCGGCGAACCCGAAACCGTGCACCAGTCCGAACGCGAAGGCGATTAGCCAGGGCCGGCCTGCGGTGATCGGATACAGGATATTGAATCCTGAAATGGCCACCGACAGTGCGATGACGGACTCCACCAGGCGAGAAGGAAGGACCACGAGCTCCAGGCTGGCCAGCAGCAGAGTGATCGAGTGGGCCACAGTGAAAGCGGTGACCATTTTCAGAATATCAACGAACAGCCGGTGATGGCGGCCACTGACGGCAGCAAGGCCGGCCGGCGGAGCGAAATTGCGGCTCCTGAGTGCAATGGGCACCAGCAGGGCGAAAAGAAACAGGATATGGTCAGTGCCGATCCATATGTGCCAGATCCCTTCCACCAGAAAGGTGGTCCAGGCTGTCCACGCCGAGGCGGATTTCGCTGATACGTTGTGTGAACGGATATCCGGCGAAAATACCCGCAGTATGGTGTTCTGGTCCAGGTTGACGGTCAGGATGCCCCGGTGTGATGCATCGATGCCGAAAAGCAGGTTGTAGGTGACCTCCATCGTATCCGGTCCCTCGCAATCGCCTGTCAGGGGAACATGCAGGAAGGTGCCGGAATTGAGGTCCGCCAGCTGGTGTTGACCCACAGCAAGTGCGCAGGACTGAGCACCTCGCCGCAGCTGCAGGTGCTCCAGCAGGTGCCGGTTGATCGGATCACGCTGCTGCAGGATCTCACCCCAGCTAATCCGCCCATCCCGATTCTGGTCCAAACCGACTGCCAGCTCCAGGTCGGCCAGGGAGATCCGCCAGTATCCGTGTACCGTCTCGCTGTCGAGCTCCAGATTCAGATAGCTGTCGCTCAGACTGTGCGCATGGCCGGGCGCGGAGGTCAGCGTGAACCAGAGGAAGAGAAGTGCGAGCGCTGCCGTGCGGTTCATGGCATCACCCCGGCATCACGCAACAGGCTGCGCAGGCGCACGTGCTCGGTACCTGTCTGCTCCAGCCATTGACCGATTTCCGAGAGTACGGTGGTGTCACCACTGGCCGCAGCGGCGCGGGCCAGCAACAGGGTGTCGGATGGCTCTTTCTGGACGGACCAGTTGTCCCGGGCGGCGCTCAGCGCCTGCCCGGGCCGGTCCAACAGATTCAAGGAGAAGTGGGCAAAGGCTTTGTACGGAATGGCCTCGCCGCGTAACAGCGTGGCATCGAATTCTGCCTGCAGCTCCTCGACCAGCTGGCGGCTTCGGGCCTGTGCCGTGTCTGATCCGATGGATTGCAGCGCCTCGGCCAGAAGGATTCTCAGCTCGGTATTGAGCCACTCCCCGGGATGGGCATCGAGAAGTGTCACGACATCCGCTGGCCGGTCGCTTTCCAGTAACAGGCTGCTGTAATGGACCAGCGCATAGGGAGTAGCCGGAGCCAGCTGCAGGGCGTGCCGGTAGTGGTTCTCTGCCTCCTGCGTGCGGGCCAGCCGATGTGAGATGACGGCGGCGGTGAGCCGAAGCTCTGTACGGTCCCCGGGGTTGAGGTTGCGGCTGTCCGCCAGCAATGCATCCAGATCGGCAAGGGCTCTTTCCGCCTGTCCCGTGACACCGTCAAGCTGTGCCTGACAGTTCAGTGATATGGGGTAACGCACCAACATCCGCAACCGGGTGCAGTACTCTCCCGCCATGGCGTACTGGCCGTTCACCAGGCCAATCTGTGCCTTGATCAGCATGGCCTGACTGTTGTCAGGGTCCGTTGCCAGTGCCATGTCCAGGTGCTCGATGGCGCGGGAAAATTCGTGGTTATGCTGTAGCACCGCGGCCATCAGATTGTGATAGTCCGCCGGTTTCTCACGGGACTGCGGCCAGCGTTGAAGCAGTGACATGGTACGCCCCCACGCTCTGGGCGACTGTCCGGACACTGCAATCCGGTACGCTTGCCAGGCCTGCTGCAGAAGGGCGTCGGGTGACAGTTGACTGAGCGAATCCACCTCCCGGGAGCGCAGCTCTCTGGACATGGCAACAATCGGCGACGGAAGGTCTTCCACGATCACATCGTCATTATCTGGAATGTAGGTCTGAGAATGGCCGATGGCGGGCCATACCAGCAATGCTGCGAGAATCAGCTTTGTAGCATTCGGAGAAAAGTGTTCTGCACGGTTCTTTGTCGTGTGCATGATGGAATCCTGTCGGTAGAGGGTGGTGCCGGCCGGGTGAACCTCTCTCACCGGGCGGGCATCCGGCTCACTGTACCTGTGAACCGGGTAGCGGGTCATTCAGATAGGGGAATTCCGTCTGGAAGTCCCCGGCATTGACCGTCGTCTGGTCAGTGAAAGGCACCGAATTGTTGGGTGCCACGTCAGGGTCGGAGATCAGTGCTCCCATCATAACCCGTAGCGCAATGTCCACCACGTCATCGCCGGGGCGACGGCCGTTCGGGAACCCGGCATTGTCGCCATCCAGTACGCCCATGTTCATTTGCTGGTCGACGGGCTGTGGGGCGATGTCCGTGTTGAGCCTGAGCATTTCGCTACGCGGGAACTCACCGCTTTCAATCGCCGCCGGCGCGTTCAGGCCGGAGACACCGCCAATGGCCTGGATCAGGTCGGTACGGGGCAGATTGGTGGGCGCCACCGCTCCGGCATCCTCGAACAGCAGTTCGAGCAGGAAAGGCAGGGTCGGGTTGGTGACGTAGTTCACGAACTGCGCGTCGTCCGCCGGATGACTGGCATTGAACTTGTCCTTGTCGGGCAGTCCGATCACCAGTTCATTGACCAGCGGAAAGCCGAGGCGAGACACCTGGCGGGCTGGTTGATCACCCATGTCGAGGCTGGATGTGGTCCAGCCACCGATGATGGGGTCGTCCGCAGTCAGACAGGATACCGGCACTTCCAGCGCGAGAGAGGTCACACTGGTGTCCCCGATGGGGTTTTCCACGGCATCTTCCTCGCCGAGAGGGTTGAGGTTCACCAGATCGAACACCTGGCCCAGGTTCACGGCAAAGCCTTCGTTGCGCTGTCCCACGAAAACACGGCCCTCACTGCTGCACCCCGGAATCGCGATCGGGTAGACATGCGAGTTGGCGTAGGCCGTATAGTCGGGAATCGACTTGGTACCGATGTAGTCGAGCGGCTTGCGGAAAGTGGTGTCCTGCGTCTCCGCGTTTGCCACCTTCCCGCCTTCTCCGGAGGCGTTCGTCACCGTAAGCTCGTATTCCTGCCGGGAATTGACATTGTCGGTGTCCATCGCTCCCGGACCGACACCGCCTGCGTTGATCAGGGGAATCGCTGTATCCTGATCGCCGACCGGCACGGCGGCGCCCGCCAGGATGGTGGAGAAATCGAAGGTGAAAGTGATGTCTTCCATCGAATCACCGTCGTTGTCGATGTGGATCTGGTAGTGTCCCATGGTTTCCAGATCAAAGTAGTTGGGTCCCCCGTACGCGGCCTGCAGCGGGAAGTAGTTCGCGATGAGGGTCACGAAGTCTTCTCTTCCTTCCTCGTAGCTGCGGAACATGTACAGGTCTGTGGCGTCCAGCCTTGGCAGGCCGGCAATCATCGGGGCTTCCCGGTGACTGGAGGCACTGGCGATTGCGGAGCTGCCTGCAAGAAGGGCTACCAGCGCGCATCGCTGCCATGTGGATGGGCTATTGTTGTTCAGGTTTTTCATGGTCTTCTCCTGAGCGGCATTCATGGCTGCTGATGTCAGCCGGACGCGGACGCCAGACTGTGTGAAGCAGCAGCCTCTATCCAGAATGGAAAGAGGTACCGGGTACTACTCCGGATGCGGTTCACTGGATCGGACGGGGCAAACAGACTGTGGACCAGTTCGCACAAACTGGATACATACTCAGTGGTGAGCCGGTTTTACGGGGATGACTCGGGTCGGGAGGCCGGTTCGGAGAGACTATTGTGGCGGTTGCCGGGATTACCGGGGAAGTGTCTGTTCTGCGTACAGGCGCCGGGCTTCACTGATCTGCTCCCGGTTCATGCCTCGTTCCAGAGTTGCCAGCAGTTCCCGAGCCGCCCGGTACTCATTCTCCCGGGCCGCCTGCGCCCAGAAATGCGCCTGCACCGGGTCTTCGTCGACACCCAGCCCCTCCTGGTACATGGTGGCCAGGTAGTACTGCGCCTCCGCGTGTCCCGAGCTGGCGGCCCGCTCATACCACTCCGCCGCTTCGGCACGGTTCCCGGAGCGGGTGAGAAGGGAAAGGGGCCAGATGTCCTGCCAGGTGGAGGTGACGCCCTGGCCATTGAAGTACATCACCCCGACGTTGAACTGTGCCGCCGTGTGACCCTGCCGTGCCGCCTGTTTCAGCCAGTGCAGAGCCTGTTCGTGGTCAGGCTCGACGCCGCGTCCGGTGTAGTAGAGGATGCCCAGGTTGTACTGGGCCACGTCCAGCCCGTCCCCGGCGGCGCGCCGGAATTCTCGGATGGCGGTGGCATAGTCGCCTTCCCCTGCGGCATCCAGCCCTGTTTCATAGGCGTCATAGCCGGCCTGCAGTTCAGCCTGCCGTGCGTCCAGGTCGGGCCCCTCGGCCGCCAGTGCCGACATGGCCGGCACGAGCAGCAGGGCACTGAACAGCATCCGGATCACTCTGTGTCCTGATTCCAGAATTCGTGGAGCTCGGAAATGCCGCCCTCGAACCATTCGATAGCCATGCGCTCACTCTGCGCGACCTGCCCTTCGCCCATGGTCTCTCGCATTGTGGCCAGCGGGTTCCGCAATTCAGAGGCGCCACGCAGATAGGCGATTGTCATCCACATATGTGCCCGGACCACATCCTGCTCCGTTCCGCGCCCGTCGCGATAGAGCTCCCCCAGGCGGGCCTGCGCCTGCCTGTGGTTCTCCTGTGCGGCTTCCTGGAAGCCGGCAAAGGCGGCCTCGTAGTCGCCGGCCTCATAGGCAGCCGCTGCCTCGTCATAGCCAGCCAGTGCGGCCGGCCCGGCAGTGATTAGTGCGACAAAAGCCAGGATGTTGATAATGCTGAAGTTTTTCATAGTGCGCTCTCTGAATGTTGATCGCACAATTCTACCATGACGAACAATGGCGGAGAAATTGCCCATGGATTACCAGAAACCCCTTTGAAAATGCAGCAGAATCTATATAATACACACCCTCTCACGCACCCGTAGCTCAGCTGGATAGAGTACCTGACTACGAATCAGGGGGTCGGAGGTTCGAATCCTCCCGGGTGCGCCATTTTACTGGCTTTCAGCCAATCCCTTCGCTCCAACTGTCCCAAAGACTGCGATCTGTCCCAAAGACTGGACTTATCGTGCTGGCTTGATCGTTTCCGGCTTCCTTCTGTAGACCCGTTCCGTGATCTGGATGTTGCTGTGCCCGAGCAGACGGCGGGCGTGTTCTCCATCCGTATCAGAGGCCACCTTGGCCCTCAGATCATGCTCAGTGAATCGTTCGGTGATCCGGGTGTCCTTCATCACTTTGGTCATGAATCGTTGCCAGATGGAACTGAAGCCCGCTGCCGAACCGTCGTCTTTGATATAGGGTTGACCGCGGTTTGTATGGAACAGCCAGATAGAGAGGACTTTCTTCCGCAGGCCCAGGGCATCATCTACCGCAGCCCGCAGTTCGTCTGACCACCCGATGATGATGCGCTTACCAGTGGAGTGGGCTGTTTTGCGCGGCATGACGTGAATGCCATCGTCCTTCAGGTCGGAGACTCGCAACGACAGCAGATCAGAGCGACGCAGGCCGGTGAGCAGCTTCAGGCGGATGTAGCAGACAATGAAAGGGGAGGCCACGGTCAGTGCCTCCTGTATCTCCCAATCCTCGATGTAGCGGCGGCGGGGCGGTGTGCTGAACTTGCGGACCTTGCTCTTGATGGGGTGGTTCTCGCACAGGCCCCATTCAATGGCTTTGGTGAATACGTGGCTCAGGCAGGCGATGTCGTGGTTTGCTGCTGTTCTGCCATACTGCCCGCGCTTGTCGCGGTACTGGTAGACGTGTTTCGGCTTGACGGTCTCGATAGGCATATGACCGAACACCGCCCGCAATTTGCGGATCGAGGCAAGGTTCGATTCCTGAGACTTGGCCGACTTCAGTGGCACCACTTCAAGGGCGTACCGATCCAGCAACTGTGCCATTGTTGTGGCGTCAACGTACAATTCAAGTTTGTCGGCCCAGACTCTGTAGGCCTCGCTCAGCGTCTTACCAAGCCGAAACTCCGTTTTTCCGTCCCACAGTTCGCGAAGGTTAACAGGGGGGCGATAGTAGTACGCTCCATGTTTCAGCCTCCACCCGGCCGGTAGTGCACGGTTCTCGGTCCGTCTGGGCTTGGGTGCCATCACAAAGCTCCGAAGTTGGGTTCCAGGGTGCGAGGTCTCGATCCGGCGTCTGTACCGCCCATCCGGGCCTCGAAGTGCGCTCGCGACACCAGCGGTTGTCCGTCAGCGCGGGGAAGGACAGTAAACCCCATACTGAGTAGCCACCGAATCTGCGCACTTGGCTTCACTCTTCCGGTGATAGACCGTAGTTCCTCAGGCGTCAAATTGATGGGTTTCACGATCCAACTCCTTGGGCGTCGACTAACTCCCTGTAGTGCGGTTCGAGCTTTCGCGGAATGCCCGAGCGCCTGAGGATGTTGACCACAGCTTCTGCGTCTCCATCCAGTAGGATATAGAGCAAGTTGACGAGCGGACCGACTACGATGCGTGCCCATGCGATGTTTCTATCCAGTGCAGCGTGCTTTTCACGAGTATGGGTCGTGATTCGTGACTGCTGGCTGGTCAACTGAGCGAAGGCGTCGCAAGCGCCACCGAAATATGGATCTGGGTCGACAACTATGTCCCAGTCTATCGTCCGATCCTTTGCACGGAACTCAACCTCGGCACGACACCATGGGCTATCTACGCGCTCTAGCTGTTTGCCCTTCTCATAGATTCGAATCATTTTGCCGTTGGCACGATTGCCCGCATAGAAGGTTTTTCCCTTACCGGAGTCGAAATCGTCAATCAGATGACAGGAGGGCGGTCGACCTCTCGAGTTGAATAACCCTTGGCTACGCCATGAGAGGGCATTCGCAATGTTAACTTTGGCTCCCTCGAAATCATCGTGGGCCAAGTCAATGCGAGCTATCTTGCAGGTATTGGCTGTTGCCCAGGCATGGACGGCGAACCAGTCGGGTACATGGCGGCATCCTTGGCCGCTCAGTTGGACGTGAATTGTGTTTCGTTGACTCTTGCCGCCGAAAGCCACAAGCCCGCAATCTGGGAGGGTGATACGGTGGGTATACCCGTTCCAGCCATGGCGAGAAAGCTTCCAATCGTACTGCGGGATTCCGAACAGGTTGATTAGCTCATTCCGTAGAGGGAAGGCATCAACAACAGGTTCTTGTGTACGGTAAGTGAATGATAAATAATCGATAAATGCCACTTTTCCCGGCTGACTTTCGGGGCAAGTGTGGGTAGGTTTCCCTATACTTTCCCCCCGTATTACATCACGGGGGGAGGCGGCTGCTGGCCGGTGGATGTGCGAGGCACACTCACCGGCGCAGTCAGCCTCTGCCGTGTGATCATAGTAAATGTCAGAATCAGGGAATCTCATATCCCCTGATTGTAGGCAGGCTAAAGGGAATGTCAAGTACCCTTTTAAAAGTTTAGTCGAGTTGCCGCTTGTCTTTGACCTTTTCTTCGCCGCTGACGATCTTCCAGAACTGGCCCAGCTTCTTGGAGATTCGGTAGCCAATGCTCCTGTGTGCACTGGGGCCTTCTTCGGGCATTACTTCCTTGACGCTGATACCCAGGATCTTCTCGTATTTGCGGATCGTGGCCTTACTGTGGATAAGGTACATAACGCGCCAGCCACACTGTTGACCAAGGCGGAGCATTCCAATTGCGGACTCAAGTTCGCTCGCGTCGCCTTTATATTTGGCTATCGCGATCTGTTCGATTTGATCCAGCTTGCGAAGCTGCTCATCGGAGTGACGGGTTTGTTCAGTGAGATGTGATTCGAAATGAGGATTTTGTTTCATGGTTCAGCCAGCTAGGGAATCTTATATCCCTTTAGCGTAGGGCTTTTGGCAGGCAGTAGCAAGCGCCTTCAGAATAATGGGCATTATAGTCCGTGGACGTATAGTCCGCAAATGGTCCAGTCTTCACAACATGAATATTAGCGTGCTCGAAGAACTTGGGAGTCGAATCCGTGAAAGCCGGAAGGCACTCGGCTGGACGCAGGAAGAGCTCGCTGATAATGCCGGTATCGACCGATCGTATATTGGTGGTGTTGAGCGAGGCGAACGAAATTTAACTTTCAAAGTCTTGTGTCAAATCTGCGTAGCTCTGCGGTGTGATGTCGCTACACTAACTAAGGGTATTCCGGAGCTACCGCAATGAAATGGCTACGAACGATGGTCCTATTTGATCAAGGCAATGTAGTTTCTTCTCCTGACTGGAAGCAGCTTCATGAAAGTTACGTTCGTGCAATAGAGAGCATTGAACACCCGAAGGGATCAGGTTCGCTGACGTTGCGCCGTAAGGCACGACTGGCTAACAATCAGTGGCAGCGGAACGGTGTCGGTTATCTAAAATTAGAGTTTTTGGCTTACATGCGCGACCATGAAAAATGGAAGGCAGAAACTGACGTTGAGTTATCCAGGGAGCGCGAACAACCTCCGTTATTGCTTTATCCGAGTATGGAAGAGTACCGCGAACCGATAACCTCGAATTTCGGTGGATTTGATTTCATGACTGAGGCCAATGACGGCACAAAGGTCGCTATTGAATGGGAGACTGGGAATATTTCGTCTTCCCATCGAAGCATGAATAAACTTGCTATTGCATTAAGTAAGGGTCTTATAGATGTCGGTGTTTTGATTGTTCCTAGTAGAGAACTTTATGAGCACTTGACGGACCGAATCGGGAACATTGGAGAGCTATCCGGATATCTCGCAATGTGGGAAGGACTGAGAAGCACAGTAGCCCGGGGATTGCTCGCCATCACCGTGGTGGAGCATGACAGTTTAACCGATGATAGTAATATAGATTATCTTAAAGTCGGTGGTGATGGTCGAGCACGGCAAGGACGCTCTAAACTGAAGTGAATAGGTCTCTGGTAGCACATACGGATTCACATTCGCAATCATTACGTTCAATTCTGTATTTAGAGGATAGAGCCTTTCCGGATTTCTCCATCCTGGCTAAGTCTGCATCTGTGAATAGCGTATTTTTATTGGCGTGAATCTGGACCATGTGTTCGCGATCGTCGTCAATAGTATCAAAGCGATCCAAGATGTCAGAGCACTCCAGTTCAGAACCCATCCAACGACGTCCCGTCAGTTCGGCTGCCACATAAGTAGTACCAGATCCACCAAATGGATCTAAGATGAGTGAGCCAGGATCGCTTGCTATAGAAATAATGCGATCCATGACTTTCAATGACAAAGCATTAGCGTCACGTTTTTTGTACTTTGCATGACGAACCGGAGGGATGTCTGTCCAAACATCAGTGAGACTTACGCCCTTGGGATTCATTTTGTTTTTGTAACCGCCGTAATCACGTAATTCTCCACCACAGTGACGACAACAAGGCACCGGTGTCCGGTCTGGATGGAAAATGGCTGGCTTATCTCCTTTGATGAAATACAAAAGAGAGTAATGAGAAGGATACAAACGTTTTTGAATCGGTAGAGAATACTTTATATCGACAGCAATCCAGTGCCGAAAAGTAAGTTGTCCACCAAGGTATGCACCGAGAGGAAGGTTCCATTTGGGTAAATTCCAAAGGAATAGAGCGCCGCCCGGTTTGAGGACTCGCACTAATTCATCTAGCCATTGTTCACACCACGCCAGGTATTCATGTTCCGCCATGGCATCGCTAATCTTGGATGAGTATTTCTTCCCAAGGTTGAACGGCGGATCGGCGAACGCTAAATCTACGGACTCAGAATCAACAGTGCGAAGGAACTCAACACAATCAGCTTGGTAGAGGTGACCTAATGAGGTTTGTAAAATGGGTATCATAGTCGTCATTTTCGCAGCGTATACCAATCTGTGCAACCCCTAATCTCGAATTAGATTAGAGCCGATATGGTGATACCAATGGTGTGTGTAAAAGGAGTATAGCTGTTGAACAAGAATCAAGGTAGTTTGTCCCACATCCAGTTATTATAACTAGTAATATCAGCAGGTTAGCAGTCTACGATGGGTTGCTGGTTGGGACAGTTGATTTCCGTATACCACTTGAAAGTTCTGAAAAATATAGATAGAGAGTGCATACCTACGAATCAGGGGGTCGGAGGTTCGAATCCTCCCGGGTGCACCATTACATCCCCGCAGTCAGTACGTCCCTCCAGCGGGAAGCGAATCAACAGCAGCTGCACGATTCGAACCGATCAGAGGTTCGACCGGCGACTGAAGGGAGCCAGCACGAGACAGGCGCGGCAGCGCCTGCGAGCCCGAAGGGTGAGCTGCGCCAGCAGCTCATAATCCTCCCGGGTGCGCCATTTTACTGGCTTTCAGCCATCCCCCTAGCTCCAACTGTCCCAAAGAACCTGAATTGTCCCAAAAAGAGCTGGGAACCGGGGCATTGCTATGGCGGGGATATTAGTGGGTCGAGACGAAAAAGCCCCATCAGTTGACTGGAACTGATGGGGCTTTTCGGCAATTGCAGGTTACTTGTCAGCTGGCCTTGCTGACCACATCTGCCTGGGACCTGGATGCCTTCTTCAATACGTCTGAATACACGCGTTTCTTCTCCCGGGATGAGGCGTTCCGGATGAAGTCGGAAAACGTGGTGGATGTCCGCTTTGGCCTGCTCGTAATTTTCATAATGCTCACTTTAGAACGCTGTTAGCTCTTTTGCAAGCTGGGCGCGACTATATTTCTCTGGTATGTAATTGTCAATCCTGTCCACGTTATCCTTGTAAACCTTATTGGATCCATCATGATCCTTGAGTAGCAGATCTACCTGCAGAGCCTTCCCGAATTCGGCTTTCAACCGATTTACCACTTCCCGGGCCGCAAAATACTGCTCTATGAAGGTATCGACCCGGATCCTGCGACCTTCAATTTTCTCCCTGGCCTGCACGAATTTCCATGCCAGCGCTGGCCGCTGGTAGACATACAGGATTTGTATGAAGCGTTTGTGCCCTATACAGCGGGTAATATTCTTACTGGCAACCTCGTAACTGGCCAGCGTACCGTCCAACAGGAAGCTCTGGCGTCGTTTTAAGGCTAGGTCGACAATCCGCTCCACCAACAAAGACGTCGCTGGCTGGAATAACCATGAATTATGGCCGGTATAGTCTTGGAAATGCTCCCTCAGTTCATCCGGATCGATTCTCAAAATGAGTTGGTCATCATCTCTTAGAGATTCCAGCAGCGCCTTTGAGGCTTCCGTCTTCCCGGCACCTGGGGAGCCTGCCATAAATACGGAAACGGGATATTCTTCTGGAGGGTGGATTGCTTTATCGGTCAATGACTTGGCGATTTTCTGTTTGTTTTTCCTCGCATAGTCAATGGCCTTATCCCTGATCCGTTGCTCTTCTTTGTTGAGTTCTTGCAATAGTGCCTCCAGGTAGTCTCCGGTTCCCTGTTCTGCCAATCTACCACCCAGGTTCATTCTGCGCGAGACCAGGGTGTAATACCCCCATTTTGAGGAGCAGCTATCAGTAGAATCTTATGCTGCCATCGGTAATCTTCGGGGTGGTGCGCCTCCGATGCCTGTATGGGGTCTTTCGTTATTGTATTGCCACAGCCATACGGTCGCCAGCTTCTGCGCGTGACTGATCGAGTAGAGCTGATGCAGCTCCAGCCATTCATGATGAGCCGTCCGGTTAAAGCGTTCGATGTACGCATTCCCCTCCATTCAATGATCTGCTCCAGCGAGCGGATCACATGAACACTGGGCAGTGACAAATCAACATCGATACCCAAGCCTGTCCCGCTTGATGGTCGTCTCGGTTTGATCCTCAGGTTCAATTCCAGCTCCCGGTAAAGGCGGTATACACGTTTGTGATTCCAGGGAAATCCGCTCACGTTACGCAGATGCAGAAAGCACAGCCCGAACCCCCAGCGTTCGCTTCATCAGAGAGGCATCCATACCGCCGAACTTGGCTCGCCACTTGTAGAAGGATGCGCTGCTCATGCCATGCTCGCGGCTGACATCCTTGACCATCCGACCGCCTTCGACCTCCTTAAGGATCTGCTGTCGATCAGATAGCGTTAGCCGCTGGCAATCCGTGCCACAAATTTTGTAAACGGGACGATGTCCTGGTCGACGCTGGCGGATTCCAGGGCTTGCATATATTCATCGCGCTGTTCGACCGGAATGACGGTCCAGGGGTAGCCGCCAGAGGCCATCATGGTGTTCATCAGGAAGCGGCCGATACGGCCGTTGCCATCCATATAGGGATGAATATAGACAAAGAAGAAATGCCCGAGCACGACCCGGACCTGGCCGGCGCTTTCCTCTTCGAGAAGTTCGAAGTAAGCGGACATCAAATCCCGCACTGCTTCCTTGTCCGGCGGAACATGCATCGACTTTCGGATATAGACTGGGCCGTTTCTGTAGCCGGCGAGGTCAGATGGTTTCAGGATGCCTGCTGCCACGCTCGGGGCAAAAAGCTCCCGGTACCAGATACCATGGTCATTCCGGGCGGTGAGGCCAGGGTTTTCGTCGCCGAGTATCTTTTCTATGCTGTTTTCGACGGCCTGGAAGGCCTGCCAGTAGCCGCGCGCCGCCAGGGCGTCGCGGTGGTTTCGATCATGTTCGCTGCCGTCGGGATTCCAGGAGCCGGCTTTAACGCGCTCGATCAGTTCGCGGCTGACCTGATAACCCTCGATTGACAGTGAATGGTAGGCATCAGATGTATAGATGTCCTCGACCTGCTTGAGATAAGCGGGCTTGTCTTTGGGGAGTCCCGGCGGTTCCGGAAAATGATCCAGGACAGGCTTGCGCATCGTTTCCCACATCAGCCGGATTCGGCTGACATAGGGTGACGGTTCTCTTCTGGTGAAGGCCACTGGGCTGGGGGCATTGAATGGATCATTTTCCCTGACGGTATAGCCCGCCGCTTTCATGGTTTGCAGGATTTCATTGGCGATGTTTTCACGGCCTGTATTTCGAAATGCCCCGGCCAGGCGACCGGCGATGGTGCTGTGGCCGCCATCCAGGAGCCGGGCCAGGAGGTCGGAGGCATCGCCTGTCAGGGACAGTGCGGTGCGCATATCCGTTGGATTGTGGCGATATATACCAGGCGCGCATGCGATCAGGGCGGCCGGAACCGTATAAACGTGCAGCCCCTGCATCGTGGCACTGTCCCCGCGAAGGGGAAGGTCGGCCCGGATGTCAAGCAGGTATGTCCCGTGCGGCAGGGTGATCAAATTATTGCCGGGTTTTTTCGTTCTGACGAGAAGTTGCTTCGGGACCGTCCAGTTTCCGGTGTGCAGGACTATGGACTGTTCCGGCGACAGGCACCACTCGTCGCCAAAGCGGGCGTCCAGATAAGAACTGCAGAATTGCCAGAAAGACGCGTACCAGGCCGTGCTGTCGCCGGCCCTCTCGTCGGGGCGGCAGGGTATATACCATCCTTTGATGACTTTCTGTACGAAACCGTTGCGTAGAAGACGCTCGCGGTGGGTGCGGGTCAGTTCCTTCGAGGGTATGGCGATCTGGCCCCGATCCTGTATCTCCTTAAGGACCGAAAGCGACTCTGCCAGTTTTTCAGAAGGGGTGGCCATGGGGTATTACTCGTCTTTTGTGCCGCGCCATAATTAGTATAATATGTTGTATCACTATTAGTATATTGTGTCGAACAACTATTCGTTAATTGTGCTGATTGTGAAGTTATGACGCAGATGTGCGGGGGCCATACTGGACACATGGATTACAGCGAGATGAATCCGATGTGTAGACTGCTTCCTTGACAAGCATCGAAGGCGTAATCACCATGGCAAGTTGGTTGGGCCTGCTTGTGGTGGCTGAACCTGGACCTGCCGCAGGACTTTCTTTATTTTCTCGCCAATCTCCCCGGCGGAACTGACAACGTACTGGCGGGCTGATTCGCTCCGCCGTGAAGGCGCATGATGTCTATGGACGAGCAGTCGAGCAACAATCAGACCCTGCTGGAGCAGTTTCCCTGGGAAACGACCCCGCTGGGGCCGTCGTCCCGGTGGCCCGCCGCCATGCGCAGTGTGGTGCGCACGGTCTTGGCCTCCGAGTTCCCCATCTGCACGCTCTGGGGCCCGGACGGTATCCAGATCTACAATCGCGGCTACAACGCCATCTACGGGGACAAACACCCGGACTCGTTCGGGCGGCCGGCGGTTCACAGCTGGCCGGAGATCTGGCCATTCCTCTCCAGGGCACTGGACCAGGTGCGCGATGGCGAGACACTCTGGTTCCGGGAGACGCTGTTGCCGCTGGCGCGGGTCGGCGGCCAGCCGGAGGAATGTTACTTCGATTTCTGTTATAGCCCTATCAATGATGAAACGGGTCGTAATCTCGGCGTGATGTCCGTGGCCAGCGACAAGACCACGGCCGTGGTCGCTGAACGCCGTCACCAAACCCAGGCCCTGGATATCGGTGGCGAGGAGGCCGATCTCGAGTCATTGTTCCGTCGGCTGCAGCTGCGCCTGGGTGACAACCCGATGGACTGTGCTACTGCGGTGCTGTTCGATGTCGACGCCTATGCGGAGACACCGGGCCGGGCTTTGTGGAGCATCCGCGCGGCGGAGCCTTTCGTGCAGTGTGCTCGCCCAGCGGTCGCCAGCGTCAGGGAGAGCGGTGGGGCACAGGTCATCGCCTTGCCCGAGCTATGCCGGGATGAAACGCGCGCTGCCAGGGGAGTGGTCATTCCGTTTTTGTCGCATAGCAAGCAGGTACTGGCGGTGTTGTTGGTGGTGCCTGACCCGTTGGTTCCGGTCGAACGTAGTCTGTTGCCTTTCCTGCAGACCCTGTCCGGTCGTTTCCAGGCACTGTTGCATGCTGTCGAAGTGCAGCAACAATGGATCGGGAAAATACAAAATCGCATGGCGCGGCAGGAAGAACTGTACCGGTTCCTGTTCGAGCATATTCAGGACGGCGCGTTCTACTGTGCCACCGGTGGCCGGCCGGAAGACGACGAGATCATTATGGCCGTCAATCCCCGGGCCTGCCAGATGCTTGGGTACAGAGAGGACGAAGTAGTTGGCAAGAGCCGGGATGAGCTGGTGTTTTCCGATGACGGAGGGTTGCATGGCGCGCTGACCCATCGTCACCAGTCTGGACATGTGACGGCGGAACTCGTTTTCCGAACCCGGTCCGGCGAGAAGTTGCTGGTGGAAGTGGCCTCCAATCTGGTCGAGCAGGCGGACGGCGAACTGCGCTCCCTGACCATCGTGCGGGACATCACCCAACGCAAGGCGCAGGAGCTGGAGCAGGCGGATCAGATGCGGCTGGAGACGGTGGCGCAACTGACCGGGGGGTTGGCCCACGATTTCAACAATCTGCTGACCGTCGTCAACGGAAGTATGGATCTGCTCGCCGAAATGCTGCCACCGGCCAGCCGCGAGGCCAAGCTGGCCGAGAACGCCCTGGCGGCCGGGCAGCGCGCCGGCGAACTGACCAGTCAGTTGTTGTCCTATGCCCGGCGCCAGACCCTGGATATCGGGGCGATCGATCTGTCCGATTTCGTACGACAGCTGGAACCGTTGATCCAGAGCACGGCCGGGGAAATCAATCGACTGCAGATCGACCTGAATTCCGATCACCGCTTTGTCCTGTCAGATCGCACCCAGCTGACCAGCGCCATTCTCAATCTGGTGGCCAACGCACGAGATGCGATGCCCGATGGCGGTGACATCCGTATCCGCTCCTCACTGCAAAATGACCCGGGTATGGGCCCGTTCGTTCGTCTGCAGGTTACGGATTCCGGCAGTGGTATGAGCGACGACGTACAGGCCCATATGTTCGAGCCGTTCTTCACCACCAAGGAAACCGACCGGGGTACCGGCCTGGGGCTGCCCATGGTTCAGGGCTATATGCGTCAGCTGGGTGGCGAGGTCGAGGTCCGTTCAGCGCCCGGGCACGGCACCGAGATTGCCCTGCTGCTGCCAGTGGCCGAGGCGGTGGCCGAGACCGAGACCGGCGTGAGCCCGCCGGTGGCGGAAATACCGCGATGCCATCGGATCCTGGTGGTGGACGACAATGATCTCGTCCGGGAGCAGTGTTGCCTGGCGCTGAAATCCCTGGGGCACAGGCCATTGCCGGCGCGGGACGGATCTTCCGCGCTGTCGATTCTGGCCGGCGACGACGAGATTGACGTAGTGCTGACTGACATGGTGATGCCGGGCGGCATGACCGGTCTCGATCTGGCCATGGAAGTCCGCAGGCGCATTCCGGAAATACACGTTGTCATCACTACGGGGCATGATGCCGCTGATCTGTTGAGTCAGTCGCGTGAGTTTCCGGTGTTACGCAAGCCCTACACTCGAAAGGAACTGAAGGAAGTCCTGCGTTAATCCTCAATGGTGTAGAGTTTGGCAGTCGGCGCTGTCCCGCAGCCCCTTCTGTGGGGCTACTGTGCGACGCCCCGGCTACTCCGAAGCCGGCGCCAGCCGCACCGTAAAGTCCGTGACAAAGAAGGTGGTGCGGCCCTCGAACCCGGAGTCCGAGCCACCATAGATCCACAGCGTGCCGTCCGAGTCCGTGGTGGCCGTGAATTCCTCGCCCCGGGTGGAGACCGTCTTGAGCTGCCAGACCTGCTCTTCCATCGGTACGCACTCTTCCTGGAAGTTGGTCATGTCACCGATGCGCAGAGCATCCTCGCCGCCGTCCAGTGGGCCGCCACCCTTGTCGATATTCATCCGGAACGAGCCCTCGTTTTCCTCGGTCATGGGCTCGGTACCTGCCGCACCCAGCTTGACGCCGACGGACTCGCCCGGCGACCCGCCGATGCCGGCGCAGTTCTGCGGTACCTGCGTGGCGAACGTCATATCAAGCTCCACGCGATACTGTGTATCTGCTTGAAGACCAGCAATCGGAGTCTTGAGCAGCATGGCCAGGTCATCCGAGGCGTTGCTGCCGGCCAGTCCGAACCCGTTGCGGTCCTCCAGTGGCGCCGGAAGCGCGGTCCAGCTGCTCTCGGTATCCAGGGAGTCTTCCGTGCCGTCGGTATAGTCGCTGAATACACCGGTCCAGGGGCCAGGGCCCTGCTCGAAGCTGAAGCTGACGGTCCGTTCGAAAGCCTCGGATGCGCCGCAGCGGCTCCCCTCGATACCCGCAGTCAGGCGGGACAATGAGAGGGAACCATCCTGGACGTCCGGATTGATCGAATTCCATTCAATTTCCGCCGTATTGCAATCGGTGAAGACAATATTGGCGGCGCCCCAGGTGTCGAGAGTGACCTCGCCCGAATCGGAGGCAGCGGGGAAGCGACCGCCATGAAAGCGGCTCAATGTGACCTGAATGGTATCACTGCGGACATCACCGTAGCCGGCGAGCCAGACGGGCTCCCCATCACCATCATAGGTAAGCCAGGTCACCGCCGCACGCCTGGGGTCGATCACCTCGACCTGCAGAGCCTGTTGTTCATGGTCGGCATTGAACCAGTAACCGGAAACGTCACCGCGAACACTGAAATCCGACTGCGCCGTGGCATCAACGCCCGGCGCTGTCATGAATAGGGCGGTCAGCGCGATAGACATGCGTTTCATGAATCTTCCACCTCCTGTGCATTTCGGTTTCAGATCATACCCACATTGTACAAATCTCATCGTGTGTATCAAATCGGGACGGGGCCGGTCCGGATGGAGCAAAACCGCCTGTGACGTGCGATCATTGCAGTAATAGTCACTGTTACAGGAGCCCCACCCATGATGACCGAGCCCCAGAACCTGCTCACCGATCTGCCGGACAACGCGGACGGAGAAGCGGCTGAAATCCTGCTGAGTGCAGCGGGAATGACCATTGAGCGTATCGTCTCTCGCGGGGATAGCTCCCCGGAGACTGGCTGGTACGATCAGGAGCGCCATGAATGGGTCACTGTGCTGCAGGGCCGGGCCATACTGGCCTTTGAGGACGGCGAGGAGCACACGCTCCGGCCCGGGGACCACGTCAACATACCGGCCCATCGCCGCCACCGTGTCGCCTGGAGCGATCCGGAAGAGGAAACCGTCTGGCTGGCCGTGCATTACGACTGAGCGCGGTCCAGCTGCACCTCACGCACGGCCCGGTGGGCCTGGTCGAAAGTCGCGCCGGGTGATGGGGCCACTCATGGGTCATTCTCCTGTCAGTAGGTAGAGTTTCTCCAGCCAGTCCATATCGCGCAGCTGATTGCCCGGTGTGCTGATGGCGGCGGCTGCGGCGGCCACTCCGTAGCGGAATGCAACATCGACGGGCTGGCCCTGATACAACCGGCAGGTCATGACCGAGACGAAGCTGTCACCGGCACCGACGTGGCTGATCACTTCCACCTCCGGTGGCTGCACGTGCAGGCGCAGCCCCTCGCGTGTGGCCAGTAGGGCGCCGCCGGGTCCCAGCGTCACGATCAGCAGCTCGGCCATGCCGGCGTCCACCAGTTCTCCCATTTTTGTCAGACGGCTGGCGACGTCACCATCGCCGGAATAGCCCAGTTCCGCGAATTCCTCCCGATTGAGCTTGGCCAGGTAGACGCCGGCGTCCAGCGCCGGGCGCAATGCCGGACCGGAGGTGTCCAGTATCACTTTCACTTCCCGTGCTTTTGCCGACCGGATGATCCTGGCCAGGAAGTCGGCCGGCACACCGGGTGGCAGACTGCCGCTGATGACCAGGTGTCCGCCCGGCGGGGTATGTTGTCCGACGGCGGCGAGACAGGCTTCCCATTCGGCCTCCTGCAGGGCGGCGCCGGGAAACACCAGGTGGAATTGACGAGCGGTATCTTCTTCCGTCAGGGCCAGGTTACGGGTTGTCTCCGCCTGGATCGGAATCGGGTGACAGGGCAGCCCGTCCTCTTCGAGCAGATCCTGTAGCTGCCGGCCGTGGGAGCCGCCGGCCGGGAAGAGGGCCAGAACGTCCAGTCCCATGCGGCGCAGATTGCGGGCCACGTTGATGCCGCCGCCTCCCGGCTCCTGGCCGTGAATGCGGCAGCGGCTCTTGGCGTCTTCCACCAGCGCGGGTGTGGCGGCGAACTGATCGACCGCCGGGCTCATGGTCAGCGTCACGATCATGCCGGGTACACTACCGTCGCGCCATGGTTTCAGTGAAGGCATAGAACTGTGCGCCGTGGCGGATCAGGTCCTGCAGCAGCGCCAGTACCATGGCCGTGCCGGATTCCACGGCGGTGTTGTGCTGGCCGATCATCTCCCGGATGGCCGCCTCGGTATTGTGGGAGATCATGGGTGGCCTCTGTACCGGCTGGTTGCCATGAAACAGTTGATGTCGCACTTCGTAGAGTTCATTGAAACAGTCGGCGGCATCGGGAATGTCCCCCAGAATCATCCGCATGTGGCGGTGCATGGGGCCGGATGACGAGGCGTGGCGGCAGTGCAGCAGCACTTCCAGCTGGTACAGCACCAGCAGCACGGTGCGGGCGCTGTACTCGTGCCGTTGTTCAGCCACTTTCAGCAGCGTGAACAGTACCTTGTTGGCGTCCCTGATGGCGGTGCCGGTATGACTGGTTTCGCACTGTTCCAGCCAGGACCAGATCGCGGCAAAATCCAGCGAGGTGTCGATCGGTGGCCACTCGTCATAGCGGGCGGTTTTCAACGCCCCGTACAGGATCCGTGAGTCGAACTGCTGGGCCTCGAAGCGATGAGCTCTCTGCCCGGTGAAGCGGGTGCCGAGCAACTGGATGGAACCCGGGTTTTTCAGATTGGCAGCCAGCACCAGCTGCTGCAGGAATACGGTGGCCACATGATAGGCCTCTTCTTCGTCCAGATTGCCGTTGACGCTCTGGACAGTAATCTCCAGGGCTCCATCAATGGCCAGACCCGCATTTCCCGCGAAAGCTTTCTGATGCGCCGAGAAGCTGCCGGATTGTGCGCTGGCGGTCTCGAAGGTCTGCAGCAGTCCACTGGCGTCCAGGCTGATCCGGTAGTCAGTGGGGCGGCCACCGACACCGTCCTGTGCCGTGAACGGCTTCCCGTCGAAGAACTGATCGACGGTTCGCCACAATGCGATGACGGTTCCGGTATCACTTTCATTGCCATGGGGAACCGCGTTGTCGATTCGCAAGCCGATGGTGACCGAAGATGTCATATTCACTCCTTTGCTGTCCGTAAAACCGTGCCGTGGCGCGCCATGTCGAGATTATCACACACGCTGAATGTATTGCCCGGTATTCATCATACAGGGTGGTTCGTAGTGGAGATATTGATGCGGAGCAATTACAGTACCGATAGAGTGACCCATAATAAAGACAACCAGTGAGTGACACGCCATGAGCCGACCGTCATTTTTGCACCGCGCCAGCGGTATCTTTCTGATTCTTCTTCTGTCAGCGACAGGCCGGGCGCAACCGGCGGATGAGCACCCCGGGCGGTCTGTGTACCAGACCTACTGCGCCGCCTGCCACGAGGGAGGCGATCCGCGCGCGGCCAGGCTGGAGTCCCTGCAGTCGATGACGGCGGAGGCGCTGACGTATACGCTGACCTCCGGCGTGATGTCCGGGCAGGGCCAGGAACTGGAAGACGAAGAACTGAGTGCGGTCATCGGTTTTCTGGCGGCCACCGAACGCTCTGATGAATGGATCACCGCCAACCGCTGCGCGGCCGGGCAGCGGCGGGTCGATTTCCAGGGAGAGGCGGTGCCCACTGCGGGCGTCGACCGGCGGTTCTCACGTAACCTCTCCGCCCGTCAGGGGGGATTGGCGCGGGATGATCTGGGCGAGCTGGAGCTGGCCTGGGCACTGGGGTTTCCCGGCGTCTCCGGTCTGCGCTCGGCTCCGGCTATCGCCGGTTCCACACTGTTCTATCCGGTGGCTGCGACCGGACAGGTGCTGGCCCTGGATGCGCAGTCGGGCTGCATACGCTGGGCCCATGATGCGGGTGCGCCGCTGCGTGCCTCGGCGACGCTGGCCGAGCCGCTGGCGGATGGTACCCGGCCTCTGATTGTCACCGATGAATTCGCCCGTGTGCATGCCATCGATGCCGCCAGCGGCGGGAATCTGTGGACTGTCTCCGGGGCGGTGGATCCGGATGCCGCCACCCGGCTGACCGGCGCGCCGTTATCGTACCGCGATCGCATCATCATCCCGGTGTCCGCTTCGGGCGTGGGCCGTGGTGCGGCGCCGGAGCACGAGTGCTGTGACGGCCGTGGTGCGGTACTCGCCCTGGATGCGGCCACCGGCGAGCGTCTGTGGAGCTGGATGACCATGCCGCCAGCCGAATACACCGGAGAGCGTAACGCGGCCGGAGCGCGCCTGCGCGGCCCCTCCGGCGCGCCCATCTGGTCCAGCCCCAGCCTGGACGAGGAGCGGGGGCATCTCTATGTGACCACTGGTGAAAACACGTCCTTGCCGGCAACCGGGACCAGTAACGCCATCATCGCGCTGGATATCGATACCGGAGAGCAGGAGTGGGTTTTCCAGGCCATTGCCGATGATGTCTGGAACATGGCCTGCACCGGAGGCGAGCCCGGTCCCAATTGTCCGTCCGCCGAGGACAGCATCCGCAAGGACTGGGACTTTGGTGGGGCGGCGATACCGGTGACACTGGCCGACGGCACCGACCTGTTGCTGGCCGGTCAGAAGTCGGGCCACCTGTGGGCCCTGGACCCGGATGACGGTTCCGTGGTCTGGCAGCAACGGGTTGGCGATGGCGGTGCGCTGGGCGGTAATCACTGGGGCGTGGCGGTGGACGGTGAGCGGGTGTTCCTGCCCATCAATGACCCGCATTACTCGAGCATGAGCGCCGACATGATCGATGCCGGGGTGTTCGCGTTCGACATTGCCACAGGCGAGCCGGTCTGGGAGTACCGCTCGGCGCCGGCCTGTGACGGCGGGCGGCGTGACCGGGTGGGGACCTGCGAGGAGAAGTACGGCTTCTCCGCCATGCCCCTGGTGGTCGACGGCGCGCTGGTGGCGGGTACTATCGATGGGAGGCTGTTCATTTTTGATGGTGGTAACGGTGATATTCTGTTCGAGTTCGACACTGCGCAGGCTTTCGAGACCGTCAATGGCGTGGAAGCGCACGGTGGTTCCATCGATGCCCATTCGGTGGCCGCCGGCGCCGGCATGCTGTTCGTTGGCTCGGGGTACGAGCGGTTCCGGCAGCAGCCGGGCAACGTACTGCTGGCCTTCCGGCCGGCAGACTAGTCTTGTGCCTGGCGGGCGCTATCCCGGCCGGCATGCGCCATGTCGATGGCTTCGGAGAGCAGCCGCACCGCTTCCTGTCCTGCGTGGAAGCCTTTCGAGGCATCGGCATCGATGAAATCCCAGCGCAGCTGGGCACGCCGGTGAGCCTGCCGGGCTTCGCGCAGGGCCTGGTCGTCTGCTCCCGAATTTCTAGCGGCCACGATGGCATCCATCAGTTCCGACAAGGCCGTTTCGGTGTTGTCCAGCAGCGAACGCGTATTCTGCTGCAGGTCGGCGGTGCGCTGGATCAGGCGCCGGGTGTCCCCCTGGTGGCAATTCATGCAGGCTGCCTCCGGCTGCGCCATGGGGCTGCGTATCCAGTGGTCGCTGATCTGCACACCGCCTTCCTTAACCTGCGGCATGTGACAGTCGGCGCAGGCAATGTCCCGGGCGGCGTGGATGCCCTCGTTGTGCAGCTCGAAGTTGGGGTGTTGCACCTTGATCAGGCCGGCGCCGGTTTCCGCATGGGTCCAGTCACTGAATCCGATATCATCATAATACTGCTCGATGTCTTCCAGGCGGCGTCCCCCGGCCCAGGGCAGTGTCAGCCGGTTTCCGGCGGGTTCGAAATAGTATTCCACGTGGCACTGAGCGCAGACGTAGCTGCGCATGTCCTGCCGGCTGGCCTGTTCGGGGTCGATGTCGCTGGCCAACAGCGCATCCCGTAGCGCCGGGCGGGTAATGCGCAGCTCCATGGTCTTCGGGTCGTGGCAGTCCAGGCAGCTGCTGCCGAAGTGCACCTCATCTCGCAGTTCATTGTAGGACATGGCGTGCAGAGCGTCCCAGCCGAAGCGCTCGACAAGCTCCGGGGTCTCGGCGGCGTGACAGTTGATACAACCGGCGGGCTGCTCGCGCTCCTGTGTGCGCCGGCTGTCCTGCTGATCGATTTGCGCGTAGTGGTGCGAGCGGGCGGCGTTGTATTCCAGCGAGAAGGCATTGCCGGCCCAGGCGCGCTGCCGGAACGGGTTGGCCGCCAGGCGGTCAGTCGGCTTACCGCTGCTGTGTTCCTCGCCGCGAAGATGGGAGCGTACATGCAGCGGATACAGCTCCGCCCAGGCCCGCGGGTCCAGCTCTCCGCCCAGCCGGTCCATGCGGACACTCTGTTGCCAGCCGAACAACAGCGCCATTGCAACCACGATAATACCGCTACCCAGGGCCACCAGTTTTGCCAGTCTCTCGCGCATGTGCTTGCCTCCGTGGCATGATCAGTGCCGGTCGTCACGCCATGTCGAACAGTTCGGTATGGATGTTACGCATCGGTACCCCCAGATCGTGCAGGAAGTGTTCCGCAGCACGCAACATCGGCAACGGACCGCACAGGAAATAGTGATAGTGGCTGCGGTTTGCCGGCAGATGCCGGTCGAGTATTTCCCGGGTCAACCAGCCTTGCAACCGTGTTTCAGCGTCGACCGGAAGCGCCGGGTCCGGGTGCTCCGGCAGTTGCTCCAGCAGGGTGACACGGGTGAGGTTCAACCGTTTGCCGGCCTCACGCAGTGCCCGGTCGCAGGGGATGCGGTCCAGGTGGCTGTGCGCTGTGAACAGGTAATGCGGGCGGGTGTCCCCCTTGTGGGCCAGGTCTTCCAGCATGCTCAGCATGGGCGCCACGCCGATGCCGCCCCCCAGAAACACGAAACCGGCCGCCTCCGGGTAGTGTTCATGACTGAACACCCCGTAGGGGCCGTCGACACAGGCTTCGGTTCCCGGTGGCAGTGTCCCGATGGTCCGGGTGAAATCCCCCAACCCTTTAATGGCGAAGCGCAGGCGCGGATCGTCCGGCTGCGGCGCCGAGGCAATGGAGAACGGGTGCTCCTGCATGGTGAACGGCGAGTGGCCAAGGCTGAGCCAGGCGAACTGACCGGGCCGGAAACGAATACCGCTGTGACGGACCGGTGACAGTGTCAGTGTCCAGGCATCGCCCTGCTCGGGGGTGATGCTGTCCACCCGCCAGTGGTGACGGGCCAGTCGCCAGGGGCGTATCAGCCGCACCACCAGAATGACCAGCAGGGCGGACAGCGCGATGAGTGACCACAGGCCCATCATGAGCGGGGAGGCGCTGTAGTAACCGATGCTGACCATATGGGCAAAAGCCAGACCCAGGACGGCCAATGCGAGTGTCAGATGAATGACCCGCCAGCCGTTGTAGGGCAGCCGCAGGCGCTTGCGCCACAGCGATGTGAGCATGATCAGGAGCATCAAACCCAGGGCCAGCACGCCGCTGAGCATGGGCCAGCGGCTCAGCAATCCCCGGGCGTCCTGGAGGAGAGCAGGGCGGGACAGGAGCAGCAGCAGGGGGTGGGCGATGACCACGAACACGAGCACCAGGGCCAGGTAGCGGTGGAATAGATAGATCAGGTCGACGCCGAACGGAGCTGTCAGCCAGCGCATCCGCGCGGTGAGCAGGAACTGCAGCACCAGCAGGCCCAGGCCGGCGAAACCCAGGGCGATGCCCGTTTCCCAGGCCAGCCCGCCCCGGCCGGGCACCGGCGCCATGATCATGGCCAGCAGCGGGGCGCAGACCAGCAGCGCCCAGGCAAGCAGCCACAGGCGTTTGCGTACTGTCTGGCTCATGGGCAACGTCCTCCGTACTGACTGTGAGCAGCGGTGCCGGCAGCTGGAATCCCCTACCATACCGGGCATCGGCATTGTGGACAATATGCCGCCTGACCTGCTTTCACCAGAGCGGGCCCGGTGCTATATTCAGTACTCACATTGACCGAAGACTCCGGGAGATTCCACCATGCACCGTATCATCCGCACAATCGCGGCCCTGTCCCTGCCACTTCTGACCACACAAGCGGTGGCGCAGGATGGCGGAGACTGGACCACCCTGATCGATGGCAATCAGGGACTGGACAATTTCAATCAGGTCGGGGAGGCCAACTGGCACTCGGCCAGTGACTTCATCCATGTAAACAGTGGCGAAGGGGTGGCCTACCTGGTCACACCGGACAGTTACGGCGACTTTGAGCTGCACGTGGAATTCATGGCCAGCGAGGACGCCAACAGCGGCATCTACATGCGCTGCCAGGACGCAGAGAACATCACCGACCGCAGCTGTTACGAGGCCAACATCTTTGATCAGCGTCCGGACCCGTCCTATGGCACGGGCGCCATCGTGCATGTGGCCGCAGTGTCCGAGCCCTATCCGGAGTCAGCCGGTCAGTGGAATACCTATGAGATTACCCTGCAGGGTAATCGGTTGCATGTGGTACTGAACGGCGAAGAAACCGTGGATGTGCAGGACAGCCAGTTCTCGGAAGGCCCGATCGCACTGCAGTGGGGCCGTGGCGATCTTCGTTTCCGCTCTTTCCGTATACGTTCCCTGTGACGCTGTCTGAAGTAAACCGAAATGAGGTGTGCAATGAAGACAATGAACCGTGTCAGAAAGTGTACCCGGGCCGTGTTGTTTCCCGTGACTCTGCTGGTCAGCGGAGGCGCTGTGCTGGCGGCTCCCGATGGCTGGTCGCCGTTGCTGGAGCCAGCGGAGCTGGCCGGGATTCTGGAGCATTCAGACGACGTGCGGGTGATGCGGCTGACCGGCGAATACGAGGCTGGGCACATACCCGGCGCGGTTTCCATTCCCTACGGACAGTTCCGGGGTCCGCAGGATAATCCCGGGCAGTTGCCGGACCTGGCTGATCTGACCAGTCTGTTGCAGCAGGCGGGCATCGAGGCGGACACCCCGGTTGTGCTGGTGCACGGGGGCAGCGGCGCCGTGGACATGGGAGCCGCCACCCGGGTCTACTGGACATTGCGCTCGCTGGGGGTCGCGGACCTGGCCGTGCTCAATGGCGGTTTCAGTGCCTGGCAGAGTGCACAATTGCCGGTCAGCACCGAGCAGGTGACTGTACAGGCCTCCGGTTATCAGCCACAGTGGAATGACCGGTGGCGGGTGACCACGGCAGAGCTGGAGCGGTTGGTCAACGATGATGCGCCAGTGCGGCTGGTCGATGCCCGTCCCGAGCCGTACTTCCAGGGGCAGCAGGCCTCGGCATCCCGCGCCGGCACCATTCCCGGATCGGAGAACCTGAGCTTCACCGGCTGGTTTGATGGCAACCGCATGAAGAGTGAGGACGAGCTGGGCGCCATGCTGTCCGCCGATGGCGAGGCAGCAGTGACCTTCTGCAATACCGGCCACCTTGGCTCGATCAACTGGTTCGTCATGAATGAGCTGGCCGGGCAGGAGGGTACCCGCCTGTATGCCGAGAGCGTCACGGAATGGGCCATGTCACCGGATCGTCCCATGGAGAACGAGCCCCGGGACCGCCAATGATGGTATTGTGCGCAGTACCGAAACACAAAGTGGACCTGATCCCGTGATGGCCGCGTCATCGTAGTAGCATTTACGATGAGCTCACGGCGGGGCGGAAGCGAAGACAGGATGCCAGGAAGGAGAAAAAGATATGACCAATGAAGAATTACAGGCACTGAAAGAGAAATACGTCGCGGCCGGGGCGGCCAGCCCCAATCCATTGTTTGCCGACCACGCTCGCAATGCCGAGGTCTGGGACGCTGACGGCAACCGCCTGATCGACTTCGCCGGGGGGATTGGCGTGCTGAACGTCGGTCACCGTCACCCGAAAGTGGTCGAAGCCGTCAAGGCCCAGCTGGACAAGCTCATGCACACCTGCCAGACGGTCATGCCCTACGCCGGGTACGTGCAGCTGGCGAAGCGGCTCAGCGAGGTTACCCCGGTTCGCGGAGATGCCAAGGTCATGCTGGCCAACAGCGGTGCCGAGGCGCTGGAGAATGCGGTCAAGATCGCGCGTGCCTCGACCGGTCGCAGCAATGTGATCTGCTTTGATGGTGGCTACCATGGCCGCACGTTCTACACCATGGCCATGAACGGCAAGGCCGCCCCGTACCAGGTGGATTTCGGCCCCATGCCGGGCACCGTGTTTCGCGCACCGTATCCGGTACCGTATCACGGGGTCAGCGATGAGGACGCCCTGCGCGGGCTCAGGATGACCATGAAGACCGATTCACCGGGAGACCATACGGCGGCCATCGTCATCGAGCCGGTACTGGGAGAGGGTGGGTTCTATGCTGCCTCTCCGAAGTTCCTGCAGGCGGTGCGCGAAATCTGCGACGAACACGGCATCCTGATGATCGTGGACGAGGTGCAGAGCGGCTTCGGTCGTACAGGCAAGCTGTTTGCCATCGAGCACAGCGGTGTAGAGCCGGATATCATCACCATGGCCAAGAGCATGGCCGACGGTATGCCGGTTTCAGCGATCGTGGGCACTGACCGGCATATGGATGCCTCCGGCCCCAACTCGCTGGGCGGCACCTACACCGGCAGTCCGACGGCCTGCGCTGCGGCACTGGCCGTACTGGAGGTTTTCGAGACCGAGGATATCCTGGGTCAGAGTCAGCGCCTGGGCGATCAGCTGCAGGCACGCTTCCGTCAGTGGGAGGAGCGCTATCCGCAGGTGGACAATATCCGCAATCTGGGTGCGATGGCGGCCATCGAGCTGGTGTCCGACAAGGACAAGCGTGAACCGCGTGCCGATCTGGCCGCCGGGATCTGCAACTATGCCAGGGAGCATGGACTGATCCTGTTGAGCTGCGGGATGTACGGCAACACCATCCGCTTCCTGATGCCAGTGACCATCGAGGATGAAGTGCTCGAGGAAGGCCTGCAGATCGTGCAGGACGCTCTGGATTCGATGCCTGCCTGATGACCCGCCGTGCCGATACAGAGTCGGACGCGGCGCTGGTGACCAGCAGGTGAGTGCACCATGACTGAACTCCAGAGTCAGCTGGTCATTTTTTCCCTCTTTCTCGCGGTGCTGGGTGCGTTCTGGTGGCTGTTCATCCATCCGGCACACCGTCGCCGCCGGCTGGACAGTCAACCGTTCCCCGCCGAATGGCTGGCGATGCTGCGGCGCACCTTGCCCTGGTACGACCGTATGACACGGGAGGAACAGCAGGCACTGCAGAACCTGATCAAACGATTCCTGGATGAGAAAGTGTTCGTTCCCTGTGCGGGGCAGCCCGTCAACGATGCGGTGCGTCTCAGTATTGCCGCCCAGGCGTGCCTGTTGCTGTTGCATCGTCAGGGGGAAGGCTACGCTGATCTGAAGTATATCCTGGTGTACCCGGCCGAGTTCCGCGTCAACCGTCCTGTGCAGGACGATGCGGGGCTGGTATCACACGATCGCAGTATCCTGGCCGGTGAATCCTGGGAGGATGGCCGCATCGTGCTGTCCTGGGACAACGTGGAAGAAGGCATGGCGGATCTGGGGGACGGCTACAACGTGGTTCTTCATGAGTTCGCCCACCAGCTCGATCAGGCCACCGGCTTTGCCAACGGCGCTCCGGCGCTGGATGCAAAGCAGGGCTATGAAACCTGGTCCCGGGTGATGTCGGCTGCCTTTGAACAACTGGAACATGCCGCCGAGGCCGGGCAACCGTCGTTGTTCGATTACTACGGTGCCACCGATCCCGCCGAATTTTTCGCGGTGGCTACGGAAGTGTTCTATGAAAAGCCTGCGGCCATGGCCGATCAGCACCCGGATGTATTCGCGCAGCTGCTCGGGTATTACCGTGTTGACCCCCGCAAGTGGCACTGAGCAGGGTGAATCGCGCCCGGATACGTTTGCCGGTCCGTACCGGGCTGGTAACGAAGAAATGGGAGTTTGATGTCGATCAATGCAGGAATCCGCATTGATCGTACCATGTGAGCAGACCTGAAAAGAGATCAATACGATCCGATCAGACAAAGAGGAGAGGCTGCTACCATGAAGATAATCAAACCGCTTTCGGCGATGCTGGGTGCCGGCGTATTGTTTTTCGCCCAGGGTGCACTGGCCCAGGTAGAGGGTGAGTATGTATCCGACGGAGCCGATGAATGCGAGTTGGTGGTCACACAGCTGGATCTGGAGGAGCCGCGCTTCGGCGATGCATTCTACCGGTTCCGCTCACGTGGGGTGGCGGCCTGCATGTGGGATGGTATCGGTATCGCCACGTCCACCACGGTGGCCGGGGCTTATGTCTCACTGCCTCCCACCAACAACCGTGTCTATATCACCATGCGGCTGCTGTATGGCCCGAACAGCCCCCAGGTCGAAGTCGTACAGTTGAACCAGGAAGGCGAGGAAATCAACAGGCAGGTGTATTCCCGCCAGTGATTGGCGCAGGTGACCGGCAGCGGGGTTTACCGCCGCCGGTCCACCGGTTCAGCGCGCGGTGATGACCTCGATCTCCACGAACATCAGCGGTGCCACCAGGCCCGCCACCTGAACGGTTGATCGTGCAGGTACATTGGGCTGCTGGTCAGTGCCGAAGAACTGTGTATACCCTTCCATGAATCCGGAAAAATCCATCCGACCGCCCATCTCCGGGTCACCGACCAGGAACGCGGTCATCTTGACCACATCACCCATGGTCAGGCCCTTTGATTCCAGATCCGCTTCTATGCGCTCCAATACACTGATGGTCTGTGTGCGCGTGTCGCCGTAGTAGGCGCGCGTGCCGCGTTCAGCGTCCGGGTTGGCCGCTGCCGGCGTCGTGCCGCTGTGGAAGATGATCTTGGATCCGGCGCCCACTTCTACGGCATTGGCGATCGGGAAATCGCTGCTGTTGGGGAAGGTGGTCACCTGGGCGGAGGCCGGGGCGGTGCCCAGCAAAGTGGCAATGCAGAGCGCCGCAGCGCCTGCCAGTGTCCTGTTGTATCGCATAGCAGTACCTCCTCACTTGTTCTGAAAGTCAGTCATGTCATTATAAGACACCCGCGCAGGCGGGTTGATCAGTCACGGCCCAGCGTGTTGATGTAGCTGACCACATCAACGATATCCTGATCCCCGGACAGGGATTGCGTCATCATGCGCATCTGGTTGCCAAAGGTATCGGCATTGTCATAGCCCCTGTAACCGGCCTTGAAGTTCTGGAGTTGCTGGACCAGGTACCAGTCGTTCTGACCGGCCAGTGCGGGAGAGTTCATCATCTCGCGGCCCTCGCCCGCAGCGCCGTGGCAGGCCACACAGGACTGGTACAGTGATCGGCCATTGCGCGCATCACCTCCTGTCAGCGTCGGCTCGGCGGCCACGTACTCCCATTCGCCAACCCAGTCCAGTACCTGTTCGAGTTTCTCGTCGTCCAGGATGGCGGCCATGGGCTGCATTTCCTGTCCGGCCAGGTCTTCCGGGTGTGTGCCGCGCAGTTCGTCGCGGAACAGGTTCATCTGGCGCTCCAGGTACCAGCGCTCCATGCCCGCGATGCGCGGCGCGTCAATGGCCACGTTGCCCTGGCCTTCGGTGCCGTGGCAGGTGGTACAGTAAAAACCGTCGGTAGCCTCGGGAACCACTTCGGCGGCAGCCGGCAATGCGGTGGCAAGTCCGCTGAAAAGAAAGCCCAGGCAAAGAATTTGTTTGGAAAACATCGTCGTGTTTCTCTGTTCAGGATTACTGAAAAAAGAGGGGGCCGTAGCCCCCTCCTCGGTTAGTGTACCCCGCCGCCGTTCCTGTAACATTCAGCGAGTCGGAAGGCGCTTAGCCGCAAGACATGTCTCGCAGACAATGGCGGCGTCCTTGCCAAGAGACATAACGCCGCAGATGAGCGCTTTCCGGCTCGCCCTTCGGGAGCGCGCCTGAGCCGACAGTGCCGCGTTGCGCCCCTTGTAAAGAGCCCCGCTATTCACTGCGGGTCGCGCCTTGCTCTGTCGGCTCAGGCGCGCTCTGAACGTTACACGAACGGCGGCGGGGTACACTAGCTTGTTGTCACCATGATCTCCGGATCACAGATCGAAACGCAGGCGTGTGTACACCATGCGTCCGTTCGGCGAGTAGGAAACCGAAGTGACATACGGGTTGCTGGTGAACGCGGACGGGCTACGCACCTTTTCCGGCATGGTGTCGAAAATGTTATCGGCACCAACGACAACCGTCAGATTGTTGCGCCAGGTGTAGGCCACTTCGCCACTGAAGATCACATCAGCACCGTGCATGTAGTCCTGGCTGGGATCGTCGTTAGAGGGCGTAACCAGGAACTCATCATAGTAGTTGGCCTGGGCAGTAAAGCGCCAGTCCATCAGGTTGTGGCTGACACGGAAGTTGCCCCGGTTCTCGGGGATTTCGTCGGTCAGGGCCAGGGCACCGCTGCGGCTCAGCAGTTCCGGTGTGAAATCGTCCAGTTCCTGATCCATCCAGGCCCATGAACCATTGAAGTCCGTGACCCCGGCATCACCCCAGTCATAGGAAGTGGAGGCCACGATTTCGACGCCCTGGTTGGTGGTATCCAGGTCGTTCGTGTAGTACGTGAAGCGACGGATACTGCCAGCACCACTGATACCGGACTCCTCGATCTCCCGGGCAATTTCCGGAGTGATCTCGAAGTTGCTGGAGTTCAGGATGCGATCTTCCATCTTGATGTTGAAGTAGTCCACCGTCAGGTCGATCGGCCCCAGCTCGGTAGCAACGCCGATGGAGAGGTTCTCGGATTTCTCCGGTGTCAGCTCCTGACCGCCGAATCGCTGGGCGATCGGGTTGGTCGGCGGGATTTGACCGTCAGCGATCGGGATGTTGTTTTCCACACCCGTGCTGATGTTCACGATGTTGGCCTGACCCGGTGACGGCGCACGGAAGCCGGTGCTGAGCGTGCTCCGGAGGTTGGTGGTATCCGTCAGGCGATAACGCGCGGACAGCTTGCCGTTGGTTGTGGTACCGAAGGTGTCGTAGAAGTCCTCATAGCGGAGGGCCGCACCCAGCAGCAATCGCTCGGTTACGTCAGCCTCGAGGTCCACGTAGAATGCCCAGTTCTTGCGATCCCAGCTGCCCTGCTGCTGTGGACCGAAGCCCTGGAAGCCGTCGGACCCGACGTTGGCACCCTGGTCAGAATACTCACCGATGCGCCAGGAATCCTGATCCTCGGAGCTTACCTTGAAGATCTCGCGGCGCCACTCAACACCGTAGGCCACGTTCAGCGGTGAGTACAGGCCGTCCATGTCGATCGGCTTGACGAAATCCAGGCCCAACGTGTTCTCGATGGTGGTGTAGATACCGGGTTCGAACGAAGTCGGAGAATCCGGGCCCATGGAGGCGTTGGTGGTGTTGTTCAGCAGGTAAGTGATTTCGGAGAAACCATTGTTCACGCTGATATCGTAACTGGTGCCATCACTGAACTCGCCGCGGATACCGGTTGCGTTGGAGAAGTCGGTCACCATGCCGCCAAAGTTCGGTGTATAGCCGCCCGGGAACCATTCGGTGAAACTGAAGCAGTCCGGATTGTTGGCCGAGTAGTTGGAGGCCGCGATGGAACTGGTCACGCCAGTATCCGGGTTGACCCCGGTAGGAATGGAGGCGCAGTTGCCCGTGCCGTCCTCCGTCACGTCGAACATCAGCTGCTCGTCACCGGATGTGAAGATACCACCGCGGTTCTCCGGGTTACGGAAGAAGAAGCCGAGAATGACATCTTTCTCGCTGTAACCACCGAATGAGTACAGTTCCTGGTCGTTGCCCAGGTCGATGGCCATATTGGCGAACAGGTTCACCATTTCCGTGTCCGGCAGGCCGTGGTTCATCACGGTGGTCTGGGACCCTTCGGCTCCAGCGCCACGGACGTTGGTGTTGCCAGCGTCGATCAGCGCCTGCGCGTCACCACGCTGGATGGAGCGGTCGGTCTTGTTCTGGTTCGTGTAGTCGAAACTCAGGCTGGCAAAACCGCTGTTGCCCAGCGGCAAACCCACGTTACCGGCAACGTAGTTCAGATGACCGTCGCCATTGTTCGTGTAGTAGCCCGACTTGCTCTCGAAGGAGGCACCTTCGCGGTTTTCCTTCAGGCGGAAGTTGATCACACCCGCGATGGCGTCAGAGCCGTACTGGGCCGAGGCGCCGTCACGCAGCACTTCCACCTGTTGCAGGGCGATCATCGGGATCTGGGCCGTGTCCGGGAAGTGTGTACCATCCTGGCCGAACTGAATGGCCGCAGAACGGTGACGGCGCTTGCCGTTGACCAGGATCAGCGTGTCGTCCGCCGGCAGGCCACGCAGGGTAGCGGGGCGGACCAGGCTGTTGGAGTCGTTGATGTCCTGGGTCTCGACGTTGAACGACGGAACCAGGTTCCGCATCAGGTCGTTCATGTCCGTGGTGCCCTGGTCCATGAAGTCGTTAGCAGACAACACGTCGATGGGCGCTGCAGCGTCCATGGCGGTACGTGGCGCACCACGCGAACCGGTGACAACCACTTCTTCAATTTCTTCCGCACCTTGCTGTGCCTGCACGGCACCCGGCGCGGAAGCGGCTGCGGCCACCAGGCCGAGCAGCGCGAATCGCGATGAGAACGTGTGGAGTGGGGGTAGTTTTTTCATTGCAATGCTTCCTTAGTTTTTCATTGAAGGCTTTGCATCAAGCCCTTGATTTTTTACAGCTTGCAGTAACCAACTTCTCGTCTTCTGACCTCACTTCATTGTGAGTCTGGGGATTCGTCCTTCCATCCATTATTGCTGTTTTTTGATGGATGTCCCGTTTCAACGTACGTGAGCAAACGCGGATGCGCCTGTCACGTCCCTTTTCGTGTCAGACCTTTGCACGAAAACAGCCTGATTATGTTTTTGCTGTCCGGCAAAGTCCTCCCGAAAATCTTCTCAATACCTACTAAAGGGTATCTCCTGTGGTGTCAAGCAGTTTCCGGCCTCCCGGGCCGTTCGCGCCATCAGTGGCGTACTACTACAGGGTTGAAATGCCTTCCCTCAACAGAGTGTCGCCGATTCTCTGGCGCTTGTGAAGCTCAAACTCCTGCCACTGCTCTTTGCTCCACAGGTTGTTGCGCAACAGCATGGTATCGTCCTCGTAGGCCTGCCGGGCCTCCGGGCTCGGTTCGATGTCGGTGACCCCGGCAATCTCCATCACGCCTTCGATCAGGGTGTGCTGCCAGCTTTTGCCGTTGCCCAGCTCCTCCAGCAGTGTCCGGTAGCGTGGTGATTCGAGTACACGGGCCGGGAAGTAACGTTCGCTGACATGCGTCATATTGAACAAGCGGCGCATCTGCACCGGCTGCAGCTGGCGCCAGTACTCGATGCCGCGGTCGATGTCACCGACCATGAAACTGAGGGCGCCGTTGTTGTAGTGGAAGTCCGGCTCGTCGCGCAGCGCCTCCCGGAAGGCCTCGCTATCCGCGTGGATCTCGCCTCCCAGAAAGCGGATGGTGTTCTCTGTGTTGTGGACGATGATGCCCTCTGTATCGACGCTGCGTTGCTGCTCCAGATAGACGCGGGCCTGCCGGAAGTCACCCAGGAAGGCCAGGTTCGCCGCGACGGTGCCCAGGAAACCGATGTGGTAGGGGCGCTGCTGGAGCTGGTTCTTGCGGGCCATGATGAGTTCCGGCGGCGGTGTAACGGAATAACGGTAACTCCAGACTTCGTCCGGGGAGATTTCGTTGGGAGAGGACTCGCCCACCAGGTCAAGTAGCTGCGAGGCCTCGTCGTAGAGGCGCGCACCGATCAGCAGCAGGGCATAGTGGGCCACCGCGAAATCCGGCGGGGTGCCAGAGAGGATCTGTTTGCGCAGCTGTGCTTCCTGCTGGATATGGCTGCTGCCCTGCATGCGCAGTTTGATGGCATGCAGGGAGTCCAGGATTTCACTGTCGGGGTCGAGTCGGGCCACTTCGCGATGCACGCCCAGCACTTTGTCGTAGAGTTCGTCGATGGTATCCATGCTGCTGTAAACCGCCAGGTTGTTGGCGGCGGTGGCCAGGCCGTGGTAGGCGCTGAGGAAGTCCGGGTCCAGCTCGATGGCGGTCTCGTACTGTTGCATGGCGCGATGGAAGTCCTGCGGGCTGAACTGGTTATAGTAGAACTCCGCGCGCAGGAAGCGCTGGTAGGCCAGTGCGTTGGTGGTGCCCCAGTCCAGCATCTGGGCGCGCTCTTCCTCGTCCAGATGGATGCGCAGTGCGCTGGCCACGTTGGAGGCGATCTCGTCCTGGACGGAGAATATGTCGGTCAGTGGCAGGTCGAATTGCTCGGAATACTGCTGTACACCGTCGTGCTGCCGGACCAGCTGTACGATTACCCGAAGGCGGCCATCGCCGCTGAACACACGGCCCTGCAGGCGGTGGTCGGCATGATCCAGGTAGTCCTCGTAGCGCTCATCACTGCTTTCGCGATAGCCGCTGTTGCGGGGCGGGGACATGACGCGCAGGTGCGCCAGCTTGGACAGGCCGTGCACCAGGGAGTCGCGGATGCCCTCGGCGACGATCTGGTTCTCGTCATCATAGTCCTGGATGGAGAAGGGCATCACGGCCAGGCGGATGTCGTCGCTGGCGGCCGTGGTCGGGCTCTCGCCATCCAGCAGCAGTGGCAGGCTGACCAGGCAGGCCAGGACGAAGCCGGCCGCCAGGCCTTTGATCCATCGAGGGCCACTGCTGGTCCGGGAGCTGGCGCGGCCATCGGCTGATGCGCTCCTCCGTGGCTCTTCCGCCAGGCCTTCCGTGGGCCCGACGCTCCTGACAGGGGCAATCAGCTTGTAGCCGCGCTTCGGTATAGTTTTGATATAATTCGGTTTTTTTGCCTTGTCCTGAAGGGCGCCGCGTAGCTCGGCGACGGCCTTGTGGACGGCGTGGTCGGTGGCGATGGGGGAGCGCCAGATGGCTTCGAGCAGCTCTGCCGGGCTGACCACGGAATTCGGCCTTTCACTCAGCAGCCGCAATACATCCATGCTGCGCGGCGTGATCTTGACTTCCTCATCACCCCGCGTCAGCGTGCAGGCCGAAAGGGACACCAGCCATTCACCGATGTAGACAGCATCAGGGCCGTCGATTGGCGTCCCGTGGTCGGATGCGCTGATGTGTTGTTCTGTCATAAGCCCCGCTCTTGTTCGACTTATGGAAGCAAATAACGCCAAAGTCGGTCAAGTCATCGCTGATGATATACTGACCGGCCGGAAGGGCAAGTCATTTTCCTGTATTGTGGGCCGTTTAGTAGGTTTTGGGAAGCTTTCTGTCAGGACTTTGCTGCCCGCCGGGTCCGATAATACAGTACCTTCCGTCACGTTACGTCACAATGCAGGGCGTGGATTGGCGGTATGATGCGCAGGATCGACAACATAACAGTAACAACCGTGTTCAATAGCGCAGCCGGCTCCAATGGGCGTATACCCGATACGAGTGGGCCGGCATGAATTACTTCAGAGGATGACACCAAGTGACCAGACCAGTGACCCGCCGTGAATTTCTAAGTCTTCTCGCTGCGAGCAGCGGCACGGCCGCCGTGCTTTCCGTTGGCAGTGCCCTGGGGCTGTTGCCGGCCACCACCGCCGCTTCGGTGCCCTCGATCATGCCGATGGAAAACGGCAATCGCCGCGTCGTCGTACTCGGAGCCGGCATCTCCGGCCTCACCGCCGCCTATGAGCTGGTACGCGCTGGCTACCAGGTGGATGTCCTGGAAGCGTCGCACCGGGCCGGCGGACGCATCATGACCCTGCGCCACGGCGACTTCATCGACGAGATCGGCAACCCGCAGATCTGTCGTTTTGATGACGAGCCGCATCTGTACTTCAACTGCGGCGCCGCCCGGATTCCCAGTACCCACTCCAATACCCTGCACTATTGCAAGGAGCTGGGCGTCGAGCTGGAAATTTTCATCAACGAGAACAAGCAGGCCTGGGTGCACGATCCCAACCTGAACGGCGGCAAGCCGATGCGCAATGTCGACCTGAGCACCAACCTGCGTGGCTTTATGGCCGAGATGATGCACAAGGCCTTCACCAGCGAGGAACTCGACGAGCCATTTTCGCCGGAGGAGGCGGAGAAGGTTCTCTACGTGATCCGTTCGTTCGGTGACCTGGACGAGGATGGCCGTTATACCGGCAGTACCCGCTCCGGTTACGCCTCCGGCGGCTTCATCACCGAGCCCGAGCAGGAGGAGCTGGTCCGCATCCGCGATATCCTGGAAGCGGACCCGTATATGCTGCGCAATCTGGTGGTGGAGAACGAAGGGGAGACCGGCCCGGTCCTGATGCAGCCGACTGGCGGCATGGACAATATCATCCGTGGCTATACCCGACAGCTTGGGGATGCCGTGCAGTATCACGCCATGGTCAAGTCGGTCATGCTCAATGACGATGGCGTGGACGTGGTATACGAGAAGGATGGAGAGGAGCACCGCATCCAGGCCGATTTCTGTTTCAACTGTATACCCACTCACCTGATGACGGGCATCACCAACAATTTTTCTCCTGAATACCGTCAGGCGCTGAATTACGTCCAGCGTGGCGAAGCCTACAAGGGGGCCTTCCAGATGAAAGAGCGATTCTGGGAGAAGCAGGGAATCTATGGCGGCATTACCTGGACCAATCAGCCGATCCGGCAGATGTGGTATCCCCCCCATGGCATCCACAAGGAGAAGGGGGTCATGCTGGCTGCCTACGATTACGGTGGCGGCATGGATTTCACCCGAATGAAGCAGGAAGATCGCATCGAGTCCATGTTGCAGCAGGGCGAAAAGGTTCATCCCGAGTATCGCGAGATGGCCGAACACGGCGTCACCATTGCCTGGCATCGCATGAATCACATGCTCGGCTGTTCTGCCCGCTGGGGCAGAAGGACCGAGGAGGCCGAGCAACACTACCAGACCCTGCAGCAGCCGATGGGCCGCCACTATATGATCGGCGACCAGATTTCCCGCAAATCGGCCTGGATGGAAAGCGCCATTCAGTCTGCGCATTTTGCGCTGGCCGACATGGATCAGCGGGTACGCCAGGAGACCGGGCGCGCCTGAGTCGCTATTGACAGAGTTCTGTGCGGGAACGGCGGGGAGCGGGGGCAGTCAGCCCGCTTCCCGCCTTTTTTTTGCCCGGCGCATGACAATAGAGGTGCCCTTTATTGAACTGCCTGTGCAGCTGGTTTAGTCTTGACTCCCTGCGTTGCTGGGGAAGGCCAGCCGTCGCGAGACAAACGAGTAAACTCTTCAGTAGAGATTTGGAGCCGAATAATTATGACAATGCAACAGACTCCCTTGTTGATGCACTACCTGATGGACCGCGGTGCGGCAATGCAGCCGGACGTAGAGGTGGTCACGGCGACGGCGGACGGTACGCGCCGGCAGACAATGGCGGAAACGCGGGATCGCGCTCATCAACTGGCGCACGCGCTGGATGATGCTGGCATCGGCCTGGGGGACCGGGTGGGCACGTTCATGTGGAACGGCTCCCGTCACCTGGAGGCCTATCACGGTATCGCCTGCATGGGTGCCGTGGTCCACACGCTCAACATCCGCCTGCCGGCCGGCGATCTGGAATACATCATCAATCACGCCGAGGATCGCATCATCATCATTGATGCCGACCTGTTGCCGGCCCTGGAAAAAGTGGCGGACCGGATCCCCACGGTCGAGCGGGTAGTGGTTGCCACCGAGCCCGGGCTGGAAGGCTGGTCCACCAGTCTGCCCAACGCCATCGACTACGAGGATTTCATCAAGGGCAAGCCGGCCCGCTACGACTGGCCGGAGATCGACGAGAATTCACCCATGGGCCTGTGCTACACCAGTGGCACTACCGGCAAGCCCAAAGGGGTCATGTACACCCACCGCTCCAATTACCTGCACACCATGGCCATCGGGCTGACGGATGTCATGAACCTGTCGGCCACCGACACCGTGTGCAGTATCGTACCGCTGTTTCACGCCAACGCCTGGGGCCTGCCCTGGACCGCCACGATGCTGGGCATGAAACAGGTGTTTCCCCATCGCTTCATGGTGCCGGACAGGATCGCTCAGCTGATGATTGACGAGGGAGTGACCATTTCCGCCGGTGTGCCGACCATCTGGCAGGGCATCCGCGGGTTCCTGGAAGCCAACCCCGGCCAGTACCGGTTCGAGACACTCAAGCGCGTGACCTGCGGCGGTTCGGCGCCGCCGCCGGCCCTGATCCACTGGTACTGGGATGAACTTGGCGTGGAAATGGTACAGGGCTGGGGCATGACTGAAACCAGCCCGCTGGCCACCATCAGCCGGCGTACGGGCAAGCGCAAGCACCTGGAAATGTCCGATGACAAGCGGGCCGACAACCAGGCCAAGGCCGGCCTGCCGATTCCGGGACTGCAGATCGAGATCTTCGATGACAACTGGAAGCCGTTGCCCCATGACGGCAAGGCCTTCGGCGAACTGCTGATCAAGGGACCGTGGATCTGTTCGGAGTACTACCGGAACCCGCAGCCGGAGAAATTCCATAATGGCTGGCTGATCACCGGTGATGTCGCCAAGATCGATCCGGAGGGCTACATCATCATCACGGATCGTTCCAAGGACCTGATCAAGTCCGGCGGTGAGTGGATCTCCTCCGTGGACCTGGAAAACCATATCGCCGGTCTGGACGGGGTGGCGCAGGCCTGCGTTGTGGCCCAGCCGCATCCGCAGTGGGACGAGCGCCCCGTGGCGCTGGTGATCCGCAAGGAGGGCGCCGAAGTCACAAAAGAGCAGGTCGTTGAGCACTGCGCGGCAAAGTTCGCCAAATGGCAGCTGCCCGACGACGTGCTTTTCGTGGAGAGCATTCCATTGACCGCCACCGGCAAGATGGACAAGAAGGTGGTGCGGGCCCAGCTCGAGAAGGACGGATACCAGCTGCCCACCACAGCATGAGCTCTCTGATCCTGTCGCGCAGGGACCTGGATTTCCTGCTCTACGAGTGGCTGGATGCCGAGGCCCTGTGCCGGCATCCACGCCACGCCGATCATTCGCGTGAAACCTTCGACGCGGTACTGGACCTGTGTGAGCAGATTGCCACGGAGCATTTCGCCCCGCACAACCGCAAGAACGACCTCAACGAGCCGACCTTCGATGGTAATACGGTAACGATCATTCCCGAGGTCGGGACCGCGCTGGAGGTGTTTGCGGAGGCCGGCCTGATCGCTGCGGGACAGGACTACGACCTGGATGGCATGCAGCTGCCGATGCTGGTGGAGAAGGCCGGATTCGCCTGGTTCCTGGCGGCCAACGTGGGCACCGCGGCCTATCCCTTCCTGACCATCGGCAATGCCAACCTGCTGCTTACCTACGGGACACAGGAACAGATCGATACCTGGGTGCGGCCCATGATGGAGGGCCGGTATTTCGGCACCATGTGCCTGTCCGAGCCACAGGCGGGCTCCTCGCTGGCGGATGTGCGCACCCGCGCCGAGCCGCGTGAAGACGGCAGCTACCGGGTGTTCGGTAACAAGATGTGGATCTCGGGCGGTGACCATGAACTGTCGGAGAACATCGTACATCTGGTGCTGGCCCGCACCCCGGAGGCGCCTCCCGGCGTCAAGGGGATTTCCCTGTTTCTGGTGCCCAAATGGCTGCCGGAATCCGGCGAGCGAAATGACGTAGTACTGGCCGGCCTGAACCACAAGATGGGCTACCGGGGCACGACGAACACATTGCTGAACTTTGGTGAAGGACGGCATCAGCCGTGTGGTGAACCTGGCGCTATCGGGTATCCGGTGGGGGAGCTCCATCAGGGGCTGTCCTGCATGTTCCACATGATGAACGAGGCCCGGATCGGTGTGGGGCTCGGGGCGGCCGCGCTGGGCTACACCGGCTACCTCCATGCACTGGATTACGCACGCCAGCGGCCGCAGGGCAGGCCGGTGACCGCCAAGGACCCGCGCCGGCCGCAGGTGCCGATCATCGAGCATCCGGATGTGCGGCGCATGCTGCTGGCACAGAAGGCCTGGGTGGAAGGCGGTCTGGCCCTGAATCTGTACTGCGCGCGGCTGGTTGATGAAGAGCGGGCGGCGGATGGAGAGACGCGTCGGCAGTACACACTGCTGCTGGATATCCTGACCCCCGTGGCCAAGAGCTGGCCGTCGCAGTGGTGCCTGGAGGCCAACAACCTGGCGATCCAGGTGCATGGCGGCTACGGCTATACCCGGGATTACAACGTGGAGCAGTTCTACCGGGACAACCGCCTCAACCCCATCCATGAAGGCACTCATGGCATCCAGGCTCTGGATCTGTTGGGGCGCAAGGTGGTGATGCAGGGTGGGGCGGCGTTTTCCTTGTTGTTCGGCAGAATGCAGTGCACCGCCGCGCAGGCCGGTGCCCTGGAGGGGCTGTCCGGGTATGCGGCGCAGCTCACGGCGATGATCGAGCGGCTGCGGGAGGTGACCGGACAGTTGCACGGCTGTGGCAATCCGGAGCGTACGCTGGCCAACGCATCGCTTTATCTGGAAGCGTTCGGGCACATCGTGGTGGCGTGGATCTGGCTGGAACAGTGTCTGGCGGCGCACGGTAAAGCCGGCGCCTTCTACGACGGGAAGCGCCAGGCTGCACAGTTCTATTTCCGTCACGAATTGCCCCGGGTGGCGCCCTGGCTGGACCTGCTGGCCACGCTGGATGACACCACCCTCACCATGTCGCCGGACTGGTTCTAGCCGGCGCGGTCAGCCTGGTTTTGTAAATACGAAGTATTACTATTATCGTCAATCCGTGCGATCCGGATGCGCCGCCAGGCGAACAGCAGGGTCATGGCCGGACTGATCAGACAGAAGAAGGCCCACGGCGCGTAGCTGAGGGTGGCCACGCCGAGAACACTGGCATGGTAGGCAGCACAGGTGTTCCAGGGTACCAGCACCGAGGTGACGGTACCGGTGTCTTCCAGCGTCCGGCTCAGGTTCTGGGGCGCCAGACCCCGATCCTCGTAGGCCCGGGTGAACATGCGCCCGGGTACCACCAGCGCCAGGTACTGGTCGGACGCCGATACATTGGTGACCAGGCAGGTGGCGCCGGTGGCGGTGACCAGACCGGCGTCGCTGCGCACCCGGCTGAGCAGGGCCTGTGTTATGCGGGCCAGAAAGCCGCTGGCCTCCATAGTCCCGCCGAATACCATGGCGGACAGGATCAACCAGATCGTGTTGAGCATGCCGGCCATTCCTCCGCTGCTCAGCAGTTCATCCAGTATCTCGTCGCCGGTGGCGATGGAAATGCTACCGTACACGGCCTGCATGATGGTCTGGTAAATACCGCCAAACTGCTCGGCGAGAGACTGTAGTAGCGGCAGCTGGAAAGTGGCGGCGCTGAGTGCGCCGAGGACCGCGCCGCAGAACAGCGCCGGCAGGGCGGGTACCTTTTTAACAATCAGGAAAATGACGCCGGCCGGCACCAGCAACAGCAGCGGGGAGACATGGAAATACTCGCGGATGATCTCCTGGTAGCGCTCCGTACCCTGGGCCGCTCCGGAGTCGGCCGTCGTGAACAGGCCAATCAACAGGTAGATGGCCAGGGTAATGATGATGGAGGGCAGGGCAGTCATGCTCAGGTAACGGATGTGGGTGAACAGATCCACGTTGCTGACGCCGGAGGCCAGATTGGTGGTATCGGACAGCGGTGACATCTTGTCGCCGAAGTAGGCTCCTGAAACCAGTGCGCCGGCCACCAGACCCGGATTGAAACCCAGCGCGTAGCCGATGCTCATCAATGCCACGCCCAGCGTGGCGGAGGTCGACCAGGAGCTGCCGATGACCACTGCCGCAAGCCCCATCACCACGCAGGCACTGACAATGAAAAAAGCCGGATTGAAGATCTGCAGCCCGTAGTAAATCATGCTGGGCACCACCCCGCCGATCAGCCACGTACCCGTCAGCGCCCCGACCAGCAGCAGGATCAGCACGGCCGGGGTGGCGGCACGGATGTTGTCCGTGATGCGTTCCTGGATGTGCGGCCAGACCGCGCCCCGCGCAATACCCAGTCCCGCCGCCAGCGCGGCGGCCAGGATCAATGCCGCCTGGTTGGCTCCGCCCAGCGAATCGTCCCCGTAGACCGCCACGTTGTAGCCCAGCAGGGTGAACAGCACGAGTAGCGGCGTGAGCGCGAGCCACAGTGATGGAGGCTGAGCGGGAGAGCCGTTGTCGGCCGAGTCCGTGGAGGGAGTGGAAGGTTCCGGGTTGTTGTTGTTCATTGATGGCGGTTCCGGTTGAGGGCCAGTGTTGTGTCCGCAATGTCCCGCCAAGCTTGTAACACTTTGTCTTTGCTGTAAAGCGTGGCTGTCATCGGACGGTAATCATGTCTGGCTTTGAATGACAAGGAGCTGGTGCCGCTTCGTTTTATACTCTCGCCAAGATCGCCAAGATCGCCAAGATCGCCAAGATCGCAAAGGAGGGCATATTATGACGGGGCACCCGATTGGGCCCAGCCGTTGATATTGCCTGAAGAATCCCCGCATTGGACTGCTTTTTCATGGGTTTCTCCGCGTTCTTGGCGATCTCCGCGAGATCAATAAAACATCATGGAAGTGCCTTTGACCCACGAGTTCCCTCAGCACCCGGCTTTTCCCGGCATCAGCTCCCTCTCCTCCCCATTGTCACAATACCGTAATGAACAAGTCGTAAAACTGACATATCACAGCGCTAGGATGGCCGCGCCAGACAATGGTGCAGCATTCAATGCGGCGGTGGATAAAAACTTGGCACCGCTTCCGGAATTCATGGGAATTCTCACGAGAGAATGGAACGGAGAGATCTTCAATAATGAATATCAAGACTTTTGCCAGCCTGGGTGTCATGGCGGCAGCCCTGGTGGCCTGCGACAGCGGTGACCTGAACCTGTCCCCCAGCAACACAGTGACCGACTCCAACAACACGACCGTCGAGGGCGGAAACGGCGGTGGTGATTCGACCAACAACCCCTGTGCCAGCTACGCGGAAGGAGGACAGACCTTCCAGGGCAGCTTCGAAGGCGGCAACTGCATCTACAACACCACCTTTGTCAGTGAGAACAATGCACTGACCACGGATGTCACCTTCGAGGCGCTGGACAGCGACGGCCTGCACATTTTTAACGACAGCCTGTTCGTGGGCGAGGACGTTAATGCCAACGCCGCCGCGCAGGGCGTGGAGATTCCCCAGGACGGAGAAGGCCCGACCCTGACCATTGGCGCCGGTTCGAAAATGGCCTTCTTCAACTCGGCCGACTATGTACGGATCGCACGTGGATCGCGCATCGTTGCCGACGGTACCCGTGACGCACCGATCATCTTCAGCTCGGTGGCGGATCTGCGCGATGGCCAGGCCACTGAAGCAGATCGTGGCCAGTGGGGCGGTGTGCAGCTCAACGGCAATGGCGTCACCAACAAGTGCACCGATGGTGATCGTCAGCCTGCCGGTGACAACCCGCACAACTGTCACGTCGCTGCCGAAGGTTTCCCGTCCACATACGGCGGGGTCAACAACGAGGAAAACTCCGGTGTACTGCGTTATGTACAAATCCGTCATGCCGGTTTCCAGGTCGTGGATGGTGACGAGCTCAACGGCCTGACACTTAACGGGGTAGGCTCCGGTACCACTGTGGAATTCGTCCAGACCTACACCACGCTGGATGACGGTTTCGAGATGTTTGGCGGCGCGGTTGATCTGAAGAACATTGTGGCCGTGAACGTGGGTGATGACTCCATCGACTACTCTGAAGGCTGGGTCGGTGACATCCAGTATGCCCTGGCCGTGCATACATCCGGCGCCAACCGCTGTATCGAGGTCGACAACACCGGCAGTTCGCGCGACGACGACATTGCGCCCTACACCAAGGGCCGCGTTTCCAACATGACCTGCATCACTTCCAACGTCGACAGCGACATGGGCTCCGCGCCCAGCTCCAAGGGCGACTCCGAAGGGCCGATTTACCGCGAGGGCGGCTACTTCGAGATGTACAACTCCGTCATCACGTCCAATGACACCGGCATGGCCAGCAACGAGTGCCTGGAGATTGACAGCCAGGTCAGCGCGGACGGTATCAACCAGGGGTACTCGGCGGCGTCCGGCAACGTGATTGCCTGCACGGAAGCACTGAAGATTGACGACAGTCTGGGCGTGAATCTCGGGGAATGGTGGGCATCCAGTGGCAACGCTGTAGTTGAGAGCAGCAACGATCTGCCCGCCACGGTGATCGCCGGGCTCTCACCGTCCAACCCGACTGCCTACGTCACTGCTTCCAGCCTGACGGATGCGAATGGCACGCCGATCAATGTGGACGTGTTCGACGTGACCCGGCTCGAGGATGATTTTGCGGCGCAGGCGCAGCCGGCACTGGGCAGCGCGGGCAGCAGCAGCTTCTTTGACGCGGTCGACTTCATCGGCGCCGTCAGCGAGGACGACGACTGGGTCAGCGGCTGGACAACAGGTCTCTGAGTGCCAATGACCAGCGGTTGAACCTGGCCGCTGGATCACGAATCGGGAGCCGGGTGCGAAGCCGGCTCCCGGTATTGAATACACGGCGGAACCAGTGAGCGAGAGACGGATCATGAAAAATGCAATGATGTGGCAACAGAAGAGATTGTGCCTGGCGGTGGCCGGTGCGCTGGCCGCCGGGACAGCCGGATACGGGCCGGTGGCCGTCGCGCAGCAGGAGTCGGTGATCGAGGAAGTCGTGGTGACGGGCCGGCTGCAGAATGCGGCGCGCGAGATCATGATGGAGCGGGTAGAGCAGCCCTATGCGGCGGAAGTGGTCGGCATCGAGCAGATCAGCCGCGCGGGTGACTCGGACATGGGCGCCGCGATGCGTCGGGTGACGGGGCTGTCGCTGGTGGACAGCAAGTTCGTCTATGTGCGTGGTCTCGGGGAACGTTATTCCAGTGCTACGATCAATGGCGCCGAGATTCCCTCCCCGGAGCTGAGCCGCAATGTCATTCCGATGGACCTGATTCCGACCTCGATCCTGGAATCCGTCAAGGTCCACAAGGCGTACTCGGCGGATCAGCCGGCGGCGTTTGGTGGTGGCAACATCGATATCCGCACCCGGGGCGTACCGGCAGGACCGGTGTTCTCGGTATCTGCGGGGACCGGCTGGAACACGGAAAACTCATCGAATGGGCTGACCACGTTGGGAGACCAGGGTGGCATGCCGACAGCGATCAACGCGGCGCTGGATAGCTACCAGGGAGATCTGAGCCCGGCCAATATCGCGCGCCAGGAGTTCCCCGGCACCGGCAGCCCGAGCGCGGAGCAGCAGCAGGAAGCGAGCCGCATCAACCGCGAACTCGCTCTTTCCCTGAATCGGGACATCGGTATTGAACGCCGTCAGTCCATCCAGCCTGACCACAGCCTTTCCGTCGCAGCGGGGAATACCTGGGACGTCAGTCCCGACGTGGCGGTGGGCGTGCTGGCTTCCTATGGCCAGAGCCAGAGCAACAGCAACTCCGATCAGTTCGAGCGCAGCTTTACGAACCCGGAAGAAGAGTTCAGGACCGTGCAACGCACGTTCCAGACGGATAACGCCACGGCCACCCTGAACCTGAGCGCCAGTTATCAGGACCGCCACACGGTAAAGACCAACAGCTATCTGCTGGAGAATGACGAGGACCAGTCCACGCTCGTAGCGGGATTCAACCCCGACTTCCAGCAGGACAACGGGGTGCAGCGCCGTACCAGTGTGGCGCGGCTTGAGAAACGCGAACTGTTGGTGAACCAGGTCATCGGTGAGCACAGTTTCGAGAATGGTGATTTCGGACTGAGCGTTCTTCCCGCATTCGTGCAGGCGCTGAATGTCAGCTGGTTCTATTCGGACGCGAGTGCATCCACCAGCATTCCCAATGCGTCCTCGGTGCAGGGCAGCAATACGCTGGATACCACTACCGGAGAGCTGATCGATACCCGCGTGGATACGGGTACCTCGGCGCAGTTCAACTTCCTCAATCTGGATGACACGGTGGAAAGCAGGGGGTATCAGATCGAGCTCCCGTTCGACCATAATCGTTTCCGGGGCGCCCTGAGCGGTGGCTATTCGGATAGCCGCAAGGGGCGTGAGTACCTGGGCTATACGGCCAACATCATCAGCGGCGCAACGGCGGACCGTGTAGGCCTGCCGGTTGATGTGTTCCGGGACGACAACCTGTCGGATCTGTCGAATGACTTCTCCCTGGACATGGGCTCCAATTTCGGTACGGAAAGCTATGTGGCCGGGGAAAAGAAAACGTCTTCCTTCGGAGCGATGGATGTCACTTATGACGAAACCTGGCGCCTCAGCGCCGGAGTGCGGTGGGAGGATTTCAAGCGCGGTGTGCTGCCCCTGAATCTGCTGGACTATTCGGGCGAGTCGATCGTCAATCTGGGTAATCAGCTGCAGGATCCGGATCAGACCCTGGCCTTCCAGGACGACGGGTTCTATCCGGCAGCGGCATTGACGTACATCCGGGACGGATTCCTGAATACAGAGAACTTCCAGGTCCGGCTGGGCTACGGGCAGACCGTGGTACGCCCCGATCTTCGCGAGTTCGCGGATATTCAGTACATTGACCCGGTATTGAATGACCGGGTGCAGGGTAACCCGACCCTCGCGGTTTCCGGGATCGATCATGTCGATCTTCGCTCGGAGATGTACTTTCCGAACGGAGACAACCTGACGCTGTCACTGTTCTACAAGGACATTGCCAATCCGATCGAGCGTGTCGAGCGGCCCGGCCCGCAGGACGCCCGCCTGCTCAGCTTTGAGAATGCTGAATCCGGCGAGGTGTATGGTATCGAGGTCGAGGGACTCAAGGTGCTGCCCTGGGGCTTTTTCGTATCCGGCAACGTCGTGCTGAGCGACTCCGAGTTGAGTTTCTCTCCGAACAGCTCCCAGACCAGCCAGCGTCGCAGACTGACCGGGCACTCCGAATACGTAGTCAACACCCAGTTGGGCTATGACTCCGATGACGGGCGCCACGCCGCCTCGCTGTTGTACAACGTGTTTGGCGAGAGGATCTTTTTCGGTGGCCGCGAGCCGACCCCGGACGCCTTCGAGGCACCGTTCCACTCGCTGGATCTGGTCTATTCCTACTACCCGATGGACAATGTTTCGGTGAAAGTGCGGGCCAAGAACCTGTTGGGTGAAAGGCGCCAGTTCAATCAGGATGACATCCGCATCATTGACGTGAACACTGGAACACGATTGCAGCTTGACCTGCAATGGCAGCTTTGAAGGGGGTGAATTCCATTGTCAGGACACTGCACCGCGTGCCGGTGAAGTGGTTGACCGGCACGGTGGTATTGATGGCGACGGTGTGGGCGGCGACCTGGTCGGCACAGCTGTTCTGGGCCTTGTGGCCTGTCCAGGCCGCCGGTGTCGCTGACTACCGGTCCGGTGCGGTTCTCAACAGTGGTCTGATCGCTGGCAGTGCAACGGGCTCGCAAGCAGTGGATATGGAGAGTCTGCTGGCCTACGACTGGTTCGAAGGCAGGACAAACCGGAGCGGCAACGTACAGCCGGAGCTGACGGATGCGGTGGAAACCCGTCTGGCATTGCAGCTTCGGGGAGCGATTCCCAGTAGCGAGCCGGGAGCCGGCATGGCCATCATCTCGGCGGGGGAGCGGCAATCCGTGGTATCCGTTGGTGAGGTGGTGGATCTGGCTCCGACGGGCGTCCGCTTGAGCGCGGTGATGATGAACCGGATCGTACTGGACAACAACGGGCGCCACGAGACGCTGTGGCTCGACGGTCCTCCATCCGGCTCTCCGGCTGGCACGTCATCTGCGTCGAAGGCATCCGGAAATGACAGCGCCCGGGAGGGTGGACCGGTTGGTGCGTTCCGCTACGAGGATCTCGGCACACCGCGTGTGGTCCGGGAGGAGGGGCGCTTCACCGGCATAGCCATCGGGAATGACGCGGACGCCGATCTGCTGGCGCGTCACGGCCTGAGAGCGGGTGATGTCGTCACCGCCGTGGACGGGGAGCGGCTGACCGACATGGGCCGGGCGATGAACGCCGTCCAGGAGCTGCGTGGAATGGAAGAGGTGCAACTCGGCGTCCTGAGAGACGGTGAAACAGTGACTGTCAGTCTCCGATTTGAATGATGAACCCCAGCAGGCAACCCATAATGCGTGATCGATCCTCCCTCCGGAAAGTACTGGTGATGTTGGCCATGGTGGTGACCATGCCCTCCCTGCACGCCCAGGACCGTACCTGGACGCCCAATTTCCGGGAAACCGAAGTGCGCGAGGTCATTCGCGCCGTACAGGAAGTGACCGGCAAGACCATGATCGTTGACCCACGGGTCCGGGGCGATGTCACCGTGATCAGCAACACTGCGGTAGATGAGCAGGGCTATTACGAGGTTTTTCTGCGCGCGCTGGACATGGCCGGCTTCACCGCAGTTGAACTCAGTGACGGCGTGGTCAGCATTGTGCCCAGCCAGGAAGCGCGCACCGCGCCGCTGCCGCTCAGTGCCGGTGACGACCGGCCGGGCGATAACGGGTATGTGACCGAGCTGATCCATCTGGACAATGTGTCGGTGTCACAGGTACTCCCGGTCCTGCGGCCTCTGGTGTCCCAGAGCAATGGCCAGATGTCGGCGTATGCCGAAGGCAATATGATCGTGGTTGTGGACACGGCGGCCAACGTGGCGCGGGTGCGGGCTCTGGTGGAACGGATGGACGGCGCGGCGACGCCGGAGACCGAGCGCGTATCGCTGGAATTTGCCCGGGCGGAGTCGCTGGTGCAAACCGTGCGTGAGATCCTCCGGGTTGGCGGTGCGCGGTCCGAAGAAGGCAGCCCGGACCGGCCCCGGGTCCGCTTCACCGCCGACTCGCGCACCAATGCCGTGCTGATCAGTGGCGAGCCGCGCCAGCGCGAGCGGGCCAGGGATCTCATCCGGTTGCTGGATCAGCCGCAGGAACAGAGTGGCAACACACGGGTCATCTACCTGGAATACGCCGATGCAGAGAACGTGGCGGCGGTCCTCGAGAACGTCGTGGCCAACATGGCCAATGTGGGCGCCATCGACAGCGGCGAAGACCGGGAGCTGGCCACCATCGAGGCCGATCCGCAGACCAATTCACTGATCATTACGGCCGACCTGGAGACGGTCGACAGCCTGCAGGAAATCATCCAGCGCCTTGACGTACAGCGTGCGCAGATCCTGGTCGAGGCCATCATTGTCGAGATCTCCGACGATGTCGGCAGGAACCTCGGCATCCAGTGGCTGCTGCGCAACGACTCCGGCGCCTTTGGTAGCAGCTTCGATTCCGGCAACAACCTGTCCTCGCTGGAGCGTATCGCCGAGGGAGCGTTGGCCGGGAACGGCGCTGACGGACTGGGCGCGCTGGCGGCTGGTCTGGCCGGGTCGGCGGGACAGACCATCGGTCTCGGGCGTCTGGAAGGCAGCACCGACCTGCTGGCGTTGATCGATATGCTGCAGGCCACCAGTGGCACCAATATACTGTCCACGCCCAACCTGCTGACCACGGACAATACCGAGGCTGTGATCAGTGTCGGGGAAAACGTTCCCTTCATTACGGGATCGTTCAGTAATACCGGTGGCGGCGGCAACGTCGAGAATCCCTTTCAGACCATCAATCGGGAGAATGTGGGTACGACCCTGCGGGTGACCCCGCACGTCAACCGCGGTGACCGGGTGGCGCTGGATATCCACCAGGAGATCTCCAGTATCTCCCAGCGCGCTGGCGCAGTGGATCTGATCACCAATGAACGGCGTATCGAGACCCGGGTCACCGTGGCTGATGGCGAGACGGTCGTTCTCGGCGGTCTGATTCGTGACAACGTGGTACAGAATGAGACCCGGGTGCCGCTGCTGGGGAGTATACCTGCCGTGGGACGGCTGTTTCGCTCGCAGGAAAGCTCGGTACAGAAAACCAATCTGCTGGTGTTCATCCGGCCCACAATTCTGCGTGACGACGAGGCGCTGCGAGGCGCGACTGCCGAGAAATACGGCCATATCCGCGATCAGCAGCTCAATCAGCGTCTGATCAATGATTTCCTGATCGATCCCGATGACCTGCCGCTGTTGCCGGAGTGGCCCGCCACGCAGTCCGGTAGTGCAGAGGCGCCGGGGCGGAGCACGAATGATGAATGAGCGGAGGCTGCCTTTCGACTTCGCGTCGTCTCATGGAGTGCTGGTCGAGGACGGCGTGGTGTGGCACCGGCCTGGCCTGGACCTGGCTACGCTGCTGGAGCTTCGCCGGGTGCTGGACGGCTCCTTCGAGCTGCGCTCCCTGAATGAAGAGCGTTTCCAGCAACGCCTGACGGCGAGCTACCAGGGCGGCGAGGGTGATGCACAGCGAGCGGTTGACGAACTGGGCGAAGAGGGTGACCTGGACGCACTGGTCGATGATATCACCCGCAACAATGATCTGTTGTCCTCGGGCGAGGACGCACCGGTGGTGCGTCTGATCAATGCCATCCTCTCGCAGGCCGTGCGCGAGCAGGTTTCCGATGTACATATCGAGCCCTTCGAGGACCGCGTTGCCGTGCGCTTCCGCGCCGATGGCGTGTTGTCCGAAGTGCTGGCGCCCCGGCCCGAGCTGGCTCCGGTACTGGTGTCACGGCTCAAGGTCATGGCCCGTCTGGATATCGCCGAGAAACGCTTGCCGCAGGATGGCCGCATCAGTGTGCGGCTGGGAGGGCATGCCGTCGATATCCGGTTGTCGACCATTCCTTCTGCTCATGGCGAGCGTGTCGTGCTGCGCTTGCTGGACCAGTCCGCCGGCCAGCTCGGGCTGACGCAACTGGCCATGCCGCCGGTAGTGGAGCGGCAATACACGGCTGCGCTGCGCCGGCCGCACGGCATCCTCCTGGTCACCGGTCCCACCGGCTCCGGCAAGACCACGACCCTGTATGCCGGTTTGAACGAGATCAATGACCGGCAACGTAATATTATGACCATTGAGGATCCGGTCGAGTACCTGCTGCCCGGCATTGGACAGACACAGGTCAACAGCCGCATCGGCATGGGCTTCGTACAGGGTCTGCGCGCTATCCTGCGTCAGGACCCGGACGTGGTCATGGTGGGGGAGATTCGTGACACGGAGACTGCGGCCATCGCCGTGCAGGCCAGTCTTACGGGTCACCTGGTACTGTCCACGCTGCACACCAACACGGCGATAGGCGCCATCATGCGCCTGAAGGACATGGGCGTGGAGCCCTTTCTGGTCGCATCCAGCCTGGAGATGGTCATGGCCCAGCGGCTGGTCCGCCTGCTGTGTACCGCCTGCCGCGAACCGTATCGTCCCGGTGAAGCGGAGTGCAGCCGCTACGGTATCCCGGCGGAGAGCACACTGTATCGGCCCGTCGGCTGTGAGCACTGTCGCATGACCGGTTATCGGGGCCGTACCGGGGTCTATGAGCTGATCGAGGTGGATGAGCCGCTGCGGCGCCTGATTCACAGCGGGGCCGCCGAGCATGATCTGTTGCACCAGGCGCGGCGCTCGGCTGCGTCACTGCAGGACAATGCGCTGCAGCGGGTGCTGAGCGGAGAAACCAGTCTGGAAGAGGTGCTGCGTGTGGTGGCCGGCGACGGCCGGGAGGCGGCCTGATGTCGGCCTTCAGCTATCAGGCGGTGGACTCCGGTGGCCGGATGCTGAAAGGGGTGCTGGACGGCGACTCCGAGCGGCAGGTCCGACAACAGCTCCGTGAGCGTGCCCTGAAGCCCGTGTCCGTTTCGGCAGTAGCTGGAGCTCGCGCCGGCATTTCCTCAGGTCTGCTGACTCGCTGGTCGGCCCGCGGTGTCCGTCTGTCCGCAGCAGAGCGCTCGCTGGTGACCCGGCAACTGGCTTCGTTGGTGCGATCCGGGCTGCCGGTCAGCGAATCGCTGCAGGTGGCCGCGCAGCAGAGCAGTCGGCCCGCTGTGCAGGGGCTACTGGTACAGGTCCGCTCCCGCGTGCAAGAAGGGCGCAGTCTGGCCCAGTCCCTGGGCGAGCATCCCGGCGCCTTCGACGACATGTTCTGCGCCATGGTGCGGGCTGGTGAGAGCGCGGGATTTCTGGGTGAAGTGCTGGAGCGGCTCGCCGAGCACGCCGAGTCCGGCCAGCAGTTGCGTCAGCGTCTGCGCATGGCGATGATCTATCCGGCAGCCCTGCTGGGCGTGGCGGTGCTGGTGGTCAGCCTGTTGATGATATTTGTAGTGCCCAGTCTCACTCGCATTTTCGTGAACTCCGGCCAGGAGTTGCCCGCACTGACCGTGGCATTGATTGCCGTCAGTGATTTCTTCACCTCTCCCCGGGCACTGGCGTTGTTGACTGTGTTGGTCCTGCTCTGCGCCGTCTTCCGGCACTGGCTGCGCGATGCCGGGCACCGCCGGCAATGGCACGCCCTGCTGCTGCGGTTGCCGTTACTGGGCCCGGTGATTCTGCAGGCTGACAGTGCCCGCTTCGCCTCCACGCTGTCCATCCTGATCAGCAGCGGCGTGCCGCTGCTGGACGCCCTGCGCATTGCCGGCCGCGTACTGGAGAACCGCGTATTGCACGAGCGCAGCATGGAGGTGGCCGAGGCCGTCAAGCAGGGTAGCAGCCTGAGCCGCGCCATGCGCAAGGCGGACATCTTTCCCCCGTTGCTGGTACAGATGATTGCCAGCGGGGAAGCTAACGGCAGTCTGGCGGAGCAACTGGCGCATGCGGCGGGCAACCAGAACCGGGAGCTGGAAATGAAGCTGGGCACGACGATGGCGTTGCTCGAGCCACTGACCATTCTCATCATGGGTGGCATTGTTACGTTGATCATGCTGGCGATCCTGCTACCCATTTTCGATATCAATACATTGGTGTGACGGGAGTAATACAGGTATGAACGGTACAGAAGATCGCGCATCGGGACGGCAGAAAGGTTTCAGTCTCATCGAAATCCTGGTCGTGCTGGTCATCATGGGCCTGCTGGTCAGTGTGGTGGCACCCAATGTGATGGGCCGAGCTGACGAGGCCCGGGTACAGAAGGTGTTCGCGGACTTCAGTGCCATTCAGACGGCCTTGCGGCTCTACCGCCTGGACAACCACAGCTATCCGGCCACGGAACAGGGCCTGCAGGCCCTGGTGGAGCGGCCCACGCTGCAGCCGGTGCCGGACAACTGGAAAGAGGACGGCTATCTCGATGACCTGCCCATGGATCCCTGGGGCCGCCCCTATCTCTACCTGAGTCCGGGCGAGCATGGCCACTATGACATCTATACCCTGGGCGCGGATGGCGCTGACGGCGGTAGCGGTCAGAACAGCGACTACGGCAATTGGCAGGAGCAGCCCTGATCATCATGCGCGGCTTCTCCCTGGTTGAACTGCTGGTAGTCCTGCTCATTGCGGGTCTGCTGGCCGGCACAGTGTCCCTTTCGCTGGGCGCGGTGCTCGGCGGCGGGCCGGGAGTGCACAGCGATGCCGGGAAATTGTCGGAAACCCTGCGGCTTACGCAGGAACTCGCGGTGATCAGCGGTCAACCTGCGGGTCTGCTGATGGGACCCGCGGACGGGGACGAGGACGAGTGGTATTACTCGATCATGCAGTACCGCAGCGGGGACTGGCAGCCGTGGTCGCCCGCCGATGCCGGTATCCGGGATGCGGAAGGCCGCCTGCGGGCCGGTACCCGCCTGTCTCTGGAGCTGGACGGTGAAGCCGTATCGCGGGAGCGTATCCTGAGCCTGGAAGAGCGGGGTGATCCCCTGTTGGTCCTGTTGCCGACCGGAGAGCTGCCCCGTTTCGTTCTGCGCCTGGCGAATGAGGGCGGTGAACCGGCGGTGCTGCGCGTCACGGCGCGTGGTGAGCTGGAGGTGCCGGGCTCGCAGCCGCAAAGAGGTGGCAGGCCATGATCGCAGCGCAGAGACAGTCGGGGTTCACGCTGGTGGAGGTCATGGTCGCCCTGTTCATCGTATCCATGGCGCTGCCGGCCCTGATGGCGCAGGTGGGCAGCCAGGTGGACGGCACCGCGAGGCTGCGCGACCGGGCCCAGGCGGCCTGGGTGGCGGACAATGCCCTGGCGCGGCTGACACTGGATGCCAGGCTGACCGGCCGGGCATTGCAGGGGGAAAGTAGCGGTACCGAGCCGATGGCAGGGCGCGAATGGCACTGGCGTATCGTGGCCGAAGAAACGGCCGTTCCGGGCCTGTGGCGTTACGTGGCCAGCGCCGGTCTCGAGGAAGGCGAGGCGTTGAGTTCCGTGGAGGCGTTCCGGCATCGAAGTGCCACCGGCGCCGGGGAGTCGCGTTTATGAGCGGGCGCTCACCTCAGCAGGGATTCTCACTGGTGGAGGTACTGGTGGCCATGGCGGTGACTGCGTTGATTGGTGCGCTGGCCTGGCTGTTCGTCGACGCGGCGGTCGATGCGACCGGTGATACAGGGCAGGTGCTGGAGCGCATGCAGGACATCGAGTCAACCTGGGCGATGCTGTCCATGGATCTGCAACAGACAGTGGAAGACGGGGCTCGGCCTGGCGCCGGCCCGGAAGAACGGCGTGGCGCGGTATTCCGTGGAGGTCTGCCCGCTCCGGCAACGCCTTTCCTGTCGCTGGTCCGTGATGGCTGGACCAATCTGCAGGAACTGCCCCGCTCTGAGCTGCAACGGGTGGCGTATCGCTTTGAGGACGGTGAGCTGTGGCGCGACAGCCGGCCGATGCGCAATCTGCCGCATGCGTTGCGGCCGGCCCCGGTCAGCCGGCTGCTGATGGATGACCTGCAGGCAGTGACCGTGCGTTTCCTGCCGGCCACGGCGGAAAGCGCGGACCAGGGCTGGTTGACGGCCTGGCCGGGCGATTTTCCGGCGGCCACCGAGGCGCCTGGCGACGAGGACATGGTATCCGGGAACGAAATGCCATCCCGCACACTGCCGCTGGCGGTGGAAGTGACATTGGAACTGGAGGGGATCGGTGAATTGCAACGACTGTTCATCCTGCCGGGCCGGTGATCGTGGCAGCGCCCTGGTGCTGGCCATGGTGGTGGTGGCCCTGGTGAGCACCCTGGCGGTGCGCTTTTCCGGTCAGTTCCTGGTCGCCGCCACGCAGATCGAGAACCGCTTGCTGGTGACCCGTTACCAGCACTACCTGGAAGGCGCCGAGTCGCTGGCGGCGGTGGTACTGGAACAGGATGGGCTGGACGGCGATGTGGATCATTCCGGCGAGGCCTGGGCCCGGGCACTGCCGCCATTGGCCATTGACGAGGGGATCTTGCGCATGGCGATTCAGGACGCACAGGGGCGTATCAATCTCAACAGCCTGGCGCAGACCACTCAGTGGATCAATGACACGGGTGCCTCTCCTGCCATCCGTTTCACGCCGATGCAGCGGCATTTCATCCGCCTGTTACAGACCTTCGAGGATCACCCGGTGAGTGAATACGATGCCGTGCTGCTCACCGAGGCGGTGATCGACTGGCTGGATGCCGATCAGACCTCCACCGGCGCGGGCGGTGCGGAGGCGGTCTATTACGGCGGCGGTGAACCGGCCTATGAACCGTCGGACGCTCACTTCCGCAGCGTCTCGGAACTGCGCATGGTGCGGCACGTCACCCCGGCGCTATACGAGCGGCTGCGGCCCTGCCTGGTGGCGCTGCCGCAGGCCACACCATTGAATGTCAACACCATGGACGCCCGTTTGCTGCGCACCTTTAACGCCCTGGACACGCTGGAACCCCTGGAGGCGTCGCAGGTGCAGGGTCTGCTGCAGGACCGTGAACGTCAGCCCTTCCCGTCGCTGGCGGATTTCCTGGCCCATGAACTGGTGGCGCCTCTGGACATCGGCCGGCAGCAAGGCACCACGGATCACTACAGTACGGGCAGCAGTCATTTCCTGCTGGACGGTGAAGTGCTGGAAGGTGGGGTTTCAACGGGCGCCAGAAGTCTTCTTCACCGTCACGACGGTGGTGTAAGTACTATACGGCGGCGGTACAGCGTACTGTGAGGAGCAGGAATATGGACAGTGTTCTGGTCAGAGATGCCGGAAACGGGCAGTTCGGAACGCTACAATGGTTCCGTGTCGATGACGCAGGCCTTGCGGCGGGTCCGGTCAGGAATGATTCGGTGGATGCACTTCGTGAAGAGCTTCGGGGGGACGAAGCGCGCGTGCTGTGGCTGGTCCGTGGCGAGTCCGTGGTGCTCCGCCGTGTGTCATTCACTCCGGCCGAGCGCAGGCATCTGGCGCGGCTGCTGCCTTTTCAGCTGGAGCAGGACCTGGCTGCCGATGTGGAGTCGGTTCATGTGGCCACCGCTACGCCAGGCGAGCATGCGGTCACCGTGGCCTGTGTGGATCATGCGGCACTGTCATCGGAACTGGATACGCTGGAGTCGGCCGGTGTGACTGTCCATCATGCAATGCACGAGGCGCAGTTGCTGCGCGGATCAGAGCAGTTGTGGAGTTGCCTGCTCGACGAACACGAGCGTGTCCATGTGCGGTATTCGGAGCAGCTGGCCCTGACCACCGACGCCGCCATGATGGCGGAAGTGTTGTCGCGGCTCTTTGCAGAGGCTACTGAATATCCTGAACGCATCACACTGTACGCGGATAGCGATGAAGGTCTCCGTTGGCTGGAAGAGCAGCTTCGGGAATGTGCTCCGGCCGAGCGGCAATTACCCGGCCTGGAGCGGGTGCGTGGCACCTACAGGGACGCGGTTGACCTGTCCGGGCCCTGTCTGGACCTGCGTCAGGGCAGTCTGGCCCTGCCCGTACCGTACGCCCGGATCTGGCGGCGCTGGCGAGGCGCGGCCATGGCGGTGGCGGCGGCCCTGCTGGTCTACTTGAGCGGGAGCGGTCTGCAGTTATGGGTCAACGAACAGCGCCGGGCAGAGGTCGAGCAACAGATCGTGAACGAATACCGTGAGGTCATGCCACAGGGCATGCTGGTGAACGCGGCCAGTCAGTTGCGCAACCGCCTGGCAACCCTGTCCGGGAATGGCGCCGGTAGTGGAATACTGACGCTGCTATCCCGGGTCACACCGGCCCTGGAAGCGTCCGCTGATGTCCGTGTCCAACGGGTGGAGTTCAACGCCCGGAGCAATCAGTTGCAACTGACCCTGGAGGCGCCTTCCAACGCCGATATTCTGGCTCTGACTGAACAGGTGCAGCAGCAGGGCGTGCAGGCCCGCCCTGGCAACATGAGCGCGGTGGGAGACCGGCAACGCGCCGTACTGCGCATAGGAGGTGACTCATGATGCGGTCCTGGTTCCTGCGCCAGTCCCGGCGTGACCAGCTTGCCCTGCTGATTGGTGGAGTACTGGTCACGGCGGTGCTGCTTTGGCTGGCCGTTCTGTCGCCCCTACAGCAAGCGGTGCAACGTTCAGAGGTGCGTCATCGGTCAGCACTCGGCGAGTTGGCTGAAGTGCGGGAACTGGTGACGTCGATCCGGGCGCTGGAGGATGCGGATGACGGACAAATCTCCGCCGGTGAGGCCAACGTAGCCACGCTGCTGGACCGAACAGCCGGAGAATACGGGCTGCGCGTGACGGCGCTGGAGCCGGCCGGCACTGATGGCGTCAGTACATCGCTACGGATTCGCAGTGCGGCGGCCGAGTCAGTGCTGCGTTGGCTGGGAGAGCTGGAGTCGACCGGTCTGCTCATCAGCCAGTTGACCCTCACCCCTGCGGCGGATGAGTCGGGGCAGGTGGACCTGTCAATGCGGGTGACACGTTGACCGGACAACGGTTCCGGGGATGGAGAGAGGCGTTACTATGAAGCGATGGATGCCGGGAACGGTTTTTCTGTTGACATGGTTCTCTGTGGCGGCATGGCAGATTCCGGCCGGCCCGGTGGCGGCCTGGCTGGATCTTCCGGTGGCGGCCAGTGGATGGTCGGGTACGATCTGGCGGGGTGCGGCAGATGACGTCAGCGTGGTCACACCGGCCGGGCGTGTCGCCCTTGGGCGGGTGAACTGGAGTGTGCAGCCTGCTTCCCTGTGGCGTGGCAATCTCTGTCTGTCAATGGATAGTGCACTGCATGAGCAACAGGTGTCCGGTACTGTCTGCCGGGCAAAGGGTGGCGGTTTACAGGTGGAGGGCCTGAGTGCGGAATCGCCCGTCGCTGCCTGGGCCGATGCACTGGCGCTCGGGTTGCGCGGTGATCTGGTGCTGTTGGTGGAGTCATTGCATATTGAGCAGGGCAGGATCGCCGCGCTGAAGAGCAGGGCGAGCTGGAGCCGCGCTGCTTTCCATGATGGCACACAATGGACGGAGCTGCCGGTCATCGTGATGCGCGGCCAGCCGGCGCATGAGGGTGGTCTGGCGCTGCAGTTCCACGATCAGGGCGAGAGTCTGACACCGCTCACGCTGGATATCGAGTCCGGGATCGATCGGCAGGGCCGTTACCATACCCGTGGCCGGATCACCACCACAACGCAGACTCCGGAGTCGCTGATGCGGTGGCTGCCGGTGATTGCCCGGGCCGAGGGCGGAGGGGAATTTCATATTGACTGGACGGGTGCACTGGAGTGGACGGCACATCGACGGCCGGCCCGCGAGGCCGCTGATGCAGTCCAATACGTGGCCCGGTGACCATGCTAGAATGAGGTTCAATTCAACTCGGATACTGGAGGTACACATGCTCAGGAAGTTCCTGGTCACCACCGCAATGATCCCCGCACTGGCCGTGTCCGGCTGGGCACTGGCGCAGCAGATGGAACGCTCATCAGCTCCGGAAGAGGCGGCTGTCTATATCGTCGCGCCGCAGGATGGTGCGGTCGTCCCGGAAACCTTTACCGTGCAGTTCGGACTGACCGGCATGGGCGTCGCTCCGGCCGGGGTAGAGCAGAACAACACCGGTCATCATCATCTGTTGATCGATCATGAGGGCGAAGTGGCCCTGGATCAGCCGCTGGGCGGTGACGTCATGCACTTCGGCGGCGGTCAGACCGAGGCCACGGTGACACTGGAGCCCGGCGAACATACCCTCCGGCTGGTGCTGGGTGACCACCTGCACGTGCCGCACAACCCGCCGGTGATGTCACCGGAAATCACTGTCACGGTCCGCTGAGGCTCCCTGGTATCCCGGCGCTGTGATACGTCTCACGGCGCCAGGGCCTTCTGCACCGCCTCGGCCAGTTCGGCACGACTGAACGGCTTGCCCAGCAGACTTGTCACGTCCAGCTGTCGCAATGCCTGCCGATCCTCGTCCGTGAAATGACCGGACAGCATCACCACGGGCAACGAGGGGAGTAGCTGACGTATGCGCTCCACCAGCAGTATGCCGTTCATGCCCGGCATGGCCAGGTCGGTGAGCACCAGCTGGTAGCGCTGCGGTGATTCGTGCAGCTGCCGGAGCGCGGACTCCGGTGTGCTGGCCCCCTCCACCGTGTAACCCAGATGGGTCAGGGTCATGACCAGGGTGCCACGGACCAGTTCCTCATCGTCTACCACCAGGATACGTCCCGGCATCTGCTCCGTATCATCGGCGGGACCGGGCGCCATGCGGGCTGTTGCCGGTGCCACGCTGCTGGCGGCCGGCAGATAGACATAAAAGCAACTGCCGCTTTCTCCATCCGATTCCACCTCGACGCGTCCGTTCATCGCAGTGACCAGTCGATGCACGATCGACAGTCCCAGCCCCGTACCGCTGCCTGGTCGCCGGGTGGTAAAGAACGGATCGAAGATACGGGATTGCACGTCCGCCGGAATGCCCGTACCGGTGTCACAGACATCGATCCGGATCTGGTGGTCTGCGTCCGGGCCATGCAGGTGCCAGCTCAGACAGCCACCGTCCGGCATCGCCAGACTGGCATTGGTGCCCAGGTTCATCAGAATCTGGTGTACCTTGCCGGCGTCGGCTATGGCGGTGGCCCCGGCGTCCCTGATGTCATAGCGGAACTCGATCGACGCGGGGGCGGAGCTGCGCAGCAGACCGGCCGCTTCGCGCAATACCGGCTCGATGCGCACCGGGTGGTATTCGGCATCCTTCTTGTCCAGGCTGTAATCGAGAATGCGCCGCACCAGTAGCCGGGCCCGTTCCGCAGAATGGATGACGGCATCCAGATGGCGACTTTGCCGGCTTTCATCCGGTGCGTCCTCGCGGGCCTGTTCGCTGGCCATGAGGATGGGTACCAACAGATTGTTGAAGTCGTGAGCAATGCCGGCGGACAAGGTCCCCAGTGCACTCTGTTTCTGATCTTGCAGGATGCGGTCCTGCAGCATTTCGCGCTCTTCCATGATCCGCTTCAGTCGCTGGTTGGAGTGATCCAGTGCCTGCAGTGTGTCGTCCAGACGCCGCAGCAGTTCCGCCAGGGCCTGGGACAGCAGCAGGGCGAGGAACAGCAGTGTACCGGCCGAAGCAAGCCAGGACACCGCATCGTAGGTCATGTCCTGTTGTGGCATATAGGTCATGGACTGACGCAGTGGCAACAGGAAATAGAACACGACCGTGACCACCACCAGCAGGCCCGCGCCGCCCAATGCGCCGCGGTAACCGAAGAACAGCGCGGCAAGGATGGGTACGGCCAGCAACCAGAGAGTGCCGGCGCCCATGGGGCCCAGCAGCCACAGGAGTAGCAGGGCAAAAATGAACCAGGATGTGAGGAACAACAGGGCACGGATGGTGAATGCCAGCGAGTGCCAGAGTGCCAGTATCAGAATGCCGGCCCAGGCGGCGGTATCGATCGCCACCAGCCAGCCCAGGCCACTGTTGAGGGCAGCCCATACTCCCGGTACATAGGCGATGGTGGCCAGCAGCAGGGATATCCAGAGCGTGCTCTGCAGAATGCGCTCGCGCCAATATTCCATTTTCTTTCTCCCGACTCTGCGGCCCACTACGCCTGGCCATTTGACGGGCCCGGACAGGAATCCGCATCCTGGCACTATGATACAGGAACGCACTCCATGTACAGCTCCCCGGTAGTCACTGTCAGCAATACGCATTCCGGGAGAATGCGGTAAGATGGGTGCTGGAAAACGTATCGACCACAAGGAGTACGTCATGAACAGGATATTGCACCGGCTGGCGATCAGCTCCAGCCTGACATTCTCGATATTCGCGGCCGGTATGGCACTGGCCCAGCAGCCCGAGCCGGTCGAGGTGACCAGCTCCGCCTTTGACAATCACGGTACGGTGCCGTTGATGCACACCGCATACGGGGACAACGTGTCGCCGCAGATCGTCTGGGGCGAGCTGCCCGAGGGCACGGAGCAACTGGCGCTGGTCATGGATGATCCGATCGCGCCAACGCCCGAGCCGTTCGTGCATTGGGTGGTCTACAACATTCCGGTCACGGCGGACGAACTGCCGGAAGGGATGAGCAGGGACGAGCAGGTCAGCGAACCGGAGGAGCTGGCTGGCACCATCAATGGCGTCAACGGGGTGGGAGGCACCGGCTATTTCGGGCCGCGTCCGCCGGCTGACGGTGAGCTGCACGCCTACCATTTCTGGGTCTATGCCCTGGATACGGCGCTGGATCTGGAATCCGGCCTGGGCAAGACTGAACTGCTGGCCGAGATCGAGGACCACGTCATCGGCGCCGGCATGTTGATGGGGCACTACGAGCGCACGGAGTAAGCGACCGTCACGGCAGGTGACGGTCCCGTACCGTCTGCAGACACTGGTCGGCACTGAAGAGGTTGACCGGCTCCAGCGCAGGCGGCTGATTGAATACCTCGTGTGTCGTCATGCGTGACCTCCTGACGCTCCGCACTGCTTTGACAGACCGTCATGTGCAGCTTATTCTGCTTTACAGTACATTCCATAACAACAATACCATTCGAGGTGCCCCATGCAACGATATCGATTCTTCTCAGGGGGTGTCGTTCTGGCCCTCGCCGTGAGCGGCTGCACTGAACCGGCGGAGAGGCCCGCGACCGATGTGCCGGAAGGAGTGGCGGAGGAAGCGTGGGAGTACGATACCCGCATCCGCTGGACCGGCTACGGTATTCCGCATGTGGATGCCGATGACTGGGGCAGCCTCGGGTACGGCTTCGCCTGGGCCACCGCCAATGATGCCATCTGCACGATGGCCCGCGATGTGGTCATGGTCAATGGCGAGCTGACCCGTTATTTCGGGGACTCGCCGGAACACCGGGCCAGTGATGCCTTCCACCGCGCCATACTGGACGAGGACATGCTGGCCTATTACCGCGCGGAACAGAGCCAGCGCAGCCGTGACTTTGCGGCCGGCTATGTGGCGGGTTACAACCGCTACGTGAGCGACCATGGCAGCAATCTGCCCGCCGCCTGCGCGGAGCAGTCCTGGGTGCGTACCCTGGATGAGAACGACGTGGAGCGTCTCAACATCGGCGTCGGCATTCGCTACGGACTGGGCCGTTTCATCCGTGAGGTGGCCAGTGCAGCGCCGCCCGGCGAACCGGTGGCCCGCCTGGATACCGATTTCAGTGCACCGGCCGCCTACGGCAGCAATGCAGTTGGAATGGGCGCCGATGTCACCGCATCGGGAAGCGGTCTGCTGCTGGGCAATCCCCATTATCCCTGGCAGGGCTCGTCTCGCTTCCATATGATCCATACCACCATACCGGGCGAGGTGGATGTGATGGGCGTCAGCCTGTACACGACCAGCCGGGTGGCCATCGGTTTCAACCACGACGTCGCCTGGAGCCACACGGTGTCCACCGGCCTGCGCTCGACCTTCTATGCGCTGACCCTGAACCCCGATGATCCCATGCAGTACCGCTACGGTGACGGGTACCGCGATATCGAAGCGGTGGAGGTCAACATTCCGGTGGCCGGAGACGCCGAACCGGTCGAGCACACGGTCTACATGACCCATTACGGACCGGTGGTGCGCTCCGAGCAACTGCCCTGGACCGGGGAGACCGCCTTCGCCATCCGCGATGCCAACCTCTACAACACCCGGCAGGCCGAGACCTACGATGCCATCAACAAGGCCACCTCGGTGGCCGGGCTGGAAGAGGCGTTGGCCCTGCAGGGCGTGTCGTGGGTCAACACCGTGGCCGCGGACCGTCACGGGGATGCCCTGTACGCCGATCTGAGCGCTGTGCCCAATGTGGATGCAGCCTTGCTGGAGCGCTGTAACGCGGCCCCCGCCGGACTCCCGGATCAGGTCGTCGTGCTGAATGGCAGTGACCCGGACTGCGAGTGGCGCGAGGACGACCGTTCGGCCATCCCCGGTGTGATGCCACCGCAGCAGATGCCGTCGCTGACCCGCAGCGACTACGTACATAACGCCAACGGCAGTTACTGGCTGAGCAACCCCGAGGCGCCACTGGAAGGCTTTTCACCGATCATCGGTAGCGAGCGCAGTGCCGTGTCCCTGCGCACCCGGGCCGGACTGAGTTTTATCCGCGAAGCACTGGACAGTGGCGCGGCGATCCGTCAGGAAGACCTGCAGGCCATGCTGTTCAGTCACCGCAACTTCGGCGCCGAGTTGTTGCTGGACGATCTTCTGGCGCTGTGTGAATCACTGGACGGACCCGTCGACGCCGGAGAGGCGGAAACGGTTGACGTGGCGCCCGCCTGCCAGGTGCTTACACAGTGGGACCGCCGCATGGCCCCGGACAGCCGGGGTGGTCATGTATGGCGTGAATTCATGCGCACGGCCCGAGGCATCGAGGGGTTGTACCGGGTGCCGTTCGATGCCGATGATCCGGTGCGCACACCCCGCGGCCTCAATACAGAGGACGCAGAGCTGCGCTCCCGCCTGCTGGCCTCGCTGGCGCAGGCCGTGCAGCGCCTGGACGAGCACGGCATCGCACTCGATGCCCGCCTGGGTGACATCCAGTACACGCTGGACGGTGACGAGCGCATCGCCGTGCCCGGTGGTGAAGGCTGGGCGGGTATGTGGAGCGTAATCATCGCCGGTCTGCAGGAGGAGGCCGGCTACACGCCCATTGCCCACGGCAACAGCTATATCCAGGTGGTGGGCTGGGATGAAGAGGGGCAGGTGGACCCCCGCGCGATTCTGACCTATTCCCAGTCCGATGACCCGGCTTCACCGCACTACGCGGACCAGACACGGCTTTATGCAAGGGGCGAGTGGCTGCGGTTGCCGTTCACGGAAGAGGAAATCGCCGCTGATCCGGATCTGGAGACACTGGTTCTGCGTGAATGACAGCGGACCGGTTCTTAGCAATGACGGCCGGGCTGTTGTAGTATCCGGTCTAGATCAACAAGCAGAATCAAGGGGAGACCACCACATGATTGCACTCAGGAATCAACTGACTGGCCTGATGGCGGGCACCTGCCTGGTATTGGCCGGTACCGTGACGGCCCAGGAAAACCTGTCTCACGCTGAGCCGGAGGACGTTGGCATGTCGTCCGAACGCCTGGGGCGCATCGCGCCGATGATCCAGTCCTATGTGGACCAGGGTGAACTGGTCGGTGCTACCAGCATGGTGGCCCGGCACGGACAGGTAGTGCATTTCGAGACTTACGGTGACCTGAACAGGGAAACCGGGCAGGACATGCAGGAAGACAGTCTTTTCCGGATCTTTTCCATGACCAAGCCAATCACCTCCCTGGCGGTCATGCAGCTTTACGAGCAGGGCCTGCTGCAGCTGGATGACCCGGTGGCCCGATACCTGCCGGGTTTTGCCGATGTGCGCGTGGTCGGGGAAGGCGGCGCGCTGGTCGAGCCGGAGCAGCCCATGACCGTGCGGATGCTGCTGACGCATTCCGCCGGGCTGACCTATGGCGTGTTCGGCGACACGCTGATTGACCGTATGTACCGGGAAGCCGGCGTCATGGAGAGCCCGGACCTGACCACTTTCGTCGACCGTCTGTCGGAGATCCCCCTGCAGTACCAGCCCGGCACCCGCTTCCACTACAGTGTCGCCACCGATGTGCTGGGTGGCCTGGTGGAGGTGATTTCCGGCCAGGAGCTGGGCGAGTACTTCCGCGAGCACATCTTCGCGCCGCTGGGGATGAACGACACGTTCTTCCGGGTGCCGCCGGAAAAGGTCGACCGCTACGGCACCAATCACACCTTTGATCCGGCCACCGGCGAACTGCAGGTCAGCGCCACTCCGGTCAGCGGTGAGGGCGTGGGTGGCCGCGGCTTCGAGTCCGGTGGCGGTGGCCTGGTGTCCAGCACAGAGGATTACATGCGTTTCGCGCAGATGCTGCTAAATGGCGGCGAGCTGGCCGGTGAGCGTGTCATCGGCCGCAAGACCCTGGACTACATGACAGAGAATCACCTGCCGGCCATCTTCGCAGATCGTGGTGTGCACGCCCCTGACACCCTGCCCGGCTTTGTCGACGGTACCGGTTTCGGACTCGGCTTTGCCGTGATCGAGGATCCGAAACGCGCCGGTGGTGTGGCCTCGAAAGGGGAATACTACTGGGGCGGTGCCGCAGGTACCATTTTCTGGATCGACCCGGCGGAAGACCTGGCCGGCGTCGTGATGATCCAGCACATGAACGTGCAGGTGCCATTGCGTGCTGAATTCAAGGCCCTGACGTACTCGGCGATTGCGGAATGACCGGGGTTTCCCGGGATACAGATGACGTTGTCATCAGCGGCACCGGCCTGTGGACACCCGAACATGTGGTGACCAACGAGGAGCTGGTCGGTGCGCTCAATGCCTGGGCGGATCGCTATAACGACCAGCACCGGGAGGAGATCGAGGCCGGCACCTTGCAGCCCGCACTGAAGTCCGAGCCGGAGTTCATCGTCAAGGCCAGCGGCATCCGCCAGCGCCATGTGTATGTCAAGGACGGCATCCTGGACATTAACTGCATGCGCCCGCGCATCCCTGAACGAGGTGAGGGGGAGCTCAGCCATCAGGCGGAGATCGCGCTGGAGGCAGCGCGGGGTGCGATACAGAGCGCCGGGAAAACGGCCGGGAATATTGATGCCGTCATTGTCAGCTGCGCCTACACCCAGCGCGCCTACCCGGCCATCGCCATCGAGGTCCAGCATGCGCTGGGTATCGAGGGCTTCGGTTTCGACATGCTGGTGGCCTGTTCGGCCGCCACGTTCGCCCTGCACCGGGCCTGGGAGATGGTGCGTGCCGGCACGGCCCGTGCGGTGCTGGTCATCAACCCGGAACTGGTCTCGCCCCAGGTCAACTATCGTGACCGGGACAGTCATTTCATTTTCGGGGACGTGGCCACGGCCGTGATCGTGGAGCGGGCCGATACTGCCAGCAGCGATACCCGCTTCGCCATACTCGGCACGAAAGCCGAAACCAGTTACTCAAGCAACATCCGCTCCAATTTCGGCTACATGTCCCATGCGTACGGAGGTGATGCGTTTGCCCCGGACAAGCTGTTTCACCAGGAAGGTCGGGCGGTATTCCGTGACGTCTGCCCGATGGCGGCGAAACACATAGCCGGACACCTGGCGCGGTATGGCCTGGCGCCGGCCGATGTCACTCGCTGGTGGCTGCACCAGGCCAACCTCAATATGAACCAGCTGATCGCGAAGAAGTTGCTGGGCCGTGTGCCCGGAGCGGAAGAGGCGCCGACTGTGCTGGACCGTTATGCGAACACCGCCTCGGCCGGTTCCATCATCGCATTTCATCTGCACCACAGCGATCTGCAATCCGGCGACCATGGCGTCATCTGCTCTTTCGGTGCCGGTTACTCGATTGGCAGTCTGGTGGTCCGTAAACAGTAGGGGCTTCCGGAAAGTCTGTGGGTACATGGAGTGGTGATTGTTGGTCTCGCGGAGCTCGCCAAGCGCGCAGGGAAACCAGTGAGAAAGCTGCTCAGGTCGGGGATTCATGGCACTGCATCAACCACCTGTGCCAATCCCGTTCTCCGTCCGGAGTGCTCTCCTCGACGCACTTGACTTTCTCTGCTCTCTTGGCGATCTCGGTGATCTTGGCGAGAGTATACAATGAAGTACACTATTTTTCTGACAAGTCACCCACAAGCAGTATCAGGAGTATCACCACGTGAAATCTTTCCCCAGGGGGTTACGGTCCCGGTATAGTTTCTTCCTGCCCGCCTTCGTTATGATAACGAGCCTACTCACCGCGATACCAGCGCAGTCCCAACCTCCAGCCGCCCAGCGCGGACAGTGGAAAGCCACCATGGGAGAGGCCGGGCTGCGGCGCTCCTACGCCTCGGGCGCCGATCTTGGTGAGCTGGTCAACCGGGTGGTTAGCTACCAGATGAGCAAGCGGATTCATGATCGGGACGTGGCCTCACAGCCTGATCTGGATCCCCGCACCATCGATTCGCGTATTGAATCCTACGTGACACAGAACGATTCTCTGTTGCCGGTGGATACCGGTCTGGAAAGGCCCCTGTTTGTGCGCGCCCTGGCCCGTGTCGCCTGGCGCAACGAAGAAAAACGGGTCAGCAGCCGTAATGATCGCGTTGATTTTGGCCTGTTGTACGCACCCAGCCAGTACTCGTACATCAGCGCTGGTCTGGCCGGTGAGCGCACCGTGTCGGAGCTGCGCTACATCACAGGGCAGGGCGATGGCCTGGCCTGGGGGCCACGCCTGGATGCCGGGGTGGTCTACAACAACACCTGGGCCTTCTCCGCGCGCTACGACTGGCTGAGCTACCGGGGCGACAGTGACGTCAGTGTCGATACGCCCGGTGGCCGCCTGGATATCGCCCGCGACGTGGAGTACACCCGTCAATTCCTGGATCTGGAGGCGGTGGCGCATTACAACGCCCGCAACGTGAGCTGGATGCCGGCTGGTACGCAGGTGGACTGGAGCACCGTGCTGCAGTACCTCGACTACCGGTATGAACCACAGACCGACAGCCTGGGCCGTTCCGTGCAGGAACCGTTCGGCGACCACAACCGCCTGGGTATCGTGCGCAGCACGGTGATGGTGGCGCAGAGTCTGGGCGAGAGCTGGAGTCTGGGCGCGGAACTGGGCGTGGACTACGAGTGGGAAAACAACATGGATTTCCCCATTGATGATCCAGTGACCGGCGTGGCCGGGGTCAGCGTCACCCGGCTGTTCGCGCCGGGACAACGCCTGATGCTGGAATATGAACGCTACGAGAATCGCCGCGGCCAGCGCAGCCGCGATAACGTCTCACTGATTGCCACTTTCGATTTCTGAAGGGCGCCGTATCACGGTGCCCGCTGCTCGAGAAAATCGAGTGCCAGCGCGCTCAGCGCCGTTACACCGACGGGCAGGCCACGTTCGTCGGCATAGAAACGTGGCGAGTGATTCGGGAAAGACAGTTCCGGATCATCCGGCGCCACGCCCAGGAAAAAGAACAGACCCGGCACTTCCTGTGCGTAGTAGGAGAAATCCTCGGCCCCGGTGGTCTGTCCGCCCGGGATCACCAGTTGCTCGCCGGCAACCCGTTGCAGCGTCGGTGTCATCTGTGTGAGCAGGTCCGGGTCGTTGCGGGTCACCGGGTAGCCCAGGTCGATGTGCACGTCCGCCGTGGCGCCCGCGCTCTCGGCGATCTCCGTGGCCGTGCGGGTGACCCGCTCGTGGATCTGCGTGCGGGTGTCGGCATCGAAGGTACGCAGCGTGCCGATCATCTCCACGCTGTCCGGAATGATGTTGCTGCGCACGCCGCCATGAATGGCGCCCACGGTGACGATGGACGGGGTCAATGTGGCATTGAGCTGGCGGCTGGGAATGGTCTGCAGGCCCAGCACGATCTGGGAGGCGGTGACGATGGGGTCGACGCCGTCCCAGGGCCGGGCGCCGTGTGTCTGCTGCCCGTTGACGGTGATGGAGTAGCTGTCGCTGGAGGCCATCAGGCCGCCGGCCTGGGTGGCGATGGTGCCTACCGGAATATTGGTGACATGCAGGCCGAACACGGCATCCGGGCGCAGGATGTCATCGAACAGGCCTTCCGCCAGCATCAGCTCGGCGCCGCCTTCCTCGCCTTCCGGCGCCCCTTCCTCGGCGGGCTGGAAGATGAACATCACGGTACCTTTCAGCTCTTCCTGCATGCCGGCCAGCACTTCGGCCACGCCCATCAGGATGGCCACGTGATTGTCATGGCCGCAGGCGTGCATGACCCCGACTTCCTGGCCGTTGTACATCGTGGTCACTTCGGAGGCGAAGGGCAGGTCGACCTGCTCGGTCACCGGCAGGGCGTCCATATCGGCCCGCAGCGCCACTGCCGCGCCGGGTTGACCGCCTCGCAGAATGCCGACCACGCCGGTATGGGCAACCTCCGTGTGCACCTCCATGCCCAGCTCACGCAGATGCTCGGCGACGAGCCCGGCGGTGCGGAATTCCCGATTGCCCAGCTCGGGATGCGCGTGGATATCGCGGCGCCAGTCCACGACGGAGGGCATCACATCGTCGATTCGGCCCTGCACCGCGTCCGACAGGGCGGGCATCTGGGCAAAGGCGGCGGAATGGGCCAGTAGCAGGCTGGTGGACAGTGCAGTGAAAAAAGTACGCATGGAGAGGGTCCTCGCAGTGTGGTGACCGGATATCCTCAGGTTACCCCAGCCGGAGGCCGCTGACCATACGTCCCTGATAGCAGACGGTTCAGCCGGGAGCGTTGCGCTGGGACGGGTCGCGTTTGAACGGCCGCACCATCTGCTCCGGATCGGAGCGGTCGCGCTGCAGACAGGCCGCCTCGCCCCACCAGAGCAGCTGTAGCAGGGTGCGTCCCAGGTACTTGTCCCAGCGGCTGCTTTCAGCGTCATCCTGTACGGTACCGTCCTCGTTCAGCACGTTCTGCGCGGCCGGCACATGGATCATGGCGGACACCGGCAAGCAGCCCAGCTCGGACAGGAAGGTGCGCATGGCCACCGCGGCCCGTGAGCCGCCCCACTGACCGGCCGAGTAGGTCACGATGGCGCTGGGCTTCCAGGAGAACAGCGAGCTGCCGAAGTGGTTTAGCAGATGCGCCAGTGCCGGGCTCATGGAATGGTTGTACTCCGGACTCACCATGACATAGGCGTCGGCCGCCTCGATTTTCTCCGCCAGGGATTGCAGCGGCTCCGGCACTTCGCTCTTGCGGTACGAGAAATGCGGTTTGAATACGCCGCCCAGCTCATGCTCCAGGGGATCTATGAGCTCGACGTGGTGTTCCTCTTCCAGGTTTTCCAGCCACCGCTGGCAGTTGCGCGCCACCCGCAGGCCGAGCCTTGGCGGGTCGGGCGGGGTGCTGTCGCGGACGGTGCCCAGAAAAATCAGAATGCGCATGGCGTCTCTCCTCCCGAATTTTAGAGATTCTTGTCGGTGACGGCTCCCTCGGAGGCCGAGACCACGGTTTTGGCGTACTTGGCCAGCACGCCCCGGGTGTAACGCGGCGGCGGTGCCTGCCACTGTGACAGGCGTTGCCGGATCTCGTCGTCCGACAGCTCCAGGATGATCTGGTGTTTCTCGGCATCGATGGTGATTTCGTCGCCGTTCTCGACGATGGCCAGGGGGCCGCCTTCCTGCGCTTCCGGTGTCACGTGTCCTACTACAAATCCGTGGCTGCCGCCGGAGAAACGTCCGTCGGTGATCAGTGCCACGTCCTCGCCAAGGCCCCGCCCCATGATGGCGGAGGTGGGGCTGAGCATCTCGCGCATGCCCGGGCCGCCTTTGGGACCCTCGTAGCGGATCACAATCACATCGCCGGCCACGACCGTGCCATCCAGGATGGCGCTCATTGCTTCTTCCTCGGAGTGGAACACCCGCGCCTTGCCCGTGAATCGCAGGCCTTCCTTGCCGGTAATCTTGGCCACGGCGCCGCCCGGCGCCAGGTTGCCCTTGAGGATCACCAGGTGGCTGTTGCGTTTGATCGGGTTATCGAAGGCATGGATGATGTCCTGGCCTTCCGGGTAGGGTTCGACGTCCTCCAGGTTTTCAGCCAGCGTCCGGCCCGTCACGGTGAGGCAGTCGCCGTGCAGCAGCCCGCGGTCCAGCAGCATCTTCATCAGCGGCTGGATGCCGCCGATCTGGATCAGCTCGGACATCAGGTATTGCCCGCTGGGGCGCAGGTCGGCCAGCACCGGCACTTTCTCGCCGATCCGGGTGAAGTCATCCAGGGTGATCTCCACGCCGATGCTGTAGGCCATGGCGATCAGGTGCAGCACGGCATTGGTGGATCCGCCCAGGGCGATGACCACGGTGATGGCGTTCTCGAAGGCTTCCCGGGTCATGATGTCGGACGGTTTGATGTCCTTGCGCAGCAGCTCCAGGATCGCTTCGCCGGCGCGCTGACAGTCACGGGCCTTGTCCTCGGAGACGGCGTCCTGCGCCGAACTGCCGGGCAGGCTCATGCCCATCGCCTCGATCGCTGATGCCATCGTGTTGGCCGTATACATGCCGCCACAGGAGCCGGCGCCGGGGATCGCGGTTTCCTCGATCTGCTTCAACTCGATGTCGGAGACCGTACCATTGGCGTGGCCGCCCACCGCCTCGAATACCGAGACGATGTCTGTGTGGTTCTTGCCCGGACGGATGGTGCCGCCGTAGATGAAGATGGACGGGCGGTTGAGCCGCGCCAGGCCCATGATGCAGCCGGGCATGTTCTTGTCACAGCCGCCGATGGCGATGATGCCGTCATGACCCATGCAGGCCGAAACCGTCTCGATGGAGTCGGCGATGACCTCGCGCGAGACCAGCGAGTACTTCATGCCCTCGGTGCCCATGGAGATGCCGTCGGAGATGGTTACGGTGTTGTAGACCACGCCCTTGCCGCCGGCCGCATCGATGCTGTCGTTGACCGTGTCCGCCAGTGTGTTGATGTGCATATTGCAGGGCGTAACCATGCTCCACGTCGACGCCACGCCAACCTGCGGTTTGCTGAAGTCTTCCCGGGTGAAGCCCACCGCATGCAGCATGGCGCGGCTGGCAGCGTGCTCGACGCCTTCCACGACCTGGCTGGAATGCTTGCGGGTATTGTTGTCAGCGGAATTGTTGTCAGTCATGGCTGCGAACCTGTTCAGGATGGAAATCGGTCTGCCCGTGGGGCGCTAATCGGCCCGTCAATATACACGAGTTGCCCGGTCATCGCATCAGCGCTTCCTTGCGTCGCAGCGAGCGTCCGCTGACCGCCACGGGACTTCAGCTTTGCCGGAGCATTGGGTACTATCGCTACGTTTGCCAACAGAATCAGGGGAGAGCATTCAGTGTTCAGTCAAAACAAGCGTTTCATCGCCGCCGCCACACTGGTGCTGCTGGTTGCGGGCGGACAGTCCGTCCGGGCCGCCGAATCAGCGGGAGCGGATCTGTACGAGCAGTACTGTGCCACCTGTCATGCCGATCCGGATGACGTGCGCACCCCGAACCGTGAGGCGCTGGGCTCCTACAACGCCAACAGCATTCACCACGCGCTGACCGACGGCGTCATGCAGGCCCAGGCGGCGGCGCTCAGTGAAGAGCAGGTCATCGTGCTGTCCGAGTACCTGTCCGGCGGCGAGTACAATGCCTCTCCCATGCAGGACATTGCCATGTGCAGCAGCTCCATGCCGCCCCTGGATGTCTCGGCGGCTGCCAACTGGAGTGCCTGGGGCAATGATGCGGGCAACAGCCGCCACCAGTCGGCCGAAGGCACCCGCATCAATGCCGGCAACCTGGATCAGCTGGAACTGGCCTGGGCCTTTGGCGTCGAGGGGGCGAATGCGGTCCGTGCCCAGCCCGTGGTGATCAGCGGCACGATGTTCATGGGCAGTCCCAGCGGCACCGTCTATGCCATGGACCTGGAGAGTGGCTGTGCCTACTGGACCTTCCCGGCCATCACCGGCGTGCGCGCCGCCATTCCAGTGGTGTATTCGGAAGCGCTGGACCGTCACCTGGCCGTGGTGGCGGACGGCAGCAACCGCCTGTATGTGCTTGACGCCCGCGATGGCGAACGGCTGTGGTGGGATGATGTGGACGATAACCCCTGGGCCCGCAGTACCGGTTCGCCGGTGGTGCATGGCAACCGGATCTTCGTGCCGGTGTCCTCGGGAGAAGTCAGCGGGGCGGCACGCCCCGATCACCACTGCTGCACGTTCCGCGGCAACGTGGCGGTATATGACCTGAACAGTGGCAGCAAGCTGTGGCACACCTGGGTCATGGAGGAGGCGCGTCAGGTCGGCGAGAACCCGCTGGGCAATCCGGTGCTGGCCCCTTCCGGCGCCCCGATCTGGCAGGCGCCCAGCATCGACCCGTCACGTGACGTGGTCTACGCCGGCACCGGCCAGAACTATTCGCGCCCGACCTCCGATACCAGCGACGCGGTGATCGCCTTCGATATCCATACCGGGGCTATGCGCTGGGTATACCAGACGATGAGCGATGATGCGTTCCACATGGGCTGCACCATGAGCGACAATCACCCCAACTGTCCCGATCCCGGCCCCGATGTCGATATCGGGGCGCCCATCCTGCCGGTGACGCTGTCCGATGGACGCGAAATAGTGGTCGCGGGCACCAAGGGCGGCGTGGTCTTTGGCCTGGACCCGGACCGCAAGGGCGATGTTCTGTGGGAAACCCGGGTGGGCCGTGGCAGTGCGCTGGGCGGTATCCACTGGGGCATGACCCACATGGGTGATGTACTGTTCGTGCCGGTGGCGGATCGTGCCATTGCGGAAGGCGATTTTCCCCGCCAGCCGGGCCTGCATGCTATCGACATGAAGACCGGCGAGAGCCTCTGGTACACGCCGGCGCCGGAGCGCTGCGGGGAGGACCAGCGGGGCTGTTTCGACCAGTACTCCGCCCCGTCCAGCAGCGGCCCCGATTTCGTCATGAGTGGTTCGTTGAGCGGACACCTGTTTGCCCACGACCCGGAGACCGGCGAGGTGATCTGGGAGTACGACAGCAATCGCCAGTACGAGACGATCAATGGCGTGGCAGCGCAGGGCGGTGCGTTCGATGCCACCGGTCCCGTGTTCAGTGGTGACTACATGATCGTCAATGCCGGCTACGGTGGCTTCGGTCAGCTGCCCGGCAATGCCGTGCTGGTGTTCCGCCTGCCGCAGGATTGATCAGCCGGCGATGTCATCGCAGTTGTCGTCCAGCGAGGCGCAGCTGCGATTGCGGCCGCCTTCCTTGGCGCGGTAGAGCGCCCGGTCCGTGCATTCAATCCACTGCCGGTAGTCGGTGAGCGTGTCATTGAATTCACAGACGCCCAGGCTGACGGTGATCCGGATGGTCTCGCTGCCGCAGTCCATCGGGTGTCCGGCAATGAGTTTGCGCAGCCGTTCCGCCATCTGCAGCGCATCCTCTTTCGTGGTATCGGGCAGGATCAGTGCGAACTCCTCCCCGCCATAGCGTCCGGCAGTGTCTGTGGCCCGGGCGGTCTGCTTCAGCAGATCGGCCACTTCCCGGATTACTTCATCGCCGGCCTGATGCCCCAGGGTGTCGTTGACCGGCTTGAAGTGGTCGATATCCAGCAGGAGCAGTGAGGAACGGGTCCTGCCGCGCTGGCAGCGGCGGAATTCAGTCAGCAGGCATTCTTCCCAGTACCCCCGGTTGAAGAGGGCGGTCAACGGGTCCGTGCGGCTGAGCGTTTCCAGGGACCGGTTGGCCGTTTCCAGAGCCATCTTGCTGGTGGCCATCTCGGTCACGTCATAGATAATCAATCCGACCCGGGACACGGTTTTGTCTACATCCGTGATGGGGATCATCGATACATTCTGGTACATCATCTGGGAGCGCCCGGTCAGTGGCCGCGAACTCTTGAAGTCGAACAGGCGGCGGTGCAGCTGCCAGATGGAATGGCTGCGGCTCTGCAGGGAGAAGGCGGCGTCGATACGGGCCTTGAGCCAGTCCTCCGGCAACTCGGGAAACAGCGAGAACAGGTTGGTGCCGACAGCGTCACCGGTGTGGATGCCGCTGTGGCTTTCCATGAAACTGTTCCACAGACGGATTCGGTGGTCCCGGTCCACCATGACCAGGCCGACATCCAGGGTCCGCAGCAACTGCAGCAGCAGATGCATGTCGTTGTTTTCGGTTGGTGTCATGGCGAGGGGTTCCTCTCTTCCCACTCGGTCTCCTGCCGCAGCAGCGAGGCGCGTTGCTCGAGTACCGGGATGGAGTCGGCGGTAAAGGCGATCAGCAGGTCGCAGACGATGTCGGGTTCCAGCCGGTAGCAGATTTCCACAACCAGCACCTCCTGCCCGGCGGACTCGTCGCCGATCAGCGAGTCCAGGCTGCGGTCCTCGCCCAGGATCACCGGATAGCTGTGATTGAAGTGCAGGTCCAGTTGCTCGCTGATGCCGCGCAGGCAACTGCCCGCCAGCAGGCCGCAGACATCGACCAACACACTGAGCAGGCGGTTTTTCTCGTCACCCGCCGCAGTGCGGTCCGCCGCGATGCTGTTGTGTGGCAGGTGCAGGCGCTCCAGGTCCTGCCGTGTCATCAGCAGTATCGCTTCCCCGCTGAGTCCGCGTGCGGAGAAGCCCTGAGACACCGCGTAGAGGTTGCTCTCGCCCTGCACGGAGAGCAGGCCCAGCAGGTCGGAATAAATGGTCTGATGCACCAGCGGTATGGGGAGGGTGATGAAGGTGTCCAGGAGTGTGCCAAGGCGTCCGCCGGCCTGCCCCATGGCGATATTGACGACCTCCCGGATCACATCCTGAAACTCGGGATTGGGTAGCTCGGCCATGCTCTGGCATGCATTGGTGCCAACACTGTCCGGTGTCATCAACCCGAGTTGCTGCAGGATGGCCCGAAGCTGCTCCCGGTCCACAGGCTTGCCGATGAATTCCAGCGCTCCCCTGTCCAGAGCCCATTTGCGTGCCTGTGGCTGGGCGTCCCCGGAGACAATCAGCACCATGCAGGGCAGATTGTCCCGATGAATCGCCGCGAGTACGTCGTAACCGTTGACATCCGGCATGTTGAGATCCAGGAACAGGACATCAGCGCCACCGGCACGGATGATGTCCAGCGCTTCTGCCCCGCCCTGGGCAAAGCGGACCGCGACCGGCCATTCCGGCGGCAGGGAGCGGGCCATCTGCTTGCGCGCCAGGGGCGAGTCGTCACAGATCAGCACATGGACGGTGGCGGATGGCGGCATGCTGTCGTGTCCTGTCCGGTAACCGTGGGTCGGTAGAAGGCGACGGAGTTTATCACAGGCGACTGAAGAATGATCGGTTATTTCCTCTGTGAGTTGGTCGCCGGACTCACGCTTGCGAAATCTGTCAGGCGCTTTATGATGAGCATCCCGCGAAAGCAGTGAGAGTGTGGCGTTCCATGCAGAGCAGTCAGCAACATGTGATTTCCCGGACCCGCCAGTGGCTGGAGGGCGGCTCGCCGGTGTGGTTATGCACCATCCTGAAAACCTGGGGCTCATCGCCGCGGCCGGTCGGCGCGATGATGGCCTGTACCCCGGACGGGGAGCTGGCAGGGTCGATCTCCGGAGGCTGTATCGAGGAGGACTTCCTCGAACAACTGCAGGACGGCAGTCTGCGGGCCCGTCATGAGAAAGAAGGGCGGCCCTTCATCATCCGCTACGGTATCACGGCCGAAGAGGCTGCCCGGCTCCGCCTGCCCTGCGGTGGGCAGTTGCACGTCCTGCTGGAGTGGATTGCCCCGGAGCCGGAGAACAGCCGCGTGTTTGCCGAACTGGACGAGGCGCTGGCCGCGCATCGGCGGGTCAGCCGCATCGTCGACCTGCTGGATGGCCGCATCAGCCATCGCGATGGCACGGACGAGCCCGTAGTGCAGTACGACGAACAGCAACTGGTTCACGGTCTGAGCCCGCGTTATCGTCTGCTTCTGCTGGGCGCCGGCGATGTGGCGCGGTATGTGGCGCAGATGGCCCTGGCGCTGGACTATGATGTGACCCTGTGCGATCCGCGCCCGGCCTACCTGGAAAACTGGGAGCTGTCCGGTGTGGAGACCGTGCCGGATATGCCTGACGACGTGGTGCGCGAGCGTTTCGCCAATCCCTTCAGCGGCATCGTGGCCCTGGCCCACGACCCGCGGGTCGACGACATGGCCTTGATGGAAGCGCTGAAAACCGACGCCTTCTACGTCGGCGCGATGGGCTCGGACCGCACCTCTGCGGCGCGGCGTGAGCGTCTGCCGGAACTGGGTCTGAGTGCGGCGCAGATAGAACGCCTGCATGCACCGATCGGTTTCCCGATCGGCAGCAAGACGCCGGCCGAGATCGCCATCGCCGTCATGGCAGAGATCACCGCCGTTCGTTATGGCAGGGAGGTGGAAGCCCGCCAGGCGGCCCGGGCGGCCGGCTGACAGGCCGGGGGCATTCAGTCCTGCGCCGGGAACCCGGCGTTGTAGTCGGCGATGGAGGCTTCCACCACCCGGGCGGCGTGCTCGTAGCCGTAGGCCGGTCCGATTTCCACCTTGTTGCTCTTGCCCGGTACCTGCTTGTAGGTCAGGAAGTAGTGGGCAAGGCGTTCGACCAGGATGGGGGGTAATTCCTTGATGTCGTTGATCTCTCCGTAAACCCAGTCCTTCTCCAGTACGGCAATGATCTTGTCATCGGCCTCTCCATCATCCAGCATCGGCAGCCCGCCGATCACCTTCGCGTTCATCAGCACGTCAGTTCGCTCGATGGGCAGATCGCTGACCACGCAGATGTCCAGCGGGTCGCCATCGCCGCACTCGGCCTTCGGCATGAGCGCCTTGACGCGTTCGCCACAATAGGTGCGGGGAATGAAGCCGTACGGGGTGGGGTGCCGCGAGGAGGTGCGCTGCGGGCGGTCCACGCGCAGGAAGCCGGTGTCCTTGTCGACTTCGTACTTGATCTCGTCCGAGGGGGCGATCTCGATGTAAGCGTGCACGGTGCGGGGCGCATCCGGGCCCACGTCCAGTCCGTGCCAGGGGTGCGGGCGCCAGCGGTTGTACGGTTCATTGCTCATCGCTTGAGAATTCCTTCTTCCTGTAATGGTACGGGTTACAAACGGCGCGCATTATAGCAGCCGGGGGGCAGTGATGGCAGTGGCAGGCCGGACGGTAAGGGCGCGGTCAGGCCGGTCGGGCGTAGCCGCTGTCATCCATGCTCTCCAGCAGCGCACCGAGTTGCAGCAGTTAATGGTCATTGCCCCAGGCGGCGCTGAGCATGGCCCCCACCGGGTGTCCGTCCGCCGTGCGGTGTACGGGCACTGACACGCTGGGCTGTCCGGTGCCGTTATACAGCGCCGTGAAACCGCTGTAGCGGTTGAAGCGCGCGGCATACTCGCGAATGTCGCCGTTCATGTCGAGCCAGCCGAGTTCCGGTGGTGGCAGGCTCAGTACCGGTGACAGCACCAGGTCGTAGTGTTCGTGGAAGGCGGTCATTTGCCGCTCCGCCAGTTTCAGGGTATCCAGCGCCGCCAGATAATCGGTGGCGGTGGTCACCAGCCCGCGCGCGGCCATGCGGCGGGTAGCCTCCTCCAGGGGCGTCTGCTCCAGTGCGGCGGGCCCTTCATCGCCCAGGGCCGGGGCGATGATCTGGGCCACATGGACATTGATCAGCGTGCCCATGGCCCGGCCCAGCGCCTCGTAGTCCACGGGCGGGCGCTGCTCCTCAATCACCATGCCGGCGTCCTCGCACAGACGGGCAGCGCGCTCTACTGCGGCCAGGCAGTCTTCGTGTACCGGTGCGTCCCCCGGATGCTGGCGCTGCAGCGCAATACGCAGTCGGCCCGGCCGACGGGTATGGCTCTGGTAGTAGGATTCATTGAAGGCGGGCAGCGCAAACCAGTCCGGCCCGTCCAGGCGCAGCACATCCAGGAAGGCGGCGCTGTCGCGTACGCTGCGGGTCAGCACGTGATGCACACTCATCCCGCTCCAGGCGCTGCCCACGTCCGGCTCGACGACGGTCAGGCCGCGGCTGGGTTTGAGCCCGAACAGCCCGCAGCAGGAGGCGGGCACGCGTATCGATCCGCCGCCGTCGGTGCCGTGGGCGGCCGGCACGATACCGGCCGCCACCGCCGCGGCGCTGCCACCGCTGGAGCCCCCGGGAGAATGTCCCGGTGCCAGGGGGTTCTGGCAGGGTCCGTACAGGGCACTTTCCGTGGTGATGGTCAGGCACAGCTCGGGGATATTGGTCTTGCCGAAGGTCAGCAGTCCCGCCTCGCGGAAGCGCTTTGCCACGGCACTGTCCGCCTCGGCCCGCTGGTCCGCGAACAGCCGGCTGCCGCAGGTCTGCGGCCAACCGGCCACCGCGCTCATGTCCTTGATCAGGAAGGGTACGCCCCGCAGGGGCATGCGCTCGTCCGGCGGTGTACTTGCCAGTGCGGCCGCGCTGGCGCGGGCCTCGTCGCAGGCGCTGTGCACGATGGCGTTGAGTTCGGGATTGTGTTCCTCGGACAGCCCGATGGCCGTTTCCAGCAGTTCGGCCGGGGAAGCCTTCCCAGTCTGGATCATAGAGGCCAGTCCGATGGCGTCGTGGCGCAGGTATTCCTCGCGGCCCGCCATGTTCAGAGTCCGTCCTTGGGCGTCAGTGACAGGCCGCTCTCGTCATCCTCGTCCGCCGAGGGCGTGTCGCCGTCGGCGAGCTGGACCTTGAGGCGCAGGTTGTTCTTGGAATCGGCGTTCTTCAGGGCTTCCTCCAGTGATATGCGGTCGGCCTTGTAGAGGTCGAACAGGGCAGAGTCGAACGTCTTCATGCCCTGTTCCTCGGATTTCTCCATGACCTCGCGGATTTCGTCGACCTTGCCGTTCTTGATCAGGTCCTGCACGCGCGGTGTGCCCAGCAGGATCTCGATGGCGGCGGCGCGCTTGCCATCCGGCGTGGGAATCAGGCGTTGGGAAACCAGGCCGCGCAGGTTCAGCGACAGGTCCAGAAACAGTTGTTTGTGGCGCTCCTCCGGGAAGAAGTTGATGATCCGGTCCAGCGCCTGGTTGGCGTTGTTGGCGTGCAGGGTGGACAGGCACAGGTGGCCGGTTTCGGCAAAGGCCAGGGCGTGTTCCATGGTTTCCCGCGTGCGGATCTCGCCGATGAGAATGACATCCGGCGCCTGGCGTAGTGTGTTCTTCAGGGCTTCCTCGTAGCTGGCCGTATCCATGCCCACTTCACGCTGGTTCACGATGCAGCCCTTGTGAGGATGGATGAACTCGACCGGGTCCTCGATGGTGATGATGTGGCCGTCGCTGTTCTCGTTGCGGTAGTCCATCAGCGCGGCCAGCGAGGTCGATTTGCCGGAGCCGGTACCGCCCACGAACAGGATCAGCCCGCGCTTGTTCATGACCAGTTCGGGAAGCGTCTCCGGCAGGCCCAGGGCCCGCCAGTCCGGCAGTTCGGTCTTGATGTGGCGTACCACCATGCCGATCTCGCCGCGCTGGCGGAAGATGTTGACGCGGAAGCGGCCCACATCCGGCTCGGCGATGGCCAGGTTCATTTCGGGATTTTTTTCGAAATCGGCGATCTGTTCATCGTTCATGATCTGCCAGGCAATTTTCTTGATGGCCGCCCCGGGCAGCTTCTGTGAGCCCAGCGGGACCATTTTCCCGAATGCCTTGATGCTGGGCGGCGCGCCGGTGGAGAGGAACAGGTCCGAACCTTCCTTCTCCACCATGATACGCAATAGATCCCTGAATCCCATGAATACCTCCGTACTGTATTGTTTTTCTGGTACTTTTATTCTGGCTCTTCAGAGCAATCAATGGGTCGTTGTTGTGCTCTCGCCAGGATCGCAAAGATCAATGTCGGGATCTCGCCAAGATCGCCAGGGTCGCTGTCGGGATCTCGCCAAGATCGCCAAGATCGCCAAGAGGTTCATACCATGTTTCTCTGCGTTCTCTGCGCTCTCCGCGAGATCAACAAGCTCTCTTTCTCCGCGTTCTCTGCGCTCTCTGCGAGATCAACAAGCACTTTCTCCCTGCGTTCTTCGCGAGATCATCTTCAATCGAAGCGGCTTTCAGTGTACCAGCTGACGGGCCGCGATGTGACATCCACCTGGTCGGCCACATCCAGTACCAGCGCGAACAGGGCCATGCGGATCAACACGCCGTTGTCAGCCTGGCGGAAAATGGCCAGGTTGGGGTGCTGGTTCAGATCATTGTCGAGCTCGTTGGCCTCGGCTCGCGAATCACGCGGCATGGGGTGCATGATCACGGTGTTGGGCTGGCAGTAGCGGGTGTAGATGGCCTGGTTGAGGCGGAAGCGACCACGGTAGAGATCGGCTTCCACTTTATCGTGGAAGCGCTCTTCCTGGATACGGGTCAGGTAGACGATTTCGTTGCCGGTCAGGCCGTTCTCCATGTCGTCGGTTTCCACGACCTCGTGGCCGTGTTCGCGCAGTTTCTCCACGATGCTGCCAGGCATACGCAGCTCAGGTGGGGAAATCAGCGTGAATCGCACCTTGTCGTAGAGCTGGAGCAACTGCGACAGCGAATGCACGGTGCGGCCATGGCGCAGGTCACCGATCATGGCGATGTGCATGCCGTCCACCTGTTGATGGCGTGAGCGCAGCTCCTTGCGTATGGTGTAGAGGTCCAGCAGGGCCTGACTGGGGTGCTCGTTGGGGCCGTCGCCGGCATTGAGCACCGGCACGCGGCTGGCGCGGGCAAACTCGGCCACCGAGCCGGCCTGGGGATGGCGCATGACGATGATGTCGCTGTAGCCGCTCAGTACCCGCGCCGTGTCGTACAGCGATTCGCCCTTGCTCAGCGAAGATGCAGAGACCTCGGTGGTTTCGCGCACCTCACCGCCGAGCAGGTTGAAGGCGCAGCCGAAGCTGATCCGGGTGCGTGTACTGGGCTCGAAAAACATGTTGCCGAGAATGGCGCCGTCCAGCACATGGGTCATGCGCTTGCGGTGCGCATAAGGCTCCATACTGTCAGCCACGGAGAAAAGGGTTTCGACGTCTTCGCGCTCGAACTGCGAGACGCTGAGAATATTGGCGCCGGGAAAGTGCATCGGGATAGTCGCCTCTGTCCTGGGTTCTTGCTGTGTTACAGTTCTTTGGGTGCAATCATACACAGGAGTCCCGGTGGCCACCACAATCTATTGGCATGACTATGAAGCGTTCGGCGCCGACCCGCGCCGTGACCGGGCTTCCCAGTTCGCCGGACTGCGCACCGACGAGCAGCTCAACGTGATCGGTGACCCCCTGGTCATCTACTGCCGGCCGTCCCCGGACATGCTGCCGCACCCGGAGGCCTGCCGCCTCACCGGTATCACCCCGCAGCTGGCGCGGGAGCAGGGCGAACGCGAGTCCGTTTTCATGGCGGCCATTCACGAGGAGATGTCCCGACCCGGCACCTGCTCGGCCGGGTACAACAGTATCCGGTTTGACGACGAACTGACGCGCCAGCTGCTGTACCGCAATCTATTGGACCCGTACGAGCGGGAGTGGAAAAACGGCAATTCACGTTGGGACATCATCGACATGCTGCGTCTCTGCCACGCACTGCGGCCCGAAGGCATCGAGTGGCCGCTGCGCGAGGATGGCGCTCCGTCATTCCGGCTGGAGGCACTGACCGCCGCCAACGGTATCGGGCATGAAGAGGCGCACGATGCGCTGTCTGATGTGAAGGCCACCATCGCCATGGCCGCGCTGGTGCGCCGCGTCCAGCCGAAGCTCTACGAGTATGTGTTCAACCTGCGCCGCAAGCGGGCCGTACAGGCACAGATCGACACGGTGGGACGCAAGCCCTTTCTGCATGTCTCCGGCATGTACGGCGCGGAGAATGGCGCCATCGCGCCGGTCATGCCGCTGGCGCCTCATCCGGTCGATGCCAACGGCATCATCGTCTGTGACCTGCGCGAGGATCCGGCGCAGTGGATGGACCTGGACGCTGACACGCTGCGCCAGCGCCTGTTCACCCGCCGCGAGGACCGCCCGGAGGGGCAGACGCCGGTGCCGCTCAAGGTGCTGCATATCAACCGCTGCCCGGTAATCGCTCCGGTCAATGCCCTGGAAGAGCCGCAGGCCCGGCGATTCGGCATCGACATGAAAACCTGCCGCCGTCACTGGGATACGCTATTGGCCCGCGATGATCTGCTGGCCATCCTGTCTGGCGTCTATGCGCCCCGGGAGTCTGGTGAGGGTGGACGGCCGGTGTCCACTGATCCTGATTTCATGCTCTACGCAGGCGGCTTTTTCAGCGCCGCCGACAAGTCGCAGATGCAGACCATCAGACAGTTGCCGCCGGAATCGCTGGCCGATCGTCATTTCGACTTTCAGGACCCACGCCTGCCGGAGATGCTGTTCCGCTACCGGGCACGCAATTTCCCCGATACGCTGACCGAGCAGGAACAGACGCAATGGCGCGCCTTCTGTGCCGGCCGGCTGCAGCGCGGCGAAGATGAAGAGGGCGCCTGCCCGCCGCTGGCGGCTTTTGATGAGATCATGGGGAACCTGGAGAAAGAAACGCTGTCCGATTCCCCCGAGCACCGGATTCACCGGGCCCTGTCCGACTGGCGCACGGAAGTGTGCCAGTTTGCCGGCCTGACGGGGAAACAGTAAAATGCCGCGCCTTATGAAGTGCGGTAAAGAGCCGAACGATGACCAGTACTGGCAATAACAATACGGACCCCTTCGCAGAGATCAGACCGTATACGGATGACGAAATCCGTCCGGTACTGGACCGTTTGCTGGAGGATGACGAGTTCATCCGCAGCCTGACCGCGTTCGGTTGTCCCCGGCTGAACCGCTGGTTGCCGGCTCCGGCGCGCTGGCTGACCCGCCGGACACTGCGCCGCCAGTTGCGTCATGTCCGTGACGTCTCCAGCATGCAGGATGTCATTGCCGGCTACATGGACAAGATGATCGAGCGCACCACCACGGGCCTGACGAATTCCGGCCTGGACGGGCTGTCTCCGGAGCGCCCGTATCTGTTCATCAGCAATCACCGCGACATCGCCATGGACCCGGCATTCGTCAACTACATGCTGTATCACGGCGGTTTCGACACCCTGCATATCGCCATCGGCGACAATCTGCTCAAGCGCCCCTTTGTCACCGACCTGATGCGTCTGAACAAGAGCTTCATCGTCAAGCGTTCACTGAAAGGACGGGAGCTGCTCAAGTCTTCGCGGCAGTTGTCGGAATACATCCATGACTGCATCAGCCGCAATAACAACATCTGGATCGCCCAGCGCGAAGGGCGGGCCAAGGACGGCGTGGACCGCACCGAGACCGGGCTGTTGAAGATGCTGGGCATGGCCCGCAGGGACCTGGGACTGGGGGGTGCGCTGGGGGAACTGAATATCGTGCCGGTAGCCATTTCCTATGAGTTCGATCCCTGCGATGCGCTCAAGGCCGAGGAGCTGTACCAGAAAGAGATAACCGGCACGTACGAGAAAGACGAGAACAGCGATATCCACAGCATCGTTACCGGCATGATCGGTTTCAAAGGCCATGTGCATGTGGCATTTGGCACGCCGCTGACGGATATCAGCGATGATGCAGAGGAAGTGGCGCAGCAGATCGACCGGCAGCTCATCCGCGAATACCGTCTGCAGGGCACCAACCGGCTGGGGCTGGAGAAGCTGGTGGAGAGCGAGCCGCAGGCGGTTCCCGCGCTACAGGCCATGCCGGAGTGGGAGATCGGAGCCGATAGCCGGCAGCGGTTCGAGGAGCGTCTGGCGGCGGTGCCGCCGGCGCTGCGGCCGTATATGCTGAAAATGTACGCCAATCCCGTGATCAGCCGCCGTGCGGACCAGGATTCGGATCCGTTCGCCGAGCCCGGAGAAGACCAGCCGGGCACTGGCGCCCGGCCGGACTGAGGCGGCCGGATCGTTCAGCGGATGCGTTGCAGTCGCTGTTCGAAGGCTTTGCGGTCCTTCGTGCTCAGCGGTCCCATGCATAGCAGCGCGGTCATGGTTTCGCCCAGACGCTGTGAACGGGTAGCCGCATCGGCCAGGCCCTGACCCAGCCCCTGCTTGAGATGTTCCAGCTGGCGCTGCATGCGCAGTGCCTTGTCCTCCGCCGGGGAGTCAAGACCTGCCTGGATTTCCAGTTCGATGCACAGGGCACGGGCCCGGTCGGCGTTGTCGCGGGCGGCCTGCTGCAGGGTTTCGGCGGAGGCGGCATCACTGGTCAGCTGTTCAAAGCGCTGCCGCAGCGCGGCGGCTTGCTCCGCTCCCGAAGGCAGTTCGATGGCTTCCCATTGCTGGCGCAGGGCATCGGTATCGGGTGCCTGGCCGGACAGATTCTGTTCCTCGGCTTCGCGTAGCAGCCTGGCTGCCGGCATCAGGGTATCGATCAATGTCTGCTGTTTCTTGCCGATGCGCGGCGCCGGCGGACGGCCCGCATTGCCGGGCCCGGGCTTGCCCTTGCCACCCGCCGGGCCACGTTTCTGGCCCGCTTTGGCGGAGGGTGGCGGCCGGCGCGCGAACAGCGCGTCGCAGTGTTTGCGGAACGTCTCCCAGAGAGTGCGTTCATCCTTGTGCGGCGCCGGACCGACCTGTTTCCATTCTTTCTGCAGCCTCTTGGCCTCGTTCAGCGCGGCTGGCAGGTCTTCGGCTTCCAGCAGGGCGGCGGCCTGCTCCACCAGTTGTTTCTTGCGCGCCGCGTGTGCCTGAAGGGTCTTGCGGCGTGCCGCGCGCAGGGCCTTCAGCACCTCGTTGAAACGCCCTTGCAGGGCCGCGACCTGTTTCTGGGGCACCGGGGCGTATTTTCTCCACTGATCCCGGGCCTGTTTCTCCAGGCGGTTGACCTCGCCGATGTCCGCGTCCTTCTCGTTATCCAGTGCGGCCACCCAGGCTTCCAGCTGTTCGCAGATCTGCTTGCGCTCTGCCAGGTTGGTGCGCATCAACTTCTTGCGTTCCTGGAAGTAGGTCTTGCACGGCTCGAACGCTTCCCGGCCCAGTTCATTGAACTGCTGCCAGAGCGGATCGGCTTCATCCGGTGTACCGTGGGAATGCCAGGTTTCCTGCAGGGTCCGGATGCGCCGCGCCCGCGTGGCCAGATGCATTTCACTGTCCTTGAGCGCAGTCATGGCCTCGATCAGGGCCTTTTTCTCCTCATCCGGGAACGGGAGGGAAGGGGTGCTCTGCTCGGGGGCCTGCTCGGGGACTGGCTCTGACGGAGTTGCCGCTGTGGAAGGCTCCTGAGACGGCTCAGGCGAAGGCTCCGCCTCAGAGGGCTCCGTCGCAGAGGGCTGTTCCGGTGTCTCCTGATCGGAAAAAGGAGTGCTGGCGGATGGTTCCTGCGTTTTGTCGGTTTCCTTCGGGCGGGCGGGCTCGGTGATTGTCTGTCCGGCCTGATCCTCGGATTGCTCTCCGGCTGCAGTCATGAAATCGGTATCCTGTGTCTTTACTGCGCAGCCCGTATCATAGCAGACAGCTGCTATAATCAAAGCATGTTACCCGAACCGCTCAAGAACCGGATCCAGCAAGCCTACCGCCAGATCCAGGAAGCACAGTCCCTGACACCCCGTTATGGTCAGCGCCTGATGATCGCCGAGATTGCCAGGGCACTGGCCGAGGCGCCACCTGCCAGCGAAAAAGCCGAGGCCGCTGAAGCCGCAGCCGGCTCCGATATTGCGGAGGAGACGGACGGCGCCACCCTCCCGGGTCCGGTCTGTGTCGTGGAGGCCGGCACCGGCACCGGCAAGACGCTGGCCTATATGCTCGGCACGCTGCCACTGGCGCAGCATCTGGGCTACAAGGTCGTGCTGGCTACCGCCACCGTGGCCCTGCAGGAGCAGATCCTCTACAAGGACCTGCCGGACATCCTGCGCCACACGGACCTGGATTTCACCTATACCCTGGCCAAGGGGCGAGGGCGCTACCTGTGCCTGTCGCGACTGGATGTGATGCTGCAGGACAACGCCAGCCAGCAGGCCATGGAGGAGCTGTTCGGCGATGTGCTGGAGACGCCGGAGCAGAGCGCCGGCAACCGCGCCCTGTACGAGGAGATGCTGGAGGCGGTGGGCAGCGGCCGCTGGGACGGGGACCGCGACGCCTGGGACGGCATTGTCAGCGATGCCGACTGGCGCCCTGTGACCGTGGAGCCGGGGCAGTGCGCCGGCCAGAAGTGCAGTCACTACAGCAACTGCTGTTTCTACCGTGCCCGCGACGAGGTGCGCAAGGTGGACTGTGTGATCGCCAACCATGACCTGGTGCTGGTCGATCTCGCCCTGGGCGGCGGCGCCATTCTGCCGGAACCGGAAGAGACCATCTACATTTTTGACGAAGCCCATCACCTGCCGGCCAAGACCAACCAGCACTTTGCCTGCACCACCATGTTGCGTGGTTCGCTGCAGTGGTTGTCGTCCTGCCGCAAGGCGCTCACGAAGATGGCCAGCGATCCGGCTCTGGCCGGTCAGGCTGCGGCGCGCCATGACACCTCATCGACAGTGCGGCAACTGACCAGCCTGGAGGAGGAACTCGGCGGTGTGCTGCCCCTGTTCGAGCAGGTCGCTGAACAGCGCGCGGCCAGTGCAGAAGGCAGCCTGCGGCACACCTTCGAGCTGGGCCGGATTCCGGAGGAATTGCGGGAACTGGCCGGCAGCCTGGGACAGGGCTTCGCGCGGCTGGAAGCACAGTTGTCCGATGTCACTGCCGAGCTGCGCCGCGACATGGAAGTCGCCGACAACCTGCCGGCGCGGCAGCAGGCCGAACGCTGGTTTCCTCTGATCGGGGGCATGGCGAGCCGTGCCGAGGGTACACGCCGGCTGTGGCATCATTTCTCGCGCCAGGACCCGGAGGGACCGGCACCCTGGGCACGCTGGCTGACGGTCATCGAGCAAGGCCAGACCGGCGACCCGGACATCCAGCTGGCCTGCAGTCCGGTACTGGCGGCCAATACCCTGAAGGACACGTTGTGGGAGCGCTGCGGCGGGGCGGTACTGACCTCGGCCACGCTGTCCGCACTGGGCAACTTCGAGGTGCTGGCCATGCGCGCCGGGCTGCCCGAACACACGGTTTACCACCGCATCGCCAGCCCGTTCAACTACCAGGAGAACGCCCGCTTCGTAGTGCCGAAGATGGGCTGCGAGCCCGGCGACACCGCCGCTCATACCGCCGCCATCATCCGCCTGCTGCCCGACTGCATTCAGCGCCCGGAAGCTTCGCTGGTGCTGTTCAGTTCACGCCGCCAGATGAATGAGGTGCTGGACGGCTTGCCGGCCGAGTGGCGGGACATCGTGCTGTGCCAGGATGATTACCAGAAGAGCCAGTTGGTCCGCTTTCACCGGGAGCGGGTTGATCGTGGCGAAGCCAGTGTGATTTTCGGCCTGGCCAGTTTTGCGGAGGGAGTGGACCTGCCCGGCAAGTATTGCGAGCATGTCCTGATCGCCAAGCTGCCGTTTGCGGTGCCGGATGACCCCATCGAGGGCACGCTGGCCCAGTGGCTGGAACAGCAGGGCCGCAATCCGTTCATGACCCTGTCCGTTCCGGAGGCCGCGCTGCGGCTGGTGCAGGCCAGCGGGCGGCTGCTGCGTAGCGAGTCGGACAAGGGCTGTATCACGCTGTTCGACGAGCGTATCATCACGCGGCGCTACGGAAGGGCCATCCTGGATTCCCTGCCGCCGTTCCGGCGCGAGATATTTGCCTCAGCGTGAATCCCTGCGGGTATAGGCGATGCCATTGCGGCGGTCGATCAGGTAGCCGACCACCGCGCCCGCCAGCAGGCCGATGCCGATGACCAGAAGAAGCTCCTGCATCAGCGCTCCGAGCCCGAAGCCCAGGAAAAAGCCGGCGGTCAGGCACAGCGGCATGACGCTGGTCGCGGCCAGTTGCTGCTTGCGCTTGCGCCGTGGTGCATGGTTTTTCCTTTTACTCATGATCCGTCCTCCTCGAGGTCTGTCTCTATCCGGTAGATGGTGGCCGGCGGTGTGCTGCGCCGCGGCTGACTGCCCAGCACACGGACCACCGACATGCCGTCCACCACCTGTCCTATGACGGTGTGCTGGCCGCGCAGCCAATGTGCCTCGGTCAGAGTGACGGCGATGGTGGGGCTGCTGCGCTCCGGGGACTCCGCGAGCAGCAGCACACTGCCGCTGCGGGGTGGCCGTGAGGGCAGCTCGTCGTCAAAACGGTACCCCTGGCGCCGGTAGGCATCGGCCACCGTACTGTTCTGCAGCCGCTCGGTCACTTCGTCGCTGCGCACCGCCAGCGCTTCCCGGTCCGGGATCCCCATGTCCCGGTACAGGGGGGTCAGGATACGTTCTTCCAGCTGCTGTCGGTCCGTGATGTTCAACCAGGCGTGCAGGCTGCCGTCCGGATTGAGCAGCGGCTGCTGCTCCAGGCCCAGGATGGTGGCGTTGACCTCCGGGGCCGGGGCCCGGTCCGCCAGCGGGGCTGGCAATTCGTTGTTCGCCGGTCCGCTGCTCTGGATCAATACCCCGGGCAGGATCCGGCTGAAGGTCTGCCCCGCATACGATTCGGCCACGGCCAGAAACCATTCCACCGAGGCGGGCGCCGCTTCCGGGTACAGCTCCACGGTGAACTGGCCCCGCGCGGTGTCAACACGTACCAGCGGGTTGGCCGGGTCGTCCATTGCGTCACGTACCGCATCAGGTTGAGCCTGCGCCATCGGTGCCAGCAGCAGCGCATAACACATCGCGACAGCGGCCCGGAAAAACGGGCCAGGGCGATCCGCTTCAGGGACTGCGCAGTTCATGGCCGATCGCCTCCTCATTGCCCTCATGGTGCTCCATGGTCTCCAGGTAGTCCGACTTCATGCGGGTCAGGCAACGCCGGGGAGTGAACTGATCCGCATCAGCCTCGTGCATGTGCATGGTATACCGCTCAGGGATTTCATCGCCAAGCAGTGCATTCCGGCGCACGTACGGGAAGACCTCATCGTAACGGCGGATCTCGTTCTGATTGATACGCCGGAAGATATGTGTGCGGTTGAGCTCGTTGGTGTGGTGCAGTCCGGCCGAGGCGATCAGGTCAGCGGTCGCATGGATGGTGCGCTCATGAAAACGGGCGACACGTGGCGCTTTATCGCTGACTACCAGTCCTCCGTACAGTGCCGGGTTCTGTGTGGCCACTCCGCTGGGGCAATGGTTGCTGTTGCAGGTCAGGGAGTGTACGCAGCCGCTGGCCAGCATCATGCCGCGTCCGCTGTTGCACAGGTCCGCGCCCAGCGCCAGATGCTTGACCAGATGGAAGCCGGTGAAGATCTTGCCGGAGGCGATGACCTTGATGCTGCCTCGCACGCCGAAACCGATCAGGCAGTTGTCCACCAGTGCCAGGGCGTCCCGCAGCGGCATGCCCACGGAATTGGCGTATTCCAGTGGCGCCGCGCCGGTGCCGCCCTCGGAGCCATCCACGGTGATGAAGTCGGGACGGATGCCGGTGGCGACCATGGCCTTGCAGATGGCCATGAATTCACTTTCCCGGCCGATGGCCAGTTTGAAGCCGACCGGTTTGCCACCGGACAGCTCACGCAGCTGCTCGATGAACGCCATCAAACCGCGTGGCGAGTCAAAGGCACTATGACCCGGAGGGGAATTGATCTGTACACCCGGAGCCACACCGCGTGCGGCGGCGATGGCGGGTGTGTTCTTCTCAGCCGGCAGTATGCCGCCGTGGCCCGGTTTGGCGCCTTGCGAGAGCTTGATCTCGATCATTTTCACCGCATCCAGCGCAGCACGTTCGCGGAAAGCCTCTTCGGAGAAGCCGCCCTTCTCATTCCGGCAGCCGAAATAGCCGGTACCGATCTGCCAGATCAGGTCGCCGCCGTGGCGCAGGTGGAACTCGCTGATGCCGCCTTCCCCCGTGTTCTGGGCAAAGCCGCCGATTTTCGCTCCCTGGTTCATCGCCAGGATGGCATTGGGGCTGAGCGCGCCATAACTCATCGCCGAGATGTTCAGGATACTGGCGTTGTAGGGGTGGCGGCACTGCGGACCGCCGATGGTGACACGCAGTTCGGCGACATCAGCGACGTCAATGGCTCCCAGCGAATGGCCAATCCATTCATAGCCACTCCGGTAGGTATCGACGCGGCTGCCGAAGGCGACGCTTTCCATGGCGGTCTTGGCCCGCTGATAGACGATGTTGCGATACATGCGGCTGATCGGCGCCCCGTCCGTGTCCGATTCGATGAAATACTGGCGGATGTAGGGGCGAAGCTTCTCCATGACCCAGCGGCCCCGGCCGATCAGCGGGAAGTTGCGACGGATGGAATGACGCGATTGCATCATGTCCTGCACGCCCATGGCGGCCAGCGGCAGGACGGGGAGCAGCAGCCACCACAGTAGCGGCCATTGCAGGCCCATTGCGGCGATCAGGGCGATGACCAGTACGGTGACGATCACGAAAGTGTTGCGCATGCGTTATGGGGTTCTCCGTTCAGTGCTGCCGGTTCTTCAGTCCGGTCGCTTCTGGTCCAGATCAGCCGTCGTGTCGACATCCAGGAGGATGCCCTCATCAGGGACGGCCAGTGTCACACAGGCGGCAGGGTGCTGGCGAATCACCCGCCGGGCTCCTTCGTCGCCGTGGCATTGCAGCAGTTCGTCAAAGAATCGCCGCCCGAACCCCACGGGGTGACCGCTGCGGCCCTCGAAGGCGGGTATCAGTATGCCATCGCTGCGCAGTGTGTCCAGTAAAAGGCGGTAGGTGTCGGGCTTGATCCAGGGCATGTCACCCAGACAGATCAGGCAGCCCTGCGTTTCCGGCGCCAGCGCCGCGATGCCGGCCGCCAGGGAGTGTCCCATGCCCCGGTCGGCATCCGGACTCACGACAATGCGAGCCTGCTGCTCCAGACCGGGTATGGCCTGAATCAACGGGTCGCGCAGGTTCTGGCGGGTGACCAGCAGGATGTGACCGGTGGCCTGTTGCAGGCGGCCCAGGGTCTGTTCCAGCAACAGCATACCGCCGGGCAGACGGGCCAGCTGCTTGTCGCCACCGAACCGGCTGCCATATCCGGCCGCCAGCACGATAGCCGCCGTATCTGCAGCCGCAGTCACAGTCTGTTCCTAATGCAGCAGCGGCTTTTCGTGGGATTCACGGAACAGCTCGTTTTCGTCGTCCTCGTCAAATTCGTCGAAAAACGAGATTTCGACAATGAAATCATCCTGTTCGTATTGGCTGGTGTGGTCGGAGAGTCGGGTGGGGCTGGTCGGGTTCATGGGCCTCTTGAGCGGTATCATCTTGTATGGCGACTCGTCAGTCTCTGATGAAGTCCTATCGTATCGTTTTTTCCGGGTGCCAGTCCACTTCGTGATGCTTCTTGGCCCGATCCAGGCGGGTGGTGATGCCACTCAGAAGACGCCCGTGAACCCGTCCATGGGGGGCTCGGCGTGCGCCATCCATGGCGCCCGACGCTTCTGAGCGGCATCACCACCCGCCTGGATCTCTGACAGAGGTATTCGTCGGCCGGACTGCCGGATATAGCGATTGTTGATGGAGGTCTGGTGGAAACTCAACGGGTCAGCCATTTTGTATTGATCTGCGTGAGGTTTCATCGAATGCACCGGATGTTGCGGGATGTGCCAGCAGAGAATCGCCCCCACGGCTCGGGCTACGAAGTACATCGGCTCACCGGTACATATAGTCCCTGGTGAGGGGCCAGTGACGGCTGCCGGAGCGCACCACCAGGATCTGGTGCAAGGCCACCCAGTGCTGGCGGAAGCCATGTGCGCAGCCCGCCAGGTAGATGCGCCAGATCCGCCAGGTCTTGTCGTCGGTCATCTCGCGCAGGCGGTCACCCGCATTCTCGAACCGGGCTGCCCAGTGGTCCAGGGTGAGGGCGTAATGGGGGCGCAGGTTCTCGATATCCATCGCCTCCAGTCCGGCCGTGCTCAGGGTCTTCAGCGCCAGGCTGATATGGGGCAGCTCGCCGTGCGGGAATACGTAGCGGTTGATGAATTCCCCGCCGCCCAGCCGGGTATTTCGTGACTCCGGGTCGGCGGAGGTGATGCCATGGTTCATGGCCGCGCCATCGGGTGCCAGCAGGTCGTGAACACGGCGGAAGTAGTCCTCCAGGTAATTGAGGCCGACGTGCTAGAACATGCCCACGCTGGTGATGCGGTCGAAGCGGCCCCTCACATCCCGGTAGTCCTCCAGCTGGATGTCGCAGCGATCTTCCAGGCCCGCTTCAGCAACCCGCTCGCGGGCCAGATCGTACTGGTTCCGGGAGAGGGTCACGCCCAGCACTTTTGCGCCGTATTGTTCCGCAGCCCGGATGGCCAGTGTTCCCCATCCGCAACCGATGTCCAGCAGCCGGTCGCCGGGGCGGATGCGCAGCTTGTTGAGAATATGGTCGATCTTCTGCAGCTGCGCCTGCTCAAGACTGTCGGTGGTGTCCCGGAAGTAACCGCAGGAGTAAACCATGTTGTCATCCAGCCACTGGCGGTAGAAGTCGTTGGAGACATCATAGTGATAGCGGATCGCCTCGGCATCGACCTTGCGGCTGTGCCGACTGACAAGCGGCACTCGCCGGCGGTGTTTCTTGTCATGGTCGGCATGCGTGGCGATGCGGGTGGCCACGTCGATGATGTCCTCCAGCTTCCCGTCGACCTGGAGGTGGCCTTCCACATACGCTTCGGCCAGGCGGTCCAGCGAGGGGTTTAGCAGGTAGCGCAGCGCCGGGGTGCCGGGCACACGGATGCGCACTCGGGAGCGGTCAGAGAGCTCAAAGGACTGGCCGTTCCACAGCTGGATCTGAACAGGGATCCGGTGCTGGCGCAGACCATCCACAAACGAGTTGAACTGCCTCTCCCAGAACATGGTGGCGCCCTCCGTTCGGGTTGGCTTCTCCCGATACTAGAACAACCATCTTTGTTCGGGCAAGTGTTTCGCTTTGGTGCACTTCGTAGCACGAGTCTGGCGTGGGCGGTACCCCTGCTCAGGAGACGCCCGTGAACCCATCCATGGGGGGCTCGGCGTGCGCCATCCCTGGCGCCCGACGCTCCTGCGCAGGGGTACCGCCCACGCCAGACTCTCTGTCCGTAGTTGCGGCAGCCAGTTTTTCCGGGGCAGTGCATGACTGTCCTTTGGCCGGGACCGGAACAGTCTACAGGTGGGAGAGCAGCAGGCGGGGAAGGGAGCGGGCAACGTACTCAGGATCAATCAGGCCATGTTTTGGCCGGGCCGGAAAATCGGATAGACACGGACAGAACGATCGGCGGTCCCTCGCCGATCGCCTGGGAGTCCGATTTTCCGGCCCGGACAATGGCCGATCCTGAGTGCGTTGCCCGCTCCCTTCCCCGCCTGCTGCTCGGGCCAGGTGAGCCGGGCTCTCAGTCCCAGCTCAGGGCGCCCCCCGTCTGGTACTCGATCACACGCGTCTCGAAGAAATTCTTCTCCTTGCGCAGGTCCATGATCTCGCTCATCCACGGGAAGGGATTCTTGACCCCTCTGAACTGCTCCGGCAGGCCGATCTGGGCCAGGCGGCGGTTGGCGATGAACTGCAGGTACTCTTCCATCATCACCGCATTCATGCCCAGCACGCCGCGCGGCATGGTGTCGCGGGCGTATTCGATCTCCAGTTGCGTGGCTTCCAGGATCATCTGCGTGGCGTCCTGGCGCATCTGGTCGTCCCACAACCGGGGATCTTCCAGCTTGATCTGGTTGATCATGTCGATGCCGAAGTTCAGGTGCATGGACTCGTCGCGCAGGATGTACTGGAACTGCTCGGAGGTGCCGGTCATCTTGTTGCGCCGGCCCATGGACAGGATCTGCGAGAAACCGCAGTAGAAGAAAATGCCTTCCAGGCAGCAGTAGAACGCGATCAGGTTCTTGAGCAGCGCCTTGTCCGTCTCGAGCGTGCCGGTGGTGAAGTTCGGATCACTCAGCTCCTTCGTGTACTTCAGGCCCCAGGAGGCTTTCTTGGCCACCGACGGGATCTCGTGGTACATGTTGAAGATCTCGCCTTCGTCCATGCCCAGCGACTCGATGCAGTACTGGTAGGCATGGGTGTGTATCGCTTCCTCGAAAGCCTGGCGCAGGATGTACTGGCGGCACTCGGGGTTGGTGATCAGGCGGTAGATGGCCAGCACCAGGTTATTGGCCACCAGCGAGTCGGCCGTGGAGAAGAAGCCCAGGTTGCGCTTGACGATCAGGCGCTCATCGGCAGTCAGGCCTTCACGGCTTTTCCACAACGCGATGTCCGCGTTCATGTTGACTTCCTGGGGCATCCAGTGGTTCGCACAGCCGTCCAGGTACTTCTGCCAGGCCCAGTCGTACTTGAAGGGCACGAGCTGGTTGAGGTCGGCGCGGCAGTTGATCATGCGCTTGTCGTCCACGCTGACCCGGTCGGTCCACTCGCCCAGCTCTTCCTCGCCCGCAGTCACGTCAAGGTCCTGCAGCCCCTCGATGGCTTGCTGAAGCACTTCGTTGTTGACCTCTTCTGCGGGCACTTCCTCATCCATGGAGGCAGCCGGTCCGGGAGAGGCGGATGCGGCCGCGCCGCCATTTTGGCGGGCCATTTCCTCGGCGGCCCGGCTGATGGCCTGCTCGGTCTGATCGGGTGCCACCGCATTCGGGGAAGCGGTGGCCGGTGTCGTGCGCGGCTGCGCAGCGGCCGGTTGTGCGGCTGCCGGCGCAGGCTGTGCCGCCGGTTCCGGCTGTTGTTCGGCAGCCGATTGCCGGGCAGCGGCCGCAGCGGCGTCGTTGTCACGGCGCGCTGGCTGGCCGGCCTCTTCGGGTTTGTAGAAATCGTCCCAGGAAAGCATGTCTTCCTCCGTCTTGTTATCCGTGTATGCGATTACTGACAGGCTTCACAGTCAGGGTCGTCGATGGAGCAGGCCTCCGGCACTGGTGCCGGCCCGCTGGATACCTTGTTCAGGCTGCTGTCGGAGATCGTCGACTTCTCCGTGGACGTGGCCGCCAGCGAACGCAGGTAATACGTGGTCTTCAGGCCGCGCAGCCAGGCCATGCGGTACATGATGTCCAGTTTCTTGCCGTCGGCGCCGGCCACGTACAGGTTCAGTGACTGCGCCTGGTCGATCCACTTCTGACGGCGGCTGGCGGCGTCCACGATCCAGCGCGGTTCCACCTCGAAGGCCGTGGCGTACAGGTCCTTGATATGCTGCGGGATGCGGTCGATCGGCTGCACGCTGCCGTCGTAGTACTTGAGGTCGTTGACCATCACGTTGTCCCACAGACCCAGTGCCTTCAGGTCGCGGATCAGGTAGGGGTTGACCACGGTGAACTCGCCGGACAGGTTGGACTTGACATACAGGTTCTGGTACGTCGGTTCAATGGACTGCGAGACGCCGCTGATGTTGGCGATGGTCGCCGTCGGCGCGATGGCCAGCACATTGGAGTTACGCATGCCGACCTGCTGCACGCGCTGGCGCAGACTGTCCCAGTCCAGGGTCTGCGTCATGTCCACCTCCAGGTAGTCATCACCACGTGCCGCCTGCAACATATTCAGCGAGTCGATGGGCAGGATGCCCTGGTCCCACAGCGAGCCCTTGTAGCTCTGGTAGGTGCCGCGTTCCTCGGCCAGCTCGGTGGAGGCCTGGATGGCGTAGTAGCTGATCGCCTCCATGGACTGGTCGGCAAACTGCACGGCGCCTTCCGAGGCGTAGGGGATGCGCTGTGCGTACAGTGCGTCCTGGAAGCCCATGATGCCCATGCCCACCGGACGGTGCTTGAGGTTGGAGTTCTCCGCCTGCGGTACCGAGTAGTAGTTGATGTCGATGACGTTGTCCAGCATGCGCACGGCGGTGCGGATGGTCTTCTCCAGCTTCGTGTTGTCGACGCCGTCCTCTGTGACGTGATTGACCATGTTGATCGAGCCCAGGTTGCAGACCGCGATCTCGTCCGCACTGGTGTTCAGCGTGATCTCCGTGCACAGGTTGGAGGAGTGGATGGTGCCGGCGTGCTGCTGCGGCGAGCGCACGTTGCAGGCATCCTTGAACGTGATCCACGGATGACCGGTCTCGAACAGCATGGACAGCATCTTGCGCCACAGGTCCTTGGCGCGCACCGTCTTGTAGATCTCCATCTGTCCGGCGGCGGCCTTGCGCTCGTACTCCATGTACTTGTCTTCGAAGGCCTTGCCGTGCAGATCGTGCAGTTCCGGCACGTTGTTGGGAGAGAACAGGGTCCACTCGCCGTCCTCGAACACCCGCTTCATGAACAGGTCCGGGATCCAGTTGGCGGTGTTCATGTCATGGGTGCGGCGGCGGTCGTCGCCGGTGTTCTTGCGCAGTTCCAGGAACTCCTCGATGTCCAGGTGCCAGCTCTCCAGGTAGGAACACACGGCGCCCTTGCGCTTGCCGCCCTGGTTGACGGCCACGGCGGTGTCGTTGACCACCTTGAGGAAGGGCACGATGCCCTGGGACTTGCCATTGGTGCCCTTGATGTGGGCGCCCAGCGCGCGTACCGGGGTCCAGTCGTTGCCCAGGCCACCAGCCCATTTGGACAGCATGGCGTTGTCCTTGATGGCGCCATAGATGCCGTGCAGGTCGTCGGCCACCGTAGTCAGGAAGCAGGACGAGAGCTGCGGGCGCAGGGTGCCGGAGTTGAACAGCTGCGGCGTGGAAACCATGTAGTCGAAGCTGGAGATCAGGTCATAGAATTCGATGGCCCGGGCCTCGCGGTTCTCCTCGTTGGTCGCCAGGCCCATGGCCACGCGCATGAAGAAGATCTGCGGCAGCTCGAAGCGCACATCCTCGCTGTGGATGAAGTAGCGGTCATACAGGGTCTGCAGGCCCAGGTAGGTGAACTGGGTATCCCGCTCGCCTTTCAGGGCATCGCCCAGCACGTCCAGGTCGTACTCGAGCAGGTGCGGGGACAACAGCTCCAGTTCCGCGCCTTTCTCGATGTAGGCCTTCAGCGCCTGCGGATAACGGTAGTTCATCTCGCTCTGCGTGGCGGCATCGGTGATGCCCAGGAAGCCCAGTGCCTCGCTGCGCAGCGTATCCAGCAGCAGGCGCGCGGTGACGTAAGAGTAGTTCGGGTCCTGCTCGACCAGGGTGCGGGCGGTCATCACGGCCGAGGTGCGCACATCGTCCAGGGTCACGCCCGGATAGAGATTCTTCAGCGTTTCCTCGTAGATGGCGTCGGCGGAGACCGCTTCCAGCCCCTGGCAGGCCTCGTCGATGACGGTGCGCAGGCGGTGGGTGTCCAGCGGGGCCAGGCTGCCGTCGGGCAGGGTGACCTGGATGTCACTGTCCTGCTGTTCCTGCGCGCGCTGCTGCTCACGCTGGCGCGCGTGCTCCTCGCGGTACAGCACATAGGAGCGCGCCACTTTCTGCTCACCGGTGCGCATCAGGGCCAGTTCCACCTGGTCCTGGATCTCCTCGATGTGAATGGTGCCGCCCGAGGGCATGCGCCGCTCGAAGATGGTGGTGATCTGCTGGCCCATCTTGGCCACGGTCTCGCGGATGCGCGACGACGCTGCGGCCGAGCCGCCTTCCACGGCCAGATAGGCCTTGGTGATGGCGACCACGATCTTCGATTCATCGTAGGGCACCAGGGCGCCATTGCGTTTGATGACGCGGATCTGGCCGGGGGCGCTGGCCGGTTTCGGTTCTTCGTATCCGCTACGGGACGGGGAAGCAGGGTTGTCTGCAGTGCGGTGTAGGTCGGTTTGCATGACGGTCTCCGTGATCGTTATTTTGAAGGTCCTGTCGTTTTTTGTTCGCGTTTTTTGTTCGCGTTTTTGTTCGCTCAGAATTCAGCAGTGTCACTCCATACTTCCCATACTCCGTCCACTGCGCCGGTTTCGCGGTGTTCTGTCAATGTATGACCCTTGTTATATGATGGAGTTCACACTATATATAGTCTGTTTTCAAGGATTGGACACAAGATAGTGTTGTTTTATCCCCAGTGCAAGGTTTTTTGTTGTGTGTATCCTGTGGAAAAGATTGTGGATAAAACGGAAGGGCGGCAACTACATCTTGTGGTCACCGGAGAGGCGCGCTACAGGCGGCTTCGTGGTTATCGGACGTTCAAAAGGCGACGGCGGGACGGGGTAGTGGTATGACGGAAGAGGCTTCCATTCTGGCGCGTTACCGCGCCAGCCTGGAACCTCCTCCGTCCTTGCACGATTCTGCCTGCTGAAAGGTTTGCTTCTCCATCAGGGAAGTGCCAACACTACCGGGGAGCGCCGCCTCCCGGGATAGCTGGGAGAGGGATGTCGCGGAGAGTCCGGCGGTTCGTTTGCTGCGCGCTGCAGGATGCTGAACTTTACGGTATCAATAGAGAGATACCCTCAAGTCACTACGCTTGCCAGCAGGCTGATAACAATTCTTCTGTAAAATATGGATAAACTTATATATAAGTTGAAAAATAATAATGAATAACATATTATCTATGCAATATATAATAGTGAAAAGGTTATTAAAATGCGCCCATCAGATCGTGCCCAGGCACGCAAGCAACTGGATAAACGCCTGGACGCACTGCGAAGCAGTGACGCGCTGGCGCGCCCCCCGCGCGGCTGGATCAAGGCCATCCGTGAGGCTCTGGGGATGACAACGGCCCAGTTTGCCGGGCGTATGGGCTTCAGTCAGCCGCGCGCCGTGGAAGTCGAGAGGGGCGAGAAGGAAGGCGCGATCACCCTGGATACGCTTGAACGGGCGGCGCATGCGTTGGACTGCAAACTGGTCTACGCCTTCGTGCCCAGAAAGCCGCTGCAAGAGCTGGTGTTGGAGCGCGCGCGCCGGGTTGCGCGCAGGCGTCTCTCTGTTACCGGCCATCACATGGTGCTCGAAGCGCAATCCGTTTCCCATGAAGACGAAAAGGAGCAGTTCGAGCAACTGGTACGGCAGATCGCCGAGAAGGCTGGCTCGGAGCTATGGAAGGAAAGCCATGAATGACCCCCTCGCCGAAGAAAACGAGGACGCAACTCCGCTGACGGAAGAGGAAAGGCAGCAGCTTATTCCGTCCTATATCACATTGCGTTCCGAGTTGAACGAGGCTGAACAGCGCAATATTCTGGAGGCCGAGACGTGGGCATTCAATCGGAAGCGCAATGTGCTTGCTGAAGACTTTCTGAAATCACTTCACAAGCGGATGTTCGGCAATGTCTGGCGCTGGGCTGGTAAATTTCGCCAGTCCGAGCGCAATATCGGTGTCCAGGCCTACCGCATCAGTATGGATTTGCGACAGCTTCTTGAGGACTGCCGGTATTGGGTGGACCACAATACTTATGAGCCTGATGAAATCGCGGCGCGGTTTTCACATCGGCTGGTGCGGATTCATCCATTCCCCAATGGCAATGGCCGTCATTCGCGTATTGCAGCGGATTTGTTACTGGTCAGTCTGGGCAGTGAGCGGTTTAGCTGGGGCCAGGCCAACCTGGTGGATGCCAACGAGACGCGACGGAGATACATTGACGCGCTTCATACTGCGGACAGGCATGATTACGGGCCGTTCTTCGAATTTGTCCGCTCATAACACACCGTTGTCGGAGAATGCTCATCCCCGCCAGCTATGAAGCGCTTCCCGGCCCGAGTCGCGACCGGATCGGCAGGCAGCACTGCAGTGGAACCTCCTCCGCCCTTGCACGTTCCTGCCTGCTGAAAGGCCTGTTTCTCCATCAGGGAATTGCCAACACTACCGGGGAGTGCCGCCTGCAGGGACCGCTGGGAGAAGGATGTCGCGGAGAGTCTGGCGGTTCATTTGCTACCGGTGCCAGTACCGGTCACCAAAAACCGGGACTGTCCCGGTTTTTCCGTCCCGGTTTTTCCAGGCTGGCGCGGAAACGCGCCAGCCTGGAAGCCTCCGCCGCTACACCACACAACCCATCACCCGCAGAGAAACTCCAGCAAAGCCTTCTGAGCATGCAACCGGTTCTCCGCCTCATCCCAGACCACACTGTCCGGCGCATCAATGACCTCGGCCGAGACCTCCTCGCCCCGGTGCGCCGGCAGGCAGTGCATGAACAGCGCGTCATCAGCGGCCAGGGCCATCAGCTCTCGGTTGACCTGGAAGCCCTCGAAGCGGGCCAGCCGCTTGTCTTCCTCTTCTTCCTGCCCCATGGAAGCCCACACATCGGTCACCACCAGCGCTGCGTCGCGCACCGCTTCGCGCGGATCACGCACGATGGTGACGCGGTCGCTGTTGGCTTCCACCAGGTCGGGGCGGGGGTCAAAGCCCTCGGGGCAGGCTACCCGCAGGTGGAAGTCGAACTGGCGGGCGGCATTGATGTAGGAATGGCACATGTTGTGGCCGTCGCCGACCCAGGCCACGGTGCGCCCGGCAATGTCGCCACGGTGCTCGTAGAAGGTCTGCATGTCGGCCAGCAGCTGACAGGGGTGGTAGTCGTCGGTCAGGGCATTGATCACCGGCACCCGGGAGTATTCGGCGAAACGCTCCAGCTTCTGGTGCTCGAAGGTACGCACCATGATCACGTCGACCATGCGGGAGATCACCCGTGCACTGTCTTCCACCGGCTCGCCCCGGCCCAGTTGGGTGTCGGCGGGGGAGAGGAAGATGGCATTGCCACCCAGTTGTGTCATGGCGACTTCGAAAGACACCCGAGTGCGGGTCGAGGACTTCTCGAAGATCATGCCCAGGGTCTTGCGGTGCAGTGAGTCCTCGCGCAGATCAGGGCTTTTCTTCAGCGCCACGGCGCGTTTGATGATCTGCTGCAACTCGTCCGGGGACAGGTCCAGCAGGGTCAGGAAATGCCGGGTGGCCATGTCACTGCTCTCCAATAAAACGAGCTATGGTATATCAACTGTTCCAGCCGGGCAATCAGGCTCCGGTTGCACAGCCGCCAGCCCGTTCCGTAGAATAGCGGCCCGGTTATCACGAAGCGCGCCGGACCAAGGCGCTGACACCTTACAGGTCTATAGAGGCAATACCATGAGCAGCATTGAAGACACCATCCGCGAACAGATCCAGAACAACAGCATCCTGTTGTACATGAAGGGCTCGCCCGAAGCGCCCCAGTGCGGGTTCTCGGCCCAGGTCGTGCAGTGTCTGATGGGCTGCGGCAAGCGCTTTGCCTATGTCGATGTGCTGGCCAACCCGGACGTGCGCGCCACACTGCCCAAAGTGGCCAACTGGCCGACCTTCCCGCAATTGTGGATTGACGGTGAACTGGTGGGCGGCTGCGACATCATCGTGGATATGCACGAGAAAGGTGAGCTGCAGCAAGCGGTCGACAATGCAAAGGACGAACAGCCGGCCGGCTGAGCGGCCTGCTCCCCTCCGGGCTGGCTCACTGCGGTGGCCAGCCCCCCAGCTCCTGCCAGCGATTGACGATACCGCAGAACAACTCTGCGGTTTTCTCGGCATCGTAGCGCGCTGAATGCGCCTCATTGGCGTCAAAGTCGATGCCCGCCGCCTCGCAGGCCCGCGCCAGCACCGTCTGCCCATAGGCCAGGCCGCTCAGTGTGGCGGTATCGAAGCTGGAGAAAGGGTGGAACGGGTTGCGTTTCAGATTGTGCCGTTCCACCGCCGCGTTGATGAAACCATGATCGAAGTGTGCATTGTGCGCCACCAGAATGGCGCGTTTGCAGTCATTGGTTTTCATCGCCGAGCGGATTATCCGGAACATCTCCTGGAACACCTCCGCTTCACTGCGCGCCACGCGCAGCGGGTGCCATGGGTCGATGCCCGTGAACTTCAGTGCCGCATCCTCGATGTTGGCTCCTTCGAAAGGCTTCACCCGGTGGAAGTAGGTCTGTTCCGGCGCCAGGAGGCCATCATCGTCCATGCCCGGAATCACGGCGGCGATTTCCAGGATGGCATCCGTTTTCGCATTGAAGCCGCCGCACTCGATGTCGACCACCACCGGCAGATAGGTGCGGAAGCGCTCGGTCATGAGTGAGCGCGGCGAGTCGTCATATCGTGAGGCCATCAGTGCTTGTCCTTGTGCGCTTGTGGTTGCGGGTTGGCGACCTGCCAGTCCAGCTGTTGCCCCGCCTGCAGTGGCACGATCCGGCTGTTGCCGAAAGGGTAGTGGTCGGGGACCGTCCAGGCGGTGCGTTGCAGGGTAATACGGCCCCGGTTGCGGGGCAAACCGTAGAAGTCCGGCCCGTGGTGGCTGGCAAAGGCTTCCAGGCGCTCCAGAGCGCCGGCCTGCTCGAACACCTGTGCGTAGAGAGGCAGGGCGGCATGGGCCGTGTAGCAGCCCGCGCAGCCACAGTCTGACTCCTTGTCGCCACGCGCATGGGGTGCCGAGTCGGTGCCCAGGAAGAATTTCGGGTCGCCGCCGGTGGCCGCTTCCAGCAATGCCTGCCGGTGGCGATTGCGTTTCAGGATGGGCAGGCAGTACAGGTGCGGGCGAATACCGCCTACCAGCATGTCGTTACGGTCATGGAGCAGGTGATGGGCGGTGATCGTGGCGGCGATGCCCGGACCTGCCGCAGTGACGAACTCGACGGCTTCCTGCGTGGTGATGTGTTCAAGCACGATTTTCAATGACGGGTATTGCTGGCGCAGCGGTTTCAGGACTTCCTCGATAAACACCGCCTCGCGGTCGAAGATATCGATCTCTGGCCGGGTAACTTCGCCGTGTACCAGCAGCGGCATGGCGGTTTCCGCCAGGGCCAGCAATGCCGGCCGGATGGCTTCCATGCTCGTGACGCCGCTGTCGGAGTTGGTGGTGGCGCCGGCCGGATACAGCTTCACCGCCTTGACGAATCCGCTGGCGGCCGCTTCATAAATGTCCGAGGGAGTGGTGCGGTCGGTCAGATACAGGGTCATCAGCGGCTCGAACGTACTGTCGCCGGGCACTGCGTCCAGAATCCGTTGCCGGTAAGCTGCGGCCTGCGCGGTGCTGACCACCGGCGGTTTGAGGTTGGGCATGATGATGGCCCGGTCGAAGACGGCGGCGCTGTGGGAGACCACATCGGCCATCGCCTCGCCGTCGCGCAGGTGCAGGTGCCAGTCATCGGGTGTGGTCAGGGTGATCTGTTGCGTCATGCGGTGTGTCCATCCTTCTGTAATGGCGCACAGTTTACCTGATCCTGGCTGGCATTGCTGCCGGCCCGGCCCGTCCGCAGCCCCGCGACCAGACCAGTCTCCAGTCGAATTTCTCGGCGGTTGGCGCTACAATGGCGCCCCTTTATTCCCGTGAGTGTTCTGTCCCATAAACAAGTTGCCTATCAGAACGCAGATAAGGACCACTGACCGCGTTGCATCCCTTGGCAAGGGCTACGGCCATTGCCTGCGGAATGCGCCTTGTCATTGGACCTTATCTGCGTTCTGATAGGCAACTTGTTTATGGGACAGAACACCAGCAGCAAGGAGTCAGAACATGTCGGGCATCAACAAAGTGGTGCTGGCGTATTCCGGTGGTCTGGATACGTCGGTCATCGCCAAGTGGCTGATGGAAACCTATCAGTGCGAGGTCGTCACCTTTACCGCCGATCTGGGCCAGGGCGAGGAGCTGGAACCGGCCCGCGCCAAGGCACAGGCCATGGGCATTCGCGAGATATACATTGATGACTTGCGCGAGGAGTTCGTCCGCGACTTTGTCTACCCGATGTTCCGCGCCAACACCATTTATGAAGGCGAGTACCTGCTGGGTACCTCCATCGCCCGGCCGCTGATCACCAAACGCCTGGTGGAGATTGCCCACGAGACCGGTGCCGACGCCATCGCCCATGGCGCCACCGGCAAGGGCAATGACCAGGTGCGTTTCGAGCTCAACGCCTATGCGCTGAGCCCCGGCATCCAGGTGATCGCCCCCTGGCGCGAGTGGGACCTGAACTCGCGGGACAAACTGCTGGCCTATTGTGCGGAGCATGACATTCCGGTCGAGAAGAAGCGCGGCCAGAAGTCCCCGTACTCCATGGACGCCAATCTGCTGCATATCTCCTACGAAGGCGACGTCCTGGAAGACCCGGGTGCAGAACCGGAAGAAGACATGTGGCTATGGTCCGTCTCCCCGGAAAATGCGCCCGATCAGCCCACCTATCTGGAGCTGACCTACGAGAAAGGGGACATTGTCGCTATTGATGGCGAGCCAATGAGTCCGGCCACGGTGCTGGCGAAACTGAACGAAGTGGGCGGCGCCAACGGCATCGGCCGGGTGGATATCGTCGAGAATCGCTACGTCGGCATGAAGTCCCGCGGCTGCTACGAAACGCCGGGCGGCACTATCATGCTCAAGGCCCACCGCGCCATCGAGTCCGTCACCCTGGACCGCGAACTCGCCCACCTGAAGGACGAGCTGATGCCGCGTTATGCCGAGGTCATCTACAACGGCTACTGGTTCGCCCCCGAGCGGGTTGCCATGCAGGCCCTGATCGACCAGTCCCAGCAGTACGTCAACGGCAAGGTGCGCCTGAAGTTGTACAAGGGCAACGTGATCGTGGTCGGCCGCGAGTCTGCGGACTCCCTGTTCGACGCCAACATCGCCACGTTCGAGGATGACGCCGGCGCTTACGATCAGAAAGACGCGGCGGGGTTCATCAAGTTGAATGCGCTGCGCCTGCGGATTGCCGCCCAGAAAGGGCGGAAGTACTGATCGGTTCGTCACTCCGTAGCACGAGGCCCGGGGGCGGTAGTACCGTCAGGGAGACGCCTGCAAGTACATCCCTGTAAGGCTCGGCGTGCGCCATCCATGGCGCCCGACGCTCCCTGACGGTACTACCGCCCCCGGGCCTCTCTGCTAGTGGTGGTATTCCCGGTCGGGTTGTCCTTGTTCGGGGTGCCTCGACTGGTAGAGAGCGGTCCGGCGGGTATGGGCGCGCAGGAGCGTCGACCGCCATGGATGGCGGGCGCCGAGCGCTACAGGGATGTATTCACGCGCGTCTCCTGCGCGCCCATACCCGCCGGACCGCTCGGCCTACGAAGTGAACACGCATCGAGACGCTGGACACAACAGCAGGACATGCCTATGCTGAGGGCTTTTCGAAAGCATGATGTCAGGTGAATACTATGTTTGACAGGAAGAACGAATCCAGAGAATCGTCCGAATCATCCACGCCGGTATCCAGCGCGCCGTCACCAGCCGAGTCCCGGCCGGCGGCTTCGGGCGGGGCCAAGGCCGCGATCGGGGCGACCATCCGCATCAAGGGTGACGTCAGTGGTGACGAGAACTTGCTCATCGAGGGCAAGGTCGAAGGCACCGTGAGTCTTGCTTCGCACGAGCTGGTGATCGGCAAGTCGGGCAAGGTGCATGCCGACATCACCGCCAAGCTGATCCGTATCGACGGGGAAGTGCAGGGCGACATCACCGGCAAGGAGAAGGTCATTATTTCCGCCACGGGGAATGTCCGGGGCAATATTGTCACGCCGCGCATGAGCCTGGAAGACGGGGCCAAGTTCAAGGGCAGCATCGACATGGATCCGGCCAGCAGTGGCGAGAAGACAGCTGGCGCCTCCCAGGGGGGATCGCCCCAGACAGGATCGGGCAAGTCCTCGTCGGAGAACAAGGCGTCCACTCCCTGAACACTGACCGGATGTCCATGAGGTTGACATGGCGCTGACAGATTCCCTTGCCCGGCAGGAGTCCTGGGGCAGTACGCCGGCTTCGTCCGCGGCGCCCGAGTCGCTGTCCAGCCAGGTGATGCCGCAGATTCTGGCGGACCTGGAGGGTGCCGCACCGTTGCGAGTGCTGGACGTCGGGTACGGTATGGCGGAAACGGTTGCCTTCTTCAGCGAGATGGAACGTCATTGCCGGTTGCATTTCATCGGGTTGCAGGAGCTGTTGGAGCGGGAAGCTTCTCTGCCCGAAGAGGAACGCGGCGAAGAAACCTGGTATCGCCTTTTCGAGGAAGTGCTGGGCGGGCAGGGCGATGAGCGCTTTGACCTGATACTGTTCTGGGACTTCTTCAACTATCTTGATGAACCCGCCGTGCGCGCCTTCAATCGCGCACTGACCCCTTACGTGGACCGCCAGTCACGCGGCCACGGTTTTCTGGCTCCCAATACCAACACCGCCGTCCCCGGCCGGCGCTACAGTCTGGCCGCCGAGGACCGCATCGTCATGCGCCCGGCAGCGCCGCTTGGCCCTGACATCTGGCAACGCCCGCACGGGCGGCTGAACAGTCTGCTGGAAGCGATGGCGATCGGGCACAGTGTGTTGCGCCACGGGGGGCTACTCGAGTTCTCGATCAAAGGTATCCGCTGAGCGTCTGCTGGTTCAGTGGGTAGGGAGCGGGTGGCAGGGCGCTACAGGAGACGCCCGTGAACCCGTCCCTGGGGGGCTCGGCGTGCGCCATCCCTGGCGCCC
>JBBEBP010000022.1:0-17163 GCA_040882255.1 Pseudohongiellaceae bacterium | reverse complement strand
GGCCAAAGCGGAGAATCTGTCTAACTTACTGTCCGGAATTAGTTGACCACTACAGTTACTGCCTCCCTTGACTGCCGCGGAAGGTACATGTGGATGGGAGAGCCGCTCTTTGAGTTTTCTGGCGAAAAGTTCTCGCACAGCGGGACCGAGCTTTTTCCATTCTTTCAGGGCGCTTTTCTTGAATGTTAACTCATAGGTCATCCAGGCTAACCTTGATGCTTTCCTCGTCCATGCGGCTTTTGGCAATTTCCAGCAGCTCCTTGTCTTCTATCAGGTCCATCATGGCTTCATAGGCTTTGGCGGGGATACAATAAAACGCAGGCTCATTCCTGTTAAGCACGGCTATGGGCATGCCTTCTCCGCTGGCGACGACCTTCATGGGGTTGGCTTTCAGTTCGGAGATGCTGGCGGCCACGTCGGTAAAGATTTGATGCGTCATGGATATCACCCGGGCTCATTGATAAGAGACCTGATAATAGACCTGTTAAGAGGTCTTGTAAAGCCATGACAATCATGCGCTGATGCTGCGGACCGGCAACTGATCGCCGCGCAGGAAGCCGGCCCGGAGCGTGCTCACCGCCGCCTTGATCTCCAGGCGGTCCGTGGTGCGTCCCGGAAAACCGTTCAAGCAGCCGATCCAGGTCCACCTGGCACCAGGTTGGCGTGAAGTGTTGCCGGAAGCTATAGTGAAATTGACCACGCCTGATTGATTCTCTGTGTAGTATGACTGATAATCATACCAGAGGAAAAGCGGGACTGTCCCGCTTTTCCCAAGTGAGAGGGGTGGTCATGGCGGGCAGCAAGATTGCGATCAGTCTGGATACCGACATGCTCAGGGAGGTGGATGCATTGGTGGACAACGGGGTGTCTTCCAGCCGTAGCCGGTTCGTGCAACAGGCGCTGGAGGAGAAACTGCAGCGCATGCGGCGCACACAACTGGCCGAGGCTTGCGGCCGGTTGGACCGCGAGGAAGAGCAGGAACTGGCCGAGGAAGGGCTGGACGGGGATCTGGCGGAATGGCCCGAATACTGAGAGGGGACATCCGTTGGGCGAACCTTGATCCGGTACGGGGCAGAGAGCAGGCGGGTCATCGCCCGGTGCTGATTCTCAGCCACGATGTGTTCAATCGTCGGTCTGGAACGGTCATCGCACTGGCCTTGACCAGTCGACCCCAGCGTGCCGGGTTCCCGCTGACGATGGTGCTGGATGAGACCACTTTACCCCAGCGCTCCTGGGTCAAGATCAGCCAGATCCGTACGCTTTCGGTGGACCGGATCGGCGCCAGGCTGGGAGAACTGGAACCTGAGCAACTGGCTGTCATCGTGGAAGGACTGAACCAGATTATCGCTGACTGAACGTCGGGAAACCGGGGTGGAAAAACCGGGACAGTCCCCCTTTTCCGTTCCCTCCTTTCCGGGGAATAGAGAAGATGGGAGACGGAAAAGGGGGACTGTCCCGGTTTTTCCACCCCGGTTTTTCCCCGCTCTCCCTCAGACCGCCCCGACCGCCACGAAAATCCCGTACACCACCCCCAGCGTCACCACCGTTGCCACAGTGTAGGTAACGAAGTTGCTGACCCCTACCTGCGTGCGGTAGGCATCGAAATCCAGCTCGTCATCGCGGTCGCGGTGACTGGTCTCGCGTTGCAGGCGCAGCTTGTAGTTGTCGAATTTCTCGGACAGGCGCCAACCGGCCTTGGCTTCCTCGGAAAGAATGGCTTCCAGCTTTTCCCTTTTGGCAAACAGCGGTGTGGTCGACTGCACAATCTTGTATTCCAGGTCCATGATTCGCTCCGCTAAGTGTCTGGTGATGCGTCGTTTTTTTGTCTTCTGATGGTATTTTCTGCCGCCCGGCGCCGATTTGCAACGCCGGGGTGGGTTGATAGCGGGTCATTTGGGGAAAATTTGTCACTTCCTGCGGCACAATGGTCGTTGTTTCGCCCTTGTTTCCGCTAGAATGGAGCGATCACGGACAGCCCGGTGCCACCTGTAGTGAATCACCATTCCCTCCGACAATCCACGTTTCTCCGTCTGCGCCAGGGCCGCCACTGGCTGCGCCGCCGTCTGCTGCGCACCGGCGTATTCGGTGGGGCACTGGTGCTGCTGGCCGGGCTGGCCTTTGCGCAGGTGCCCGGGCCGGTGGATCTGCAGGGCAGTGGTGGCACTATCACCACGTCGGGCGACTACACTGTTCACACGTTCACTGCAACGGGGACCACTACCTTCACACCGCCGGTGGGCGTAACGTCTGTTGATGTGCTGGTGGTCGCCGGTGGCGGCGGCGGTGGTGGTGGTGATACGTCAGTCGTTGGTGGCGGTGGCGGTGGCGGCGGCGTCATTGACCAGGCTGTCAATGTTTCGGGACCAGTTGAAGTAACAGTGGGCGCTGGTGGAGCTGGGGGTGGTGTCGCCGCTACGGGAACTTCCGGCGCAGACTCCGAGTTCGTGGCGGATGCTACGCTGACAGCCACTGGCGGCGGTGGTGGTGGTGCTGCGACCGTGGGACTGGATGGCGGTTCTGGTGGTGGTGGTGGTGTGGAGGGTAACACTGCCTTCGACCCTGGAGCTGGATCTCAGGGTTTCGAGGGCGGTACGGGCGTTGGAGCGGGAGGCAATAATGATGATCGCCGTGGCGGTGGTGGCGGTGGTGGTTGGCTCAGCGAGGGCGGGGACGCGCAACAATCCGGCAATACTCCGGCCACCGGTGGTGTTGGTGGTGATGGCGATACCAGTACGTTTTTTGGAGGAACGTTCGCCGGTGGCGGCGGCGGTGGGGGTGGCAGTGGAGGTGAAGCTGGTGCCGGAGGAGGGGGTGCCGGTGCGAGCGGAGCAACAGCGGGTAGTAATGGCGACCCTGAAACCGGCGGTGGCGGTGGCGGTGCCTGGAACGGTTCCGGCGGCTCTGGCGGCTCCGGTATCGTCATCGTGCGCTACCAGCCACCCACAATCGAGTTGACCGCCGAGCCGGCTGATTCAACTGAAATTGACACCCCGTTCAACCAGCCTTTTGAAGTCACCTTTCTGGATGGCACCGAACCGCCGCAGCCGGTAGAGGGTGCCACCATCACGGCGGTTCTGGATCAGACCAGCCCGGATTCGGCCACCTTGAGCGGGAATTCGGTGCAGACCGATACCAACGGGGTGGCCACCTTTACCAATCTCGAACTGGATGCGGCCGGAGACTATGTGATCGCATTTTCCCCGGATGGTCCCTCCGGGGAAGTGGTTTCGGAGACGGTGACGGTGACAGAGCCTGTAGCACAAGAGCTTTCCATCGCTACCGAACCCACCACAAACGGCCTGGCTCAACACAACCTGGCCTTTGACCAGCAGCCAGTGGTGGAGGCGATTGATGGCAACGGTGATCCAGCAAATGGTCTGACCATCACTGCGACCGCAAGCAACGGAACACTGGACAACACTACCAATACCAATACGGCGACTACTGACACAAACGGCGTAGCCACTTTCTCGGGTTTGCAATACACCGCCGGGACCGGAAACAGTACGATCACCTTCGACGCAACGGACTGGGAATCTGCCGACTCCCAAACCATTGCTGTCCAGGAGTTTCCAGACCTGGCCATGGATCAACAGCCTCCGGCTTCGGTCGTGCAGGATACTACGATATCCCCTGCACCATCGGTGCTCGCGGCTGACGTGTACGGTACTCCGGTGGAGAACGTCAGCGTCACCGTGTCATTGGGCGGGACCGGCACCGGGGAACTGGATCCGGGTTCCACTTTGACGGTTTCCTCCAATGCAAGCGGTATTGCTGAGTTCTCGGATCTGGCGATTGACGCCGCAGGTGACTACTCCCTGGTCTTCAATGCGACCGACTGGAACAGCGAGACCTCGACCGATATCGAGGTGACGGCCGCCGCGCAGGATCCCCTGACCATAGACACCCAGCCCACCCAGGGACAGAGCGGCATCGCCCTGGAGCCCGACTTCGTCATCGTCGCCGACGACGGCTCATCACTGCAGGAAGACGTGGATGTAACGGCAGAGGTGGTCAGTGGCCCCGGCGATCTGGATGGCGATGGGGCCTCCACCACGGTAACCGTGACCACAGAAAGCAACGGCGAAGCCGAGTTCACGGACATGATCATTGAGGGTGATCCCGGCAACTACACCATACGTTTCGATGCTGATGGCTGGGATCCCGTCGATTCCGGCACCGTGACCCTGAGCGAGCCCTTATTGCAGATTAACACCCAGCCGCCGTCATCAATCGACAGCGGCGATGGCATTCCGGTCGATATTCTGGTGGAGAATGTCTACGGGGCCACCGTGGACGGGGTCGAGGTCACCGTGGCTATCAATAACGCGACGGGTTCGGCTTCGTTGGGTCCCACCGTCGCCGATACCACCGTTACATCGGCTGGCGGCGGCATCGCCAGTTTCAGCGACCTGACCCTGACCGGTGATCCCGGTGACTACGACCTGGTGTTCAGCGCCGACACCTGGAGTGATGTGGTGTCCGACACCATCACCATCGAGGAACCGGACACCCTGACGATCACCACGGAGCCCTCTACCACGGCGCAGGACGGTGTCCCCCTGGAGCAACAGCCCGTGATCCAGGCCACCGATCAGCAGGGCGGTGATGCCGCCGACGACCTGACGATCACTGCCACGATCCAGAGCGGCACGGGCACGCTGGTCAATGAAACAGCCGACACCGCCAATGGCACTGGCACAGCGACCTTCTCTGGCCTGACCATCAATGGCGATCCCGGTGACTATGTGCTGCGCTTCTCGGCTACGGACTGGGAACCGGTTGATTCGGTGACCGTGACGGTGGAAGAACCGCAACTGGTCGTAAACACACAGCCGGAGGCCGACGCCACCAGCGGCATCGCCCTGGATCCGCAACCTGTCATTCTTGTGCAGGATGTCTACGGGAACCCGGTGGACAGCGTCACTGTGACCGCGTCCATCGCCTCTGGCACGGGAACGCTCTCCGGTACCCTGACGGCGGTCTACGACAATAATACTGGCGAGGCCAGCTTCGATGATCTGGCGATTACCGGCAATGGTATTCATACGCTGAATTTCACCGCTTCAGGCTGGCAGGCGGTGGAATCGGATGATGTCAATGTGTCTCTCCCACCCGGGTCTTGTCCTTTCGAGGGTGGAATTGTCGGCTCGCAGATTGTTGAGCTGATGGCCTGTAGCGAGACATTCGTCACGGGGCAAACCGGCATCAGTATAGATATGCCGAGCGGTACCGGGGAGGATGATCTTCTGGTCGCCAGTTTCTCGGTGTCCGGCAACGGAACAACAATAACTCCCCCCGACGGTGACTGGACCGAGAGGACCCAGCAGAATACCGGTGGTGGTAATAACAGTCAGACACTGGCCATTTTCAGCAAGGAGGCCGCTGCGGGTGAGTCCGGACCCTACTCTTTTACCGCCTCGGGGGCTGCGGATACTCACGCTTTCATGATGCGTTTCCGCAATGCCTCCGGCACCATTCTGACCGGGACTGCTGCGACTGGTGACAGCGCCACCGCGACAGCGCCGACGCTTGGCGTCAATACGGAAGATACATTGATTCTGCGTCTCACGGCGGTACGTGGGGCCGATACAGTGAATTCTGACCCCATCATCAGCGGACATCGCGATATTACCCAGAATAATGCGGGTAACTCTTTCGGGGCGGGGGCGTATTACAACGAGGAGACCGCGCCATCCACTGCATTGACTGCTTCGTTCTCGAATCCGGACGGGCGCTGGGTGGCCCAGACGCTGGGATTGGAGCCTGTTGCCGCAGAACAGTATTTCGAGATCCAGCATGCTGAAAGCTACGGGCTCTGCCAGGAATCCACTTCAATAACGATCAGTGTGCGCGACATCACCGACAACACGCTGGACAGTACATACACGGGTCCCGTAACCATCAACACACCAGCCGGTCACGGGGCTTTCACGGAAAGCGGGGCCTTTGGCTCCCTCACTGATTCGGACACCACCGATGGTTCGGCCGAGTACACCTTCGATCCGGATGATGAGGGACAGGTCACCCTGGAGTATTCGACTGAAACCACAGGCACTATCACCTTCGATGCCAATGACGGCGTCATCGGCACCCAGAACTACGACCTGCAGATGCAGGTGGGCGACTGCAGTTTCTCCATTACGCATGACGGAGCCGGCGGAGTATGCAGCGCCAATCCGGTTACGGTCAGCGTGCTGGGCCCGGATGACAACGCGGTCACCGGCTACGAAGGGCAGTTCACCGTCTCGACCACCCAGAGCAGTGGCAACTGGGCCAATTCTTTCGGAGGCAACGGCACGTTTGATAACGGAACGGCGGACGATGGCGAGGCCACGTATTCCCTGGTCGATGCCGACGACGGTGTAGTAGAACTGGGTTACAGCAACGCTGCCGGCACCTACGACTTCACCGTGACGTCGGATGCCGGGGACGTGCCGACCACCAGCAGCAATGACGGCGACCTGACCCTGGAGGCCTGCGAGTTCCGGGTGATCCACGATGAGTCGGCCAGTGTCTGCCTGGCCGAGCCCATCACCATCCAGGTGGTCGGTAGTGACAGCGGCTCGCCGATCACGGGCTATACCGGCACCGCCAGCCTGAGTACGGCTGGCACCACGGGCGGCAACTGGAGCAAGACCGACACAGCCTCCGATGCCCAGGGCACCCTGACCCAGGGGACATCGAATACCGGCGCGGCAAGCTACAGCTTCGTGGGCGACGATGACGGGGAGATTGTCCTGGATTTTCAGGGTACCGAACCGGAGACGGTCAATTTCAACATCAGCGCCAGTGGAGTGTCCCAGCCTTCGGGTATCTATAATGAAGACCTGGTGATCGGTGCCTGTACGTTCCGCATCGAGCACAGCGGCAATTCCGACGTGTGTTCGGTGGAGGACGTGACCATTACCCTGGTCGACGCCGACGGCAATACGGCCACGGACTATACGGGTACGGTGAATCTCAGCACGACCACCGGGAGCGGGACGTGGAGCGAGACCGCGACGCCGACGGATGCCAATGGCACGGTCAATGATCCGGTGGCGGAGGATGGCAATGCCACCTACAACTTTGTGGCCGGTGACGATGGCAGTGTCACGCTGGGCTTCACGCAGCGCTCGGCGACCGGCAACGTGAACCTCAACGTTTCCGATGGCACCACCCGGGATCCGCGTGATTCCAGCAATCAGTACGACCAGAGTATCTCCGTGGGCAACTGTACCTTCGAAATCAGTCTGGGCGGCAACATCAGTGCCTGCGAGGTTGGCGAGGTCTCATTGCTGGTCAGGGACAGCAACGGCAACGTAGCCACGGATTTTGCCGGCACCGTCTCGCTGTCCACGGATACAGACACTGGCAACTGGTATATCGGCGACGGGCAGGGAACCCTGTCGGCCACGGGCAATGACAACGGGGTGGGCGAGTACGAGTTCGCTCCTGGCCCGGGCGGCGACAATGGCGAGGTTACCCTGGACTTTGTCAGCCTTGAGGCGAACCAGATCAGTTTTGATACCGAGTCCTCCGCGATCACGGAGGATGGCAATTTTGATCCCACCCTGACGATTACCTCCTGTCTGCCCGGACTGTTCGGCGATGCCCAGTGCACCAACCCCCGCGACACCGGGCTCGACGGCCGCACCACTTCCATCGCCATTCCGGGGCAGGCCGAGTACCCCGAGCAGCGCGGGCGCATGCTGTTGATGGCCACGGCGGTGGTCGGTACCGAAACTGTCAGCGACACGACCTTCGGTCCGTCCGATACGAATATGGTATTTATCCGCCGCGAGATCAATGGCGATGGCCCCGGCATTGTCAGTGAGCTGTGGGGCATACTGGACGAGGATCTGCCGGCGACCGCCGGCACCTACAGCGGCGGTGTCACACCGGTGGCCGGCAATGGGTCACCTGCCATGGCCATCTGCCTGCTGGCCGTGGACGAGGTGGAGCAGGTGTTTCCGTCGGAGAATGGCAGCAATCCGGAGGCCGGCCCGCTGAACAGCACTGTCACCACCACCGACACCGGCAATGACATCACCGCGCTGGAGGCTGCCACCACCATCAGTACCCAGACCAACAACGCGCTGGTACTGGGGCTGATGGCCAACGACCACCCGCTGGGCCTGCCGGGGCCTCTGTTCCTGCAGCCGCAGCCTGCCCTGATCATGGATCACATTTTCGGGGGCTCCACCGATGATGACGACAACGATACACCGGAGTCCAACCCGGTGGACGGACGTTTCGGCGGCGCCAGCGGGCGGCAGTCCGGTGTGGGGGTCGTGACGGTAGTGCAGAATATCGACGGGGCCCCGGATGACGACCCGGCGGACGAGCCGACGGTCAACACGCATATTGTCGCGGCCTTCTCGCCATTGATCGCCGGTGCGCCCGAGGCCGATGACTATGCTCCCGTGGTGCTGTACGAGACCTTTGCCGGCAACATGAGCTATGTTTCCATCGGTGACTCCCTGCGGGACTCTCCTTCGCTTGAAGGCAGTGTCGTGGATCCGGATGCAGACTGCAGTTTTGTTGATTTCGCGACCGGTACGGAGGCCACGCTGAGCCTGCCCTCCGGTTCTACCGTGGTGGCCGCCTATCTGTACTGGGGCGGCTCCGGCACCGAGGCGGATATCGACCAGGAAGTGACCTTCGGCCCCACGGGCAGTGAAATCGCGATCACGGCGGACGAGACCTTCCAGGCCATCGGGCTGACTCCGCAGGAGGTGGACTATTTCTCTGCGTTCAAGGACGTCACCGGGCTGGTGAGCGGGAACGGAGACTATACCCTGCGCGACCTGGAGGTGCAGGCCGGCACACCGTGGAGCTCCAATGGCACCTGCGCCGGCGGTTGGTCGCTGACCGTGGTGTACGAGAACAACGACGAACGGCTTCGCGTACTGAACCTGTTTCATGGTCTGCAGCCGTTCCAGAATTCCTCGTTCACGCTGGTTCCCCGCAACTTCCGCATGGCCACCTATAATCCCGGTCTGGAGCTTCCTAACGGGCAGGTCACCCACGTCACCATGGAGGGGGATGAGCAGGCGCTGGCGCCCACGGTGCCGAATCCTCCACTGGAGGGGCTGGGCATCCAGACCGAACCGGACTCGACCGATTTCAATTTCATCACCTCGGCCTTCAATCCGTCGGGGAACGAATTCAATTCCACGATCACCCGCCCGCTCTACAATCTCGAGACGTTTGCTGACGGCACGTACTGGGCCTTTGACGAGGCAGGCGGTACGGAAGGAGACGGGTACGAACTGGATTTTCCCTGTGTGCCGACTGCGGACTACGACTGTGATGATCCCCGAATCGGTTCCACCTGGGGCTGGGATGTGGATACGCACTACATCGGCCCTGACCTGCTGGAGGATTTTTCCCAGCTCGGTGAGGAGGCGGAACGTATCACCACGCAGTACGCGTCGGGTCAGGATATCGTCATACTACTGTCCGAAATCATCAGCGTCACCAACTTCCCGCTGGCCGATATCGAGGTGTTCAAGCGTCAGATCGGTGACTTCAAGGTCGGCCAGACGGGTAGCTATGAAATCGAGGTGACCAACAATGGCAACGGGTCCTCCGGTGGCAATGCCACCGGGCTCATCGTGGTGGCTGATCGCCTGCCGGGCGGAATGACACTGGCCAGCGCGGGCGATGTGAGCGGCACCGGCTGGGACTGTACCGTGCAGACCCAGCCGGACCCGGGCCGCTTCACCTGTACCTACGACATTGCCGGCGAGCAGACCCAGTTGGCTGACGGAGACAGTCTGCCCCTTTTGACGGTCGATGTGCAGATTGGTGCGCCGCCGGCCTTCTTCCCGCAACTGGACAACAACGTCAAGAACGTGGCCCGGGTCATTCATACCGGCGGTAACTGCACACTGCCCGCCGTAGGCTATCTGCCGGATGCGGAGGACTGCGACCGCTCGCCCCAGTTCGACAATGTGTTCGACCTGGAGGGCGGGAGCATTGATGTCAACTCGGTCAATAACAAGTCCGAAACCAACAACAACGTGGACAGTGTGACGACCACCGTGCGCGGCATCGAGACCGACCTGCGCATGGAAAAGGAGGTCGTGGATATCCTGGAGGCGGGAGAGACGGCGGAATATCGTCTGACCGTCACCAACCTGGGGCCGGATGCCACCACGGTGCCGTTTGCCGTCACGGACAGCGAACCGGATGGCGTCAGCTTCACGGGTTGGTCTGGCGTCGGCAGCAATGCCGGGGACTGGAGCTGCACGGTGTCGCCGGACCTGAGTTGCAGTTTTGCTGGCAACCTGGCCGTGGGAGCGAGCGCCGAGTTGCTGATCGAAATGGACGTAGTGGGCGCAGCGGGCATCGTAGTGACCAACACGGCGCTGGTGGATGCCGGGGAATACAATTTCGACACCAACTCGAACAACGACGTGGACACCGATATCACGACCATCGTGGGCCCGCCGGTGTCCTCCCAGGAGCGTTTCCTGCTGTCGGTCTCCCGGCCCGGCGACGGGCCCACCTCCATCGGTGGGCTGGAGAACTTCACCAATGACGATCTGATCATCTACGATCCGGCCACGGATGAGGCGGAGATGTATTTTGATCCTGCCTCATTCGGGTATACCGCCGACGACATCAATGCCGTCCACCTGCTCAAAAATGGCCATATTGTGTTCTCCGTGAATGGCTCCAGCACAGTGGATGGCGTCAACTTCGAGCCCTGGGATCTGCTGGTCTGGGATCCGATCCTGGAAGAGGCGGAGCTTTTCCTTGATGGTGAGGACATTTTCGGTGCCAGCGAGGCCAGCAACTTCAATATCGATGCGGTATTCGTGATGGAAGACGACAGTGTGTTGTTCTCCACCGTCGGCGGCGGCACGATTGGCACCACCACCTACCTCAGTGGCGACATCCTGCGCTATGACCCGGCAACCGGTACCACGATCTATCTGGACAGCACGGACCCGGATGTCTTCGGTGACTCCAATGACGTCAATGTCGATGCGTTCTATCAGCGTGTTGATCCTGACGATTCGCAGGCGGTGATTGATGTGTTTGTCCTGTCCGCCGACAACGAGAGCTCGATCATCGGCGCGGACGGGGCCTACGATCCGCCCACCGGTACTGTGTTCACCCGCGACGATGTCACCCAGTTGAATCGCGTTGATGACACGACGGAAAACCTGCTCCTGGGCGATCAACCGCTGGGTGTGTTCGAGCCCACCGATGACGAGCGCCGTCTGGATGCGCTGCATCTGGTGGAAGACGGTTACATCGGCCACTTCAGTATCCGCCGCATCTCCAGCGATCCCAACGCCTGCGAGCCGACCGTGATCCGGATCAGCAAACACCGGGGCCTGACGCATGACCGGGATACGGAGTATGAAGGCTCCATCGAGATCAGCACCAGCACGAACCAGGGCGACTGGACACTGCAGTCCGGCAGCGGCAACCTGGATCCGGGTGGCGCCGGTGACGGGGAGGCGATCTATACCTTTGTGGACGCGGATGACGGCACGATGGAGCTGCGCCTGGAACATGATGTCGCTTCAGTCAACATCAACGTCACCAACCGCGTGGCGCGGGAACTGGGCAGCGAGGACCCGACCATCAATGTCGATCCGGACCTGACACCGTTGCTCTGGGCCGACGACTTCACTGCGGTCGCGTACAACAACAAGACCGAAGACAGTCAACCCTGGGACGGCGCCTGGCAGGAAGTGGATGCCAACGGCGGAGGCGCCTCCAGCGGCAATATTTTCGTGCAGGATGCACAGGACCGGCTGAGCATGACGTCCAGCGTGGGTGCCGGCTCGCAGCAGAAGATCACCCGCGAGATTGATTTTGATGCCGTGCCCTACACTGAAGACGTAGCCATGCGATTCCGCTACGGTTATGCCAATCTCGCCTCCAGCGATACCGTGGTGGTCGAGGTGCGCGGCTCCGATACTGACGGCTGGCTCCAGGTAACCCAGTTTACCGGCTTGAGTGGCTCGCTCACGGGGCCGCTGAATTTTCCGTCCAGCGGCTATACGGACGGCTTCGACCTCAGTCAACTGCTGGCCGACGGAACGCAGGACTTCAGCGCCAGCACCCAGATCCGCTTCCGTATCGCCAGCGGCTATGAGCTCGACCAGCGCTTCTACCTGTACAACGTCGGCGTGGAGACCGCGACCGATGAGTGTGGCTACGAACCGACGGGCAATCTTGACCACTACGCAATCAGTTTCAGTGGTTCGCCCATCGCCTGCGTCGGCACGCTCGTCACCATCGAAGGACATGATGCCGGCGATACGCTGATCGCTCCGGAGGAAACCATCAGCCTGGGAGCCAACCCGGCTCAGGGGTACTGGGCACGGGTATACAGCGGTAACGGCACCTTGCAGCAGGCCGGCATCGTGGATGACGGACAGGCGAGCTACACGTTCGGGCCGGGCGAGGAATCGGTTACGCTGGTGTTCAATTACACGGATGTGCCGACCGGCGGCAATGCCCTGGTCAACATCAATGTGTCCGGTCAGAGCACCGGGCTGAGTGAGGCGGTGGACGAAGATCCGGACCTGCTGGTGCAGGAGGCGGGGCTGCTGTTCTGGAACCGGGCCCTTGATGAGCAGCTGGTGCGCACACAGATCGCAGGCAAGCCCTCCGACGTGGCGCCGCGCCTTGAAGACATTGTATTGCGCGCGGTGCGGACCTCCGACAATGACCCAGGACAGTGTGCGCCGCTGTTCGCCGACAACCGCACACTGAGCGTGGCCATGGCCGCCGAGCGTATCGATCCGGCAGCCGGTGTCGATACCGGATCGGAGACCTTCGAGATTACCAATAACTCGGTAACGAGCCCGATAACCGTGGAAGATGACAACGGCGGGGATGGTGCCTCGGCATACACTGATGTCGATCTCCTGTTCGAGGACGCGGGCAGCGGTTTTCCGGAAGCGCCGCTGGTCTTTAATTACTCCGACGTCGGCGAGATCCGCGTGGAAGCAGCCTTCGATATCCCGTTCGGTTTCTTCGGCGGGGCGAATCCGGATGACCCGCTTGATCCTCCGGAGTATTCCGGCGACCTGATGACTGGCGCCACCAACGATTTCATCGTGCGCCCGTTCGGCTTCGCGATCGATGTGGATGATGGTGCCGACGGGCTGGACCGCGAGGAGAACGGCCAGACCGGCGACTCCTGGGCAGCGGACAGTGACGGTAGCGTGTGGCAGGTGGCTGGTGACGACTTCGACCTGTATGTGACGGCCATGGGCTGGCAGGCCGGTGATGATACCGACCTGGATGGTGTTCCGGACGCGCCTGGTGTCCTTCATGACAACAGGCCCACGCCCAGCTTTTTCTACGATGTGGCGGGCCAGGTGGCCGGCGACTACAATGTTGCGGTCAGCGTGGATGGCAATCTGGCAGGGGTGGATGGCAATCTGACAGAGAGTGTTGATGGTGGCAGTGTCTCGTATGAATTTAATGACTTTGACAACTCCGAGCTGGTGGGCGGCGGCACGCTCAGCGTGACCTATGACGAGGTGGGTATCGTGGGCCTGAGCGCACAGCTCGTTGACAGTGCTGGCGACCCGACCACCTACATCGCCCTGACCGATCCGGGCACCGATCCAGATAACGATGCCGTGACTGGTGCGATAGAAAACCTCGGGCGCTTCATCCCGGCACGCTTTCAGGTGACCAATACGCTGCTGACGCCGCGCATCGAGCAGAGTTGTATGCCGGAGTCCGTGTTCACCTACATGGGAGAGGCGTTTGGCGTTGATGTTCAGCTGCGAGCGGAAAATCTGGACGGCAACACCACGGTGAACTACCGGGCTGGATTCGCGAAACTGAATAGCACCGGCGAGCTGAATTTCGCGGCCGTCTTGGAGGATGCCGTCGATGGCAACACGCTACTCACAGACCGGCTGGTTGACACGGACTATCCGGATGCCTTTGGTGCGGATTGGGCGGGCGGTACGGCGGAGGGCGAACTGAGTCTGATGGGTAACCTGGTGTTCACCCGGGACGGTGATACCGACCTGGAGGGCAATACCAATACACCCGACGGACCATTCGAGGAGCTGACCATCGCCTTTGTACCCGTTGATGACGATGGTGTGACAGTCGATACCCTGGACGTTGATGATGACGCAGATCCCCCGGCCCCGGCCTTCAGTGCCATCGACCGACACGAGTTCCGCTACGGGCGTTTGCTGATCGACAATGCCTACGGTCCGGAAACCGAGGATCTGGCCATTCTGTTCCGCGTGGAGTACTACGATGGCGAGCGTTTCGTCATCAATACCGATGACAGTTGTACCAGTATCGATGCGGCGGACCTGGACTTCGTGCCCGATAGCTGGGCTGGCAATCTCGCTCAGGGCGAGACGACCATTACCACGCCCGATCCGGCTACCTTCTACGACGGCCGTACGCGGGGAGTGGAGAGTGCCTCCGACCCCTCCGATGCGCCATTCGAGACGTCAGCTTCCGGCGAAGGTAACGATGGCAGCGTGGAAGTCGAACTGGACTTGGCCGAGGATGCCCTGGACCTGGAATTTCTGCGCTTCCAGTGGCGCGATGCGGACGCCGGGTATAGTGCCCATGAACAGAACCCGCAGGGGCTGCTCGAATTCGGCCGCTACCGCGGCCACGACCTGATCATCGGCACCCAGGAAATCTACAACGCGCCGACACCGGATCCCTGATCCTGGTCGGTTCGCCCGCTGTTGCGGAAACCGGGTATTACTGACCGCGCGGCGCCTGCAGCTCGATCTCGTAACGCTGCCGCTCGCCGTCGCGCCGGGTGATCACCTCGATCACGTCCCCGGCCTCGCGCGCTTCCAGTACCGCGAGAAGATCATCCTGGTTGCGCACCGGGATATCCTCCACCTGGACAATGACGTCGCCCAGCACCAGGCCCCGGGCGGTTTCCTGCAGGCCCCTCATGCCTGCCCGATCCGGACTTAGTCCGTCGATGACATCCAACACGATCACGCCCTCGATGCCCCAGCGCCGCTGATAGTAGGCCTCCTGCTGCGGCGGGAACATGGAGACGCCGAGGCGGGGCGTCTGTACCCGGCCGTACTCGATCAGCTCCGGGATGATACTTTTCACGGTATTGACCGGAATCGCGAAGCCGATGCCCGAGCTGGCCCCGCTGGGGCTGTAGATGGCCGTGTTGACGCCGATCAGCTCGCCCAGGGAATTCAGCAGCGGACCGCCCGAATTGCCGGGGTTGATGGCTGCGTCGGTCTGGATCACATCGCGGATGCGGCGCCGGGTCACGGAGTTGATTTCGCGGCCCAGTGCACTGACCACGCCCACGGTCAGTGTGGTGTCCAGCCCGAACGGGTTGCCGATGGCGATGACCTTGCGGCCCACCGCCAGTTGCGTGGAATCGCCGAGCGTGACGGGGTGCAGTTCATCATCTGCGGCGTCGATGCGCAGCACCGCCAGATCCTGGTCGGGGGCGACGCCGACCACCTCCGCCTCGTAGGTGTTGCCGCTCTGCAGGGTCACGTTGAGCCGCGAGGCATTGCGGATGACGTGGAAGTTGGTGACCACGTAGCCCTCGTCGTTCCAGATGAATCCCGAGCCGCTGCCTTGCGGAATCTCCTCCGGGTTCAGCGTGAAGAACGAGCGGCGTACCAGCCGCGAGCTGGTGATATAGACTACGGACGGGCTGGCCTGCTCGAACACCTGGATGTTGTTCTGCTCATCATCGGTGAAGAACTCGTCATAGTCCTGCCCGGAAACCGTGGTCTGCGCCTTGGCTGGAGAAGCGACAGGGCCCAGTGCCACGGCGGCAACCAGGCCGGTGGCGAGCAGGGCACGCAGGGCCACGCCGGTCAGTCGGGTGTATAACGAGGGGTGGTCTGTTTCGCGCATGGTCCTGCCTCCTGAGGCGGTTTGGTGCTCTTTCACCAATATGAGGGGGGGCTCCCGATTCTTCAAGTATGGCGTGCTACCGCGGTGCCCTGTTGCCCGTCATGGTATTGTCGATGCCGGCTGGTATAATCAGGGCTTCGCCAAAAGGAGAGCAATATGACCATTCGTATTGGCATCAACGGCTTCGGCCGCATGGGCCGGCTGGCGCTGCGCACCGCCTGGCAGTGGTCGGGCTTCGAGTTCGTACACATCAATGATCCGGCCGGCGACGCCGCAGCTGCCGCGCACCTGCTGCAGTATGATTCCGTGCACGGAATCTGGGACGAAGACATCACGGCCAATGACGAGGGCCTGTTGATCGACGGCCGACTGGTCACCTGGTCACGCTCCAGCGACATCGAGGGCGTGGACTGGGAGTCGAAAAACATCGACGTGCTGGTGGAGTGCAGCGGCCGCTTCAAGACCAGTGAGGCCCTGCAACCGTATCTGGACGCCGGCATCCCCCGCATAGTGGTGTCCGCGCCGGTCAAGTCGGCGGATGCCCTGAATATCGTCATGGGAGTCAACGACCACGAGTACGATGCCATTCCGCACGCCATCGTCACCGCTGCTTCCTGCACCACCAACTGCCTGGCGCCGGTAGTGGACGTGCTCCACAATACCTTCGGTATCAGGCACGGCCAGATCACCACCATCCACGACGTCACCGCCACGCAGAACGTACTCGACGGCTTCCACAAGGACCCGCGCCGCAGCCGCTCGGCCGGCACCTCCCTGATTCCGACCACCACCGGCTCGGCCACCGCCATCGTCGAGATCTTCCCGGAACTGGAGGGCCGCATCGACGGCATCGCCGTCCGCGTCCCCCTGACCAACGCCTCCCTGACCGACTGTGTATTCGAGCTGGAACAGAATGTCACCGTGGAAGAGGTCAACGCCGCCCTCAAGGAAGCCGCCGACGGCCGGTTGAAAGGCATCCTCGGCTACGAAGAAAAGCCCCTGGTCTCGGTAGACTACGTGGACGACCCCCGCTCCAGCATCGTTGATGCCCTTTCCACCAACGTGGTGAACGGCACCCAGGTGAAAATCCTCGCCTGGTACGACAACGAAATCGGCTACGTGAACCGTCTGATGGAGCTGGCCAGAAAGGTAGCGGCGTAGATTCAAACAACGCAGGGTCGATGGAATCAGCAGGAGACAGGCTCGCGGCCGGCGGGACAACCGTCAGGAACAATCAGGCCATGTTTTGACCGGCCCGGAAAATCGGATAGACACGGACAGAACGATCGGCGGTCCCTCGCCGAT
>JBBEBP010000021.1:0-18574 GCA_040882255.1 Pseudohongiellaceae bacterium | reverse complement strand
CCCCCCCCCCCCCCCCCCCCCCCCCCCCCCCCCCCCCCCCCCCCCCGCGCCGATGGCTTGCCTTTTACGCAGAAACCGTGCCCTTTGGTCTAAGCTGCGACAAGCTTCTTGACCTTGAGCTCTTCGCGGTGCTGTTCTGCGTGCCAGAGCTCGTATTGGGACTGCTGATTCAGCCAGCTTTCTGCCGAAGTATCAAAAGCGATGGATAGCCGGATAGCCATTTCGGGACTGATACCCGCTCTACCGTTCAATACGGCGCTCAGTGTCTTGCGGCTGACTCCCAATGCCTCTGCGGCGGCTGTTACGGATACGCCAAGAGGTTCCAGACAAAGCTCACGCAATACTTCACCAGGATGAGGAGGGTTGTGCATTAACATTGACGGTACCTCAGTAGGTAGTCTTCTTTGCATGAGTAGCCTGAATCCCTGCAGTGCTACCGGACCTGAAGAATCTTTCCAGGCCCTTGTGCTTGAAGCTTCGAATTATTCCTGAATGTACCCTGTAACGTATCAGGTGTCAATATGGATGGCGTTGTATTCAGCCAGTACCTCACTTGTTGATCCAGCGGCTGAGTTTGATCGGTGTGCATATACCGAGGATCAGGCCCCCGGAAATCAATAGCGGCGCCTGGTCAGAGAAAATGAAAGCAAGAACGCCGCCAAGCACGCCGAACGCGCCGAACGTGACGGGGTCAAAAGGCCATTGATCTGTTTCATTTTTGTTTTTCCGCATAAATTGTCTCCCGGTGGTCCTCGGGTCAGCAAAAGGGGCACCGTTTCCGGTGCCCCTGAGGGGTCACGACGTGTTGCTGGCGATCATAGGCAATCATAAATTCAATGCTGTGTTGTATGCGACGCCGGATAGGGAGCAGGGAGGGTACCTGCGCGAGCATTCGCCGAAGAATCAGAGGCAGCATGGGAAATTTCTTCAGGTTGTGGGCGAGGACAGTGCGCTGCACCGGGAGGTGGTCGACTGGTTCCGCTCGCTACCGGTTTACCTGGACCTGCCCGCGCTGCGTGCGGCGCATGCCTGCTGGCACGAGCCCTCACTCAGGGCGCTGGGCCCCTGGCTGGATGAAGATAAACGGCTGCTGCCGGAGGCCTGGCCGCTTGCTACCCGAAAGGGGCATGAGGTGTATTCGGCCATTGAAATACTGCTGAAGGGGCTGGAGATCGCACTGCCAGCTGGACATGCATTTCACGACAAGGAGGGTACCCGTCGGGCGCATGCCCGCACGCGCTGGTGGCAGGAAGGGCGCCCGACGTACCGCGAGACGGCTTTTGTGCCACCCACGGCGGTGGATGAGCTGCCGGATGAGCGGATTCCTCCGGATCAGCTACCGGGCTATGATGGCAGCCAGCCCCTGTTCCTGGGCCACTACTGGCTGACCGATGCGGTGCCGGAGCCGATGACCGAGCATATCGCCTCTGGATTACAGCGTCACGCTGGCACAGGGCAAGCTGGTGGCGTATCGGTGGGATGGCGAGTCGGTGTTACGGCCGGAGGGGTTTGTGTGGGTGTAGGGTGTCACGCGGAGCTGATTGGGCGCCAGACTGCGAGCGAGTCAACGAATCGCTGAGCGGAATCTTGGTAAAGGACAGATAAGGGAACCATCCCGATGCCATTATCTGTGGATATCGCACTTGCGGTGGTTCTCAGGAGTGATTGCACAAGTTCACCCCAACACCACCACCAGTTCCCCATACACCCGCAACTCCGCTCCGGCCTCGGCGTTCAGCTGAATGTCCTCGTACCCGGCCGTATTACTTTCCGGTCGTAGCACGATCCGACTGTGCTCCCAGGTACCGTCATCGTGTACAGTTTTCTCGCTGTGGTAACGCTTCACGGTAAACCGGCCACCGGTGTCCGGATCCTGGATATCACGGTGGCCCACCAGGACAATCTTGCCCTCGCGAGTACCGGCGGGATTGGCGCTGAACAGACACCAGGCGCCGTCGGGAATGCGGCGGTTCATGGATTGGCCGACTAGGCGAGCCACGAAGTGACCGGGGCGAGCGGTGAAAACATCAGGGAGAACGACGTGGTCCAAGGGGTTCTCTTGTTCATTCTCCTCGATGGTCTGCTCATCGCTGAAGGCCCCGGCGGCGGCATGTAGATCGTAGACGGGAACGCTGTTGTCTCCGGGCGTCACTTCCTCCGGGGCGAGCACGGGGAGTGTCAGGCCGGGGTAGCGTTCTTCCGGATCAGGCTGCTCTTCCGGCCGGGCCAGGAGCGCCTTGAAATACTCGCTGGTCTCGCGGTCGGTGCAATAGAGGTAGCAACCCTTCTGGCCCCGAGTCATCAGGGTACGGTAGGTGTTGCGTATGATGGCGTCCGCCCGGCGGCGGGCCGCCTCGGGATCTTCCTTGAGCCATTTCTTGTAGCCGCGGATGGAGCGGTCCATGGAGGAGCGCTTGCCGGCGTCAGTGATGATCCTGCCGTCGCGTACGATCAGGTCGGGACCAATGATGACGCCGACATAGTCGAGTTCCAGCCCTTGGCAGGTGTGGATACAACCGATCTGGTTGACGGAGTTCTCAGCGATGATCCAAAGACTACCGTCGTCGGTCAGGTTCCACTGGGCGAAAAAGCCGTGTTCAGGTATATCGATGTCCTGTTCTTTTGGGTCCTTCTTGCTCTTCCAGTCCCAGCAGTAGCCAGCAACCATGCGTGCCCGGTTGCTGGTGGCGTTCTTTTCCAGGATTTTCTCCTTGAGGGTGAACGGGGAGTCGACGACCCGGATGTCATAGTCCAGTTCTCCGGCATCGGTGTTAGCGGTTTCGCGGATCTGCAGGGCGTGGTCGACGAAGGCAAGAAATCCATCAGAGCCGTTGCAACGGAACTGGGACTGCAGGGCCAGTTCCTTGACGTGAGCACCACATTGTTCGGCGAACTGGCGGATGGTAGCGCGGTCGCCGATGTCCTTGAGCGTGACGCGCTGGTCTTCGTCAATGAAGAAGACACTGAGGCGTGCCGCCTTGATGATCTCGCGTATCTGGTGGTCGCCCTGGTTGCCGTAGAAGCCGGACTTCTCGTTGAGGCGATGTGCTTCGTCGACCAGTAGTGCATCGAAAGTATCCGGTTCGGTCTCGGTAAAGGCGCCCGAGCCCTTGAACAGGTTCTTGATGCGGCTCTGGGTCATGGAGCCGGTCAGTTTGCTGTGGTAGACCTCGCGCGGGGCTGCGTTGCGGGAGACGTACTGGACGACCTTCTCTCGGTCGGTCATCTCGACGAGCAGATTGATGGCGACCACTGACTTGCCGGTACCGGGACCGCCTTCGACGATCAGGACCTGCTTCTGGCCCTGCTGTGCCAGGTACATCTGTTCGAGGGCTGTCTCATAGACAAGTTTCTGGTCGTCAATCATCAGGAAATCGCGGTTGCCCTTGAGCATCGACACGAGGCTGTCGGCCAGGTTGCGGGACGGGCGGATCTTTCCGTGCTCGATCCGGTACATGATCTGCCGGTCGTCACCGTACTTGACGTGTTGCTTGAGGAAGTCGGTGAAGCGTTCAACGTCTCTCGATATGAACACGGGGGCTCGGTCGGTATGGGGCTTGTAGCAGGGGTCGTTGACGGCGTTGCCGATGTCCATGTTGTGCAGGTAGGCACAGGGCGCCAGGGCAATGTGTTCGTGCCGGACAGTCTCGTTATAGTCCTCGATCAGGGCGGCGTAGGTCCATGCCTGGTAGGAGGGGTGACTGGTCTCACGCTCTCCGCCGCCGAGGAAGGTGGAGATGATGCCATCCTTCGGGGTGGTGGTGGCTTTGCTCCACTGCTTGAGCTCAACAATGACGGCAGTTTCCCGTTGTTCCCCGTTGCGACCGGTGAGGATGAAGTCGATTCGCTTGCTGGTCAGGGGGATGTGGTACTCGATGTTGACGCCCGCATCGTCGGGGATGTCCGGGTCCCGGAGGATCTGGGACATGTGTTGCAGGGAGTTGCGCCAGGAGTTGATCTCGGATTCGCTGACGGAGTGGGAGAGACGGCGATGAAACTCCTGGATGATCAGATGATGAATGCGATTGCGGTGAACGTCGCGAAGGAAGGTGGACTTCTGGGCGGAGTAGACGATCATGGAGTTTGTTGCCAAATTCTGATTAAGCAGACATTTATTGGTCCATAGTATGTACTGACCCGACAAGAATTGCACATTCGGCCTTCTGGCCGTTAACACGCCCCTGCAGCAGGCGTACTTCGCCCAGTCGCGGCTTGAGTGCGGCGTCGTCCCAAGGAAAGCGGGGCCAGTCGTTCTGTTGCCAAATGTACGTGAGTCGGATCGATAACCTTATCGAATGAGATTGTGAGCCGATTATCGCAATTATTCGGCTCAGAGGTCAGCATCGTGGCGATGAAATAGTGGAAGGCTCGAAAGGCGAACTATGCCAATCCTTTGGTATCGCGCTTGCTATGGAAATTTTGCTAGCACTTTCGGGTTGGCAGAGTACAGGCGAGTGCCCTTACCCGCTGCAGTAATCACGGCGCGCTTACAAAAATCGGCGGCCTGTGCTACCGTTTTTCCTTCCAGAACTTCCCTTTCAGAGGAAGGCACAGGTGCCTTATGAATGACGATTCACAGCACAGAATCAGCCTTCTGGAGAAGCGGATCGAGGAACTGGAGGCTGAACTGGATGGCGTAATCGAGGAGCGGGATTACTGGCAAAACGAAGCCGGCGAACTGGGCAATCTGTTCGATGCCCAGGGCAGATTTTATGATGAGATGGGCAGGATTCAAGATGAGGTCCTCGAGATCGAACGCCGTGAGGGCTCCAGACTGAAACTGTTCACCTCGGCGCTCACCGGCATTTGCTACGGACTAACGGCTGTTGTCCTGGGCTATCTGCTCATCTGGGGCCTGGGGCCTGGGGGCGCTATATAATTCGTAGCAAGGCGTTCAACAAGATGCTTCAAAAAGGAGCTGCTCTGCTAACTGAGCAGCCATTGGCACCCTGCCAGGCTCCTATGCTCGTATACCCCGCCCCCGCGACAAAACCGACTATACAGACCCGAAAGGTGTGCGACAGGCTACCGTCTGCATTCACCAGGTCGGGAATGGTGGGGGGTACACCGGATGTAAACCGATAGCGCTGCCTGAGGGGGCCAGGTGGTGGATGAAGTGTTGTAGTCAGGCGTAGGCAAAGCGCTCGGACTGCACGAACATGCCGCCGGAGCCGCAGCAGGGGTCGTACACCCGGCCCAGCGGGTCCTGTACACCGGACTGGCGCGCCTGCAGGTCGATGTCGCCCACGGTTTTGACCAGTTCGCCCAGGCGGGTCTTGTCCAGCGCGGGGCGGGAGTAGTCCTTGGGCAGCACGCCCTTGAGCGAGGGCGTTTTCCCGCTCCAGCGCCACCATGGCCTCGTCGATCACCGTGCCGATGGTGGGCTGGGGCGCCTCGGCCTGGATCTTGTCCCAGCGCGCTTCCCGGGGCACCCAGAAGATGTTGGCGGCGGCGTACTCGTCGCGGTCTTCCGGGTCGGTGTAGTCCGTGTCCCTGGCGGCTTCCAGCTCATCGTATTTTTCCTGGAAGGCGTCCGAGATGTACTTGAGGAAGATCAGTCCGAGTACGACATGTTTGTACTCGCCGGAGTCCATGTGGCCGCGCACCTTGTCGGCCATGGTCCATAGCTTGTTCTCGAAGCCGAGGCTGGCGCCGTTGGTCTTGTTGGCTGTCATTCTGTTCCTTGTCTGTCACTGATCCGGGTGAAATCGACGGGTAGTGTAGTGGTCGAGGCGTCCGGGGACCACGGTTTGACGGTTGGATGGTCGGGATTGTTTTATCGTGTCGGGGGGCTGAATGCAACAGCGACGACGCAGCAAAGGGTGGGCCAGTTTGACAAGGTGTCGCTTGCCGCATAGGATGCTGTATATGCATACAGTTTTGCAGGGAGGCGCACGCTATGGCGAACTCATTTGGCGGGCCATGGACCGCGAAGAAACTGGAATTGCTGGAAGCGTACCTGCATTTTTATGCGACAGCACTTAAAAATCAGAATTTTACGCTGCATTATGTTGATGCGTTCGCGGGAACCGGGGCAGTCTCACCCAGAAGATTGGAGGGTGACGAGTTTCTGATACCTCCGGAGGATCTGGAGGGGTCAGTATCGAGGGCGCTGGCGGTCGAGCCCGGTTTCCATTACTACCATTTCAATGACCTGGACCAGCAGCACTCGGCGAAACTTCGTGAACTGGAGGCGTTACATCCGGGCAGGAATATTCACATATACCAGCAGGATGCCAATGATTTCGTGCGGGAAATCTGCAGCCGGTTGAAGTCTCGCGACAGGGCCGTGATGTTTCTTGATCCGTTCAGCTCAGAGCTGGAATGGGCCACCCTGGAAGTTGTGGCTGCAAGTGGGAAGGTTGATTTATGGCTGTTGTTTCCCTTTTTGACTTTATTGCGGATCACGCCCAGAGACGGGGGCAAGATCAGGGATGAATGGCGAAATGCGGCGAATCGGCTACTCGGTACGGATGATTGGGAGCAATGGTTATATCAGCCCGAGGAGCAGAACCCTACTCCGGATCTGTTTGCGGAAGAATCCTCGTGTCGGGGCAGTGAGCGGAGCCGGGCTGACGACGTGGCGAAAAGTATTACCCGCCGGTTACAGGATATATTTCCCTACGTGGCTGAACCGGTACATTTACGAAATCGGGGGCGTCCCCTGTTTCTGTTCTATTTCGCTGTTTCCAATCCGAATCCGGCAGCTCAGGGGTTGGCGAAGAGGGTGGTAGACGACATCAGGCGCAAGAATGCAAAGTGAGTGTGATATGAGCGCCATCGAGTGGACAGAACAAACCTGGAATCCGGTTACCGGTTGTACGAAAGTGTCTCCCGGTTGTAAACACTGCTACGCCGAAACCATGGCTCGCCGGCTACAGGCAATGGGTGCGCCAGGTTACGACAACGGTTTCGGTCTCAGCCTTCTTCCTGAACGTCTGGGGCAGCCGTTGAAGCGTCGGCGACCCACCATGTATTTCGTCAACTCGATGAGCGACTTGTTTCAGGAGGGTGTACCCGATTCCTTCATCGACCAGGTGATGAACGTGATCGCTGCCACCCCTCGCCATACCTACCAGATTCTCACCAAGCGTAGCGACAATATGCGACGCTATTTCTCCAGCCGCCCGGTGCCTGGAAATGCCTGGCTGGGTGTATCGGTGGAAGACAGGAAGTACGGAAAGCCGCGAATCCCCGACCTGAGAAGCATCGATACCAATGTGCGGTTCTTATCGGTGGAGCCACTACTGGAGGCGCTGGGTACATTGGACCTGTCGGGGATCCATTGGGTCATTGTCGGTGGTGAGTCCGGTGCTGGCGCCAGACCCATGAAGGAGGAGTGGGCGCTCAGCATTCGCAATCAATGCCTGGAGGCCGGCGTCGACTTTTTCTTCAAGCAGTGGGGTGCCTGGGGCGCTGACGGAAAACAGCGAAATAAGAAAGCCAATGGACGTGTGCTGGACGGAAGGGTCTGGGACAGGATACCCGCGGTGGCGTTGTGATTGGTACACTCACCTGGACATAAATCAGCAACCCGGGGATAGTAATCGAAGGGCAGGTCCAGACGTTCCGAATCCAGGAGGATACAACAATGAGTGACAACGAGAAACCAGTTCTGGTCATCACAGGCGCTTCCTCGGGCATTGGCGCCGCAAGCGCCAGGGCTGCGGCCAAAGCGGGCTACCGGCTGGTGCTGGCGGCCCGTTCCACGGATAAACTCAAGGCGTTACAGGAGGAGCTGGGCGGCGCGGACAAGGCGCTGACCGTGGCCTGCGATGTACAGCAGGTCGCTGACCAGAAGGCCATGGTCGACGAGGCCGTGAAGGCCTTCGGCCGCATCGATGCCGTATTTGCCAACGCCGGGCGCGGCGGCGAGCCGGGAGGCTTCAGCGCGGCGGACCCGGAGATCTGGCGGGATATGATCCTCACCAATGTGCTGGGCGTCGGCATCACCCTGCAGGCGTGCATGGCGGAGCTCAGGAAGTCCCGGGGCCACATCCTGATCACCGGCTCGGCCGCTGGCCGCGCAACCCTGCCGGGCTCCATGTACAGCGCCACCAAATGGGCGGTATCGGCGATCGGCTACGGTGTGCGGGAAGAAGTTCGCGGCAGCGGCATACGGGTGACCCTGATTGAGCCGGGCATGGTGGACACGCCCTTCTTTGACGAACCGCCCGAACAGGCGCTGCGTCCGGAGGATGTCGCCGAAGCGGTGACCTACGCCCTGCGCCAGCCCGCCCATGTCGATGTGAACGAGCTGTTGATCAGGCCGACGCCGAAGGTGGAGAAGTAGGATTCAAACCACTCTCGCCGGCCTTGTCGACCATGCGCAGCTTTTCACCGTCGAGCTCGATGATATCGCCCCCGACGATCTGCTTGCGCTTGCGGGTCTCGACGACGCCATTGAGCAGCACTTGGCCCTCGGCGATCAGCGTCTTCGCCTCGGCGCCGCTGCCCGCCAGGCCTTCGAATTTCAGTATCTTGAAGAGTTCGACGGGGACTCTGGTCAATTCGATGTCGCGCATTCTGTTTCCTCGTTCAGACTGATGCATCTTCGGACAGTGCCGGGAGACTCACGAAGCAATGTGATCCACCCTGAATGACAGGCCAGCGTGTTTCTCCAGTCGCGGAATCAGGGGCTCCGCCAATGCCGAGGCAGGCGTCCAGAAGCCGCCTGGTTTGTCCTCCCTGCTGACATCATCGCGCAGGCATAGCGCTGCCTGGCCCAGCATTCGGCCGGTCGCCCCGTAACCCGGATCGCGTTCGCCATACAGCGTGGTGCGCACGGTGCGGTTGTCGCTGGTGTGGCCCACAAACACCAGGTCAAAAAATCCGGTGCGCTGCATTTCCGCACTCGGGCCCTCACCGGGTTTGGGCAGGAAGCGACTCATCAGCCAGCGTGTTGGCGGCACGGCCATACCCAGCATCATCATGGACTGACCCAGCGCGGTGCGTTTGGCCCGTTTGCGCCCCTTGCCATCACCTCCGGTCATGACCGCTTCATCATACAGGAAGTCCTGACCCCATGGCTGACCCAGCAGGGCGTTGGAGCGGTGTACTACACGGGTGTTGATGGCTTCCATGACAAACGGTGCAATCCAGCTGTCTACATCCTCATCCATGACTGCTTTGATTCGGGGTTGCCGGACCCCGGGTTTGCTGTCGGCCGGACACAGGGAGTAGGGATCGGCCATTTCCCGGCGCAGGGTCGGGTCCCTGGCGGCCTCCCTGGCCACATTCATCATGCTGGCTACCGTACCGCCGGAGAAACCGCCCTTGAACTTTCGCACCCGCATTTTTACGTGCTGGCAGTAGCTGTCCAGCTGTTGCTTCGCCTGCTGCTGCAGAAACCATACGCCCAGATCCGAGGGGATCGAGTCAAAGCCGCAGCACTGCACAATACGTGCGCCGCTGTCACGCGCCTTCGCTTCGTGGCGATCAATCATGCGGCGAATCCACTGTGTTTCACCCGTCAGATCACAGTAATCCGTGCCCGTCTCCACACAGGCCTTGATCAGGGGCTCACCATACAGCGCGTAAGGACCAACGGTGGAAATGATGACGCCCGCCTCGTCGCACAGGGCCCGCAACTGCGTCTCGTTGGCCGCATCGGCCAGCCGGTAGTCGGGGGCATGAGGGCCGCCCAGTTCCTGCTGGAGCTGCTTGAGCTTGTCCTCGGAACGCGCTGCCATCAGCCAGTTCAGTGACCTGCCATGGTCAATCTCGTGCAGGTTCAGCTCATGCAGATAGCGGCAGAGGATCTGCCCGACAAAACTGGTGGCGCCAAACACAATCAACGGCTTGTTCATTTCGGGCTCCTTGTTCATGGTGATATGAGCTCCATTGTTCCATGCTTCGGTACTGGCCGCGAATCGGCCTCTTACCCCGAATATCGTGCATAAACCGTTGCAGCCAACCGGTGCGCTGAAACTCGATTGATATGTCGACAAATAAGAGCGTTATCGACACATCCTGGGCCCCTGTCGATGCGATCGACATGTTCTGATAATGTGTCGATGTATATTGATCCTATCGACATATGCATGCGAAGATGCCTCGCATAGCCTGTCAGCAGACCGCACAATGCCGCGATTTGACGCCAACAAACCCTGTAACGACTTGCCGCCGCTGCCGCCCACAGCAGAGCTTGAAAGCAGAGCCTGCCTGAAAGCTTGCATCGAGGCCCGTGCCGCCCTGGCCGAACTCAAGCAGGCTGGTGACCTGATCCCCAACCAGGCCATGCTGATCAACACCATTCCGCTGCTGGAGGCCAAGGACAGCTCGGAAATCGAGAATATCGTCACCACCACCGACAAGCTGTTTGAATACGCACAGGCGGACGAAAGCCGGGCAGACCCCGCCACCAAAGAGGCCCTGCGCTATCGCACCGCCCTGTGGCAGGGCTTCCAGTCCCTGAGCGAGCGCCCGTTAAGCACCAATACCGCCGTGACGATCTGTGGCACCATCAAAGGCATGACGATGGATATCCGGCGGGTGCCGGGTACCAGGCTGAGCAATCCCGACACCGGCGAGATCATTTACACGCCCCCCGAGGGCGAGGCCCTGCTGCGTGACAAGCTGGCCAACTGGGAGAGCTTTCTGCACCGTGCGGAGGATATCGACCCCCTCATCCGCATGGCGGTGGCCCACTACCAGTTTGAGGCCATCCACCCCTTTACCGACGGCAACGGCCGCACCGGACGCATTATCAACCTGCTCTACCTGCTGGAGCAGCAGCTGCTCAGCATTCCCGTGCTCTACCTCAGCCACCACATTATTCAGCACAAGACCGATTACTACCGGTTGTTGCGGGAGGTGACGGAAACCCGGGCCTGGGAGCCCTGGGTGCTCTATATGCTGGAAGCCGTGCGCAGCACCGCCCACTGGACACGGGATAAAATCATGGCTATTCGCCAGCTGCAAGAACACACCATCGACCATGTGCGCACGGCCTTGCCCGGTATCTACAGCCGCGAGCTGGTGGAGCTGACCTTTACCCAACCCTATTGCCGTATCGCCAACCTGGTAGAAGCGGGTATCGCCAAGCGCCAGACTGCCTCGGTATACCTGAAGGAGCTTCACGCTATCGGAGTGCTGCGCGAGCAACAAATGGGGCGGGACAAGTTGTTCGTTCACCCGAAGCTGCTGCGGCTGCTGACACAGGACACCAATACCTTCACCCCCTATTCGGCTACAGCATCGTAATATGGCCACACCCCGATCATTACTGTTTCAGCTGCACCGCCACTGGGATCTGATTGAGCACCTGACTCGTCACTCCCGCAGCCTGCCTTCCTTTGACGAAGAGCAGGTCATGGCGCTGATCGCCCGCTTTTCCCCGGAAGCGGAAGAGCAGGAAAAGGGCGCTGTATTGCGCAGTCTCTGCAACGCTGATGTGCTGCAGTGGCTGAGTCGCAGCAACAGCCTGCAGCTGAACCCGCTGGTGCTGGAGTTCGCGCGCGGGCTGACGCGCGAGCATGAACTGGGCCTGTCGTCGGTGCTCAAGGCCCGGGTGGAGGCGATCCGCTCGGCCACGGAAGCCTTGCAGCAGGGCCTGGAAGAACAGGACAACGACCGGCTGCGCCAGGCCGCCACGCAATTGTCGGAACTGTTCCGCCAGATCAGCCAGCAACTGGATCAGGATCGCCATGCCATCATGGAGCTGGCCGAACAGGCCAAGGCCCGGGACGCCGCCATGCCGCTGGCCAGACGCTACCGCGCCGTGCTGGAAGCCTACGATCAGTACGTCGAGCCCATGAATGAAATGATGGACAGCGGAGTGGGCGGCACCTTCTACCCGCATCTGGAAGCGGCGGAACGGGCGCTCGACCAGGCCACGGAGCAGCTTTCCGTGCGCGGCGCACTGTACAGTCATCGCCTGCAGCTGCGCCATGTGGGGTACCAGGCCAAGGAACTGCGCCGCACGGGGCGCCTGGTGGCACAGCAGTGTGCGGAGACCCTGCTGCCGCTGCGCGAGGAAGCCCGACAGCACAACCAGCTGACCACGGCCGTCAGCGCTCTGCTGGGTCGGGTGCGTAAACAGGGCCTGCGACGGGCACTGCGCGCTCCGGGCCTGGCGTCCGGGCTGCCACTCTGGCTGAGCAGCCGGCAGCGCAGAGTGACCGTCGGCGATGAGGTCAAAAGCATCATGGCGGAAGCGCGGGATTTTGAACCGGTCCGGTATGAATTCCCGGAAGAAGCCAGTGCCGATCCGCTGCCACTGGCCGAGTGGGTGGACGAGCGGGCGCTGAAAAAGGCGCTTCGCGGCGCGCTGCCGGTCGACAACCTGATGCACTGGCTGCAGCAGCACTATCCGCAGCTCCCGGATGCCGTGGTGCTGAGGCTGTACCATGACCTGGTGCGCGACGATCAATGGTCGGCACTGTTGCAGGATGAAGCCACTTGCACCGGGCTGAAAACCGTTCGTGTGCACTATCATGCGCACCGACTGCAACCGGCAACGCAATCGGAAGGACAATCTGCCACATGAGTGCTGCGTCCGTGAATCTCGACAAACTGCCGTCACTGGATGAGCTGTTTCGCCGCTTCAACAGTGGCAGGCACCTGAACCGGGTGGCGGAGCCCGCTCTCTGGGTCGAGCTGGAGAACAACCGGGAGGCCTATCAGGCGCTGTTCAGCGCGCTGGGGTATGAGCTGCGTTTTGACGAGCGCGGATTTGCCTGGTTTCACGCCGAGGAGGCCAGCAGCAACACCAGCAAAACCACTCGCCAGCTGGCCTTGCTGTTCATGATGATCTTCGACACCCAGGCCGATGCGGGCAAGGCACTGCTGCGTTTTGACGAGTGGCGGCTAGACGCCGCGTTTCTGCAACAACTGATGGAGCAACATCAGAGTCTGCTGGAGGCCGAGGGACTGGGTGAGGAGGGCCTCAGAAGCCTGCTTGATGCGGCGGCCCGCTTCGGGTTCGCCCGGGTTGAGGCCGGTCACTGGCGGCTGCTGCCGGCCGTGTGCCGCTATCTGGATCATTTCGAGGCGCTGGCCGATCATCATCAGGAGCGGGCGCATGCAGACCCTCTGCACGACGATGACGAGCCTGCTGACGAGGACGAGACATGATGCAGTTCGGCTTTCAACGTCTTGTCCTGCTCGGCAGCGCCGGTTACCAGCGTGCGGAATTACCGCTGGATGATTCCGTGTCGCTGATTGCGCCCAACAACACGGGCAAGACCAGTCTGATCAACGCCCTGCAGTTTCTGCTGATCATCGACAGGCGCCGTATGGATTTTGGCGCGCATGAGTTCGACAAGACCCGGCGTTTCTACTTCCCCAATAACAGTGCCTTTATCCTGCTGGAAGTGAGCCTGCCACAAAGCGGTACCGTGGTGCTGGGCTGCGTGGGCAAGGGCGTGGGGCATGACTATGAGTACTTTGCCTATCAGGGCCAGCTGGTGGTGGAGGACTACCGCCTGCCCGATGGCCGCCTGGTGGCACAGCCGCAATTGATCGAACACCTGGCCCGGCAGGACCGTCTGGTGTACCGATATACGCCCACCGAGTTTGCCGAACTGGTCTATGGTGGCCGCCGGCAGCGGGCCCAGGGCGAGCCCGATTTTACCGTGTTTAAACTGGAGAATCCGTCCGACGCCCGGGCGTTTCGTCAGGTGCTGACACGCACCCTGAGACTCGACAAGCTCAACTCCCGGGACGTCAAAGAGTACCTGCTGCAGATCTTCAAGCGCGATCTGCCCGATGCCAACATCGACTTCAAGCAGGAATGGGACAAGGCCTTTGCGGAGGTCAATGCCGACCGCGCGCAGTATGAGGCGGCACAGAAGCAAAAGCGGCGCATCGCGGAACTGGAAGCCCGCTATGATCAACTCCGCGCGCTGCGCGGCAAGCTGCTGGACTGGCGCCCCCGTATCGACCAGGGGCTGGCCGACTGGCATGTCTGGTATGAACAGCAGAAAGCGGAGCTGTCCACTGCCGAGAAACGGCTACGGGAGCAGGAGCGGCAGCAGACCCGGCAGGACCGGGAGCTGACTGAACAGCGCATGGGCCATCGGCAGCATCTCAAGGAGCTGGAAGGCAAAGCCTGGGAGCAGCAGCAACTGGCCGAGCAATTTACACTGGTCACCGGGCGCGGCATGCTGGAGCAGCAGGCGCAGGCCATTCAGCAGGCGCTGGAGTCACAGATCACCCTCGTCAACCAGGCCAGCAGTCGATCGGCACAGTCGATACGTAGTGAGATCGAACGCAACCAGCAGGAGTTGTCCGCGCTCGAGCGAACCCTGGCCAATCTGGATGACAATCTGTACCTGACACTTGGCAAGCACCTGAGTGACGCTGAACTGCAGCGGCTGAACCGCGTGCTGAGCCGAGGTGCTTTGACGCTGGGTCGCGATCAGTTCCAGCTGGATCCCGCCGCTCTGCGCTCCGTCCTGGCGGACAGCAACGATCACCAGCTACAACTGGCGGGGTTGACCCTGCAGCTGGATGAGCTGAGCGAGCAGCACCATCAGTTGAGTCGTAGCGAGTTGCAAAGCCAGCTTGAAGACCTGCGACAGCGCCAGGAGGCATTGTCTGAACAAATGACGGCTGCCGATGCCATGGAGAGCGCCCGGGCCCGAAAGCAGCAACTGGAACAGGAACGGGCCGCCATCGAGGCGGACCTGGAGTGCTTTGACCGGCTGACCGAACTGGCTGCCGACGCAGCCGAACGAGACGCGGAGATACAGAGCCTGAACGACACGCTGGCCGGGATTGAAGAGCGGCTGAGCGAGTCGGAAGCGCGCGCCGAACAGCTGCGCAAGGAGCTTTACGACGTCCAGCAGCAGCAAAATCGGTTGAGCGATAAAAATCACCGGATTGCCCGGGTGCGGGACGCGCGAGGAGACGACGGTGAGCCCTTCAGCTACCTGGCGGATCTGGATCATCAGCCCTGGCTCGGCGAGCCGGAGTGGTCGCTGGACGACCTGGCCGACAGGCTCGACGAATACCAGCGCGATTGCCGTCGGCTGCTGGAGCTGGGCAGTCAGCTGCATACCGGTCTGGCGGAGCTGCACGCGGCGGGGTTGACCAAATTCCAGTTCAGCGATGATCGCGACACGGAGCTGCAACGCATCATCCGTTTCAGTCATCAGCTTGATCAGGAGTTTGAAGCACTGGAGAAGAAAGCCCGCAGCGCGGTCGTCAATGTCACGGCCAGCCTGCGGGAGCTGCGCGATGGCCTGCTCGCCTTCAAGGGGAAAATGCGCGAGTTCAATCGACTGATCGGCCACCGTCGGTTATCCGACCTGAAGACCTTCCGGATCGAGCCGGCCGACGAGCCGCAATTGGTGGAAGCGATTGAAACGCTGATCGACACCGCCTCACGGGTCGACAGTGGCGACAGTTTCGAGCTGTTCAATCACGGCAGCCTGCTGGATGATGCCGATCTGGACCGGGCCAAACAGCGCTTGATCGAGGAGGGCAATGCCCGGCGGGGGCTGAAAGTGGCCGACCTGTTCCGTCTGGTTTTTGTCGTGGGCAAGGTCGATCAGCCTGACGAAGAGTTCGACGATATCGACAGTGCGGCCTCCAACGGCACCGTTCTGATGGCCAAACTGGTCACCGGCCTGGCCATGCTGTATCTGATGCAGGACAAGCGGCACCCGGTGCGCACCTTGTGCTATCTGGATGAGGCGTTGTCGCTGGATGCACACAATCAACGCAGTCTGATCGACACCGCCAGCGAGTTCGGCTTCGCCCTGATATTCGCTTCGCCGGCACCACTGACCACGGCCCGCTACTGCGTGCCCATTCTGAGCCAGGATGGAAAAAACCACATCAGCCGGCAAAGCTGGCAGATCCTGGAATCGCTTGAGGAAGAGGCATGAGCAAGGCCCTGACCGCGGCACTGGCCAAGCTGAGTCGGTCAGAGGGAGGCGTCGTTGCCGGTTCCAGTCTGACAGCGGCGCAGCGTCGGGCCGCCGATGAATTTGCCCGCCGCACCGGCGCCATTGCCTTGCAACGATCGGGGCGGGGTACTGTGTATCGTATCATCCAGCCGGCTGTGGTGGAACAGCACTGGCGGCACCATTCGCCGGATGGCAAACCGGAACAGGGCAATCAACCGGTGAGGGCCGGGCATATCGGTCAGTTTCGGGACAGCAAGGGTGGACGCCATGGCCATGAGCACCACTACGTACTGTTGAAAGCCGCCGACCCGGATGTGACCTGGCACGGCGGGCAGGGTGAACGGCTGGCCCTGGGCGAGCAGACTCGCCTGCAGGGCGCTGCGGCGCTGGATGTCAGCCTGAGCGGTCGCTGGCAATGCCCGGGATCACTCTGGCTGATCGAGAACCAGGCCCTGTTCGACCAGGCCGACTGGCTGCCTGACCCTTCCGCCACCCGGATCTACTACCGGGGCCAGCTCTCCCGCGCACTGCTGGCCTGGCTGCAACGGCTGGAGATCGGCGGCTCGTTGGTCTTCTTTCCCGACTACGACGGCGTAGGGCTGAGCAATTACTGCCGCCTCCACGAAGCGCTGGATCCGGCGCCGGAATTCTGGTTGATGCCGCGGTGGGCGGAAAAGCTGCATCGCTATGGTCAGCGTGAACTCTGGAAAACGCAACTGGATACCTGGTTGTCCGCGCAACGCTACCTAACGACAAACTGTTCCGACGCTGAACTCATGGAGCTGTTAGCACAGATGAAAGAGCAGGGCCTGGCGCTGGAGCAGGAGGCGGTCTGGTTGTAATATTTGTCTCGTCAGCTGGCTTGATTTCAGCATCCAGGCCCGGATGGGTTTCACAAAATCCGAGTGTTGCTTGAGCTGATGTGATGTTTTTCTCTTTGACGTGCCAGCCTGCGAGATTTCGTCTCCAACCTCTCGGCCGAGGCGAGCAAACTCTACTACCTCGGCAGCGCTCAAGTGAGCCGTTCCTCTCTGGCCCGTACTCTGGATTTACCCTCCGGCAGCAGTGTCGCCATGGATAGTGCCTGATTTTCCGGAAACGCTGAGAGATCCTTCCCCCGAGGGCGAAGATCCCCCCGGGCCACTCTCTCTGCTACATCTTCCTGCCAGTCAACCCTTCTTCGCGTTCGCCCTGCGTCTGGCGTGTTGTCGTATCGCAGGCGCCATTAAATTGACCCACTTGCGTTTGTAATCCTCACAAACTCGGACACCGGTGTACGTGCAACAACGTTTTGACTGAGGCAAGATGCTAGTTATCTGATGGAAGAGTGGGTTGGGAGAGCAGGCTGTCGAGGTGTTCGCTGGTGTCAGGATGCTTCGCTACGGGCTCTGGCACCCGGTACATCCGCCCCATCCCTGCTGCCCCGGGACGGTCGGGAAATATACTGACTGCTGAATAATACATCGTAACATCATATACTTGTGTAATAAATCAATAGGGCGATGACCTGCACAATATTCTGACGAGCCGCAAATGATTTCAAACGAAGACACGAGTGCAGGGCGCCGCCAGAGACAGGCGCGGAATACCGTACTGATCGCTTTGCTGGTCGCGTTTGCCGGTGCCATGCTTGGCGTTGTCTTTGGCATATCGTCCGGGGCCGTAGTCGGACCTGACGTCTGGCTCATCGGTTTACTGACCGTTGTATCCGGCGGCCTGATGCTTCTCCTGGTATTGAAGCCGGCGATGGCGACGAGTGTGATCACCGGCGTATTGACCCTCTATTTCGCCGTTCACCTCAATGCCGGTGCAATCGTTATCTACGGAGCTTCAGGGGAGTTTGTCCGGACCATCCCCTATGTCGCGTGGTTTTTTCCGCTGGTTGTGTTTCACCAGTTCACGAATTTCGGTTTCTACAAACGCGAGATCAACCTTCTTGTCAGTTTGAGCCCGATACCGGCGGCAGCCTATGTCCTTGCGCATCCGACGCAGAGCATCGACATCCAGACTCTGGACGCGGTGGTGACGTTTCTGTTCAGTTTCCTCGTCTTTGTTCTCTTTTTCGGCTTTTTTACTCGGCACCGTGATGAGGAGGTCCAGCGCGCGGCCATGGCCGAGGAAGCGGACCGCAGCGCCGCTGTGCTGCGGGTGAGCGACGAGCGCTTCAGGTTGTTGGGCCTTGCAACCAATGACCTCATCTGGGACGCCGATCTGAAGTCCGGAAAGATCTGGTGGAGTGAGTCATTGCTCGGCACGTATGGCTATGACCCGCGGGGATCCAGCACTCACTTGAGGACATGGGAAAGCTGGGTTCACCCCGATGAACGCGACCGGGTAATCAACAGCCTTCATTGTGCAGTCGAGAGCGGCGGAAGCAACTGGAACAGCGAGTTCCGGTTCGTATGCGCGGACGGCCGGGTACTGAATGTGATTGCCCGTGGTCTTGTTCTTGATGATGAATCGGGCGAACCGGTCAGGGTGATCGGCAGCATGACCGATGTCACGGAGCTGCGGGTGCTGGAAAAGAAGTTGCGTCAGTCGCAGAAGATGGATGCCGTGGGTCAGTTGACTGGCGGTATCGCCCACGACTTCAACAATCTTCTGACAATCATTCTGGGGAGTGCCGAGGCCCTCGCAGATATCCACGCGAGCGATCCGAGAGTGTAGTGGTCTAATGAAACCGGACACCATTTAAGGTGGTAATATTACCACCAAGG
>JBBEBP010000020.1:0-2864 GCA_040882255.1 Pseudohongiellaceae bacterium | reverse complement strand
TATTTCACCGCATTCGACAAAAGGTTGCGCAACATCTGCTCCAGAAGCTGCGGGTCGGTGCGCACCCATGCGCTGGATGACACGGACCGCAGCCGCAAGCCGTTCACGTCACACAGCGGCCTGAACTCGTCCACGAGGCGCTTTATGAGCGGATCAATGGCCACGGGCCGAATGTCGGGGTGGACAATGCCGGACTCTATCCGGTTCACATCCAGCATCGAATCCAGCATCGACGTCATGGAGTTCAGTGTTTGCTCCAAAAGCATGGCCAATCGCGCGCCTTCGGTCGATGCCTTGTTCGGGGCCATCAGCCTGTGCAGCAGCGCCATCGATTGCAAGGGCTGGCGCAGGTCGTGACTGGCCGCAGCCAAAAAGCGCGATTTGGCCTTGGTCGCCCGCTCTGCCTCGTCCATTGCCGCGACAAGCGCGGCATTGGTGCGTTTGTTTTCGGTGATGTCGGTATAGGTGATCACCAGGCCTTCGACGAGGTTGCGCTCGGCGCGATAGGGTTGGACGCGGCGCAAAAACCACTTGCCTTCGGCCCCCGAGGTTTCGCGTTCGATCGGGTCATGCGTCGCCAGCACCGTGCGGGCATCCGCATCGAGTTCATTGTCGCGCGCCACGGCGGCAAGGTCTGCTATCGGGCGACCGACATCACCTGGAAGAACGTGGAAGATATTCTGAAGCGCAGGGGTGTAGAACCGGATATTCAGATCGAGGTCCAGAAACAGGGTCGCCACATCGGTGCTGTAGAGCACGTTTTGCAGGTCGTTGGCGGTGGTGCGGTGACGCTCCAGTGTTTCCTGCAACTGGCCGTTCAGCGCGGTCAGTTCTTCGTTCAGCGACTGCAATTCTTCCTTTGAGGCCAACAGCTCTTCGTTGGTGGACTGGAATTCCTCGTTGACTGACAGCGCCTCGGCGGCATCGCTGCTATGCGCCTCGACCTCTTGCTCCAGATCGCGCAACGCATCCTTGAGATCGCGGTGCGTGGCGGCCAGTTCAGCCTCCAGATCGGTGGTGCGGGTTTTATCGCCCTTGGGCGAAGACCCCTGCGCAGGCGCCAGGCCGGGGAGCGCGGTGTCGAGAAAACAGGCCAGCAACAGCGGCTCTTGCCCGGCCGAGACCGCATGCAGGGCGATATCGAAGCTGCTGAACCCTTCCAAGTGCCCGCTTGAGATGGTCACGATCGGGTTTGACGGCGTGCAGGAGTCCGCTGCCTTGCGAAACCTTGACCGCAGCGCCTTGGGCAGCATCCCAAGGACGCCGGGATCGGGATGGCCCTGACTCATCTTCAGATATTTTTCGGTTGGGCCGAGCAGATAGAGACACTCCAGCCGGGTGTTCATCAGAATCGCGGCGGGCGCGTAGGTCTCCATCACGATCCGCCGGCAGAGATCCGCCAGCGCGGTTCGCCGTGAGGGCTTCCGATCGGGCTGGGGTGGCGGCGTTTCCTTGCGCTCACCAACCGAAAAATGCAGATCGGCGGGTTGGCTATGCCCCACCCGGCGCCAAAGCCGTGCTGTCTTGTCCGCAATGACGAAACAGGCATCGCTTTGCCCCGGCATTTCGGCAGCCCCCAGCAGCAGCAAACCGCCCGGTCGCAACGCAAAGCAGCAGCGCGCGACAACGCGCTTTTGCGCGTCCGCATCCAGATAGATCAGCAGGTTGCGGCACGACACGAGGTCGATTCTGGAAAATGGCGGGTCCGACAGCAAATCCGCGACGGTAAAGACGATCACGTCGCGCAAGGCCGAGGTGACGCGCCAGCCGCCTTCTTCGGATACAAAAAAACGTGCCAGACGTTCCGGGGAAACGGCAGCCTCTATGTCCTTGGGGTAAAAGCCCGCACGCGCCGTCGCGATCGATTCAGGGTCGACATCGGAGGCGAGAATCTGAATCTGAGCATCAGATCCTGTCGCCTCCATCGCTTCGAGGCAGATGATAGCGAGACTGTATGCCTCCTCCCCCGTGCTGCATCCGGCAACCCAGATCCGCAGCGGTCGACCCGCAGACAGCCCAGCCACAAGGTCGGGAATGGCCGTGTCAGCCAGATGCTCGAAAACTTCGGGGTCTCGGAAAAAGCTGGTGACGTGGATCAGAAGATCGGCCATCAGCTTGTTGCGTTCGTCATCATCCGATTGCACCAATTCATGATACCGGGGAATTTTATCCGGCCTCAGACCAACGATGGCCATGCGGCGCGCGATCCGGCGCTCCAGCGTGCCGCGCTTGTATTGCGAGATGTCCCGCGCTGCGTGCTCTCCGATGAACGCCAGAAGGGCATCATAGCCGGTCGTGGCCTCATCAATCGCACCATTGGCGGTGTCCATCGCCTGAACGCACGCCGTGGGGCTTGCATCCGGAGTCACGGCAGCGGGATGCGCCTTGAGAAACCGCTCGATCGCGTCAAACATCTCATCGATGCGCAAAACATGCTCCACGCCGCCGGTTGCTATGGCGCTTTCGGGCATGCCCGCATGGCCCGCCTCGTCGGGGTCCTGCGCGATCACCAGACCACCCGCGCTGCGTATCCCGTCGATGCCTTCACTGCCATCCGTGCCGGTGCCGGACAGAACGATGCAGCCCGGCATGGCAAGCGCATCCGTGGCAAGCGAGCGCAGCAGCACGTCGAAGGGAAATCGCACGTGCTTGCCCTCATCCGGCTCGGACAGGTGCAGGATATTCTGTTTGACGGTCAGGAAGACACCCGGCGGTATGACGTGCAGATGCCCCTTGCGCAGCGCCATGCCGTCAACCGCCTGAACGACCTTGAGGTCGGTATGACCCTCCAGCAGGTCGATCACCATGCTCTCATGCGTCGGGTCGAGGTGCAGGATCAGGATGAACGCCGCCGGCGTATCACC
>JBBEBP010000019.1:0-87165 GCA_040882255.1 Pseudohongiellaceae bacterium | reverse complement strand
ACACCCTGGTCGGATTCGCGGTGGCCGGCAATCTGTCGCTTGAGGAAATCATCGAGACCCGGAACTATTCACTGGCCGCCGCCGCCCGTCCGGCGCTGGGAGAAATCGGGGTATGGTTCACGGTAATTATCGCGATGATGGCTACCGCCGGCGGGATAATCGCCAGCATCTTCGCGGTATCCCGGATGCTGGCCATGCTGACCGAGATGCGCCTGGTCCCGCACAGTCACTTCGGCATGCCGGGTTCCATACAGCGCCACACGCTGGTGTATACGGTCGTATTGGGGCTGGTGCTTACCGCCTTCTTCGACCTGTCCCGGATCGCGGCACTGGGCATCATTTTCTACCTGGTCATGGATATTGCCATTCACTGGGGCGTGCTCCGGTACCTGCGTAAGGAAGTACGGGCGAACCCGTTGATTCCGGTCGTCGCGATTGCCCTGGACGCACTGGTACTGGCCGGGTTCGTATGGGTGAAACTCGGCACCGATCCGATGATCGTCATTCTGGCCGTCACCGTGATGGCATTGATCGCTATCCTGGAATGGATATTCCTCACGCGGTTCCGCCCGACGGAGGAGCATGGACCGGGACACGAACACCGACATTGACTCGAAAACACCAACTCACCGATGACAGGAGGCACAGACAAATGATGACAGGAACAGGAATGGCGGGGGGCCACTTCGTCTGGCTGCTATTGGTCGCACTGCTCGTGATTGTTCCCGTGTGGCGCATCTGCCAGCGCGCGGGATACTCCGGCTGGTTGTCGTTACTGGCTATCGTACCGCTGCTCAACCTCGGGTTACTGTACTTTCTCGCGTTTGGCCCCTGGCCTGCGCTGGAGGAGAAAACCGGGGATGATCGCGACCAGCAGTGACAACGACGACCGCACTGTGGCCCCTGCCTCCCGGCGAAAGCGATCGGATTCTGAAAAGACAGGAAGGAAAGAATGAGCACTGAATCAAAGCCTGCGATCACCGTGGCAAAACTGATTGTACCGGGCATGGGCTCCGACCACTGCGCCGGGATTGTAAAAACCTCGCTGAAGCGACTGGACGGCGTGGGTGAGATCACCACCAACATCGCCGCTCACCGCGTGGAAGCCAGCTACGATCCCGGCAAGCTGAAACTGAGCGATATCCGCTCGGCTGTGGAGAAGGCAGGCTACGACGTCGCTTCGGCCAGCGACTCCGGGGCAGGTAAAGGAATCCAGCTTGTTGTTCCGGGCATGGGCTCGGATCACTGTGCCGGTATTGTGCGCGAATCTCTCCAGCGGCTCGATGGCATCGCGGATATCAGCACCAGTATCGCCAGCCACAAGGTTCATGTTGAGGTCGCCGAAGGCGGCCCCACCGCTGAGCAGCTAAAACAAGCCGTGGAAAAAGCCGGTTACGACGTCGCCCAGGTCTCTTCCGAAGCGGACGATGACGATGCAGGTACGGATGCGGATATCGAAGACGCCTACTTGCGCCAGGCACGCAAGCGCCTGTGGATTGCCGCCGTCCCCACCACCCTGATCATGCTGTTGATGATCCCCCATATGTTCTGGCAGCCGATTCCCGGCTACCTGGCCATCATCGCGGTGCTCGCATTTCCCGTGGTGTTTTTGTACGGCGGAGCGGCCACTCACAAGTCCACCTGGCGCTCGCTCACCAACCGCACTTTCAACATGGATGTGCTGATCTCGATGGGCAGTGTGCCACCCTACCTGATCGGGCTGGCAGGCTTTTTCGTCACCATGACCTCGTTTATCGAGATGGCCGCCACCATCATGACTTTCCACCTGGTCGGGCGTTATCTTGAGACCAAGGCCAAAGGCAGAGCGTCCCAGGCCATCCGCAAGCTGTTGACTCTGGGCGCGAAAACGGCGCGGGTGGAACGCGACGGACAGGAGCAGGAAGTCGCCATCAAGGAGCTCCAGCCAGGCGACATCATGGTGATCCGCCCCGGAGACAAGGTGCCCACCGACGGCGAGGTAGTGGAAGGTGAGAGCCATCTGGATGAATCCATCGCCACCGGCGAATCAGTGCCCGTGTATAAAGCGACGGGCGACACCGTCATCGGTGCAACCGTCAATAAAGAGGGGCGATTGCGAGTAAAGGCTACCAGGGTGGGCGGCGATACCTTTTTGTCCCAGGTGATCAAGCTGGTGGAACAGGCGCAGGGATCGCGGGTACCGATACAGGAATTTGCCGATCGCATGACCGGGCGCTTTGTTCCCCTCGTCATCCTGATTGCCCTGGCGAGTTTTGTCATCTGGTTCGTCGCTGCCGATAGCCTGCGCCCGATACTGGAGTGGGGCGCGGAATTCCTCCCCTGGGTCGACCCGACAGCGAGCACCCCGGTGCTGGCCATTCTCGCGGCCATTGCGGTGCTGGTTATCGCCTGTCCCTGTGCGCTGGGACTGGCAACGCCGACCGCTCTGATGGTGGGCTCGGGTATTGGCGCCGAACGCGGCATTCTGATCCGCTCCGGCGAAGCCATTCAGACCTTCAAGGACATCAAGGTGATGGTGCTGGACAAAACCGGCACCATCACCCGGGGCGAACCCGAACTGACCGAAGTGATCGTGGCCGAAGGCGTGACCGAGCAACAACTGTTGCAATGGGCGGCGACGGTGGAAAACGCCTCCGAACACCCCATTGCCCGCGCCATTGTCGAGGGCGCCGGCGAGCGCAACGTGAAGCCGGGCGAAGTAACGGAATTTCGTTCCACCGGCGCGCGCGGTGTGTCCGGCAGGGTCGATGGCGCCCTGGTGCTGATCGGCAACCGCAAGTTGCTGGCCGAGGAAAGTGTCAGTGATCTGGAGGCGCTTGACAGGGATCTCGATGACCTGGAGGGACGTGGCCGTACCGCCGTGCTGGTCGCGGTTGACGGTAAAGCCTGCGGCATCGTCGCGGTGGCCGATACCATCAAGGAGGAATCAGCCGCAGCGATTCGTGGCATGCACGAACTCGGTTTGCATGTGGTGATGATCACCGGCGACAACGAACGCGCTGCGCGCGCTGTTGCCGAGGAAGTGGGCATCGATGAAGTCCAGGCCGGCGTACTCCCGGAAGGCAAGGTGGGCGCCATCCGTGAACTGCAGAAAAAACACGGCAACCATGTCGCCATGGTGGGCGACGGTATCAATGATGCCCCGGCGCTGAAACAGGCCAATGTGGGCATTGCCATCGGCGCCGGCGCCGATGTCGCCATCGAGGCGGCGGATGTCACTCTGGTGCGCGGCGAGCTGACCGGCGTGGTGGAAGCCACGCACCTTTCCCGTGCCACTTTTGGAAAAATCGTGCAGAACCTGATCTGGGCCAGTGCCTACAATGTGGCTGCCATCCCCATCGCTGCGGCCGGTTTGCTGCACCCCATGATCGGCGTGATCGCCATGACCGCGAGTTCGCTCTCGGTGATTGGCAACTCACTTTTGCTCAAGCGGGTGAAGTTGAATGTAGCCAACAAAGAACAGCCCTGATGAATTGCGATTCGCAAAGCGGATAGAGGAGAAGTTCATATGGCAGCAAAACCCGGATACTGGACCAGCCTGCACGGTCTGGTCACTCTCTTACTGGTTGGCGCCGCGCTCTATTTCATTTTCGTGGAGCACGGTGAACACGTCCTGCCATATCTTCCCTTTATGATTATCTTACTGTGCCCTTTGATGCATATTTTTATGCACAAGGGTCACGGCGGACACAACCATGGGCCTGCCAAGGATTCGGATGCAGAGAAAGCCTATCGCCGTGGGCTGGAAGAAGGGCGTAAACAATCCACTAGTCGAATGGAAAAACCCGGAGGTTGAAAATGAAACTCAACGCTAACGCTTTAGCCCTTGCAACTGCGTCAGCTGTTGCCGTTGTATGGGTTGTGTGCTCGATTCTTGTGGCGCTGTCGCCGGGCATGTCAATGAACATGACCGGCTACATGGTTCATACTGATTTTGGTGCCATGCAATGGAATATGAACCTTGGCGGATTTGTTGCTGGCTTGTTCATGTGGTCGATTTTTGCCGGTGTCACTGCCTGGTTGATTGCAGCGCTGTACAACAAACTGAGTTGAGCTCGTTTTCGTAGTCCGGCGACAGATTTCATAGCGGGATTGACCTGCCGACTCAACATTACAGTCAATGCCTCGTACTTCAGCCGATAAATGACGCTCGTGCTGTCCTCTGTCATGGGTCAGGTATGGGGTTTGATGCGCAGTCTCCCGAGCGACATTTTCAGTTGCGCTACAAGTCAACCCCCGATCCGCATGAGCGGCAATCACAGGCCGGGAACCAAAACAGAGGACTAAACTTGGCATCAACTCACGACTTTCCGGGACCAGCGGCAGCGGAAACGCTGAACCGGCACTGCGTCTGCATCACGCTCGATCGGCCCGCGGTCATGGAGCGTCTCGCCAGCCAGCTCGGCGACAACGCCGACGAGATCCTGTCCAGCCCGGCCTGGCAGCAACTCTTTTCCGATGCCGCCGTGTTTGTTCCCGCCCGGGACCTGCACCGCATGCAGGCCGTTGTCCAGGCGGTGGAGGCCGCTGCGGCACTGCCCGATTATCGCCGCCGGGTACTGTCCTGGGCTCCGCAGAATGCGCAGTTCAATCCCGGTCCCGCAGGCGCACTGATGGGCTATGATTTCCACCTGGGCGAGGACGGACCCCGCCTCATCGAAGTCAATACCAACGCCGGCGGCGCATTCCTCAATGCCGTACTGGCGCGGGCCCAGCTGCAGTGCTGTGGTGGCTCTGCGAATGTGGCCTGGGCCGAAGACTTCAATGCGGCGGTGATCGGCCAGTTCGAAAGTGAATGGCGCTCCCAGCGTGGCAGCGGAGGGCCGGAGACAATTGCCATTGTCGATGAGCAGCCTGCGGAGCAGTATCTGTATCCGGAGTTCAACCTGGCACAGCAGCTCTTTCAAAGAAACGGTATCGATGCCCTCATACTTTCTCCTTCCGATCTCAGGTACGAGGCAGGCGCGCTATACAGTGGAGAGAGACGAATCGACCTGGTGTACAACCGTCTGGTGGATTTCGGGTTGGAAGCGCCCGAATATGCCGCTCTGCGCTCGGCGTGGCTGGAGGAGGGCGCGGTCATCACCCCCAATCCCTTTATCCATGCGCTTCTCGCAGACAAGAGAAACCTGGCGCTATTGTCAGATGATGAGGCGCTGCTGGACTGGGGGCTGAGTGCTGATTATGCTGAGTTGCTTCGCCTTGGCATTCCACGCACTGTAACGGTGAGCGCCGCTGATGGGGAGGAACTCTGGAAGCAGCGAAAGCAATGGTTCTTCAAGCCAGTGGCTGGTCATGGCAGTAAGGGCGTGTACCGGGGCAGCAAACTCACCAGAAGTACATTTGCCCGGATTCTCGAAAGTGATTATATCGCTCAGGCCTACGTGCCGCCCTCTGAGCGCCTGGTCCTGGTCGATGGCGAGGGTGAAATGCTCAAGGTCGACGTGCGTCTGTATACCTACCGCGGTAGTCTGCTCCTGGCAGCGGCAAGACTTTATCGGGGGCAGACCACCAACTTCCGTACCCCGGGCGGTGGATTCGCGCCTTTACTCCTTATGCAGGACTGACCGTCAGTCAGATGAACGGAGCCCCGATGGAGATGTTCTAAAGCCAGCGGCGAGCGGTCCAGGCCAGAGGGGCGACCAGCCGGTCAATGATCGGTTTTCTTCTCACTGAGCTGGCGTCTAGTTCCTCGGCTTCGTCGAGATCTGTTTCGAATTGCGTCTCGAGGGCCGCTGCCAGCGAGGGCGCTCGTGCGCACAGATTGAGTTCGTGATTCAGAAACAGGCTACGGTAGTCCAGGTTGGTCGTACCCACACTGACCCAGTCACCGTCGATGCTCAGGGTCTTGGCGTGCAACAGGCGCGGTCGGTAGCCGAACACGCGCACGCCCTGACGCTGCAGGCGGGCATGGATGCGGTGTGCAATCCAGCGCACGGGTGCGACATCGCCCTTGATAGGTACGAGTATACGCACAGCCACTCCGCGCCGCGCCGCATGTTCCAGGGCCCGCAGGGTCCATTCGTCGGGCACGAGATAGGGAGTGGTCATTTCGATATGTTGCCTGGCGGAGCCGAACATGGACGCAAAGATACAATGAAGCTGGTGCTGACAATCGGCGGACTTGTTGGGAAGCACAACCGCGCTTGGCGGATCGGCGTCGAGGTCGTTGTGGAATGGCCGATTGTCCCAGAGTGCCTGGAAGGTTTTCCGGGCCTGACGGGCCAGGGAGCCGGTCATGGCCACGTGAGTGTCGCGCCAGCGGTGTTCGCCGTAGAGTGCCCTGGAGTTTTCACGATGAATATTGAAACCACCGAGAAAGGCTTTTTGGCCGTCCACAACCAGCAGCTTTCGGTGGTTGCGCTGGTTGTAGCGGAGTGGACGCGACCAGTGCCACCGATGGAACCAGCGTAGATCTACGCCACTGCCACGAAGAAAGCGGTCGAGTCTGCCTGAGACCCGGAAGAGCGAACCTGCGGCATCGAGATGAAGGCGAACATGCACACCGGTTCGTGCCCGCTCGGCCAATTGTTCGGCAAATCGCCAGCCGACTTCGTCCTCGGCGAAGATATAACTCTCCATCACCACCTCCTTCCTGGCCTGCGCAATGGCCTGGATCATGGCTTCGTACAGGAGATCGCCTTCGGTGAAGAGCTGGAAGGGCTCATTTCCCGGCATCAGCAATGGCGCACAGATCCGGTGCCGCCGGCGCGGAGCGCGCTGGCTTGTCGCCATCACCCTACGGATCCCGCGAGCATGAACTGGGCGGCAAGGCCGATGATGAACGTGGCGGCGAACGCGGTCAGCGTAACGGTTCCCGACCATGTGTCCGGAGCGCGGACCACCTTCTCTGTCGTTTTGTACATCGGCACGACGATGCGCAGATACACCGCGAGCGAGAGCACGCTGTTGGCAATCGCGACCACCGCCAGCCAGGTGAACTGAGCCTCGATGGAGGCGGCAAAGAGCAGGAACTTTCCGACGAAGCCGGCAAGTGGCGGAATGCCGACGAGTGAGAGCAGAAAGATGACCATCGCGATGCCCATCAGTGGCTGCGCACGCCCCAGACCACCGAATTCGCCCAGTGTGCGCCCGGCCGAGGCGACAATGGCAAAGGCGCCCAGATTCATGGCGGCATAGGCGGCGGCGAACACAATGATCGAAGGCAGCGCCAGTGTGCTTGAACCCACCGCCACAATGCCCAGCAGGAAATAGCCGGACTGGGCAATCGAAGAATAGGCCAGCAACCTGACGACGTTATCCTGCACCAGTGCGGCGAGATAACCATAGGTCATGGTCAGAACGGCCAGCACAGCGATGGCGGTCGGCCAGCCGCTATCCGCGGGCAGGTCACGCACCACCTGGGCGAGGGCGAACAGGGCGCCGACCTTGGGTACCACGGACAGGTACGCCGCAATGGACAGGGGCCCGCCTTCGTAGGCGTCTGGCGCCCAGAAATGAAACGGAACCAGCGATGCCTTGTAGCCGAGGCCGACAAGGACAGCCACCAGACCGACAATGACGGCTATCGGTGCCGCATCCACGCGCGACAGGTCGGTGAGCAGTGTGGAGCCGGTGGCACCGAACCAGTAACTCAGGCCGAATATCATGACAGCGGTGGTGACCGAGGCGAACACGAAGAATTTCATGGCGGCCTCGGTAGCCGGGTCGGTGTCCGGATAGGCGACCAGTGCGAAGGTGGCCAGACCGGTCAGCAGTGTGCCCAGTACCAGGAACATGGTATCGCCCGCCCCGGCCAGCACCAGGGCGCCGAGGGTGGCAAGGCACAGCAGACTGTAGACCGTACCCTCACGCACGGTGCCCCGCACATCCACTCGCGCCAGCAGCATGGCGAGCACGGTGGCCGGCAGCAGAATGAGCTTGGCCCAGACACTGAGCATGTCGATCCGGAAACTGGCGCCGAATACAGTGGTTTCCGTGCCGATCAGTCGCAGGGTCAGGCCTGTGGCGACGAGCAGGCCCATGATGGCGACGGTCAGTGCGCTTCGGGGCCGGCGCAGCATTTCCGCAATCAGCGCGCCGACCGCCGTCAGCAGCACGGCTATCTCGGGAATCAGTAATGCGAGGTCACGGCCCATCAGAGCACCAATGCCGACGTGGTCCGGTGGATGATGTCCAGCACCCAGGACGGCGCCACGCCAGTGGCGACGGTGAGTACCAGTAGCGGGGCCACGGCAAGCAGTTCCCGAACACTCATATCCGGCATGGCGTGGCGGTACTGCCGGGGCTCGCCCAGAAAGGCTTCCCGGAGTGCCTTGAGGAAGGTGCCGGCAATAATGGCGATACCCAGAATCACAACAACCGCGGCGGGCGCGCTACCCAGGGCGGCGAGAAATATCTGGAATTCGGCCGGGAAGTGTGCCAATCCCGGCAGGCCCAGGGACGCGAAGGCTGCCAGGACAAAGGACCAGCCAAGCAGCGGCACTGTCTTGAGCAGGCCGCCGAACTCGCCCATTTCGCGGCTATGGGCACGGTCCTGGATCATGCCCACCAGAAAGAACAGGGCGCCGGTGACCAGACCGTGGCTGAACATCTGCAACACGGCGCCGTCCAGGGCGACGGCGCGCACCGAGGGGTCCAGGGTCAGTGCGGCCGCAGCAACACCGACAATCACATAGCCCATATGGTTGACCGAAGTGTAAGCGACGAGGCGCTTGAGGTCCGTCTGCGCCAAGGCGGCAAAGGCGCCGTAGAGCGCGCTGATAACGCCGAACACTAAGATAACCACTCCGGCCTCACGGAAAGCCTCCGGTGTCATTTGCAGAGCGAAACGGACCAGCCCGTACGTGCCGAACTTCAGCATGATGCCGGCCAGGATGACGCTTCCGACGGTCGGCGCCTGGACATGGGCAGCGGGCAACCAGGTGTGCAGCGGCACTGCGGGGATCTTGACCGCGAAGGTGATTAGCATGGCGATCAGCGCCCACATCGCCGCCGTGCCCTCCAGGGGCGGATTGGCGATCCAGGCCCGCATGTCAAAGCCGGATTCGGGGCTGCCCAGATAAAGCCCCAGGATGGCAAGTAACAATGGCAAGCTGCCCAGCAGTGTGTAGAGAAAGAACATCAGTGCGGCACGTTGCCGTTCCTCATGCCCCCAACCAGCGATCATGAAATACATCGATACCAGGGAGACTTCGAAGAATACATAGAACAGGATTCCGTCGAGGGCCGTGAACGTGCCGATAGCCGTGGTTTCCAGCAACAGGGCGAGGGCCACAAAGGCGCGCGGGCGCTCGCGAAGAGACGAAGCGAACAGGAACGCAACCAGGAACAGTATGGCACTCAACAAAACCAGCGGCAGACTGATGCCGTCGACGCCGACGCGGTAGGCCGCGCCGATGGCTGGAATCCACTGTAGCTCCTCAACCTGGGAAAAGCCCGTGCCGTTGACGCCACGCAGCCACATGGCCATGGCGCCGGCCAGGGTCAGCGCGGCAGTTACGATGCCGATACCGTGTACGGTTCGTGCTGCTGGCCGTGGCAAGGCCAGGATCAGGGCGGCGCCGGCCAACGGCAGGAACAGGGTGATGGATACGAGCGGTAACATTGGCATCGACTCCCTTCAGAAACGTAACAGCGTTATAAACAGCGCAACCAGACCTACCGCCGTGACTGTGGCACTAATAGCGAGCTCGCGATGAATCAGGCCACTTTGCAGGGCCCGGGCGCGATTCCCCAAGGACCGCACGCCCGCTACCAGAGCGAAGATCAGACCATCGATCCGGCGTTCGTCGCCGGATTTCACCAGCCGCGCCATGGCGAGGTTGGCCTGGCCGATATGGAGGACGGCCGGGTATAAGCGGCGCTCATCATTGCTGCGCACCAGCCGCGCCATGGCAAGCCCGCCCCGGCCCATATTGAGGACAGCCGCATGCAGGAGGACCTCCATGTACTCACAGCCCCGGGCAATGGCCATGGCGGGCCTCCCGACCCAGGCGGTGAGTCCACCGCCGATGGCGAGTCCGCGGCATGCCCACGGATGAACCGGTCCGAGCAGGCGGGGAGCCGGCACAAGCCAGCCCAACGTCAGGCCGCCCACCGCAGCGAGGAGTCCGAGCAAAACGGCCCCGGTGCCTTCGGCTTCAGCGCTGGCCAGGTCCAGCATTGCCTCGATGGGGCCAAAGGCCAGGCCCAGGGCAACAGCCGGGGCCACCAGAGCCCATAGTCCCACCATCATCCAGGCGCTGCCTGCCACCGGCCGGGTGTTGCCGGAGCCTTGCCACAGCAGGCGCAAGGCCCGGGCGAGGTAGGCGCCAGTCAGCAACGTACCGGTCAGCGCCAGCGGCGCGAGCCAGGCGGCGCCCGGCGAGATCAGAGCGGCGGCGATCACTGCGTCTTTGGAGAAGAATCCGCTCAGAGGCGGAATGCCGGCCAATGCCAGCGCCGACAGCGCAAAGCCGGCAAAAACCCGGGGTCTGGCGCGGCCAATACCGCCCAGCCGGTCAAAACCGGTACCGCCGCGTGCATGCTGAAAATCGCCAGCGGCGAGAAACAGAGCGCTTTTGATGGCGGCATGGGCGAGCAGGTGCAGCAGGGCGGCCAGCGGCACTCCCGCGCCGACCGCGATGAGCATCAAGCCGTACTGACTGGCAGTGGAAGCCGCGAGTAGCCGTTTGAGGTCACGCTCGGCGAGTGCAATCACCCCGGCGGCCACGGTGGTTAGGCCACCGACAAGCCCGACGGCGAACAGGGTTTCAGGTGTCAGCAGCGGGGCCGTGCGGATCAGCAGAATGGCGCCCGCGGCCACCAGCGTGGCCGAGTGCAGCAGCGCAGAGACCGGTGTCGGACCCGCCATGGCGCGCATGAGCCAGTCCTGCAAGGGAACCTGGGCCGATTTGCCCATGGCGGCCAGCAGCAACAGAAGTCCGGCGGCAGTCGATGCACCACCGTCGGCCTCCAGGGAGGCGGCAATCTCGCTGGTACCCGCCGAGCCGATCAGCATGAATACCGCAATGTACAGGCCCAGATCGGCGCTGCGGGTATAGAGGAAGGCGCGACTGGCGGCATCCGCGGCCTCAGGGCGCTGAAACCAGAAACCGATCAACAGGTAACTGCACAATCCGATCAACTCCCAGGCCGCCAGCAGCCCGACCCAGTCGCCGGCCAGTACCAGCGCCTGCATGGCGGCCAGGAACAGCGACATCACTCCGTAGAAACGGGGCAGATGCGACTCCTGCCTCATGTAGCCGACCGCGTGGATCAACACGAACGTACCCACTGTGGCTACCGCCACGGCCAACAGTGCGGCCATCGGCGCGGCGACCAGTCGCAATGGCATTTCCGGCAGACCGGGCAGAAGCAGGGTTTCTGTGTGACCGTCGGCCACCCGTGCCAGTAACCAGAGACTTCCCCCCAGGCTGAGCGTTGCGCCAGCCAGGGCCAGGACAGGGCCAGCCCGGCGCAGAATCAGCACGGCCATGGCGGCGAGCAGGGGTGGCAATATCGGCAGCACCACGGCACTCATCCTTTCAGATCCCCTGCTTCTTCCATCTCCACCGATCCTTTGGCCCGGAAGCGCGCTATTGCGACGCCAAAGCCGACGGCCATTTCCAGTGCCATAACCGTCATCACCACCAGCACGAACATTTGGCCGGAGTAGCTCTCGGGATGCAGGAAGCGCCAGAAGGCCACCAGGTTCACCAGCGCGCCGGCGAGGATCAGTTCCACGCCCATCATGATCATGACCAGGTTGGTCTGGGACAGCGCGCCATAGACGCCGACGCCAAACAGAATCGCGCCGGTCACGAGTGCCAGGAGCAGGACGGTGATCATTCCGAGACCTCCTTGTTGCCGTTATCGGCTAACGTGTGTGCTGGTATCGCCACCGCCGTGGCGGCGATCATTGCGGTCAGGATGGTGACGGCAGCGGTTTCGAAGATCAGCATCGAACGCCCCAGCATCTCGATGCCCAGCTCCCGCGTCTGCATCGCCGCGTCCGGCGCCTCGGCCGTTATCGGCCCCCAGTCGGCCAGCAGCGCAACGGCAATCGCGGCGCCTGCGGCGCTTAACCCGGCACCAATCGAAAAGCGCTTCTGGTGGCTCATATCCATGCCACCCAGCCCCCCGGGGTCCATCATGAACATCACCATGAAGATGGTCATGATACTCATCTCCGTGGCCATCATCATGATCTGCAACACCCCCAGGAATTCGGTCTGCATGGCCAGGAACATACAACCGACAGCGGTTTGGGAAAACAGCAGCGCCAGCGCGGAACGCACCATGGAGGAGGTGCGAAATACCGCTACGCCAAAACCGATGGCGGCCAGTCCGAAGGCGGCGACAAAAAAAGCCTGTGCATACATTACGGCACCACCAGTATCTGCAATCCGACAACGAAGATATTGAGCAGAGCCAGGGGAATTCCCAGCTTCCAGCACCACCCCATCAGATCCGCCTCGCGAATGCGCGGCAGATGGCGACCGGCCAGCAATATCAATGCGGCCACGGCCAGGGTTTTTATCAGGCTCCACACCCAGGGCGGGAGCAGCGGCCCGTGCCAGCCGCCAAGGTAGAAGACCGTGGTCGCAGAGGCCAGCGTGATCACCAGCAGCAGGCGCGCCAGGCGCAGTACCCCCAGACGCATGCCGGTGTATTCGGCGTCTACGCCTCCCGCCAGCTCTCCTTCGGCGGTGGGCAGATCGAAGGGCGCCCGGAACGCCAGCGCCATTGCGGCGATAATAAACAGCACGAAACCGAGCGGCTGGTAGACAATATTCCACAAACTTTCCTGGGAGCCGACGATCGCCGTGGTTACGAGGGACTCGGCACGCATGGCCACCGCTGTGATCGGCATGACGATGAGCATGGCATAGGCGATGAGCTGGCCAAGAAAACGCCAGCCGCCGATCATGGCGTAAGCGCCGTTCGGGCCCCATCCGGCCATGATCAGCGCGACCAGCACATAGGCCAGCGCCGCGTTGATGAACAGCGCGCCGGTGGCCAGGTCCGCGATAACCAGATCCGGCGCCAGCGGCAGAACCCCGGCGCCCAGTATGGTCACTACCAGCAACAGCACAGGTGCGGTTTCGAAGAACAGCCGGTCGGGCTTGCGCGGCACCAGGGATTCGCGACCCAGGTGCGCCAGGCCGCTGAGCATGGGGGCGGCCGGTCGCAGGCGCCCGGTTGCAGACCAGTCCTCGATTACGGCGAGTAGCCAGGCGCTGCCAAGCAGCGTGAGCAATACCACGGCGACAGTCACGGACTCACCTCCCAGGGTGATAGATCCAGTGATCCGACCGCCACCAGTGCATCGCCCAACTCACGGCCCGCGACGAGTTTTGCGACCAGGCCGATATGATGGCTACAGGCAGTGTCCAGATCGTACGAGGCCACCTGGCCACGATTCAGGGTCAGATTCAATTGAGCGCGGCCGCGCGGTGTTTCCACGCTGGCCTCACCGGTCCCGGACACGCTGCCAATGTCCCGCAGGACCGGCAGCCCGGGTTCCCCGGCCGTCTCGATAAGGTCGAGACTGGCAGTGATCTCGTCCAGGCGCTGCCACAGGCGCGCCCAGGCGTCTCCGGCCTCGCCGGTACATATCTCGAAACCCAGCTCGCGATAGACTGCGTCCGATTCGCGTGTGTCCACGCCGCTCCCGGCGGCGCGTGCCACCGGGCCGCGCAGGCCGGGAGAGTCAGCTGACAATACGCCGCCCCCTTGCAGCCGCGCCTTGAGCAAAGGGGTGCGGCCGAGCCCGGCAGTCAGTGCCTGCAGCGACGGCCGCAGGGCGACAAGGTGATCCTGACTGGCGCCCCGGGCTGCCAGTTGCAGGGCCGTGGCGCGACGCGTCAGCCAGTCGAAGCCGAGCTGGCGTCCCAGCTGGGCCAGCCAGCCCAGATGGCTGGCGATGCGCTCACGCTCAAGGGCGGCAGCGCGAGTCCGGGCGGTGGCGGGATCATTCTCCTGACCGGCCGCCCGCTCAATGGCCAGACAGGCCAACAGACGGTAGCTTATGGGCGCCAGCGGTATCGCCCGCGACAGACGCTCGACGAAGGTCTCGACACCCATCTCTTCACTTTCTTCCGAAGTGGTGATGCCCACCAGGGATGTCGCCTGTCCTTCGGTTACGCCGTCGCCGTCAAGCGTCAGCATCAGCTTCAGTCCGCCCGGCAGGCCCGGGAAGACGGGACCAAACGGCACCTCAAGCCAGTCCATCGCCAGCCCGTCAGCACTGCGGGGCAGGTCCTTGGTAACCTCGATCATGGACATGAATCCGGTGGCACCATGGTCGTGGCTGGCCTGTTCATGTGCCGAATGCCCGTTGGATCCACCGTGTTGTTGATGTTCATGGCAGTGGCCATGCTCGGAGGACTTCTCTCCCTGGCCTTCGTCTTCCACGTCCTCCTTGGCTACCAGATCCATTCCGCATTCAGGGCAACTGCCCGGCTCGTCCTGGACAACTTCCGGATGCATGGGGCAGGTATATCCGGCACGGGCATGTTGGTGATCGTGCCCATGGTCATGGTGGTGTTCGTTTTCCCCATGTTCATGATCGGGGCCTTGCTCGGAGGCCGTTTCCCCTGTGCCCGCATCATTTCCGGCCTCGCGGGCCACCAGGTCCATGCCGCATTTGGGGCAGCTGCCCGGCTCGTCCTGGATAACTTCCGGGTGCATGGGGCAGACATGCTCGGTGCTGGTATGCAGGACGGGGGCATCGAAATCCTCTGGCGAGATTGCGAAGGAGCCTTCAGTCAGTGACTGCCGCAGATGACTGACGGCATCGATCAGCTCCGCTTGGGAGAGACCGGCGGAAGTATCGGCGTGCGGTAAAGAAGACGGCGTCTGCCCACCCAGCACGAGGAGGGCACGCGGCCGGGGCATCTGCGCGTAGAGCACGGCCACCGCCTCGTCCATTTTGCCGGACAGGTGCCCGACAATCAGCAGTACGCCCGCATCGCGAGGCGTAGCGGTGATGCGCATGCCTGCCGCCGTTACGTCCAGGCCGTGTGCCAGGGCCACTTCCGGCCCTGGAACGATCAAACAGCTCAGGTTGCGCGCCAGTGCCCGGGAAACCAGCTTGCGAAGCATTGAGGGGCGGCCCTTGCGCGCACCTTTGATAGCCATTACTGCATCAGGTGTCATTGCCGCCTTAGAGCTCCCTGGCTCCATCCGTAGAGCAGACCGAGAAAAAGAATTGCAAGGAACACGCCCATATCAATCAGGGCAACCAGTCCCTCCTGTTTGTACACCACGGCCCAAGGATACATGTAGGCCATCTCCATATCGAAGGCCAGGAACAGCAATGCGTAGCCGTAGTAGCGCACGTGATAGCGACCCCATACCGGATCCCGGGACAGGACACCGGCACTTGCCGGCACGTCTTTGCCCGGCTCTTGATGAGCCGGACCCAGCGCGCGGGCGAGGCCGTACAGGCTCAACACGGCGCCGACGGTACCAATCACCAGGCCCAGCAGTAGACCATATTGTTCCAGAACGCTCATTGTGTCTCCTCCCGCTCGTGCGCCAAGCCTCCATGCAAGAGGCTGCTCAATTCCGGGGGCCACACCGGTCTTTGGGTACCCGGGTTTCCGTCAACAATAAGGCAGTGGTACCAGCGTAGCAAGACAGTGCCTTTTTCACCCAAGAAACTGATGATTTCCAGTCGTCAAGACTTCTACCTTTTCCGCTGGCCAGTCTGCGAAGGCGATAAAGCAAAGCAGCGCAAGATTGCCGAGGGGAATCAGTATCAGCCGGGATTCTTGAGAATGACTATATCGCCCAGGCCCATGTACCACCGTCCGAATGTCTGGTTCTGGTCGATGGCAAGCGGGGGATGCTCAATGTGGATGTGCGGCTTTATATCTACCGCGGCGCCCTGCTTCTGGCCGCAGCACGGCTGTATCGGAGGCAGACCACCAATTTCCGCACACCGGGCGGGGGGGTCGCGCCTGTACTCGTTACAGGTACCTCTGAATGATAACAGCTGGCAACAATGGCAACGTGGCCAGCTCAATAGAAGAAGCATCAGGCAATGCCGGTGATATTAACCAGGTCGACGCCCATATTGCATAGGCGAATAATCTCTACTGTATTTCTTTTGCATCGGCCGGAAGCAATACCCTGAGAGCCATGAAGCCAAGCATATGCCGGCGCGCCAGCCACAGTATCAATGGCGGCAAAAGTAACCATTGCAGCAGAGGGGTCAGGCCCACGCCCACCAGCGGAATGATCGGCATGGATTCCCCGTATTCCCACCGTTGCAGCGGCCCGGTTGCCAGCCATTCCAGGATGACGGTCACGACGAGGGCGGTGATAACCAGAATGACGCCTGGTTTCCATTCCCCCTCGAGGAGCCATCGTCGATGCCCGCGGACCGTCGATGAAAACCAGAAGCTGGCGAGCAGAATCAGAACATCGCCGCCCGTAGCCCGTATGCACAGCCAGACCACCGAACCGTGAGACGCCTCCGCCATTCCGGTAAACCACGGCACCTGAAGCATTTCCCAGACGAAATGCACCAGAAATCCGAACCCCGCCAATGGCAGCTCTGGCAAGAGTGCGCCACGTCTGTATACGATTTCCTTGTGACAGGCCTTTTCCGCATCCTGGCGCCAGCGCCGCCACATTGGATTCCTGATGCTCACGTTACATCCACAGTTTACGGTCACGAACAGAAAACCGATGGTCGCAGTGTACGATTTTTACCTTGAATACGTAACTGTTCCGTACCGGAACCGCATTTCTGTTGTTCTGAATCAACGCCGCCGCAGTCAGGGATTTCCCTCTATTGCGGAATCTCCTGACGAGGCGTATAGGTGACAATGAGTGAAACGAATCCATCTCCAGAGGAGATCGCACAATGAAATCACTGAAGATACTATCCGGCATCCTGGTCGTCGCCCTGATGCCAATGCTGGCCGAAGCCCAACGCGACGGACAGGACCAGGGGCAAGGACAGAATCAGGGCCAGAGCCAGGACCACCGCATGCGTGGCGGCGACATGAACCGGGGAATGGGCATGATGAACGAGGAAAGGCGTGAGCATATGGAGCAGATGCGCGCCCTGATGCAGGAGATCCGTCAGGAAGACGATCCCGAGCGCCGCCAGGAACTGCTGCAGGAACACCGCGAGCAGATGCGTACCGGCATGAGCATGATGAACCGTGACCAGAACGGAGCAGACAACGCGAACCAGTCCATGGAGGAGCGCATGGAACGGATGCAGCAGCGCATGGAGATGATGCGGAACATGATGGAACAGATGATGGAGAACGCGGAACAGGAGAGCCACGAGCACTGAGGCACGATCCGGCACAGGTCAACGCCGACGCCATACCAGTCCCGTTTTCAGGCTCAGGGGCGATTCACCGCCAGTGGTATCCGCGCATTGGCATGCTGACGGGCCTGTGCTGGAGTACGTAGCGTAGTCAACACCCTCTTTCTCGCCGCTAACACCGCGTATGTTAGAGCGGAAGCCTTATCTGGAGGGCAGCGGCGGAATACCGACACTCCGCCTCCTGGTTTCAACACTCCAACGCGCGCGAACACCTCATCTAACCCTCAGCCGCATAGTTTTATGATGAAGCTTCTGCGTATTTGGCCTACCTTGCTTTGCATGCAAATCGGCGCCGCCCGGCTCGCTGAATTCGCCTGTGAGTTTTTCGCTCGCAGCAGCCTGCAGTCTCACGCGCACGCCACCTGTGGGACAGGTGCCATACGCTTCGCTATGATGCGGCCTCGGGAAAGGCGGTTTGTAGTTCGCAGCACTGGCAAGCTGGCCCCGTGGGACGGGGCCGCTGTGCAGTGGGGTGGGGCAGCGGAGTCTTCGGCTTCCGCGTGGGGCCCGTGGGACGGGCCTACAGATGCTGCAGCGTGCCAGGACTGCCATAACGTCACCGTGGGACGGTGCCGCTGCGGCAGTACCGTAACACGGGAGTCTGCGACCCCCGCGTGTGGCCCGCGGGGCGGGCCTCGTACACCAGCCTCTCGGCTGCCCGTTCGAATGGCTACCAGCCAGGCTGGGGTAACTGGGAATTCATCCCGGGAGGGGGGGGTAACCCCTCTCTGTAACAATTTATCACAATTATTTTTCGCTAATTTCTGATTTTTACGGAACGAGTGATCCGCATTAGAAAGATTATGTAAAATACTGAAATAATACTATTTTATAGCTAGTCTCAGTGTGGTTCCGGGAGGTGTTTTTTGGGCCGTTTTTCGGGAAATAAAAATAAATAGTTGTCAACCCCTAATAATTTTCGCGAAAACGACACCCTATATAGTTTGAGGGCAAACAAAAAACAGGGTTGGTGGCGTCGGGTGTGTGGTGCCTCTTGCTGGGAGGGTGGTCAGCCAGCTGTCTTACCGGAGCATTCCCGGAGTGTCACTGCGGATCGGGGTGCAGAGGCAGGGGAGTTAAAGCAAGCCGGTCTGCCTCAGGGCTGACCGGCGCCTTGGCGCAGCGGGTAACGGGTCGGGTTTCACGGCGGACTACGGGGCGAATACACGACAGAGAGCTGCCCGGACAATTACAGGTCGCCGCACCAAGTAAGGCAGTAAGTAGCAGGTCGGGCCTGCCCGGCCTGCTGCGCACACACTGGCCACTTCGGCCGGCTTAGAGAGCGCGGGAGGCGAGAGCAGCCTGGAAGCGTCACTGCAGGACGAATCAGGCCGGACTAAGGTCGGGCCTTCAGCAACTCGCCAGGGCTGAATCAGCGCCGCTCACAGCACCCCTGGAGCCGGGCCGCCCTGGTGCGGCAAGCCGGCTCCGCGCTCACCGCCGCCCGCTACACGACTGGAGCGAGGCGGGGACAACCGGCGCTACCAGCCGGCTCCAGCGAGCTGCTAATTAGCCGGCTAGCCCTTGGGATAGCTGCGCCTGAAATTTGGGTCAGATTCGAGTTTGCAACGGTTTGTGATATCCACGCCATACCCCCCCCCTAGAGACTCATCAGCGCTTATACCCGGCTACATACGACGGCCGGAGACAGGACATTGAAGGAGTGGGCTGTGATACGCAAAATCAAAGCATTGCACGATCAGGGCCGAGGGCTGTCGGTGCGAGCTATCAGCCGGGAAAACGGGCTAGAACCCATCCGAAGGCGGGGTTTGCTGTCCCCCCGGGGGACACCTCCGGTCAGGCTGGTGTCTGAAGAGGCAGCGCGCGATGATATCCCGATGGGTTGAGCGCTCATCCAAGCTCGGGCTCTGCTGTCCCCCAGGGGGACGCCCTTGGTCAGAATGGTGCCTGGGCCGGCATGGCGCGATGGTATTCCGAGGGTATCCAGCGTCAACTATCTTGGTACGTTCCGGCGACAAGTACCCTGACACAGGGGGCGGGGGCGTGGTGCCAGTCAAATTTGGCAGGGGTTAGCTGTCTCGGGTTCATTTGGGAAAGAATCGCTGGCGAATGTCATCGGCGCTGGCCAGAGCCCGTCCCGATGGCGTCAGTTGGCTGATAAAATCGTTCAGTAACTCGGTGTTGTCCTGCGCAATGCGACCATCGGGAAGATGCATATTGTTCTCAAATCCCAGTCGCACATGGCCACCGGCACGGGCCGCCAACAGCATGGCCTGCTGCTCTGTAGCCCCGAAACAGCAACACGTCCAGTTGCCGCAGCGCTCATCCCATGCCTCTATAAAAGCCTGCAGTTCCTGCGGATGCCCGGTTAGGTCCTGGCTATACCTGCCCAGCACAAACAGCACAGAAACTGGCCCAGGTCCGAACACACCGCGCGATTGCAGTTCAACAAATCGCGTGACCTCAGCGGGGGAATAAAGAATGTACTGAGCCCAGATTTTTTGTCGGTGGCACCAGTTAAAAAAACCAGCGCTGTCGGTAACGCTGGCTTCATCCGGACACAGTTCGCGCAGCGCCAGCGAGACGGCTTCGGGCTTCAGCTCGTGCACAGCGGCCATCTGCTGTTCACGGCTGTAGATGCCGACCGCTTCGGTGGTGACCTGAATTACCAGCTGGTCACCGACGGCTGCGTGAATGTCAGTCATCGCATGCCGGTAGCGTTGTGGACTCAGGCTATGTCGAGCGGTGTCGGCGCGCACGTGCAGATGCAGCACGCTGGCACCGGCCTGCAGGATATCCCTGGCGCAGGTGGCTAGCTGGTCGGGTGTGATTGGCAGCTGTGGGTGATCGTCTGCGGTTTTTCTCGCGCCATTGGGTGCGCACATGATCATCAATGGTTCAGGCGTTTGTGTGTTCATGCACCACCATCTGCTGAATTGTGTCTTGTTGCAGGACTACCGATAACTTGCTGATCAGTTCGTCGATGTGCTGGTCTTCGTAAATGAAGGGCGGGGCCAGCAGAATATGTGTACCGCTGTCGCCGTCGATGCTGCCATGGCCGGGGTAAATGATCAGTCCCTCGTCCATCGCCCGTTGTTTAAGCAGCCCGGCCAGCGCCGCGCTTTTTGCCGGTGCCTGCTTTGAGCTGCGATCACTGACCAGCTCCATACCAATAAACATCCCCCGGCCACGAATGTCGCCCACAAAGTGGTGTTCGGCGAACTGTGAGCGCAAGGCGCTGCGTATACGCTGGCCGCTGCGGTTGACCTTGGTTAGCAGGTCCTCCTGTTCCAGCACATCCAGCACGGCAACGCCCGCTGCGCAGGCAGTTGGGTGACCAATGTAGGTATGGCCATGAGCAAAACTGCCGCAGGCTTGCACGATAACGTCATGTATCTGGCCGCGGCACACACAGGCGCCAAGTGGCTGATAACCACCGCCCAGACCTTTAGCCAGAGTGACCACGTCGGGCACAATGCCTTCCTGTTCAAAGGCAAAGTACCTGCCGCTGCGCCCGGCGCCACACATGACTTCATCGAGAATCAGTAATACCTGGTACTGATCGCAGATCTCACGGATGCGCTTGAAGTAACCGGCGGCGCCATGTACAACGCCCAGGGTGGCGCCAACGATTGGTTCGGCGATAAAGGCGGCTACTGTGTCCGGGCCTGCTTCCACGATGGCCTGTTCCAGCGCATTGGCGGCCCGCAGGGCGTACTGTTCGCTGGTTTCATCGGCGCGCTGATGGCGATAGCTGTAGCAGGGCATGATGCGCGGCCAGTCCTGCAACATTGGGCCATAAGTGAGGCGGCGCTGGGCATTGCCACTGACCGACAGCGCGCCTAAGGTGTTGCCATGGTAACTTTGCTGACGGCTGATGACTTTGTATTTACTGGCCACGCCCTGCGCCAGCCAATATTGGCGGACCAGTTTCATCGCTGTCTCATTGGCCTCCGAGCCGCCAGAGAGAAAGTAGACGCGCGCGTCGACCTTCGGAAAGCGCTGTGCCAGTCGCTGCGCCAGGACTTCCTGCGCCTCGCTGGTGAAAAACGCAGAATGGGCAAATGGCACCTTGTCTAGTTGAGCTTTGATAGCTGCGATCACCTGTGGATGGTTGTAACCCAGGCAGGAGACGGCAGCACCGCCGCTGCCATCCAGGTAGGCTTTGTTGTGTTGGTCAAATAGATAAACGCCATCTGCTCGCTGAACCGTGGGATAGTTGGTTTTGGGTGATCTGTAAAATACCTGGGACATAATGGCCTGTTCAGTCAGGTTTTATTTATAACAATGGTTGAGTCGCTCATAGCATAAGTCAGCTTGTATTGTTTGCAATAACTGTAGCTTTAGCCTGAATACGTGTATTAGCCGCTACAGACATTCGAATTGATACTGATGAATACAAGGATGTGCCGTCTTTTACAAGGCCGATGGGCGGGTGCAGTCGTCCTCTGAAAATGGCACTGTAACGTAAACGTGCATTTCAAGATGTTGTATCCTTAACCCATAAGATCTGATCACGACACATCGTGAAGAGGCTTCAGCAAGTCCGGCGATACCTTGTACTGTCTCGAGCCATCCTTCGCTGAGTTAGTGTCAAAAAATAGTGTATTCCCATGAAGCAGCGTTACTGACTGATAGGGCCTTTACGGCCTCTACATCCTAGAACTCGACATTGTTTATGACCAGCTCCAACGTTTTAAAGCCTTTGATTTGTTTCCAGCGCTTTGCGCGGTTTGGAGCAATTTGATGACCATTGCCAGTGTGGTATCGCGTGATCCGCAGTTGTGTGTCTTCTTTGTTCTCAGGCGCACCGTGGCAAAAGTCGACTCGATCGGATTAGTCGTTCGAAGATGTACCCAATGAGTAGCCGGATAATCGCAGAATGCCAACAGCGCCCCCCGATCTCTGGCCAGACATTCCATGGCCTTCGGATACTTATTCTGGAAGCGAACCAGCGTGCTGTCAAAGGCCTTGTGGGCCTGCTCTCGTGTCTCTGCCTGCCAAATCTGGTGCAGCGCCGCCTTTACCTTGGGCTGCATGGCTTCGGGCAGCTTGTTGAGCACGTTGGCCGTCTTGTGTACCCAGCAGCGCTGCTGACCGGTCTGTGGAAATGCCGTGTGCAGTGCTTTCCAAAAGCCCAGAGCGCCGTCGCCCCTGCCAACCAGCTGGCGGACCTGTTGTGCCAGGCGGAGGTCCTATCTGGGACTTCGCCCAGTAGATCGCCGAGCACGAGCTGGCCGAGCGCACCCGCAGTCGTATCGCCCGGCACCTGAAGCAGGCCCGGCTGCCGGCGCTCAAACCGTTGGAGGCGTTCGATTACCGTCACCAGACCACTATCACCAAGCGCCAGGTCAATGTACTGCTGGACTTCGGTTTCATCGATGAGCGTTAGAACCTAGTGTTCATCGGCCCGCCGGGAGTGGGCAAGACCCACCTGGCCAATTACGACGTGCTGGTGATCGAAGAGCTCGGCTACCTGCCCATGACCCGTCAGGCGCGCTACAACCTGTTTCAGCTGATCAACAGCCTGTACGAGTACCACTCCATCATCCTGACCACGAACAAGGACTTCACCAACTGGGGCGAGTTCTTCCACGATGACGGCGCCCTGTGTGTCAACCTGATCCTATACAACTACCGTAGGGGTAACATAGATGGTGTTCGTGAGTTTCGCTCCAGCGGTTAGCAGTAAGGCGACAAAGGCCATGCGTTTAAGAATTCGGCGCTGGCGACTGCATCGCCGTAACGATCTTGCTCTGGAGGATCTCGTAAAATGGTCGCAGCCTGTGCTTATCGGCTGGGTCCGGTTCTTCGGAGTGCGCTTGGTACAATGGATAAGTACCTGGTGCGTTGGGTGCAGCGGAAATACAAAAGACTCAGAGGACACTACATGCGTGTGTGGAAGTGGCTGCGTCGCCTGAAGGCACGCCAGCCGAATCTGTTTGCACACTGGTCATCTGAGTCGATGGTTGGACGATAGGAGCCGGATGAGTCGAGAGGCTCACGTCCGGTTCTGGGAGGGCGTGGGGGTGCGATTCCTCTGCGCTACTCGACTACTGCGCGGCTACGCCTCGCTCGGACTGGCAGATTACTTTCAGTTCTACAACGGCGAGCGACCACATCAGAGCCTGAGTGACCTAACGCCCGACGAAGTCTATAGTAGTGGCAAGGGCGGCGGAGCGTCAGTGCCTGACCACTTCGGTGCTCGAAAAACGACACCAGAGAATGAGCAGCCAGGGCAGCGCTGTGCAGCTGCGACCATTGCTGAGGCACTAACTTAAACCCGGACACATTCTGTCTTGATGATGGGGTCCACTATAGCTGGGGCTGGTGCCGATGGCTGCATTGGCCGCCTTGCTGTTCATTGTTGCCTGGAATATGAGTGAGGCCAGACATTTTGTCCACACCATACGTTCAGCGCCGCCGGGAGATGTGGCAGTTCTGCTCATCTGCTTCAGCCTCACGGTTCTCTTTGACATGGTGTTGGCCGTGGCGGTGGGCATTGGTCTGGCCGCAGCGCTGTTCATCCGGCGCATGGCCCTGCTGACGCATACGGATCGTATCGATGGTGGGGACCATCCCGCCATCAAGGGGCTTCCCGCGGACGTGGCTGTCTACGACATCAACGGCCCGTTATTCTTCGGGGCAGCTGAAAAGGCACTGACCTCCCTGCATCTGGTGGATCCCGGCGTCCGCACTGTACTCCTCGATATGCACGATGTGCCCAGCATGGACGGCACCGCCATCGTGGCGTTGCAGTCACTGGTTGACGACATGCGTCGCGACGGGGTGGCGCTGGTTCTGGTGGGCCTGCCCGCACGAATCATTGTCAAGCTCCGGCGGTCGGGTATTCGCAAGACCTGCGGCATGCTGACGTATTGTCGTGATCTGGAAGCGGCGAGGAAAGTGGCTGAGCGTTGGCGGCGAGAGCAGATCGGCGGAGGTCTCCTGCGGCAGTAAATGGCTGAGTGACATACTAGCTCTCCAAGGGTGTGTTCACGAGCGTATCGAGAGCACTCTTGCTACGGAGGGCTAATCGACGGACAACAACGGCCAAGGCCAGGGTGTTGGCGAGCAGCTTGCGGATGGTGTCGAAGGTGCCGACCCAAAGAGGCGATGTGTCATCCGGTGAGAGAACAAGGAGATATGGGACGGTTGACCGCATAACCCGGGTAAATCTCTGTGGTCGTGGCCGGATTGCCACCCGTAATGTCATGATCCAGGGCGCTTGCAGGGTTCGATTGGAGCAAATGCGTGCTCATTATTCCCTGGCGGCTGATGTCAGCGCCGACTGGAGTAACTCCTCAAGCCGTTCAGCGGCTGGCATAATAGTGTTGATCTCTCCACATCCCTGGCCGGCGTAAAGTGCCATATCGTCCAGTTCGCCTGCGGCGCCGGCAAGGGGGGAGTCGGTGGAGAACCGGTACACCGCTTGGCCGTCCTGTTCGCCGATGCGTTGCGGTGTGTCTCCCGGTTGGAACACCCCGTACTCGCCCCGGGTGACCCGGTTAGGGAGCACCCGGACCGGGGCCGGTTCGTGCCAGTTGAGCGAGAAGAGACGCGTGTAGAGCGTCTCATCGGAGTCCGCGTCGCAGATCCGTTGCTTGTGATGAGCATGCGCGTTGGCTTCGTCGGTGGCGAGAAATGCCGTGCCCAGATTGACACCTTGGGCACCGGCTACCAGAGCCGCCATCAGTGCCGGGCCGCTGGCGATGCCGCCGGACGCCACTACGGGGATGGTGTAGCGGGATGACAGGTCCGCCACCAGGTTCAATGTGCCCCGGGTGCCGCGGACATGACCACCTGCCTCCACACCCTGCGCGATCAGGACATCGGCTCCCGCTCGCACTGCTTTCTCGGCGTCTCTGCCGTCGCCCACCTGGTGCAGTACCCCGATACCCTCGTCCTTCAGATGCCGAATCAGCGCGGTATCGACATCCCAGAACAGCTCGACAAAGGGTACCCGCAGCTCGATACAGGCGCGCACTTGCGCGTCGAGCAGTGCGGAGTCCGTGGCGGCCGGGATCAGGTTGACGGCGAAGGGGCGGTCTGTTGCCTGGCGCAGCGCGTTGACTTCATTACGGATGCGTTCGACGGACTCACGCACCATTCCCAGTTTGGCGAAGCCACCGGCATTCGCCACGGCGGCCGCCAACGCGTGACGCGACACGCCCCCCATGCCCGCCAGCAGAACAGGATGGCGGCAGCCTAGCAGGTCGCAGAGCGGTGTGTGTAACATATCGGTCAGTCCGGTAGTGGAATTGTCGCAGGATCCGGGGTTACCCTGTTCTGGGAGTGTACCAGTTGTTCCGCGTCGAGAGGATGGAGTTCGTGCCATGATTACCGTGCACCTCTACCGATACAATCCCGAACAGGATGAGAAACCGTACCGGCAGCAGCTTTCCTTGCCTGATCGGTTCCGGAGCCGCATGGTGCTGGATGCGTTGGAGCACCTGCGCGAAAAGGACCCGACACTGGCGTACCGTCGTTCCTGCCGCGAGGGTGTGTGCGGTTCGGACGGCATGAACATCAACGGCAAGAACTGGCTGGCCTGTATCAAACCGGTGGCGGAGGCGCTTGGCAAATCGGACACCCTGGTGCTCAGGCCTCTGCCCGGAATGCCGGTCATTCGCGACCTGGTGGTGGACCTGTCGGTATTTTTCCGACAGTACGAACGGATTAAACCGTGGTTGATCAATGATGACGCGCCGCCCGCGATTGAGCGTCGGCAGTCTCCGGAGGAGCGCGCCCGCCTGGATGGCCTGTACGAATGCGTTCTGTGCGCCTGCTGCACGTCGCAGTGTCCGTCCTGGTGGTGGAATCCGGAGCGGTACCTGGGGCCTGCGGCGTTGCTGCAATCCCTGCGCTTCCTGCTGGACAGCCGCGATCAGGCCCGCACGGAGCGCCTCCAGGCGTTGGAGGATCCGTTCAGTCTGTTCCGCTGCCGCAGTATCGGCAACTGCTCCTGGGTCTGCCCCAAGGGCCTTAACCCCATGGGCGCCATCGGGAGAATCCGCCGCGAACTGCTGAACGATGGCAGCTGACCGGGTACAGCGCGTCGCTGCCAGCCGGCTGTTCTTTCCGGCTGCTGCAGTCCACGCGGCCTTGCTGCTACCGCTGTCGGTCACCGGTATGCTGGGCCGGTTGTCACCGATGCCGCTTGCCGTTGCCCGCGAGCTGCATGCCGGCGAGATGCTGTTCGGCTTTGCCACAGCTGTTATTGCCGGATTCCTGATTCAGTCGACAATCAGGCGGCAACTGGCGCTGCTTTTTGTGGCCTGGCTCGCCGGCCGCGCCAGCGTACTGCTGCTGTCCGCGCCCTGGATGGTAGCCTTCAGCAACGGACTGTTCGTGGCACTGTTGCTATACCATACGGTGCCGATGTTTGCCGGGGCTGCGAAAAAATGGCGCAACCGGAGCGTGGTCCTGATCCTGGCCGGTATCGGGCTGGCGGCGATGCTGTATCATCTGCCCGGGGTGGCAGGTCGGATCAGCATCTCGCAATCCTTGCTGCCAACCGCCGTTCTGTTGCTGGCACTGCTGATGATCTATATGGGCGGGCGGATGATACCGGCAGCCTATGCCGGACATATCCGTCGCAAGGGCGGTTACTTGGCGGCCCGTGTGCAGCCGCGGCTGGAAGCGTGGCTGATTGCCGTCATGGGGATCGCCATTTTGTTGCAGGCTGCCGGCGCCGATCAGCGGTTGAGTGGTGTGGTGGTGCTGGTGGCTGCCGTACTGACGGGTGTGCGCCTGTTGCGCTGGCAGCCCTGGCTGTGCCGTGATCGTGCCGACCTGTTCTGCCTGGGCATTGGTTACAGCTGGCTGGCCGTCGGTCTTCTCCTGACCGGCCTGAGTCTCGTCACGGGCCTCATTGCTACCACCACGGCGTTGCACGCGCTTACCGTGGGCGCGCTGGGCACGCTGACCAGCACGGTCATGGCCCGCAACTGGTGGATCAAGCGCCGCCGCAACCCGGAGCAGATCCGGGGACTACCGGTCATTGTCTTGAGCATTTCCGCTGCAGCCCTGATCCGTCTGACCCTGCCTGCAGGGTCGGCCGGGGGCATGCTCGTCGCAGCGTTACTGTGGAGTGCGGCGTATGCCGGCCTGCTGTGGGTCTTCTTGCAGGCCGGGCGGGTGATGGCGGCGCGTTGAACGTCTTACCCCTCACAGTGGAGGTGGCACGGCTGGTCGGGCGCCCCGCAGCGAACTCGCAATCCCGTTCCGAGCAACCTCCCGCCCGTTCAGATACACCGATTCGATTCACCGGGTATTGCGAATTTCGGCCAGCGGGTCGGCGGTGAGCACGACGAAGCTGGCGCGGCGCCCGGTGCAATCCTCCCATTTTCCGCAGCAGATGTACGTACAAACTCATGCTGCCATCAGTAATCAGCGGGGTGGTACGCCTCTGATGCCTGTGTGGGGCCTCTGATCGTTGTATTGCCACTGTCATTCGGTTGCCAGCTCCCCCGGGTCACTGATCGAGTGGAACTGATGTAGATCCAGCCATTCATGAGGAGTCGTCCGGTTGAAGTATTCGATGTAAGCATTCTGGGTCGGCTTTCCTGGCTGGATATAGAACAGCGTGATCCGCTTGTCGTTTGCCCCGTCGATCAGTGACTGCGCGATGTCTTCCGGCCCGTTGTCCAGGCGAATCGCCGCACCATACTATGATCTGCTTCAGCTTGCGGATCACACGAACGCCGGGCAACGACGGATCAACATCGATGCGCAGGCTCTCACGATTGTAATCGTCGATTACATTGAAGGTTCTGAGCGTGCGGCTATCGCTCAGGGTGTCACTCATGAAGTCCATCGACCACATCTGGTTAGCAGTAGTCGGTACGCTGAGAGCATCCGGCTTGTCCCGCTTGATGCGTCGTCTCGGTTTGATCCTCAGGTTCAACTCCAGCTCTTGGTACAGGCGGTATACACGCTTGTGATTCCAGGGAAATCTACGCACGTTACACAGATGCAGAAAGCACAGCCCGAGTCCCCGTCGTCTGTTGGCTGTCGTGAGGCGCAGCAGTCAGTCGACGATCACTGCATCCTCCGAATTCAGCTTCGGACGGTAGCGGTAGCAAGATTCGCTCACGCTCTTACACAGGCATGCGAAGGGGCATGCCTGCGCTATATTCACTGTTCTCTACGTCTTATGCTGACGTTGAGCTGCGTTGCAGCGGCGGTACCAATTTTGAGTTGAGATCAATCTCCTGCTTATTCCGCCTACTTTGCTTTGCATGCAAACAGGCGCCGGCCAGCTCGCCGTGTTCGCCTGTGAGTTATCCGCTCGCAGCCTGCGGTCACGAGGATGCCACCTGTGGGACAGGTGGCATACTTCGCTATGATGCGGCCTCGGGAAAGGCGGTTTGCAGTTCGCAGCACTGACAAGTTGGCCCCGTGGGACGGGGCCCCGCTGTGTAGTGGAGGTTCAGCGGGGTCTGCGACTCCCGCGGGGCCCGTGGGACGGGCCTACAGATGCGGCGTCGTGGCAGCACTGCCATAACGCCCCGTGGGACGGGCCATTATGGCAGTAACGTACACGGGAGTCTCTGACTCCCGAGCGCGGCCCTCATACACCAACCTCTCGGCTGCTCGTTCGAATGGCTACCAGCCAGGCTGGGGTAACTGGGAATTCATCCCGGGAGGGGGGGGTAACCCCTCTCTGTAACAATTTATCACAATTATTTTTCGCTAATTTCTGATTTTTACGGAACGAGTGATCCGCATTAGAAAGATTATGTAAAATACTGAAATAATACTATTTTATAGCTAGTCTCAGTGTGGTTCCGGGAGGTGTTTTTTGGGCCGTTTTTCGGGAAATAAAAATAAATAGTTGTCAACCCCTAATAATTTTCGCGAAAACGACACCCTATATAGTTTGAGGGCAAACAAAAAACAGGGTTGGTGGCGTCGGGTGTGTGGTGCCTCTTGCTGGGAGGGTGGTCAGCCAGCTGTCTTACCGGAGCATTCCCGGAGTGTCACTGCGGATCGGGGTGCAGAGGCAGGGGAGTTAAAGCAAGCCGGTCTGCCTCAGGGCTGACCGGCGCCTTGGCGCAGCGGGTAACGGGTCGGGTTTCACGGCGGACTACGGGGCGAATACACGACAGAGAGCTGCCCGGACAATTACAGGTCGCCGCACCAAGTAAGGCAGTAAGTAGCAGGTCGGGCCTGCCCGGCCTGCTGCGCACACACTGGCCATTTCGGCCGGATTGGAGAGCGCGGGAGGCGAGAGCAGCCTGGGAGCGTCACTGCAGGAAGACTTAGGCCGGACTGGAGAGCGCGGGGAGCGAGAGCAGCCTGGAGCGTCGCTGCAGGACGACTCAGGCGGGACAAAGGTCGGGTCTTGAGCAGCTCGCCAAGGACGAAGCAGCGCCGCTCACAGCGCCCTGGAGATGACCGCCCTTGCAGGGGCGGCTCCCCGCTCACCGCCGCCCGCTGCATACAGCCGGCTGTAGCAACAAGGCGACCGGAGCGCGGCAGGGACAGCCGGCGCTACCAGCCGACTCCAGCGAGCTGCTGACTAGCCGGCTAGCCTTTAGGATAGCTGTGCCTGAAATTTGGCTGAGTCTCCCCACGCCTAAAGGCGGGGGTTCTAGGTCCGTCTCCCTGAACTCCCTTTGGCTCTTGGCATCGGCCTACAACTTCCGAAGTATCGCTCAGGGCGAAGGTCCTTTGCCGTGCGACCGGTTCTGACGAAGGCATGCGCCGGCGTTTGATTGGCGCAGGCAAGCCCGTCGTGGTGGCAAGCACGGTCGCCACACTCACCGGTTGATCCCGGACCCACCCCGCACGGCCTAACAGCGACTGCGCAGCCGGCCAGGCCTTGACGGCCCGGCTCGGGTGGAGGGTATTGTCATGAACGACCCGTGCGAGAAATGCCGAGTACAGGTCGCGCTGCACCACCCCTGATCTATCACCCAACCTGTGCCAGCGCTCGCTGAGCGATTTCTTCGTGCAGGCATCGGTGAAGTGATCGTATTGCGACAGTTTCAGGCTCCGGTTATCGAGATCGATCAGGGCGCCGCCGGCGCTTTCAGACTTGCGGCGCAGTTGCTCGATCAGCGCCCCGGTCGCCCGTACTTTAACAGAGCGCCCGAAGCATTTTTGAAGTGCCCGGTAGCTCAATGAGTCGCTCTGGGGTTGGTTGCCCAGCGCGAGAATTCGATTGACGGTGTTACCGTGACTGCGCTTACGCGTGGCAGCGAGCAAGCGCTCCGCCTCAGCCAGTTGTTGCTGCAAGCGCCGGTAGCCAGTCGACCAAACCGTGATGGACGAGCAGGGCTTCCAGGTGCCATCGGCGCAGTAACAGTGCGCATTAGTGGCCTGGCGGGATCGATTCATGGCTCGCTGTAGGCAGCGGGCCCGTGAGACCGGGACACTGGTCAGTGACGTTGCCAGCGAGGTCTCAGACTGCCGCGCGGGGCCCGTGGGACGGGCCGCCATGGCGGTGTCGTATACGGGAGTTGAAGACTCCCGGGCCTGGCCTCCAGATGTGGCACAGTTTCAGGGCAACGTCATTACTACTTCACACCTGTCCTGGTTCTGTCGCTACGCAGCGTTATATCGCTGTACAACGTCCCCGTGGGACGGGGCCACTGTAAAGAGAAGCCTACAGCGGAACTTCTGGCTCCTGAGAGCCCGTGGGACGGGCTTTCGAATGTGCCAGCGTGCGCAGCGCTCCGGGGACGGGGCCGTTGTGCAGTGGAGCTTCAGCGCAGTCTCAGGCATTCAAGTGATGGCCCGTGGGACGAGCCATCACACACCCCCAGCCACGTGTACGAATGGTTGGCGCATCGAGCGGGATAGGTGCAGCGGAAAGCAATCTCTGTTTTCCCTATCGTTTCCATGCCCTCGCCACCGCGACAGCCACAACAGTAAGCATGCCTCTGAGTCGTTCGTGCCGCTTTCCGCCACTTTGGCGGCGCCCTTGCCGGGGTAGTGCTCGACAACGAGAAGGCAGCGATGTTGGTGTAATACCCCTGGCAGGACAAGTGCGGTTCAACGAGGATATCCTCGCACTGGCTAATTATTGCGGGTTCACCCCGTAGCTTGTCGTTCATGCCGGGGTCATGCCAAGGGTAAGGTCGAACGCCTGAGACGCTTGAGCCTGCAAGTGGAGCAGTGGCTGAGCGCACATACCGATCATCGCCAGCTGCGCTAGTTCGATGAATATACCCCGCTGAATGCTTCGAAGAAGAGCGCCGGCACCTGCCGATGAACCGGGAAGAAACCAGCCTGCTCTTTCGCCTGATTAGCCCTCGGTACGAGAAGGTGAGCACGATCCTGGGCTCTATCACGTGGTTCTCGGGTTGAGGGTTCGATGTTTTATGTCAAGCAATGCTTTTCGCACTCGTTGAGTGTGAACGCAAAGTTCGTCGCAGTGCACCTCAGTGAAATGGATAAAAAGCATGGACTTTTGGGTTATAATATGTTAGAATAAATTATAATAAGTTATAATGTTATATAACTACTATAACGTCCTGCCTGCGGAAAAGCCCGACCCCGCCTACCAATCTCACTTTTACGAGCAAAACCGATGGTCCATTTTGGACCCGCATGGGGTAGTTCTGACCTATTCAGGTCCCTCGTGGGCCACGACTGGCCCGGGTTGGACTTTGATTGGGACACATTCTGCCTGTTTTCGCTCAATATAAGCTGATCAATCTTTGCACACTGAGTGTGCGAAATCGTAACACTCCGTCTTTGGGCATACCAATGTTTCGCTTTCCTGTCAGATTACTTCGTATGACCGACTTCTACCGTAAAGCCCAACATAGATTGCATCGAACGGGTGACTGGGTGCGGCAGCGAGCGAGCGGAAGTGACAAGTCTTTCCTGGGTACGACAACGAGAGCAGCTTCTGCGCTGCACCTGCTTTGATGCGTAGTCAGACCAGTTGTCGATTGCCTCTGTCAAATACTCAATTGCAGTGATAGCGAGTTGATTCCGCTCAGTGCTCTGAACGGGTATCGCGCGATAATCTACTGGCTGTGGATATCCGACGACTTGGAAAGAGGGCGCTTCCAGGTGACTCACTTTGAAGTCGGTGAAATTGTGGGGACAGTGATGTTTACACGTGCTGTTACTTTGTTAACATGACCTTTTACTTATCTTGGGTGCCAAAGTGGTAAAGCCTGATCAGCTCAGTCGCCGGGAGCGGCAGATCATGGATATCCTTTACCGGCTGGAGTCTGCCAGCGTCAAGGATGTAATGATCCAATTGGAAGATGACTTGAGCTATTCGTCCGTGCGCACGTTCCTGGGCAAGCTGGAGACTAAGGGGCATGTAACCCATCGGGAGAGCGGCCTGCGGTATGTCTATTCCCCGGTAGTGGACCGAAAGACGGCCGCCCACCGAGCGCTGGGCAATGTGGTATCTACGTTTTTTCGGGATTCCCCATACCAGGCCGTCAACACATTGCTGCAGATGCCGAATAAGGGCTGGTCCAAAGAGGAGCTGGAGCAGCTTGAGGTGATGATCGAGCAGCACAAGAATAAAACTGAATCCACCTCTGGCAGCCGAGGTAAGGGCAATGGGACTTCTCGCAACTCCTGACGCGTTGATAGCGTCTTTCCTCGCCATCCCTGGAGCGGCGATTCTGCTTGACCTTCTGATCAAGTCACTAGTCGTTCTGCTGGTTGTTTTCCTTCTTGCTGGTGTTGCGTCTTTCAAACTACAAAGCCGCTCACGATACCTGATCTGGACCGTGGGGATGTTGTCTTTACCGGTACTGGCGGGTATAGAGTTGCTAATCCGGCTGGTGCCGGGGGATCTACCAGATCTGCGCTCCTTGATAGTAATCCCTGTCAATGAGCAGTTCCAATCGGCGGGGAGTCTTTCACAGAAAGACTCGATATGGGGATGGTGGCTGGTGGCCGTCTATTTGGGCGTAGCTTTGCTTCTAGTGGGACGCCTGGCTTGGGGTTTGTATCAAGTGCGCTGCGTTCGCCGAGAATCGTTGCCCTCCGCCGATGTCTATTGGGATGGGCGGCTGGAATCAATTAGTCGGAACCTGGGCATTACTCGGCCAGTCGCTCTGGGGGTTCACCCTGATATCCGCACTCCGGTCTCCTTTGGTTTCCGGCGCCCGATGGTCGCATTGCCGGAGCAGGCCGTGCACTGGGACGCGAACGTACTAGAGGACGTACTTGTTCATGAGCTTTGTCATATTCGGCGCTTTGACTGGGTTGCCCTTGTGATAGCTCAAACAGCAGCTTGCCTGTTCTGGGCAAACCCGCTTGTCTGGTGGGCAATGCGATGCTTTCACCGAGAAGCTGAGTACAGCTGTGATGCGGATGTGGTCGCTAGTGGCCGGAATGACTGTGATTACGCACGCAGCCTGCTCTTTGTCGCTCAATGCTGTCTGGGTGCGGGCTCCCTGCCCCGACAAAAGTTTGGCATGATATCCCAGTCCGTGACGGGTGGGGTGTTACGCAGACGATTGCAGCGTATCCTGCGAGCAGAGGTTGGAGGTGTTTCGGCGTTGCGGGAATACCGGGCCATAGCACTGCTTTTGACAATTTGCATTGGCACGTTATTGTTTGCGCTGGCGACCACCAATGTCATCGCTTTGCCAGATTCATCTCAAATGGGAGATCAAGTCGACCTGTATCCGTTGGCGGATCCGCGTGCGCAGGCCCACTATCCCGAACAAGCCAGACAGAATCGTCAGGAAGGCACGGTTCAGGTACGTTTCAGCGTAGATGAGTCTGGTCGGGTTCCTCGGGATTCGATTGAGATTGTCAAAGCCGATCCCTCGGGCGTTTTCGATCAAAGTGCTATCGAGGCAACGGCGGCCGTCGAGTACCGTCCGAAAGTGATAGATGGCGTACCGGTGCCGGTCAGCGGAGTTCAATACGTTTTCCGCTATGAGCTGGAAGACCTCTGAGATCTGCTGTGCCCCACCTGTAGCTTGTCCATATCTTTGATTTCCCACCAATGAACCTGCTGATACTCAATTAGTGTGGCCAGGCTGTTTACAAGTGTGCTAAATATATAGCATAGTGTTAAACTATTAACACTAATTGGGCTGATTTCACCGATGTCTGATATCGCCAGACTAACGGGCGGCTGTGAGGCTCGAAGATGCGCTATCTTGGTTGCGGTTTGCGGCTTGCTTGGTGCATGTCAAGCGCCGACCCGTGTACATCTGTTTACCGACATCATGGATGAGGCCTCTGTTGAGAGTTTGAAGGGCGATATCCGTAGTGCAGGTATGGCTGCGTCGGTCAGCTCTGCCGAGATTCCTCAGGGTCTAAGGCATCCCACCATAGTTGTTCCCACAATCGTGCGATCGCAGAGCCATATTCGGGAACTGCAGCGTGTTATGGGCGAGGCGGGCTATCAGGACGTGCGGGTTGAACTGTATTCACCGGGTACACACTCTTTCACCCCTGACAATATCGGTTTGTACGTGACGGATCTGGAAGCCGCAGAAAGTAGAGTCGAAAGGGGAACAGAAAATCTCGCTGCACCGGATTCGAGCCTGTCTCGAGTGTACTTCAGCGACTGTCCGGCCACCGACGCGGAGCTGAATCTTTACGAAAATGGTGCCGTCATGCTGGAAGTCTTTAACTGGGATGAGAGCGAAAAGCGCGAATATTCGACGTTTACAGGCGGTGATTGGAACAACGAAGAGAGTGTAGTGGTAATCAACCTCGAGGATAGTGATTCACTTCGCTACACCGTCCACCGATTCGAGCGTGAAGATCAATCAGGTACTTATCGCGGTATAGAATTACTCGGTAAGGAAGAGGCGAATGGGTACCAAGCCTGTGATTTCCATTTTACATCCCGAGTTCCTGCGAGGCGTAGATGAGCGATCTATCCATCTGACACCTTTTGCATTCTGCTTCGATGTGGATGATATGCGCAAAAAACTGATGGGAATAAGAAGTGGTTATGGATCGTCCCATAGAAAAAGAAAGACGACCCTGGTGGCACTGGGTACTGCTGGTCGGCGTTCTGATTATCAGTGTGGTGGTCGTCCGGTACTATCTGCTGGACGCCTCCATCCGTACAGTTCGACTGCCTACTTCTCAAGTCACCATCTCCGAAGCTAGTTGGAGACGTTTTGAAGACTTCACATCCGTGCGCGGTACCGTGCAACCATTGAATAGTGTATTCCTGGACGCCGTCAATGGTGGAGTGGTAGAGCAAGTCTTTGTCGAAGAGGGTAGCCACGTTGAAGAGGGGCAACGTCTCCTTCAACTGAGCAATACTGACCTGCGGCTTAGTGTCTCCGCCAATGATACCGCCATCACCGAGCAGCTTAACAATTTGAACAATATCGCCAATGGACTGGAAACTGCCAAGCTGCATACAGAAAGGGAGATTATAAATATCGAGTACCAGATCGTGGCACTGGAGCGTCAGTTGCGTCGCCAGAGTCATCTTGCGAGTGAAGAACTGATCTCTCGGGAGGAGATTGAGGCACTTGAGGACGAACTTGCGTACCAGAAGCGGCTACTTGACAACACCTTGGCCCGGCAGGTGCTAGAGAATCGCATCCGCAATGATCGCCAGCAGCAGATTGCCACGCAGATCGACAAACTCGAGGAGCATCTGACATTGGCGCAGGACAGCATTGAAAGTCTGCAGGTTCGGGCCCCGATCAGCGGACAATTAACCTCCCTTTCTGTGGAAATCGGAGAGAGCAAGAGCCGGGGCGAACGTCTGGGGCAGATTGATGTAGTTGCCCACTACAAGGTGGTAGCCCAAGTGGACGAGTTCTATCTGACTCGCGTTACGGAAGGCCAGCGAGCCCGATTCACTCTAGGAGGCGAACGATACAACCTCAGAGTCGATCGGGTGTATCCAGAGGTGAATAGCGGGCTTTTCATGATCGATCTGGTATTCGATCAGGTAATGCCGGACAACCTGCGGCGCGGTCAATCTCTGCAGCTGGACCTTGTATTGGGTGATCCCGTTGAAACACTGACTGTCCCTGCTGGCAGTTTTATTCAGGAGACGGGCGGCAATTGGGTTTTCGTATTGGACGAGAGCGAGGGGTATGCCTACCGACGAGAAGTCGCCGTCGGGCGGCGAAACAATCGCATGCTTGAAATCACCCAGGGGTTGGCTGAGGGAGAGAGGATCATTACCTCCAGCTATGGAGCGATCTCGGATGCGGAGCGCGTTCAGCTGATCCAATAGAGTAGAAAAAGGAGAAAAATACCATGATCGAGTTGGAGAACATCTGCAAGATTCATCGTACGGATGAAATCGAAACCGCGGCCTTAAATGACGTCACTCTGGCTATCAGCGAAGGGGAATTCGTTTCGATCATGGGGCCCTCCGGCTGCGGAAAATCCACACTGCTGAATATGTTGGGGATGCTGGACACGCCCACAAGCGGACATTATCTGTTTCGTGGAGAGGAGGTGGCGGGCTACGGCGAAACTCGCCGTGCCGGGATCAGGAAAGCCAATATCGGTGTGATTTTCCAAAGCTTCAACTTGATTGAGGAGCTGACAGTATACGAGAACGTCGATCTGGCGCTGTTGTACCAGGGTGTGCCGTTGTCAGAGCGCCGTCCTCGTGTGGAGAGGGCTCTGGAGCGTGTTGCCGTTGATCATCGAAGCAAGCATTTTCCCCAGCAGCTATCGGGAGGCCAGCAGCAGCGGGTGGCCATAGCACGAGCGTTGATTGGAGCACCTAAGTTGCTGCTGGCTGACGAACCCACTGGCAACCTTGATACTCGCAATGGTGATGATGTGATGGAGTTGCTCCGAGACCTGAACGGCGACGGAGCTACGGTGGTCATGGTGACGCACTCGGAACACTGCGCGGCGTATGGTTCCCGCGTCATCCGTCTGCGCGATGGGCAGATAGTGGAAACAGATGCCGAGGCGGATGTAGAGGCCGTTCTCTGACAGCGCACAGGCTGGAGGTGCTCCTATGATCAAGAATTACCTGTTGGTGACGCTACGCACTTTGCGCCGTCAACCCGGCTTCACGGCGATCAAGGTGCTGAGCCTGTCGCTCGGTCTTATCTGCAGCATACTGGTCCTGATGCATGTCCAGTATACGACCAGTTATGACCGTCATTTCGACAACTGGCAGAACATCTACCGATTGGTGACCAGCCTGACCACGGACCAACGGATCGACAGCGACCAGATTGCCGAGGGGGTCTTCAACCCGCTGCTGAAGGACTACGGGCAAATCGAACAGGCTGCCAAGATACGGTCCGACAACGGGCTGTTCACCTATGGTGAGTTTTCCTCCCCGAACGATTACCACTGGGTAGAGCCAGCCTTTCTGTCGATGTTCTCGTTCGATTTCCTGCGCGGTGATCGCGAGACTGCGCTGGACCGGCCGAATACGATCGTTATAAGTGAAAGCGCAGCGAGGAAGTATTTTGGTGACACAGATCCATTAGGGGAAACCCTTACATTGAATAGCCGCTTGGAGGTGCAGGTGACGGGGATCTACCGGGATCTGCCCCCCAATACGCATCTGGATATCGAGATGATGATAGGGGTCGCAACAGCAAGGCAGGTTGCTGGCGAATCTTTCATGAATGGATCAACCTGGGTTGGCTTCGGCGGGACTATGGCCTACCTGGTCATCCCTGGTCCTGCCGCGGCTGAATCACTTCGCCAGGATCTGCCTAACTTCATTGACCGTAATGTTCCCGAGCAGCAACAATCGTTTGTAAGGCAGTATGAGCACGCGCTGGATCTTGAGCCACTGGCGGACATCTATCTTTCTCCCCGGCAAGGCTTCGGCCCGGCCGATTACGGCCGGCGCATCGTGCTGGGCGGGCTGTCCCTGTTTGCTGTGCTGATCCTGGTGAGTTCCTGTATCAATTTCGCCAATCTGTCCCTGGCGCAGATGCAGCAGCGGGGTCGGGAGATCGGTGTCCGCAAGACACTGGGCGCAAGTCGGGGAGACCTGCTGGCGCAGTTTTTGGCTGAAGCTGTGCTGCTGACCATGCTGGCATTCCTGGTGGCACTGCCAGTCGTGTATCTGCTTGTGCCTCCGTACACAGCGCTGACGGGCACCGCATTCACCTTCGGTTCGATGCTGCAGTCTTCACAGATCATATGGATACTGCTGTTCGCCGTGACGGTTGGCCTCCTGTCTGGACTTCTGCCCGCGCTGAAAATGTCCCGCTATCAGCCGATCGCCGCAATCAGCGGGAAGCGGGACGGTGGTCGCTCTAGCCGCTGGTTCCGGGCTGGACTGACCGTTGTACAGTTCGGGTTCGCGGTCGTGGTTGTCATCTTCGCCATTGGCGTCAATCTGCAGGTCAAGCATCTCAAGGAGGTGGACCCGGGCTTTAATCGCGGTAATCTGATCGTCCTGGATACCCGTTACAGTCCGAGTAGCCCCAATCAATTTGGCTACCAGGCCATGGTGGACGAATTGGCTAGCCATCCCGGCATCAGGGCAGTGGGGCGTGCAGACGCCGCGCCACCGAATAACGGAGGTTACAACCCCTGGGGGCGGCCCGGCTGGGAGCAAGATGAGCTTCGGACTATCAGTCATTTAGGCGTGGACGAGCACTACCTTGAGGCGATGCAGATTGAGCTGTTGGCAGGCAGGAACTTCTCCAGCGACTTCCCAGCCGATTTCATGCCGGCCGGACAGCCGGACCCGGAACAGACTTACGGAGTCCTTATCACCACGGCGGCGGTCCGCAATTTCGGTTTTGCGTCGAGTGAGGCCGCGCTCGACGAACTGCTGACGGTCGCCAATCTCACCTTTCGGATTATCGGAGTCACCAACGAGTTCCGCTTGTCCGGTGGACTTGAGGACGCCATGCGTTCAACTTCGGTGCTCAGAGGAACCGATCGGCCCACGCGCAGTCTCCTCATTCGCCTCGATCCCGCGCAACGCGACGAGGCGCTGTCCCACATCGATACCGTGTGGGACAGACACCGCCCTGATGTGCCAATCGACCGGCAGTTCTACGAGCAGATCTATGACAGTATGGTTCGGGAAGAGACTAATGGCATCAATCGGGCTTCTCAATTTGCCGCTGTATTGACGGTCCTGATTGCTGCATTGGGTCTCTATGCCCTGGCGTTCTTCTCAACGCAGCAGCGTACCAAGGAAATCGGAATTCGCAAGGTGCTGGGTGCGTCGGTAGGCTCCATCGTCAAGCTGTTAACTGTCAGTTTTGTTAAGCCGGTTCTTCTGGCTTGCACGATCGCTGTGTTCTTTGCATGGTGGATAGCTGATTACTACCTTGGCCAGTTCTCGTCGCGTGTGGAGATACCGGTCCTCGTCTATATTTCGGTTGTCGCCTTCACGGTGTTGCTCGCAGTATGTACCGTGATAGTTCACAGCACCAACGTCGCGACATCGGATCCGGTTCAATCTCTACGCGATGAGTAGTCTTGAGGTGGTGCAATGCTGTGCAAGATTTACTGCATGTGGCAAGCCCCTAGTTCTCTAAACGCTGTAAATCAACGTGGGCATTTTTGTTCCGGTAGGCGCGGGTTCTCCGGGGAGCTTAGATGAGTTGATGTGCCGGTAAAAGTGGTCTGAATTGTTCGGATACCCGAATAAGTGAGTCAGTGGCCATTGCCCGCCAAGTGGCGAAAATCGTGAAAATGTACTACAACCTTATTACCAGCAGGAAGCGCGTCGGGCTGGCTGTGGCCCGGTCGAGTTCCGACCGGGCCATTTTTTAATGACCTTCTTTCGGCTTAGTCGCGCTCCTGATACTCTAGCTCGAGCCCTTTCTCACTGGAATGCAATGAATGTGCGGTCGCTACAACGTCATCGATAGTCCTGAAGTGCGCCAACTGATGGAAATTGTTGGCGTCAAACTGGATGGCATACGTTGGTCCAGGGACGTATCACCGGCTAGCACAATCTCCATCGTGCGGGAATCCGAGGACGGTCGAGGCCTGGCTGCTGCCACCTGGTGGCTGCTGCTGGACCGCGACACCTTGCGACCATCGCGGTACACTGTCAACGGACAAAATTATTTGACCCACCCGGCGGACAATATTTTTGGGGCACCAAGCGCTACCTGAGCATGGAGTGGCTGCACAAACAGGATCTGGAAGAGCAGGAGGAAATCACCGCTTGAGGAGCTCCGCCCAGAGAAAAGTGCGAAAGATTCTTTACACTACCCGAGCTACCTGAGCGTAACTGATCCTTGGCTGACGGGCCTACTCCACGGCGTATTGCTTGAACTCAGAACTGTAATTTCTTCGCTTCGACATAAACACTCCTTTCAGCTATTATGAGACTTCTCTGCAGTTTCCGTAGATCGGGGTAGAATCCATGCAATCTAATAACGCTTGGGAAATCTTTAAAAAAGAACACCGTAGAGGTGAGATAATATCGGGTTCAATTTCGAAGATTACTGATTATGGTTTGCTGGTCGATTTAAATTCCAATATCTATGGGATAGTACATATAAATGATTTGTATTCGTGTGAATCCGAAGAAAAGACCCTTAGTAGCTACAAAGTAGGCGAGGAAGTAGATGTGCTTATCCTTTCTATTGAACCAGAGAGAGAAAGGGTAGTGCTAGGAATTAAACAGATTTTTGAGGAAGCGGACCGAGATTCGGAGTTGCCATCGTCTGAGTGAATGAAACCTAACAACTCCAATTTCTCAGTGTGGCTCGAACACGGCTTAAAATCATAGAAAAACGAGATAGGTGCCGATAAGACTTGCACTTCCGAATCATTCTTCTCTATACTAGCTTGGCCAGCAGGGCTCAATGCTGCCCAAAAAGCCTCATACTTTTCGGCTATAGCTTGCTCTTGAGCATTTTCTGCTCTCATGTATAGAGCCGCCAGCTCAACTGCGCTTGAATTTCCAGATTCAATACTGGAACATATTTCATTCATATAAGGTTCGACAGCCTCTCTCTCAATATTCTCAAATTCTACGCTGGATAGCCTCTCTATTGCCTCAGCATCTCGTTGCGGGTCCAAACCAATGTATTCTAGACCGTGTCTGTCTAAATCGCGCATTGTAACCATCAACAATAAACGTGGACTCTCACCTCCAACGCCGCTAATTGTATTTGATCGAAAACTCTCCTGTATCAATGATATATCTTCTAGCTCCGATCTAGCGTTCTGTGCGTAAGATTGTGACGTAAATATCAACAACATGAATGTTATTCCGAGTGATGCGAGCTTCATGTGCAATACTCCATGCTAAGCTATCGGTAAGTTTAGTATCTATATTTCAATAACGTGTAGGTGTAGCTCAGTCGCTTCATAGGCTATTTAATTGAGTCCTATAGAATCACTATTTCGAGACGCGGTTGATCTCTCTTACCTAGGTTTCCAGTACAAATTGTATGATCGTACAAGTAACTCTTAGTCTAATAACAACTTCAACGTACCCGCTAATTATTTCGTCGCAATTACAGGTCAACTTATCGTATCTTATGATTTATTCTAGTCCTGTTGACACCTCCGAGCCTAAGAGTGAGGCAGCTTTAAACACCTCGGGACTGTCGTGGGAAGGTTCTGGAGGAGGCGCAGCCGCAGATAAGGCTGGATCAGCTGATGACTCCGATCGGTAAGCCAAGCCACTGGGATGAGTAGAGTAAGTCGTGCAGGATAGAGACATCAGCACATATGGGAGCTAAAGGTCTATCGTAGTGGCGGATCTACCGACATCGACTGAGTAGACCCGTGGTCGATAGCCTATCGAACCCAGGAACATCCAATTCGTACTTCCTGATCAGGTGAAGCCACTGCCTGGCGTATTCACAGTGGTAGCTGCGATCCAGCGGCATGTACTCACTCGGTCCTCTCCATCCCTTTGACGGGTTCTCGCTGCCCTCCACGATCAGCAGGTTTTCGGGGTCATTCGCGAAAACCTTTTTCAGTAACGGCGACCAAGAAGTGCCCCCGTACTCGTGGGCGTATCGCAGGGCTATTATGTAGTCAACCTGAACCTGTGAAGCCCGTGTGTAGACTTCACCGGTGAACGGTCCCTGCCAGGCTGCGGCTAATCAGCAGCTCGTGTCGGGTATTCTGGCAATCCTGGTCAAAGTCCTCCCAGTGCTCCCAGTCATCCCGATTGTATTCGGATTCCGCTGCCCATGCGGGCTGCAGAAACACCACTAGAGTGATGATGAATAATCTCTTCATGCCAATGCTCCTTGAAACCCGCCCTCTACAATAGGTATTCAGTCATGGCTGTCGGTGACCCCTGATGTAGCTCACACGATGGGTTAGCGACATCCACCTGTAGTCTAGTCTTCGCTTATCGACAGGGCCCAAACACTATTACCAGCAGGAAGCGCGTCGGGCTGGCTGTGGCCCGGTCGAGTTCCGACCGGGCCTTTTCAATGAGTTTCTTTCAGCTCAGTCGCCCTCCTGATACTTTGGCTCAATCCCTTTCTCACTGGAATGCAATGGATGTGCGGGCGCTACAATCTCACCGACAGCCCTGAAGTGCGCCAACTGATGGAGGTCGTTGGCGTCAAACTGGATGGTATGCGTTGGTCCAGGGACGTTTCACCTGCTAGCACAATCTCCATCGTGCGGGAATCCGAGGACGGTCGAGGCCTGGCTGATGCCACCTGGTGGCTGCTGCTGGACCGCGACACCCTGAAGCCATCGAAGTACACCAGCTTCAATACCCGCTCTGATAAACTCAACACACCACGATCGGCCGGATACCGGCCTTTCCGGCAGTCCCGCTGTATCATACCGGCCAGCGCCTTCATCGAGGGCCTGGGCGACAAGCGTAACCGTCCGGCCATCACATCTTGAAAGCGGTTTCCGGCTGACAGGGTGTGATAGCCGCACACTTACGCTTAGTTGCGGATAAAAAACAGTGGAATTCCTGAGAGTTCTGGCTGTATAAAGGCCAATGCCCAGCTGGCCTACCACCAAAATGGACACTATCCTGATCGGGTGATACCTTTTGTTCTCTCTATACTTGAGTCTGTCAGCGGCGGCGCGGACGGATAGCAGACTATGAATTTGGCGCACGTGTCTGCGAGGGAGGTCTGGAATGAAGACGGTGGTTGCCTGTACTTCCCTTGATGAGCCCACGGCAGCTGGTCACGATCTTGCAGCGCAGATTCGTTCATCGCTTGGCGATGCCGATGCGATTATTGTATTTGCGTCCCCGCGATACGACCATTCCCTGCTGCTTGCTGCACTCCGCAACAGGTGTGGGCGCGGTGTAATCGTAGGAGCGTCGTCGGCCGGGGAGTTTACGAGCGATCACCGGGGTGAAGGGTTGGCGTGTGTGATGGCGATCCGTGCTCCAGAGATGCAGTTCACGGTGAGTGCCGCCACAGGTTTGAGCAAGGCCCCGGCGGCGGTGGCTCAGAAAATCGCGGCGGGGTTCCGCGGAGTATCAGACGGCGCATTTCCTCATCGCACCGCCCTCGTGTTGTTTGATGCGTTGGCCGGCCATGGAGACGTCCTGATTGAAAAGTTGACGCTGGCAACATCAGGTCAATACCAGTTCTTTGGCGGTGGAGCCGGTGACAACGCGCAGTTTCAGCGCACAGCCGTTTTCGCAGGGACAGATGTTGTTGTAGACGGAGTCGTCTCGCTCGAAATTCTTTCTGTCAAGCCTATTGGTGTGGGCGTCGGTCACGGCTGGGAGCCTGCATCGGAAGGGTTTCGTGTCACCGAAACGGATGGTATGCGTATCCTTAGCCTCAACGGTATGCCGGCCTTCGAAGCCTTCAAAGAGCATGCCGATCGCACGAAGCAGAAGCTCGATCTCGCGGCGCCTCTTCCTTTCTTCCTACACAATGTCCTCGGCATCAGCACGAGTTCTGGCCATCGCATCCGGGTGCCTCTTTCCGTCGGTTTGGATGATTCAATCCTTTGTGCCGCAGAGGTCCCAATGGGCGCGGTGGTTCAGATCATGCGAACGTCGGAAAAATCAGCGTTGGACGCCGCGGCACGGGCAACCGACTCAGCGCTTCTAGCATTGGGAGAACATCGACCGAAGGCTGCGTTATTCTTTGATTGCGTGGCCACGAGGCTGCGACTCGGCGAGAAATTCGACGCAGAGCTGGAAATCGTGAAGGACAGGCTGGGAGGCGTAGCGATGACCGGTTGCAACACGCATGGTCAGCTCGCGCGGGCGGAGGGTCAATTTCAGGGGTTTCACAATTGCACCGCAATCGTTTGCGTTTTTCCGGAATAGTGAATGGAGCGATATGAGTCGCAGCGTGCCCCACCTGATGAACACGCTCGCAGCCGCCGCAGTGCGCACCACAGCGGCGGCAGAACTCGCGCGCTGTTGGGGGGCTGAGGATCTCCTTATACTGATTAGGGACCCTGAACTTCGAGTTTTCTGCCCCGCTCATGGGTTCCGGCAAACCCTGCCAGGCGGTGCATCGTGGCGAGAATTGCTCCACCGATGCAAACATGAAGCGGAGTTTCGGGCAGAGGTCGCCTACCCTGACTCTGGGAGGAGATCTGTCGCTCACGTCTTCCAAGCCGACGAAGCGGCGGTCGTCTTCCTGGGAGATCAGGTGCGTGTTTCGCGAACAGATCTAGAAGATGCAGGCTTCCCCGTACTTTTTTCATTGATGAAGGCGGAGAGGGCCGCCGCTGTCGCCGATAGCAAGGCAGTAGCAGCGGACAATGCGAGTGAGCGTGCGGCTGAATTGGCGTCGACACTCGATCGGGCTCGCAGCGAAGTTCAAGTGAAAGCGGTGCAGCTACAGGAGGCACTGCGGGAATCCGCTCGGCTTAACGACGAGTTGCAAGCGCTGAATGATACACTCGAGCACCGAGTTGCTGATCGAAGTCGAGAGCTCGAGGCAGAGGTGGCGCAACGCCGCGAAATCGAAGCCAGACTTGCTCAAGCTCAAAAGATGAAGGCCGTGGGACAACTTACTGCTGGCATCGCGCACGATTTCAACAATCTGCTCACAGTCGTGCTCGGAAATCTGGAAGCTCTGCACGAGCAACTGGCAGATAGACCCGCGCTCGCACGTCTGGCTGAACAGGCGAGCGCGGCTGGATGGCGCGGTGCGACAACCACACGACGCCTGCTCGCCTTCTCACGTCAGCAGCCGCTGCACCCCCAGCCGTTGGATGTTCCGCACCTGCTCCAGGGCATGGCAGGCCTGATGCGGCAGAGCCTCGGAGAGACGATCGGTTTGACGATCGAGAGCACGGCAGATCCTTGGCGCTGCATGGCGGACCCGGCCGAGCTGGAGACGGCGCTCCTGAACCTGGCACTCAACGCGAGGGACGCGATGCCGAATGGCGGCACGTTGACGATCAAGCTCGCGAACGTCGCGATCGACGATGACGGTCCGACCGAGAACGAAGGGCTTCAGCCCGGACAGTACGTTGTGCTGGCGGTGAACGACACGGGCACAGGAATGACGCCCGAGACACTCGAGCATGTGTTCGAGCCCTTCTTTACAACGAAGGCGGTGGACAACGGCAGCGGACTCGGCCTCAGCATGGTCCATGGCTTCGTCCATCAGTCGGGGGGCCATGTAGCCATCGATTCCGAGCCCGGCGCGGGCACGACCGTCAGACTCTACCTGCCGCGCGCGGCGGGAGAGGCCAGTACGCCAGAAGTGTGCGCTCCACGCGCCGCGGCCGTCTCGGACGGCTCGAAGAGGATCCTCGTGGTTGAGGATAACGACCTCGTGCGCCAGCATGTGACCAGCCAGCTCGAAAGCCTCGGCTACGCGGTGGTCGCTGTTCCGGACGCTCAGGCGGCGCTCGCGGCGCTGCAACACGACGGCGAATTCGACCTTCTGTTCAGCGACGTGGTCATGCCCGGCGGTATGTCTGGATTCGACTTGGCAGAGGCAGTACAACGCTCGCGGCCCGGACTGCCGGTGCTCCTGACCTCCGGCTACACCGAAAAGGATGACCTCATGGGCGAAGGCCCGACGGCGCAGTTCGAACTCCTGCGCAAGCCTTACCGGCGCCACCAACTCGCCGAAAGAGTCCGCGCTGCTCTGGAACGGAAACCTGACTTGCCCGACTAGCCGACGGTCTTGGGTCGACCTCGCATGGCCTGGCGGTCGACCAAGGCGCTCGGCGCGCCCAATTGCCGTCGTTTAACCTTCCGCACCGCCGGCGTCCGGGATAGTAATGCAGTCATCAAACGGAGAGTGACAATGCACAGATTCCTCAAGCCCCTCAAACTCATACTGATCACCGTATCCGCGACCTTGTGGATACGGGGAGAAAGCGCACTGCGCATTGATTCCAGCTGTTCAAAAGAACCGGAATTATCCTAATCACCGGGGGATTACAGTGGCCTCTCAATAGGTTGTCTAGCAGCGAACGTGACGACTGATCGGCCGAAGAATTTTAGCCTACCGGGATAATCTTCGCTTGGTAGTTGTCGAATCTATGGTTGTCATCCTTTTTCTCACGGTCCTTTCCCGCCGTCAGGAGGTGACCATGAAAACCGGACCAGAGCGCAATGATTTGCTCTTTCTACTGCCTGAACAGGTAAAAGAAAGGGTGTTTCCACTGTTGCAAGAAATTGAGGTGCCACCGGGCAAGGAGCTCGACGCCGTCGGTCAGAAAGTGAAGTTTGTCTATTTCCCGGCCGACTGCATCATCTCTCTTACCTACGTCACGCTTGACGGCCACTCGAGCGGGCTCTCGATCGTGGGCCGCGAGGGCATCGTCGGCACCTCGGTGCTCTTGGGCGCAGGCAGCACATCCAGCCAGGCGATTGTCCAGAGTGCAGGCGTGGTCTACCGGCTGGCGGCCACAGATCTCAAGCGCGAATTCCAAAACGATACCAACATGCGCATGTTGATGCTGCGCTACACTCAATCCCTGATTACCCAGATAGCTCAGACGGCCGTTTGTAACCGGCGCCACACTATCGATCAGCGATTGTGCCGCTGGCTGCTACTATGTCTGGATCGGCTGCCGGCCAACGAACTGATCCTGACCCAGGAATTGATCGCCAACATGCTGGGTGTGCGCCGCGAAGGCGTGACCGAGGCGGCCGGGAGGCTGCAAAAGCTCGGTATTATCCGCCACCGGCGCGGGCATATCACCGTGGTCGACCGTTCGAGACTCGAAGCACAATGCTGCGAGTGCTACGCCGTGGTCAAGCAAGAAACCGACCGCCTGGGTCTGGCGGCTTAAGTGCGATCTCTCAATAGGTTGCGGGCTCAGAAGCCATCTCGGCACTCGCGAATAGATCGCGGAAGGGTCCTGGCGTCATGAAGCTATTCCAATTTATCCATACAGAAATGGAGCAACTGCTTGAAGACTGGGAAGAAAACGCGCTGGAAATCGCTCCGGAATTGGAGGGCGAAGACAGTAGCGCCCTGAGAGACCATGCCCGTGAAATGCTGGAGTTCATCACCGAGGACCTGTCGACCTTGCAGACTGGCGAAGAGTCGACCCGCAGGGACCATGACAAAGACGAGGCTTCCGCTTCGGGTGCCGGTGAGGAGCATGGCACGGAGCGTAGCAGGCAGGGCCTGTCCATGCTTCAGATGATACAGGAACTGCGGGCCCTGCGGGTCCGGGTTACCAGGGCCTGGAGCGATGAGCAGCGGGGCCTTGCCGCAAAAGATATCGGAGAATTGATGCGGTTCATCGAGGCCATTGACCAGCTGATTGTCAACTCGGTGTCCAGCTACTCCGCCCGCAAAGATCAGGAAACGCGCCTGATCGAAACTATACTGAAAGCTTCTCCTGACCCCGCCGTCATATTCGATCCCGATGGCAGGCACCTGTTTCTCAATAGGGCGATGGCCGATCTCGTCGATGTGCCGCACCGTGACATGATTGGTAAAACCCCACGTGAGCTGGGCCTTGATTTTGCCGCAGATTGTCACGACGCGATCACCACGACACTAACCACGGGTCAGACTCAGCGCAGGGAGTGGCATCACTTTTTACCCTCGGGCCGCGAGTTGGATTTTGACTGCCGATTTGTACCGGTCTTTAACGACCGGGGCGAGGTTGACGCTGTCGTTAAGACTTCGCGGGACATCACTGAGCGCAAACAGATTGAGTATCAGTCCTGGCGAAATGCCAATTTCGATGCGCTAACTGGACTCCCCAATCGGCGACTGTTCCTCGATCGGCTTGAGCAGGCCATGCTGGAGGCCCAGCGAAAGGGCACTTTTTTTGCCCTGCTATTCATCGACCTGGATCGCTTCAAGCAAGCCAATGACCAGCTCGGCCACGAGGCCGGTGACCGGCTTCTGGTGCAGGTGGCCGAACGGATAGGTACCAAGGTCCGGGCCATGGACACCCTGGCCCGTCTCGGTGGAGACGAGTTCACCCTGATCCTGAAGGAAACCGGCTGGAGGGGTGCGAATGAAGTTGCCAAGACACTTCTGACCAGTCTCGAACAGGCGTTTGACGTTGATTCGCACCGGGTGAACATTTCCGGCAGCATCGGCCTGACTCTTTTCCCCGATGACGGCAAGGATGTCGATAAGCTGCTGCACAATGCCGATCAGGCCATGTACACTTCCAAAGCGCATGGAGGCCAACAGGTTCGGCGCTACGAGCCCTGGATGGCGCAGAGCGAATCAGAGCATATGAAGTTGAACAGGGAACTGGATGTTGCGCTCAGGGAGAACCAACTGGAAGTTTACTACCAGGCGATAATAGACATCCGCACCGGAGCCGTATCCAGGGCTGAAGCCCTGCTTCGATGGAATCACCCGGATGAGGGGCTACTGACCCCGGACGCGTTTCTTGCCGTTGCCGAACAAAGTAACATGAGAGACAGTATCGACGCCTACGTCCTCAATCAGGCGGTGAGCTGCTCGCTGCGGTGGCGCAACCAGGGAAGCGAAGCCTTTCCGATCAACATCAACGAATCACCGGCCTCCTTTTCCACCCGAACCCTTGTGGACCAATGGCGTGTGCGGCTGATGGCAAGTGATTTCGGTGAGAGCCGGATCACTATGGAACTGACCCCTACCTCTTTAACCAGTATGCGCACCTTCGGGTTCAATCCCGCCAAAAGTTCTGGTCTGAGGGGTTTGCGGTTCCACCTGGCCGTCGACCATTTCGGCATCGAGCCGTTTTCCCTTCTGGCCCTCCAGGAGTTCCAGGTGGACAGCATCAAGGTGGACAGAGAGCTGATTGCGAAAGCCGGCCAGGATGACAATACGGATCGTTTACTTAAAGCCATTATCGGTATGGCGCACACCATGGGTGTCCAGGTGGTTGCAGAGGGCGTGGAAACGGAAGAGCAATTGCAATTCCTCTCCCGCGCCGGTTGTGACTATGCCCAGGGATTCCTGTTCTCGAGGCCCTTTCGCCAGAACGATTTTGAGGCGTTGCTACGACGGGACCGCCCAAAAGAAACTTTGTGAACCGCGCAAAGCATATACACTGTTTGGCCCGCGGATCCGGCCAGCGATCCCTTGGGCGCCTGTTACGGTTCATGTACGCGATACGCGCGCTCCCTTTCTCTTGTAGATGTGTCCTCCCTATATTGCTACAAAAGGCTATGTACGATGCGAGGAGGGTACTATTGGCAAATCAGAGCCTGGCGACAAGATGCGTTGGCCGGACGGTTACTGCCAAGTAGCGAGAATCGTGAAAATGTACTACAACCTTATTACCAGCAGGAAGCGCGTCGGGCTGGCTGTGGCCCGGTCGAGTTCAGTTCCGACCGGGCCTCTTTACTGACATTCTTTCGGCTTAGTCGCCCTCCTGTTACTCTGGCTCAATACCTTCCCCAGTGGAATGCAACGAATGTGCGGTCGCTACAACGTCATCGACAGTCCTGAAGTGCGCCAACTCATGGAGATCGTTGGCGTCAAACTGGATGGCATACGTTGGTCCAGGGACGTATCACCGGCTAGCACAATCTCCATCGTGCGGGAATCCGAGGACGGTCGAGGCCTGGCTGATGCCACCTGGTGGCTGCTGCTGGACCGTGACACCCTGAAACCATCGAAGTACACCAGCTTCAATACCCGCTCTGACAAGCTGGGCACGCCACGATCGGCCGGTTATCGGCCGTACCGTCAATCCCGCTGCTTCATACCGGCCAGCGCATTCATCGAGGGGCTGGGCGACAAACAGACGTATCACAAGATCGAGCTGGACGGACAGGCTATAGCCTTCGGCGGTTTGTACCAGGAGTACGTCAACCGAGACACCGGCGAGGCAGCAATCGGCGCCAGCATCATCACGCTGCCGCCGCCACGGGAGTGGGCGGACATTCACCCCAAATCCATGCCGATGATGTTGCCAGTCGACGATACCTCCACGCTTGATGCCTGGCTGGATCCGGGCGTCACCGATGTAGAGCGGTTCGAATGGCTACTTACCCCAGAAATCAGGGATGACCAATTGCTGACGCCGATTGGCAAACCGAGTCAGTGGAATGAAATTGGTGAAACATTCCGGCTTCCGCGATCATCCCAGTAGGGCAGCTGGAATTGGCCCTGCTGCAGACGAAACATGGGTGACGAATTGCGTTCTGCGGTGTGCAGGCCAGGGTTGCCAAAGCAGAAGATGAAGATGCGCATGAAACCGGCAGCGAAGTTTGCGCTAATGAATTGCCCAGCGACAGAGGTATGTGCCAGGTGAGTGCCGCGACAATACAGGTTTACCGATGACTGCTACAACGCAGATGGTCGTTTTCGATCTATACGGCACCCTGGTTCGATTCGGGGTGCCGCTCCATCCCTACCGTGCCATATTGAGCTGGGCGAGAGAGACCGGTCGCCAACCCCGCCTTGATGATGCGCGTCGGCTGTTAACGACAGATGGGACGCCGGAACAGGTCTTCGCAGCGCTCGATATTGAGCCACCTCGCGAGCTGATCAGGCAATTTCACATCGATATTGCCAAGGAGCTGGCGAGCCTTTCACTGTTTGATGATGTATTACCTACACTGGAGCGCCTAAATCAGGCGGGGATCCGTTTAGCCGTTTGCTCTAATCTTGCCAAACCGTATGGGGAGGTGGTGGACAGGTTGTTGCCTCAATTTGAGCTCCTGCGCTGTTTTAGCTACGAGGTAGGAGCAATAAAGCCAGAACCCAAGATATACGAATGGCTGGTGGGATACAGCGGGGTGGCGAAAGAATCAATTACTTTTGTTGGAGACAATAAGGTCGCGGACTACCAAGGCCCGTCAGACTTTGGATTCAAAGCATTCCATCTAGTCCGTGGGGTGAAGGCAGGTTCACAGAGAATTGGATCTCTCGCCGACGTGTCAGAGTTCATTGGGTAAGCGGCGTGGGTCCCTGCCTCCATCAAGATCCTATACAGACACCGGAAGCAAAACACCGTGACCACTACACATGCTGCCATCCGAAGTCACCAGAGCGGCGCACCTGCATACGCTGCATAGTGCTAGGGCCGTCCTCAACCGGCAGCGGCTCGTCGTCGTCGGACGAAGAAACCACGTTGTGTGTGCAGGGCTATTCCCGGATTTGACATTGGCCCGATATGCCTCGAGTTCCTAACTTGAATATTCTGGTTCTTCCCCGTTTTTATGGACGGTTCGAAAAGGGCTGATCAGTTGCTGACAGCCCTCGGCCGAGCCGATGGAACCCGATTGAGATACATCTCGTCTGAAGAGGTAATCTCAGTCGTGAAAAGTTATGGGCATGCACATACGATACGCTCAAGGCGAGCATAGGGCGCTCCAATGCTCGACAGTAGAGGGCTGAATGGCTGTGGCAATACAATAACGTAAGACCCCATACAGGCATCGGAGGTGTACCACCCCCGACGATTACTGGTAGCAGCATGAGCTTCTATGTATAGCTGCTGCCGAAAGTGGGGGATTACATCGCCTTCTGGGACCATCTCGGCAGCACAGCTGGAATTGGTGCTACTACAGACGAAACATGGGGCTAGGACATCTTCACACCCGGCTTCATCCAGAACGATTGTGTCATGGCCGTGTAAATTGACCCCTCACCCTCCACCTTCTCAAAGGGACTTTTAGCATCGGTACTGACTCTACCCCTGCCACACATATTGGGCTCAAAGGCTTTGCGCTAAATAGAAGTGATCGCCCGCTTGCAGACAAGCTGGCTAGAAACCGAACGAACGATCGATATATATGGGTCGACGTGGATTGTTGTGTGTTTCTTAATATCGCTTGACATGTAAATTTTCGCGCTGATAAGCTCAAATCCGATTAATGGAATTAGTGATTCTACTAGTCGGAATGCTGCAAGGTAGTAAGCTAGTCTGTAGCGCTCTTAATAATCAGAACGAAAAAGGGTGAAGATATGGATTTAGTAAAACGGTGCAAACACACAGCAGGTTCTGCAGACCGCACCAAGAAACGCCGGCCGGGAAAAAACAAGTTTATTACAACCAGTGTCCTTGCATTGACGGCGGCGATCGCACAACAAGTGAGTGCCCAGCAGAACGATTCAGAATCGAGCATCGAAGAGATAACGGTGACTGGTTCCTTCATTCAGCGCACAGACAACTTCGAACTATCCTCTCCCGTGGATGTCCTGAACTCATCGAATATCGAAGAGAGAGGCACACCCAATCTGGGCGAAGTAATCCGACAACAATCGTTTAACTATGGCGTTGATACCGTACGCAACAACCGAATGCGGAACTTCCAGGGTGGAACCAATAGCCAGGCCAACCTTAGGGGCCTGGGGGAAGGTGCGACTTTGACGCTGGCGAATGGTCGAAGGACGCTGTCTCCCAATCTCCAGTCAATGTACCCTCAAATTGCATTGGACAGGGTCGAAACATTGACCGACGGGGGTGCTGCCCTCTATGGAACGGACGCAGTGGCTGGTGTGGTCAATATCATTCCAAGAACACAGTTTGAAGGTATTGAAGTTCGAGGTTCAATGAACTCGGATACAAGAGGCAGTGACTGGAACGAGAACACTGTCAGTGTAATTGTAGGCGGCGGCAACGGACGGACAAATTTTACCCTGGCATCGGAATTCCGGGACCGCGATCAGTTGAAGGCTACGGACCGCCCCGAGTTCAGCGCCGCTGCTATTGGCTCCGGTGGCGATGGGATGCCTGGATCCTGGATCGTACCTGTCAGAAACGAAGCCGGTGAAATCATAGACCGGACGCAGATGCCTGATCCTGGTTGCGGCAAGAACAACTTCAGCGGAACTACCGAGAAAACCGACCCCCTCAACAACATCACCGGCGTAGTAGTGGGTAGCACCTGCCGAATGCAGACAGGCATGTATTTCGAGTACGTGTCACCTCAGACAGTGTCGACTACCGCGCTATTCATGGATCATCGTTTCGATGACATGTTCAACTTTGAAGGCGAATTGACGTACTCACTGCAGGATAGCTCTGATGTAGGGTCTCCATCGAACTCAGGTGGAAATCTTACAGGACTCGGGACCGTTCCGGGTACTCACCCAGGTAACCCTTTCAGAGCGATGGCGGATCGTGGTAACGGGATGGAGCCGATTTTCGCGACCGATGCGGACGGTGATGGTATTCCAGACCGTGACGAATCTGGAGCGGTAGTTGTGGCATCCAATCCATTCGACTCTTCAGCAGGCGTCCCCTTCAACGAGGATGTGGATGCAGCAGCATTAAGGGTCCTTGGGAAGTTTACGGGGCAGCTCCCCGGGTTTGATGGCGCCACAAGATTGAATTCGTTAAGTGAGCTAGTTGCCGAGACAAGAATCGAAAATGTTCGTTGGGCAGCGCGGCTCAACATCGAGATACCAGACAGTACTTGGACAGGCTATATCGACTACACATCCCATCATAGCAATGTCCAGAATGAGGGCGGCGTAGAAAGTCTTTCATCTCTACGCAGTGGTTTAAATGGCCGCCTCCACGTGCGCGAACAGGACGTCTACTTCAACCCCTTCTCTACGCAGTTGTTCGAGTGCGTAAATCGAAACTGTGAGGGGGGAGTTCAGCAGAGCAACCCGGCCGCCATCAATACAACAGAGGTATTCGATGCGGTTGCCGGAACGGAAACTGCAATCTCCGAGAGCAATCTTAATGTTTTAGATGTGGTTTTTACCGGAAATACAATTGACCTTCCCGCTGGTCCACTAGGGTTGGCCGTCGGTAGCCAATGGCGGCACTTGGAGCAGCGTAATGATTTCGGGTCGATTAGCAATGCAAGGGATTCATTCAGAGGGACCCAATTGCTAGACTGGGCCGAGCGGCGTACCACGTTCGCCGGATTCGCTGAGGTGGACGCACCCCTGTTGGTCGATTCTGCCATCGGTTCGTTATCGCTGAATGCGGCCGTACGGCACGAAACCGGTGATGACAGTTCGAACGCGGATCTTTCCAGCACGGATTGGAAAGCTGGCTTAAGGTGGGGCGTTACTGATTGGCTGTCCATACGCGGTTCAGCGGGCACCTCATTCATAGCTCCCAGTTTGAGTGACTTGTTCGCAGAGCCATCAGTGAATTTGTCTTCCGTGGTGGACCCTCTACGAGAGGCAGGGACAGCCACACAGCGATCCAGGACCACAGGTGGTAATCCAAATCTGGAATCCGAAGAGGCTGAGTCGTACAACCTGGGGTTCACTGCCTCACTTCTGGATGGAGACCTTACCTTTAATATGGACTGGAAGATATTCCAGTTCGAGGACCGGATTGTGAGACCTACGGTCCAGGAAGTGGTGGATGACGACTTCGTTAGGTTTAATCGAGCTCTGAATGCTGGGCTGGTTTCCAGCGCCGAGGAATGGATGCTGAACAACCCCAATTTAGGTGGAACTAATCCTGATATCGGGGAAACATCTAGTATACAGCGAAATCCGGACACACTGCTGATCCAATTGGTGGACACGCCGTTGACTAACGCTAGGGAAATGGAGTGGGAAGGAGCCGATGTCGGGGTGAACTACCGGTTCGATAGCATTAACCTGCCTTTCATACAACAGAGTTTCGGACAATTAGAAGCAGGGCTATCCACTACTTATCTGGACAGTTACAAGTTCCGGAACAGGGATGACACTCCACTCGTGGAAGGGGCAGGAAAACGCAATGCAAATACCGGTTTCGTGCCTCCTGCACCACGTTGGAGAGGGACCGCACGACTAGGCTGGGTGTTGGGACAACATTCTGCGACCCTGCTGGGACGATACACTCATCATGTCGAGGAAGACGATGGCCTTTGTAATCTTGGAACGGGAACCCTGGGAGCCCTGGGTTCTAGCCTTGGGCAACGGCCGCGAGGATGTACTAGTAAGGTCGCTTCACAGGCGGAGTGGGATCTTCAGTACACACTCTCAATGGATGGAATGATCGGGAATCTAGGTGGAGCTATAACTGTCGGGGCAATCAATATCTTCGACACATTGCCCTACCCAAGCGCTACATTCGGTGGTATGGAGACATTTCTGTATGACCCCAGGGGACGTCAAGTGTACGCGCGGTTCTCTCTAAACCTGTAGGCACGGTACTTTAACCGTAAAGACAAAGAGGTGAGGGTATGTTTATATTCAAGAAATCGACTGCAATGTTGGTATTGCTGGGCTTAAGCGCCAGTACCTCGGTAGCGCAGACGTACCACTCTTATAATGTGACTGAGAATTTGGAAGAGAGGCCTGTAAGAATCATTCAAACAAACTCGGCTGGTACCAATGTGCAAGTGTTCGATCCGCGCTCAATGCAGCAGGTTGGTGAAATCGACTACCTACCGTCGCCCCACGGGGCGACGGTGCATCCCGACGGAACGTACTATTACATTACTAACGAGCATGACCACTCCGTTGATGTTGTTGATACGAGGACGTTGGAGGTGGTTGAGCAGATCCAGCTGGCAAACAGGCCTCACAACATATCGGCTAGCCATTCAGCACGAAAGGTCTACGTGGCAATCATCGCCGAACCGAAGGTGCAGATTATCGACATGGATAGTAATTCGATCATCAAGACCATCGAGACGGCCGGTGGTGTACACAATACTTTCGTCACCCCGGACGGAAGGTATGCGATGGGGGGTATGATCGGAGCCAGCAGTATCGTCGCCATAAACACCGACACCGATGAGGTCGAGTGGACATTCGAAATAGACTATCAGCAGTCACCACTCATCGGAGGCATTCGGCCCTTTGCTTTCACGACCAATGACGATGGTTCAACTCGATCGATCCTGATAAATGTGGGTGGTTGGCATGGGTTCTGGGAGGTTGACTGGGATACCAGAGAGGTACTGCGAAAGGTTAGTCCCCCAGAGGATGCCTGGCTCCCCACCGACAAGAGCGCTGACGGCATACAGAGCGCGCCTAGTCATGGAATTGTTGTGTTGCCGGATGAGTCACAGGTATGGGTCTCCAGTAGAGCCACCTCCCACGTCTATGCTTGGTCCCTGCCCGATTACGAGTATATCGGCAGGGTGTACATTGGAAACCCCGCGTGGTTGACGGCTACTCCGGACAGCAAACAAGTATGGATCGGCGTCGCTAGTCACAACGAAACAGCAGTCGTGGATGTTTCACGAATGGAGGTTGTTCACCGGTTTCCGGTCGGTCAGTCTCCCAAGCGTATATTTACAGCCGTTTTCCCGGAAAACTGGCCCGGAGAAGCACTTTAAAGTAGAAGGGAGGATTCGTTGTGGACATATATGCAATAGCTTTTAGGAGTGGCAGTACAGGAATCGGCTTGAAACTGCTTTGTGGACCTCTTGTCGCGGTGGCTCTGCTCTCCTGCGACGCTCGAGTGGTCGATGTGGCCGAAGGGCAGCAGCAAAGCAGCCAAGCCCAAGCCGACACCGGGCTCGACTTTGAGTATTACCGGGATGTAGTCGAGCCATTGTTTCTCCGGCCTCGGGGGGGGTTCGTGAGTTCGGAATCCGCTTGTGTATCCTGCCACACCGATCAGGCAACCACACCCATGCCGCTCTTGACTCCTCAAGTCGATAGCAATAGAAGAATGTTCTGGAGTGAAGAACAGTCACTGGAGAATTTCGAATCCGTTAGCCGGCTGGTCAATACCGAATCGCCGCAAGACAGTCGATTGCTTAGAGCTCCTCTCTCGCCTGTTGCGGGCGGACGTAGGCATACGGGAGGAGCATTCTGGGAGTCGGAGGACAGTAGTGAGTATCGGTTGATCAGCAACTGGATTGAAAGCGCATCGGGTTCGAACGAGGTGGCGGAAATACCTGTTGAGGTGGATTTCGAGTTCTTCAGAAACTGCGTACAACCAATCTTTATCAATCCGATTGAAGGCGCGGTTCCTTGCGCGCAGTGTCATGGGGGGGAATTTGCCGTTCCCCCATCGCCCCGCAGTTCAACATGGACAGTGGAGCAATCGAGAGCGGCGTTTGATGACTTCCGCTACTTCCTAGAGCCGGGCTACCCTGAGCAAAGTCGTTTCATGTTCAAGCTGCTTCATCCGGATGCGGGAGGCGACCTCATGCATAACGGCGGGCGACGGTGGTTTTCAGCTGATGACCCTGAGCGCCAGGCGTTGGCAAGCTGGATACGCGGTGAATACACCGGCAGTGAGTGCCCGGCTCCGCTACAGTTTTAGACGTTGCTGTAATACTAAAGTAGAATCAAGTGGAATATAGAGATGATACACTCCGTATATGAATGCAAAAACGTGCTGCGACTATTGGCATTTGTATCAGTTGCTCTTACTGGACCAAATGGTTATGCACAGAACACCGGAACCATGACTGGGGACAAAGCTGACTCTATAGTATATACGGATTCTCAGGCGAATAGGGGGGGAGCGTTGTTTGAGCAACATTGCTCAAGATGCCATAGTCCTGAGGAATTTTCTGGTGTTCAGTTTAGTATTATATGGGAGGAAAAGAGTGTCTTCGATCTGTATTATAAGATCGCGACCACCATGCCTATGGATCAACCGGGAAGTCTTGGTCAGGAACAGCTACTGTCTCTGGTGGCGTTCATATTGAGAATGAATAACTTTACTTCTGGGGATGCGCCGCTTCCCCCCAGCGAGGAACAGTTGCAGACCATGCTGTTGGTACCCTAATGCTAGTGCGTATTCGTACTCAATCTACACCAATGGAAACTGTACAAATATGGACTGGAATTGAAAAATGTGTACTAGAACTACGGAGCCGGATCTTATAGAGAGAGACAGGCGTATTGTCTTTCAAACTGGCGTGCTTAGTCTAGGGTGTCTGGCAGTAACCTCAGGGTACGCTATTGTTCGGTACGTAATATTTGGACCGGTTCCCGGTTCCCAATTCCCAGTATACCTTTTAAATAAGTCCGTGGCCTGGAGGTCATTGAGCCTGGTTTGTATCGCTTTAAGTATAGGGGCGCTATCGCGGATATCCCCTCGGTATTTCGGACAGTGGATGGATCAGCGCAAGTTCATCGGTATCTCGGGGTTCGCTCTTGCGACAGTCCATGTAATGATGTCTCTGTCGATAATGACCCCCGCATATTATCCCTCCTTCTTCGACGTAGAGTCGCCCGCATTTACACCTCTGGTGGAACTTACAATCGCCATGGGGACGGTCAGTTGGATCCTGTTATTCACCTTGGTGATCGCTTCTATTCCTTCCGTGCAGATGACAATGTCTAGACGGTACTGGCTGCGTTGGCAGTATGTTGCCGGTATGGGGGCAGCATTACTTGGCGGTGGGCATGTCCTCTATGGCTTTTCAGGTTGGTGGGCTCCAGGTAGTTGGTATGGCGGGCTTCCGCCTATAACTTTTCTCTCGCTTCTGGCAGTCGTGGTCATGCTACTTGTACGACAGGCGGGCAATAGACTCTATAAAATCGGATAGTATCCCTATCGACCAGGTTTTAGGGTCGGATACGGTCTTGTATCGAACTTCTGGGTAGTGTCTCTCACCAGCTTTCCGTATGCTTCCAGTTTCGCGTCGGATATGCGTACTGAAGGGCCCGAAATCGATATGCTTGCGGCGGGCTCGAGGTTACCCGTAAATAAAACGGCTGCGGCAGCCCGGACTTGCGCGTCCATCTCTCCGTTGTTGGTTGCAAACCCTCTTTCTCTGATGAGCTCAAGTTCCATGAGCAGAGTTTCGGTGTCCACGATGGTGTTGGGTGTCACCTGCTCGAGTGGGCTTTTCAGGTATCTTTGCAAGCGGTCATTTGAGCTGAATGCCAATATGGCCTTACCTGTCGAGGTGGCGTGCATCAGCATTCTGCCTCCAATAGGCCTTACGGCACGCAGAGCCTGGGGTGAATCAAGTCGCTCAATCAATACCACCTCCCGGTGCTCGGCGACCACGAGATGGACGCTTTCTCCTGAGAGTTCTCGCAGTTCCTCCATGATCGGCAATGCAGCATTACGTAGATTAAATGGGCTACGGGACAGGTGGGCCAGCACGGTTAACTTTGGAGAAACCACCCATCGCCGGTTTCGGCCTTCTCCTTCGGATATAAGCCAGCCAGTTTCAAGTAGTTCGTTGAGATGACGGTAGGTTGTTGTCTTGGGTTCATCAAGTAGCTGCACAAGCTCGTGGAGCGTCACCCTAGGATTCTTGGCGACAATTTCCAATACTTTCAGTGCGGATTTTGCGCTACTCATAGGTATGTGTGCTGATGGGCTAGATATATTGACGTATTCAGTACCTGGCTGCGGGATAAAGCCATGTTTGAATTATTGCTTGATATAAGCAGGAGCGGTAGAGGAAAGTGGTTCATCTAATATTCGAGTGTTGGGTGCTAGTTACAATATGAGTATAGCACGGCCATGAGAATTGTTCATTCATGCCGAAATAGACTACTGATATGGCTGACTAAAGGTTATCAGGTATCTACAATACTAGGGGCTTGCCACGGGGGTGTTCAACCGGGACCGTGGTCGAATTCCGGTCAGCCATTGAAGCTATGCTGGGGATAGGTCAGTATAGAGAGAGCAGTGAAGTAGCCCTAGTGACCCAGCTGATGCGAGCGGTAATCACTGCGTGAGCCGGTCTGTTTCTCGAGGATCTTCTGTATGGAGCTCTCCTGGATGCTCAGAAGACCCTCCCTGCGCAATTCACGTAGTATCACTCGTAGAACGCTCTGGCCGTGAGAGGAGATCAAAGAGGACAGCTCCAAAACTATTTGCGAAATTTTGTCGGAATCCGGTTTCAGTGGTGTACGTGATTTTCTGCCAGCGTTGACCACTTTCCCGCAGCTCCGTCCAGCTATACTTATCGCTAAGTGGCAAGGGTTGCTGTCAACAAGGCCGTGCTCCAGCGCGTATTCGAAAATTTTGTTCAGCAGGGCTAGCTCAAGGGATGCATCGATCTTTGATTCTTTTTCTCGCTTCTCCGTGTAACTCTTGACCTGCCTGGAGGTAACCCGTTTGCAGTCAATCGCGCCGAAGCGTCTCTCAATCGGGTGCCAGTTAACTTCACTGGGCTCGCATTGCCGTGAGCTGTGAGAATTACAATACCGGCGTATTAGGTCGCTTACGGTACTGACTTCTGGTGCGCTATTTTCAGCCTGCTCGTAAGCCCGTAGTACCTCTTCTCGGGTGGAATTAAGCGGGCACAGTGATACCGATCCGCCGGAGCGAGGATGCAGTTCGAATTGTGATTTTCCCCGGTAGACCCTGTTAGGCATCCAGCTATCCTCACTCCTTTTTCGACGCCCAGAATGAGTCCGATGTGTGCTGTCATTGGCCTCAGTAACGTTTTCACTGTGCGATTGTTCAGTTGTTGGGACAAATGAGGGTGGGTTCGCATAGTTGAGCCACGAGTGCGCAACTATCACCCGCGTCTTCTTGTTCAATAAGCAACGAATATTATGTGCACACAGAAATTGAATTTGTTGCGCTGGATTCGAACTGGGAATACCAGTGAGTTCCTCAATTGTGTCTTGACTCAGAAACTGGTTTGCGTTGGCTCGGCTCATGAGCTGCTCCTTCTGTTAGGAAGAACGAGGAGCCCATCTAGCAGGCGTGAACACACGCGGAAGCAGAAAAATGGGGAGGAGAATTCGTAATGACGCCGCATGGTACACATTGAAATAGTGATTGCGTGTCGCCGAATTTCTATTGGTGGGAAGGGGTACCCGGTACGCTGTGTCATAATCCATCAACCTCAGAGATAAACTGCCAAGCTCCTCTGTGGGTTAGCAGTGTGCATATGGACAAAAAATGGCTTCTCGCTTCTTTCGAAAAAGCACACATCCAATTGGTTTTCTGAGCTGATGAGCTGAATATTTTTTTGATAGATTTCGGCTTACGTGTGAGCCGAAATATTATGACTAATAGTATACACGATGAATCACCGTTTAGGAAGCAAATGAAGCCATTAAGTCTCTGAAAAATAAGGTAAATATGACATTTCTATGCATTACGGGTATGCTAAATTGGCAACTGTAACAGTGATTGAGAACCGCCTTATCCGTAGCGCCCGCACCATGCGGGCCGTGGCGGGTTGCAGAAAACTTGGCAATCCACGAACTATCTTGTATACATTTTTCCGGGGGGAGGCCGAGTCGGTAGATGAGTTCTTCGCCCTAAACAGGTTAGGAGGCGAGTAAGGCCGAATTAGTTTAGGACGATGCAAGCCATCAGTGCCTAGATGGCGCGGATCTACGGCTGCAATAGCCATTCGAATTGATCTACATTCTGGCTGTTTGGGTCCAACCAGGCATCGAGCACATGGGGTTCGCGAGATAGTATCAGCGGCATGGATTCCGGATGGGTGCCAGTCTCCTGCGTTGGTGGAGGCACGGGGCTGATGATGGTGCCGATAGCTGCCTCACCGGTTTCCAAGTCTACGTAATCCTGGTATAGCCCGCCGAAGGCAATGGCCTGTCTGTCCAGTTCAATCTTGTGGTACGTCGACTTGTCGCACAGCTCCTCGATGAAGGAGCTAGCCGATATGATGCGGCGGAACTCACGGAAGGGCTGGCACCCGACCAATCATGATGTGTTGAGCTTGTCGGACTGGGAATTGAAACTGGTGTACTTTTGTACTTTGATGACTTAAGGGGGTAGCGGTCCGGCAGCGACTATCAGAAGGCGTCATGTAGGCTCAGGCCGGCCTCAGTCTTGCGCACGATGGAGATACGGCTGGCAGGGCGGAAGTCTCTGGAGAGACGCATGCCGCTCAGCTTGACGCCCACGATTTCCATGAGCTGTCTCACTTTCCTGGCTGTCGATCACGTTGAAGCGTCAGCACATCCGCGCATTACTAATCCCGACTATTGGCAAGGCAAGTCTGGCTAGGGGCCGCAGAACGACAATGGTTTATTCGAGCTTCCAGGCTCGGTAAAATGAACGCGTAACTTCCTGATAGTTCATACCCAATTCGGACCCTGTTCGGTAATAAAAACGGGCGTAAGGTATTGATATTACTACTTCAGGGCAACGCCTTTTAACCAATTGGTCGATGGTTCGAATCCATCACGACCCACCATTATTCCTTCCGCCGGACATCCCCTGTTGCTCCCATCCGGCCAACTCACTGCTGTATCGGGTGCAAAGTCTTCTACCTGACATCGTCTGATGAATGGCTAAATGACAATATGTTTCCGCTATTAGCTCGTTCTGGAATATTAAGCGCCTCCGGACGGTCATAGTGGCCGATACGCTATGATAGTATTGTGACATGGCCTTTCTGGAGAGTTTGCCCATAATGACAGCCGTACCGAGTCAGGATTCCAGGCTGACCGCCGACACGCGTCTGGTACGTGAGTACCTGGATGCTGTACCGCAGGACAGTGCAATCGATGCGCGACAGGAAGAAGAGCTGAAGTCGCGTATTCGCGAACTGCTGCGGGAGAAAAACGCCGTTCTGGTTGCACATTATTACACGGACCCGGTTCTTCAGGCACTGGCCGAGGAAACCGGCGGCATGGTGGCTGATTCCCTGGAGATGGCCCGTTTTGGCCGGGACTGCGACGCCTCTACGCTGGTGGTCGCCGGGGTGCGGTTCATGGGTGAGACCGCAAGCATCCTGAGCCCCGACAAGACCGTGCTGATGCCGACGGTGGAAGCGACCTGTTCGCTGGATATCGCCTGCCCGATAGAGGAGTTCGCACCGTTCTGCGATGCCCATCCGGACCGCACCGTAGTGGTCTACGCCAATACCTCGGCGGCCGTGAAGGCCCGGGCGGACTGGGTGGTGACGTCCAGCATCGCGCTGGATGTGATCGAACATCTGCATGATCAGGGCAAAAAGGTCCTCTGGGCGCCCGACAAGCATCTGGGTCACTTTATTCAGCAGAAAACCGATGCCGACATGTTGCTGTGGGACGCGGCCTGTATCGTGCATGAGGAGTTCAAGGCCAAGGGCCTGATGGACATGAAGACCCTGTATCCGGATGCTGCGGTACTGGCGCATCCGGAATCACCGGAGCCGGTGTTGGCCATGGCCGACCGGATCGGTTCGACCAGTCAGTTGATCGAGGCCGCACGGACTATGGATAACGAGCAGTTTATCGTGGCCACCGACCAGGGTATTTTCTACAAGATGCAGCAGGCGGCGCCGGAAAAGACACTGATCATTGCGCCGACTGCAGGCAATGACGCCACTTGCCGGAGCTGTGCGCATTGCCCGTGGATGGGAATGAATTCGCTGCAGCGCCTGCATGACTCCCTGAAGAACGGCAGCAATGAAATCCGGGTGGAGCGTGATCTGGCTGCGAAGGCCATGCTGCCTCTGCAACGCATGCTGGATTTTTCGGCAGAGCGGAAGCTGAAGGTGAAGGGCAAGGCCTGATGTGGCGGTGAGCCGGTCAGCGGCGTGGCTGGCCCCCATTGGACGCTTCCCGCTGCATTCGTTCGACTTCCATCATTCGTTGCCGCAGCCGTGCCAGCAGTGGTTCATTGCTGTCGCGGCCCGTCTCGATCCGCAGGGCGTAGGTCAGTTGTTCGCGCGCGCTGCGGAAGTCCCCCACCAGGGTGAAATACTCGGCCCGGGCCTGATGGACTTTACTGATATCACCAGCGAGGCCCTGGATCTCGGCAATGGTGTACCAGAGGTGATGATCGTCCGGGCGTCTCGATGTGTGCTTCTCCAGCACCCTGGCGGCTTGCGGATAGAGTCGGGCATCGATCAGGGCATCGGCGTACGTCATGACCAGCGGATGGTTGGCCGGGTTGATCTCCAGATGGCGCTCCAGAAACTGTATCGCCTGGTTCGGCTCCCCCATATTGATGAGCATCTCGGCGCGGGTCGTTACATAGGCGATCCGGTTCCTGTTGTCGTCCAGTAACTCCTCCATGATATCCAGCGCTTCCGGGTATTGTTCATCGGCGGCCAACGCCACGGCGAGTCCGTAACGCAGAGCCTCGCGCCGGCCATCTTCACCGGCTTCCTGCAGACGGCGCCGGAATTCGGTCACGGCGCTGGCGGAATCCTCGGCGTATCGCACCTGGATACGGGCGCGTATCAGGTGATAATCCAGGCTGTCCTTCCCGTCCTGGCGGGCATACCGGGTTGCCCGGCTGCGCGTGTCGGCAATACGCGATTCGGTCACCGGGTGGCTGAGCAGGAACTCCGGCGGCCGGGTCGAGAAACGGCTCATGCTCTGCAGTCGCTCGAACAGGGAGGGCATGTCATTAGGGTTGTAACCGGCTTCGTACAGAGTGCGCAGTCCGACCCGGTCGGCTTCCTGCTCATTCTGTCGGGAGAAGCGCAGCTGATTCTCGATCGCGCGGCCCTGCGCGGCCATCACCGCAGCCGCGCCGGCATTGCTGTCACTGCCGGCCGTACCGGCCATCACCACGATGCTGGCCAGCAGGGTGGCCAGTTCCGGCAGCCGGCGGCGCTGTGCATCTTCCACGCCACGGGCAAAATGACGCTGGCTGACATGAGCCAACTCGTGCGCCATGACCGAAGCGAACTCACCTTCCGTCTCGGCATTGAGGAACAGCCCGCCATTGACGCCGATTACGCCACCCGGGGCCGCGAACGCGTTGAGCGCAGGGCTGTCGATGATCGCGAAGGCCAGGTCCCGATCCTGTAATTCGCTGTGGCGGGCCAGTTCGTAGGTGAATCGGACCACATAATCACTGATCAGCGGGTCATTGATGGTCGGAGCACTGCGGCGCACGGAGCGCAGGAATTCGCGCCCCATGCGGTGCTCCTCCTGGCTGGAAAACACCCCGGACATGCGGTCACCCAGGCTGGGCAGTTCCACCTGTGCCGTGGCGGGCCCGGCGAAAGCCAGGGCCGCGCTCAGTACAGTCAGTCGTCCCAGCGAACGTAATACAGGCATGATGTGTGTCCGGTACCGAATAGTGGAAAGGATGCTGTCGTTCATCCCCCATCAGACCGATAATAGCATAATAAGTTTCCCCGTCCGGATGGTGGTCTGATTGCTATGCACTCCGCATGAGGGGCTGCTAGAATGTGCTGATGGAAGCCGCTACTCACAATACTGTACGACATGCCGACGAGAAACTGGACGTGACCGGGCTGCAGTGCCCCATGCCCCTGCTCAAGGCCAAGCTTGCGCTGAACGGAATGAGCGCCGGCCAGGTGCTGCAGGTGCTGGCCACCGACCCTGGCTCCGAGCGTGATTTCCATGCCTTCGTGGCACAGAGCCGTCACGCCATTCTGGCTTTCGAGAAAGACGGTGCGCAGTTCCATTACTGGATAAGGAAGGGCTGAGTGTCCCGCATGCGCAAATTCTTCAGCGCGTTTGTCGACCGTTATTTCCATGACGAAGAGTCGATCATATTCACGCTGATTCTGGTCACGGCTTTTGTGGTGCTGCTGACCATGGGGTCTTACATCGCCCCGTTGATCGTGGCCATCATCATTGCCTATCTGATGCAGGGACTGGTCAATGTCGGCCTGCGCCTCGGCCTGGCCTACCTGCCCGCCGTCGTCGTGGTCTATACCGTTTTCGTCAGTGCCTTCATGGCCATCCTGTTGCTGGTGCTTCCGCAGTCCTGGAACCAGCTGGTACGACTGCTCAATGAGTTGCCACGCCTGCTCAGCGAAGGGCAGGCCCTGCTGATGTTGCTGCCCGACAACTACCCCAGCCTGATGACTGAGCAACAGGTGCAGGATTTCATCAACACCATGCGCGGTGACCTGGCGCAGTTCGGGCAATACGTGTTGTCCTACTCGCTGTCCAGCCTGCCCAACATTTTCACCTGGCTGATCTACCTGATTCTGGTGCCGGTACTGGTTTTCTTCATCATGAAGGACAAGTTGACGCTACTGAACTGGGTGGCCGGCCTGCTGCCCCGCCATCGTCCGCTGATGCGAAAGATCTGGCAGGAAATGGATGTGCAGGTGGCCAACTATGTACGCGGCAAGGTGCTGGAGATCCTGATCGTGGGGGGCACCAGCTATGTGGCATTCATCGCCATGGGCCTGAATTACGCGTTGCTGCTCTCATTGCTGATGGGGTTGTCCGTACTGATTCCGTTCATCGGCGTGGCCACCGTCGTGGTGCCGGTGGCAGCCGTGGCTTACGCACAGTGGGGCATGGGCAGTGAGTTCCTGACTATTCTGGTGATCTATGCGGTCATCCAGTTGCTGGACGCCAATGTGCTGGTACCGATCATTTTCTCCGAAACCGTGAACCTGCACCCGGTGGCCATCATCGCGGCGGTGCTGGTGTTCGGCGGCTTGTGGGGTCTGGCCGGGGTGTTCTTCGCCATTCCGCTGGCCACTCTGATCAAAGCCATCATAAACGCCTGGCCGTCACGCGGCGATTCGCCCGAAATGGTGCCTTCGGGGGATGAATCCCTTGCGAAAGGAGAGTCGGGCGACGATGGATACACTGCCGGTTGACGTACAATCTTGGTGCCGGCAGGCGCGATATGATACAGTCGCCGGCCTATTCAGAGTGAGGATTCTGGCATGATCCAGGGCAGTATCGTCGCTATTGTCACGCCCATGCATGACAACGGCGACATCGACTATGAGGCATTCGACCGCTTGATCGAATGGCATGTCGAGAGTGGCACGGACGGTATTGTGGTGGTGGGCACCACCGGGGAGTCGCCGACGCTGACCGAACAGGAACACTGTGACGTCGTTGAGCATTGCGTGTCGCGAGTGAAGGGACGGATTCCGGTAATCGCCGGGACCGGCTCGAACTCCACGCGGGAGGCTATCCATTACACGAAGGCGGCCCGCGACTACGGTGCCGATGCCTGCCTGGTGGTCACGCCGTATTACAACAAGCCCAGCCAGGAAGGGCTGTACCAGCACTTCCGCACCATCGCCGAGAACGTGGATATCCCGCTGATCCTCTATAACGTGCCGTCGCGTACGGGTTGCGACCTGCTACCGGAAACCGTGGATCGACTGGCGGATCTGGAGAATATTGTCGGTATCAAGGAAGCCACCGGTGACCTGGACCGTGCCCAGTACGTCATCGAACTGTGCGGCGAGCGTATCACCGTACTCAGTGGCGACGACGCCACTGCGCTGGACTTGATGCTGGCCGGAGGCAAGGGCAATATCTCGGTGACCGCCAACGTGGCGCCCGCCGAGATGCACGAGATGTGCCGCCTGGCGACGGAAGGGCAACGCGAACAGGCCAGCCTGCTGAACGCCCGTCTGGCCGGTCTGCACAACGCCCTGTTCCTGGAGTCCAATCCGGTCCCGGTGAAATGGGCGCTGTATGAACTCGGTTATATACAACAGGGTATCCGTCTTCCATTGGTTCCATTGAATGAATCCTATCGAATCCCGGTCCGCGAGGCGATCCGTCACGCCGGTCTGACATAGCTGACGCAGAGACTATCCATGAAGTATACAAGCACGTTCCGCGCCCTGTTGGCACCGTTCCTGGTGCTGTTTCTGTCCGGCTGCTCCTGGCTGGGCATCGGTGGTGATGACGGTTGGCTGCGGGATCGCCAGGGTGCCTACCTGGAAGCCTCCATGGCGCCCCGGATGGACATTCCCTCCGAGCTGGACAGCTTTACCTTCGATGATCTGTACCGGATCCCCGAGGAGCCACCGGGCCAGGCGGAATTCTTCGTGACCCCGCCGCCACCCAGGCCGATGGACAGCCGCACCCGCGAAGGGGTGGTGGTACAGCGCTTCGGCGACCGTGCCTGGATCGTGGCGGGCGCCACGCCGTCGCAGGTCTGGCCGCGCCTGCTGGAGTACTGGCCGACGGAGGGAATCGAGCTGAGCCGCACCGACGCCACGAGAGGCGTCATGGAGACGATCTGGCTAGCGGAACAGAACTCCGAGCGGCGCCACAAGTACCAGGTTCGGGTGGAGCCGGGACTACATGCCGGCAATTCGGAGATCTATGTCCGGGAAGTGGCCGATCAGGGCGGCAGTGCGCCGGATGAACCACGGGAATGGCCGGAGGAATCTGACAACCAGGAGTACGAGACCGCGATCATGTCCCGCATTTCGCTGTACCTGGCGGACCGGTCGGACCTCTATCGTGCTTCATCGGTTTCCCTGCTGGCGGGAAGCATCGAAGCGGACAGCAAGGCCCGGCTGTTGACCGGCCGTGGCAACACGCCGACGCGGCTGGAGTTGCGTATCGATTTTGACCGGGCCTGGAGTCAGGTCAATCAGTCGCTGGGCGAGGCCGAAATCGAAGTGACCGGATCGGATCGAGACAGCGGTCGCTTCACCGTGCAGTTCAGCGGCGAGGAAGGCGAGGATGAACCCGGATTCTTCGCACGGCTGTTCGGCGGTGGTAACGACGAGGCTGAGGCCCGGGCCTTCCATGTGGATCTGCAAGGACAGGACGGCGCCATCATGCTGGAAGCTGCGCCGGTGTCCGGTGATGAGGCGCCCCGTCTGCAGGATCTGCTGGTGCGCACCATCAATGACAATCTGATCTGACAACCGGGGACGATTGGCACGATGGCCGTAGACAGGATGATTGCGGAGGCGGGCGTGGATGAGATCCGCGCCTTCCTGCCGTGTCCCACCCCGGATCGCTGGCTCGAGCATGCCGTGGAGCACGTCGACCACCTGCTGATCGACCATGCCAACTGCGAGAAGAAGGCGGCGGCTACCGCCATGAATCTGCTGTATCGTTATACCAGCCATGTCGAACTGCTCCGGAAAATGTCACAACTGGCCCGCGAGGAGTTGCTGCATTTCGAGCAGGTGGTTGACATTCTTCGGGAGCGCGGTATTGCCTACGAGCACCTTAGTGCCTCGCGTTATGCAGGCGGTCTGCGCGAGGGCATGAGGAAAAACGGGGAGGACGCGCTGATCGATACACTGCTGATCGGCGCGCTGGTGGAAGCGCGCTCCTGCGAGCGCTTTGCCTGTCTGGCGCCATTGCTGGATGCGCCGCTGGGCCGCTTCTACGCCCAGTTACTGCGTTCTGAATCCCGGCACTACCGGGACTATCTCACGCTGGCGCGGCTTTATGCCTCATCGGGGGCCGAGGTGGAGGAACGTCTCGGGTTCTTCCTGCAGCGCGAGCAGGAGCTGATCGAGTCGCCGGACACGGAGTTTCGGTTCCACAGTGGTGTGCCGCCAGTGGCTCAATCTACGCATTGAGCCGGTCGTTGCAAATCATTTCCCAGCTGCTCCTCCAGTGCGTCGAGCTGGCTACAGGGAATGTTGCGGTTTCCGGTCAGCACGACCGTGGTCAGTGAACCGGCCCGTAGCAGGGCGGAGACATCCGTCAGCGGGTTATCGGCAGCACGGACCGAAACCAGGCGGGGGAGACGGCCCAGGGCATCCAGGTGCTCGAGCTCATTGTCTCCCACATCCACGTATTCCAGCCCACGCAGGGTGCTGAGCCCTTCCAGTGACTCGATTTCCAGACCAGCGCAGGACAATATGGTGATGTTTTCCGGGGCCACGGACGGGTCCTGGCGCAGGGCCAGATTCACACAGCTCTGCAGGCCCGGGTCATCGAAACGGATCACGGGATTGCCCGGTCTCGGATCATACAGCACCTGTTCGTTGACGCTGATGCTGTACAGGCGGTTGCAGGCGCCGAGCAGCAAGGCTGTCAGTAGCAGAGCGGGGGTAAGGAATGGGTTCATGGTGCGGTATCCATCATGCCGGCGGGTTCCATCAGCCGACAGCATAACCCGCCGTCATGGCGGCGGCAAAGGCAACGCTCGGTAACGGAGCTGCTCCCGCCACTGGAAATCACCCGCCGCTGCCGTTAGTATGCGGGCATCAATCACGAATGACAGGAAATCAGTATGCAATTCAGTACCAACCCGTTCATGCGGACGGTCGCCGCAGCCGGCGTTTTCGGTCTGGCCGCCACTTTCGCCAGTACATCCGCTCTTGCCCAGGATATTGACCTGGAGAATGAAGCCGACCGTATCGGTTACAGCATCGGTGTCAACATCGCTCAGAACCTGACTGACCAGGGTCTGACCAGCGGCATCAATGTGACTGCTTTCATGCAGGGTCTGGAGGACGCCTTGAGCGATGATGTCCAGCTCAGCCAGGATCAGATGATGCAGGCACTGACGGCATTCCAGGAGCAGTTGACGGCGGCCCAGCAGGCGGAATCGGAATCGGCACGTGCCGAGGCCGAGGCTTTCCTGGCCGAGAATGCCGAACGTGATGAGGTCATGACCACCGATTCGGGCCTGCAGTATATGGTGCTGGAAGAAGGGGACGGTTCGATGTCTCCGGCGGCGACCGACACGGTGGTGGCCCACTATGAAGGTCGTTTCATCGATGGCGAGGTGTTCGACAGCTCGATCGCGCGCGGCCAGCCCGCCGAGTTCCGCCTGGACCAGGTGATTCCCGGCTGGACCGAGGGTCTGCAACTGATGAACACTGGTGATCGCTATCGTCTGTTTATTCCCGCCTCGCTGGGCTATGGTGAAGGCGGCACCGGGCCGATTCCTCCGTTCTCCACGCTGATCTTTGACGTGGAGCTGATCGAGGTGAATCCCTGATCGTGAGCCAGACAAGTGATGACAATGCCGTGTTGCGGCGTGGATTGCTGGATTTCATCCGGATATCACCCACGCCGTTCCACGCCGTGCGCACGATGTCCACGCGGCTGGAACAGGCCGGGTTCATGGCGCTGGACGAGGGTGAGGCCTGGGAGCTGCGTCCGGGCGGGCGCTATTACGTGTGCCGCAATGAGTCGTCCATCATCGCCTTCACCCTGGGTGAGGACGATGTGGCCGATAGCGGTTTCTCCATGGCGGGCGCACACACGGACAGTCCCTGTCTGAAGATCAAGCCGCAGCCCGTCATGAAGCGCACTGGCACGGTACAGCTGGGTGTCGAAGTCTACGGTGGCGCGCTGCTGGCGCCCTGGTTCGATCGCGATCTGGCCATCGCCGGACGCGTCGACTACCGGAATGCCGCCGGTGACGTGCGCTCGGGACTGATCGATTCGGGCCGTCCCGTGGCTGTGATCCCCAGCCTGGCCATCCACCTGGACCGCGAGGCGAACCAGAACCGCAGCATCAATGCGCAGAAGGATCTGCCGCCGCTGCTGTGTCTGCAGACCACTTCCGGCAGCGAATTCAGTCTGGAGCAATGGTTGCTGCAGCAATTGCATGGCCAGGCGGAGCATGACAGCGCCGAGCGAGTGCTGGCCCATGAACTGTCGCTCTACGATACCCAGGCTCCTGCGCTGACCGGCCTGCACGAGGAGTTCATCAGCGCCGCGCGCCTGGATAATCTGCTCAGCTGTCACGTCGCCATGGAGGCGCTGATCGAAGCAGAACCGGGTCACTTCTCACTGGTGGTCTGCAATGATCACGAAGAGGTGGGCAGTGCCTCGGCCTGCGGCGCCCAGGGACCGTTCCTGGAGTCGGTGCTGGGGCGTATTGTCGAGAGTGGTGAAACTCGGGGCGCGCACCGGGAACGGATCGAGCGGATCATCCGCCGTTCGCTGTTCCTATCCGTGGACAATGCCCATGCCATCCATCCCAACTTTGCCGATCGCCATGATGGCAATCACGGACCGTTGCTCAATCACGGCCCGGTGATCAAGATCAACGCCAACCAGCGCTACGCGAGCAACAGTCATTCCACCGCGCGCTTCATGGCAGTGTGTGAGCAGGCCGGCGTACCAGTGCAGTCCTTTGTGATGCGCAGCGACATGGCCTGCGGAAGCACCATCGGTCCGATCACGGCCAGTGGTATCGGCGTGGATACGGTGGATGTAGGCGTGCCAACCTTTGCCATGCATTCCATCCGCGAGCTGGCCGGCAGCGAGGACGCCGGGTATCTGTATCGTGCCCTGTTGCCTTTCTTTTCGGGTCAGGGGTAGCGAGCTGCCTGGCGGCGCGCCCGGCGGGCCATGAAGCGCCAGGGATCGATCAGCTGTGCGCACTGTGTGGGCAGTGGGGATGGTTCGCCGCTGACCAGTGCGGCGATATGTTCGGCCGAGAGGGGGCAGCCGGCCATGCCGTGCGAACCATGCCCGGCGCTGACATAAAGACCCGGCAGGTAGTGCGAATGCAGAGGCTGGCTTTTCCGGCCCGGATGTTGTGCGCCGCCGTAGATACTGCGCCAGGCACCCGGATCCGGAACCTGGCCGGCCAGCGGAACAAAATCCGCTGAACTGCCGCGCACCGAGGCCCGGGCTGGTCGTGCCTCCTCTGTTTTCCGGAGGGTGGGCAGGAACGGGGTGACTCCGGAGAGCACTTCCCGATGCTCTTCCTCTGACAGTGATGTGTCGGTGCTGTTCTTGCGATAGCTGGCTCCCAGGCAGTGCCGGTTTTCTCCTGATGCAGGAGCCAGGTAGCTTTTTCCACAGATCACGGTGCGAAGCTCGCGGCTGCTGGCATTGTCCGGCAGTTGGCTGATCTGGCCCCGTAGCGGCAATACCGGTAGATCGGCGGTCTGATCCAATTCTCGCACCGCATGACTGCAGGCCAGCACCACCACCGGCGCATGCCATTCCCGCTGCCCACCTTCTGCATCGGTGCTTACGCACCAGATATCCGTTTCTTCGTCCCGGTGCAGCGCTGTAACCCGCTCTCCGGTTTCCACGGTGATACCCGGACGGGACAGCAGTGCGTGACAGAGCCGCACCGGGTTCAGCCATCCGCCTTCCGGCAGGAACAGTCCGTCATCAGTGACAGGTAACCCACAAATATCCGAAGCTTCCCCCCGCGTGACCCGGCGCAGCACCTGTGGTGGATAGTGGCAGTAGGTGTCCGCACCGGGTGCCTTGCGCGTGTTTTCGTAGGCGCCGTCCAGGGTCAACACACCGCAGGGACGCCAATCGAAGTCATGTCCCTGTGCCTGTAGCACTGAGTAGAATCTTGAGGCATGCAGAAACGCCAGCAGGTTGAGTTGCCAGAGCGCGTCGGGTTGTCGGTTCAGGCGGCACTGCAGCACTGCCTGTGGGTTACCCGATGCCCCTTGCGCCGTCTCGCCCCGCGACTCCAGCACCGTAACCCGATAGCCGCGCCGCGCCAGGCTCCAGGCTACCGTACTGCCGGCCAGGCCGGCGCCGATGACCAGCGCTTCACGCCCCTCCGTTCGTGCCGGATTGTGCTCATCGGTCCCGCTGTCTGTTCTTCCGTGCGGGAGGCACGCATGAAGCATGTGCCGTTTGTGCGCGAAGCCCTTGCGTTTCTCCACCTCGAAGCCCAGCGCCTTCAGCGCGCGCACCACCCGGCCGGTCACGCTGTAACTGCTTAATGTAGTGCCCGGAGCGCTGAGTCGCGCCACGATTTCCAGCAATGCATCCGTCCACAGACCGGGGTTGTGCTTTGGCGTGAAGCCATCCAGAAACCAGGCATCGATCCGCACCTGTGGATTGCTCTGTTGCTCCAGGGTGTCCAGCGCATCACCGTAATACAGGTCCAGCGTCACCTCGCCATCGTGCTCATTGCCCAGTAGCAGCCGGTGATAACCCGGCGTGTGGTCCGGATACTGTGTCAGCAGCTGCTCGCTGTATTCCCCCAGTGCCGGCCACTGTGCCAGTGCCTGCTGCAGCGCTTCGCGCGTCAGCGGGTGTTTCTCGCAACTGATGAAATGCAGGCGCAGATGCCGGCACCCGGTCTCGCGCCAGTGCTGCCAGGTGGTCAGGAAATTCAATCCCGTCCCGAAGCCCAGCTCGCCGATCACAAACACCCGACCGGGACGGTCCTGCTGTCGCCAGCGGCTGCTCAGATCATTACCGTGGATGAACACATGACGGGTTTCGTCGAGGCCTCCGGCGCGGGAGAAGTAAATGTCCTGGTACTCTTTGGACCACGGTGCGCCGTCCTCCCACTCTATCCGGGCGTTCTCCAGTGGTTCGATCCGTTGTGGGGGCGTGGCCTGTTTCATGCGATGGATTCTACCATGCAGATGTGTCTTGCACGGAGCAGTAGGTTGGTACTTCGTAGCGCGAGTTCTCCGGGCGGGGCACGACCCCACAGGAGACGCCCGTGAATCCGTCCGTGGAGGGCTCGGCGCCCGCCGTCCATGGCGGGCGACGCTCCTGTGGGGTCGTGCCCCGCCCGGAGAACTCTCTGTACGTGATTGCCGCCACTGTCACAGGCGAACATCCGGGTGCACTTGATACAGAGAGCCTCGGAGGGGGAAGGCCCGATCAGAAGCGTCGGGCGCCATGGATGGCGCACGCCGAGCCCTACAGGGATGTATCCACGGGCGTCTTCTGATCGGGCCTTCCCCCTCCGAGGCTCGTGCGACGAAGTAATGACCCCCGGACAATCACCCCGATCCACAGCAGGACATCGAAAAAACCACGTCAGTACGGTAGAATGACCGCCTTTGTCACCACCCGACCATCAGGATCGCGAAACATGGAAATCAGCCCGATATTGCAGAAGATCAAGGATTTCACCGAGCGCACAGATACCCTCAGGGGGTATCTTTGACTACGCTGAAAAGAAAGACAGACTGACCGAAGTCGAAATGGAGCTCGGCGAGTCCGCCGTCTGGGAGAAGCCCGAGTATGCCCAGGATCTGGGCCGTGAGCGGGCCAGGCTGGAAGCCGTGGTCACGACCATCGACGATCTCTACGAAGGTCTTCGCGACGCGGGCGATATCATCGAACTGGCTCAGGAAGAGAACGATCCGGCGCTGCTGACAGAAGTACAGTCCGACCTGGATGCGTTGGAGAAGAAGCTCGCAGCGATGGAGTTCCGGCGCATGTTCTCCGGGGACATGGATGCCAACAACGCCTTCCTGGATATCCAGGCCGGCTCCGGCGGCACGGAGGCCCAGGACTGGGCGGAAATGTTGCTGCGCATGTACATGCGCTGGGGTGAGGAGAAAGGCTTTGAGGTCGATCTGATGGAAGCCTCCGGCGGAGATGTGGCCGGCATCAAGAGCGCTACGATTTTCTTCAAGGGTGAATACGCTTTCGGCTGGCTGCGCACCGAAACCGGGGTGCATCGCCTGGTGCGCAAGTCGCCGTTCGACTCCGGTAACCGTCGCCATACCTCGTTCGCTTCGGTGTTTGTCTCGCCCGAGATTGATGACGATATCGAGATTGATCTGGATATGTCGCAGGTGCGTGTCGATACCTACCGCTCCAGCGGCGCTGGTGGTCAGCATGTCAACACCACGGACTCTGCCATCCGGATGACCCATGAACCGTCCGGTATTGTAGTGCAGTGCCAGAACCAGCGGTCCCAGCACAAGAACCGCGACCAGGCTATCCAGCAACTCAAGGCCAAACTCTATGAGTTGGAGCAGCGCAAGCGCCGGGAAGAGGCTGAAGCCGTCGAGTCCGAGAAGGCCGATATCGGCTGGGGTAGCCAGATTCGCTCCTACGTGCTGGACCAGTCCCGCATCAAGGATCTGCGCACCGGCGTGGAAAATACCAATACCAGTGCCGTGCTGGACGGCGATCTGGACAAGTTCATCGAGGCCAGCTTGAAGAAAGGGCTGTGATCATCACTGTAACGGAACGGACATGACAGAAAACAATACGGCTGCCGATGCAGCAGCTCAGGACGAGAACAGGCTGATTGCCCAGCGCCGCGAGAAACTGGCGGCTTTGCGCGAGAGTGGCAATGCCTTCCCCAATGACTTTCGCCGCGACAGTTATGCAGCGGACCTGGAGTCGGCACACGACGGGCACAGCCGCGAGGAACTGGCGTCACTGAACAAGCCTGCGAAGGTGGCCGGACGCATCATCCGTATGCGCGGTCCGTTCCTGGTGATCCAGGACAGTACGGGTCCGATACAGTTGTATTTTGCACACAAGCAAATCGATCCGGCGGTACTGGCCACCATCAAACAGCTGGACCTGGGGGACATCGTCGGGGCCAGCGGTGTGCTGTTCCGCACCGGCAAGGGTGAGCTGACCGTCAATATCAATGAGCTGACGCTGCTCACCAAGGCACTGCGGCCGTTGCCCGACAAGCACAAGGGACTGACCGATACCGAGGTGCGCTATCGCCAGCGTTATGTGGATCTCATTGCCAATGAGGAGTCACGGCGCACCTTCATGCTGCGCTCGCGCATTCTGCAGGCCATGCGTACCTATTTCATCGACAGGGGGTTCATGGAAGTGGAAACCCCGATGATGCAGGTGATCCCCGGTGGGGCGACCGCCAGGCCTTTCGTGACCCATCACAATGCGCTGGATCAACAGATGTATCTGCGTGTGGCGCCGGAGCTGTACCTGAAGCGTCTGGTGGTGGGCGGTTTCGAGAAAGTCTTCGAGATCAACCGCAACTTCCGTAACGAGGGGCTGTCCACGCGGCACAATCCGGAATTCACGATGGCCGAGTTTTACCAGGCCTACGCGGATTACCATGAACTGATGGACATGACCGAGGACATGTTCCGCTTTATCGCCAACGAAACGCTGGGTACAAAACAGTTCATCTACCAGGGTCAGGAGATCGACTTCGGCCGGCCCTTCGAACGGCTGCCCGTGCGTGACGCCGTACTGAGGCACTGCAATGATGTCAGCGAGGCCATGATAGGTGACCGCCAGGCGCTGGCCGAGGTGCTGGAGGCCCGCGGTATGGAATTGGAAGACGGCTGGGGTGCCGGACGTATTCTGATGGAACTGTTTGACGAGGCGGTGGAGCACCACCTGATTCAGCCGACTTTCATTACGGAGTACCCCACCGAGGTCTCGCCACTGGCCCGCCGCAAGGATGGCGATCCGGGGGTCACAGACCGTTTCGAGCTGATCATCGGTGGCCGTGAACTGGCCAACGGCTTCTCGGAGCTCAACGACGCCGAGGACCAGGCTGCGCGTTTTCAGGAGCAGGTGGAGCAGAAAGACGCCGGCGATGATGAAGCCATGCACTACGATGCCGACTACATTGCCGCCCTGGAATACGGCCTTCCACCCACGGCGGGGGAAGGCATTGGCGTAGACCGACTCGTGATGCTGCTCACTGATGCGCCGTCCATCAAGGATGTGCTGCTGTTTCCGCACATGAGGCCGGAGCGATAGACTTCATGGGCGATATGGGCCGCATACAACTGGAGTCGTCGTGGAAGGCCCTGTTGGCCGGCGAGTTCGAGCAGGACTACATGCGGTCCCTGCGCCAGTTCCTGGTGCAGGAGAAGCAGCAGGGCAAGACCCTCTATCCGCCCGGTGAGCTGATCTTCAATGCGCTGGACAGCACACCGTTCGAGCAGGTCAAGGTGGTGGTGATTGGTCAGGATCCCTATCACGGTCCCGGTCAGGCGCACGGACTGTGTTTTTCCGTGCGACCCGGTGTGGCCCTGCCGCCCTCGCTGCGTAACATCTACAAGGAAATCGAAAGCGACGTCGGCGTACCCATGAGTACCAACGGCTGCCTGCAGTCCTGGGCTGAACAGGGGGTGCTGTTGCTTAACACGGTGTTGACCGTGGAGGCCGGGCGGGCCGCTTCTCATCAGGGCCGGGGCTGGGAGACGTTCACGGACCGCATCATCATGTTGCTCAATGAGCAACGCGAGCGCCTGGTGTTCTTTCTGTGGGGCAGTCACGCCCAGCGCAAGGGGCAGATCATTGATCGGGGGCGCCATCTGGTGCTGCAGTCGCCGCACCCTTCGCCGCTGTCGGCCAGCCGGGGCTTTTTCGGCAACCGGCATTTCTCCACGGCTAACCGTTATCTGGAAACGCATGGCCGGACACCGATAGACTGGCGTATACCGCCGCAGACGGGACAGAAGCAGCATGAGTGAAGCACAGACCCTGATTGTCGTCGGCGCCAGCCACGCCGGCTCGCAACTGGCCGTACAGGCCCGCAAACTGGGCTGGCCGGGACGCATCGTCCTGGCGGGCGCGGAAGAGGCATTGCCGTACCATCGTCCACCTCTGTCCAAGGCAGTGATGGCGGGCGAAAAGTCGCTGGATGACATCCTGCTCCGTCCCCGGGCCATGTACGATAACAGTGAAGTCGAGTTGCGGCTGGGCCTTCCTGTCACCGGTATCGACCGCGAGGCAGGGACTGTAACCCTGGACGGCGGCGAGACCCTGGCGTGGGACCGCCTCGCCCTGTGCACCGGCTCGCGGGTCATCAAGCTGTCGCTGGGCGACGGCCTGAGCGGTGTACATTATCTGCGTACCATCCGCGATATCCAGGCGATACGCGATGAAATCAGTGATAGCCGGCGCGCCGTGATCATCGGCGGTGGCTATATTGGACTGGAAGCGGCCTCAGCCCTGTCGAAGCTGGGCCTGGACGTTACCGTGCTGGAACGCGAGGAGCGGGTCCTGCAGCGGGTGACCGGTGAGCAGACCTCGCGATACATCACCGGTCTGCACGAAGCACACGGCGTGCATGTCGCCTGTGGCATGGAGGTCGTCAGTATCAACGGCGCGCAGCGCGCCGAGTCAGTCAGCTGTGCCGACGGCCGCACCTTCGACGCCGATCTGGTGATCATCGGGGTGGGTATCGTGCCGGAGACCGGGCTGGCCGAACAGGCCGGACTGCGCATCGACAACGGCATCCGGGTGGACGAGTACGCCCGCACCAGCGATCCGGCCATCGTCGCGGCCGGTGATTGTACCTCTCACACCAGTGCCCTGTACGGGCGCACAGTGCGGCTGGAGTCGGTGCAGAACGCCAATGACCAGTCGCGTGTGGCAGCCGCTACCATCTGTGATAAACAGCAAGCCTACAATGCGGTACCATGGTTCTGGTCGGATCAGTTCGACATCAAATTGCAGTCGGCCGGTCTTTCGGAAGGCCACGACGATACCGTGCTGCTGGGTGAGGCCGACCCGCATGGCAAGGCAGGGTTCAGCCTGCTGTATTTCCGTGATGACCGGTTGATCGCGGCCGATTGCGTCAACCAGGCGAAGGTCTTCATGGCCTGCAAGAAGCTGGTCGGTGAACGGGCTGGCCGGCAACAGGTGCTTGAGCAGTTGGCCTGACGGTCCGCCACGCCGGGCACTTTGTTAAGGAGCGGCACACCTTGGATACAACGGCGCACGAAACGGCTGAGGTCATGGCGTCATGAGTCTTGCGGTTCGTCTTTTCGGTATTTGCTGCGTGTTTTCTTTTGCACCGCTGCATGCGCGGACTTCGCCGGTAGTGGCGGCCGCCTCCGATCTGCAGTTTGCATTGGAAGAGGTGGCGGAAGCCTTCGAACGGGAGACCGGTGACCGGCTGCGACTGAGTTTCGGTTCCACAGGCAATTTTTCCAGGCAGATCCGCGAAGGTGCCCCGTTCGAACTGTTCCTGGCCGCCGACGAGCAGTTCGTGCTGGATCTGGCGGAAGATGGATTCACGCGTGATCGAGGAACCCTGTATGCGCTGGGACGAGTAGCCCTGATGGCGCCGCACGGCTCGACGCTGGAGGTAGATGAATGCCTGAATGGCTTGTCGGCGGCACTGGAAACGGGTGAGCTGCGCCGTTTCGCCATTGCCAATCCGGAACATGCTCCCTATGGCATGCGGGCGCGGGAAGCCCTGCAGCACCGGGGGCTGTGGGAGCAACTGCAATCGGTGATGGTACTGGGCGAAAATGTCAGCCAGGCCGCGCAGTTCGCGCTGTCCGGCAGCACCCAGGGCGGAATCATCGCCTGGTCACTGGCTCTGGCACCGGCGATTTCGCCGCGCGGCGATTACACCCTGATTCCCGAGGACTGGCACACGCCACTGCGGCAACGCATGGCGCTGCTCGAGGGAGCGGGCCCGGTGGCCGAGGAGTTCTACGACTTCATCCAGAGTCCAGCCGCGCGCGAGATCATGAAACGGTACGGCTTTACTGCGCCGTCGGAGTAGACTGTGGACTGGACAGCGCTTTCTGTATCTCTGCAACTTGCCGGCTGGACCGTGTTGCTGTTGTTGCCGGTCGCCATCCTCGCTGGCAGGCAGCTGGCGTATCAGGATTTTCGCAGCAAGGGGCTGGTCGAGGCGCTGGTGGCGGTACCGCTGGTGCTTCCGCCCACCGTATTCGGTTTCTACCTGCTGGTGACACTCGGCGCTAATTCCCCGGTCGGTCAATTCTGGAACAATCTGTTCGGTCAGCAACTGGTGTTCAGCTTCACCGGTCTGGTGGTGGCCTCGGTCGTGTTCAATCTGCCGTTCGCCATCCAGCCCGCCCAGCGCGGCTTCGAGGCGATTCCGGCCGGCGTCCGCGAGGCTGGTGCCTGCTGCGGCCTGACGCCGTGGCAATCCCTGTGGCGGGTGGAACTGCCGCTGGCATGGCCGGGCGTGCTCACGGCCATGGTGCTGACCTTTGCGCACACGCTTGGCGAATTCGGCATCGTGTTGATGGTGGGTGGTTCCATTCCCGGCGAGACGCGCACCATCGCCATCGCCATCTACGACCGGGTGCAGGCCTTCGATAATGAAGGGGCCGCGATCATGTCCGCTGTATTGCTGGGTATCTCGCTGTTCACCATTTCATTGACATTCTGGCTGTCACGCCGCGTTGGCAGGAGACTGGGCTGATGGCGCTGGATGTCGATATTACGGCCAGCGCGCCGATTCCGCTGCGGGTACGCTTCCGGGTCGAGCCGGGCGAGATGCTGGCTCTGGTCGGGCCGTCTGGCGCGGGAAAGTCCACCGTGCTGCGCACCATCGCCGGACTATGGCAACCGGCGCGGACACGGGTGGCGGTGGGCGGGGAGACCTGGGTGGACACGGAGCAGGGCATCGCGTTGCCGCCCCATCGCCGCCGGGTCGGCATGGTGTTCCAGTCCTATGCCCTGTTTCCGCACATGAGTGCCCTGGACAATGTGAAAACCTCGCTACATGACCGGCCGGCGGCCGAGCGTGACGCAGAAGCGCGCCGACTGCTGAGGTTGGTTCACCTGGACGGACAGGCCACGCGCCGGCCCGCGGAACTGTCAGGCGGGCAGCAGCAGCGAGTGGCCGTGGCGCGGGCATTGGCGCGGCGCCCGGAGGTGCTGCTGCTGGATGAACCGTTCTCCGCAGTCGACCGCCGCACCCGGGACACCCTGTACCGCGAGGTCCGTGAACTGCGGGACCGGCTGGACATGCCGGTGGTACTGGTTACGCATGACATTGCGGAAGCCGAGCTGCTGGCCGATCGCATGGCGGTGATCAGCGACGGGGTGTTGGAACACGAGGGCACGGTGGGCGAGATACTGTGCGACCCGGCCGCGCTTCGGCATCTGGGGCTGCGGGACATGGGCGCTTCGCTGTCCGCGCGGATTGTGGCGCAGGAGGAAGATGGGTTGACCCGCCTGGAATGCGCGGCCGGTCCCTTGTGGCTGCCTCGCGTGGAAGGGCAGGCTGGTAACCGCCTGCGGGTGCGCGTCATGGCCCATGAAGTGCTGCTGGCCCGCGAGGCCCCGGTCGGTCTGTCTGCATTGAATATCCTGCCAGTGACGGTGACGGGCATCACGCCCGGCGAGGGCCCCGGGATGCTGGTGGAACTGCGGGCCGGCGATGAACGGCTGTTGTCGCGCATCACGCGGCGTTCGGCGCTGGCTCTGGAGCTGGCGGAAGGGCAGTCCTGTCATGCCGTCATAAAGTCTATGGCCGTGGCCCGCGACCATGTGGGGAGGCCGGTGGACTGAGGTTCAGTCGCCCGTGTAGAGACAGCCGCTGGTGCAGGTCTCGCGGATTTCGATGCGGGACAGTTCCGGCAGCGCGGGCTTCAGCCGCTGCCAGATCCAGCGCGCGATGTGTTCGCTGGTGGGGTTCTCCAGGCCTTCGATCTCATTGAGATAGTAATGATCGAGCTGATCGCGTATGGGCCGGAAGGCGGTCTTGATGTCGCCGAAGTCCATGACCCAGCCTGACGTTTCGCCCACCGGCCCGCTGACCACAATCCGTACCTGGAAGGAGTGGCCGTGCAGGCGCGCGCATTTGTGACCCTCCGCCACATTGGGCAGGCGGTGAGCGGCTTCGAAACTGAAGTCCTTGAAGATGTCCATGGTGGGTGCCTCCGTGGGCGGGTATGTTATCGTTGCGCTGACAGTGCAGCAACCATAAGGTGCTCTCAACGGGCAACAAGAGGGACGGACACACCGACATGGCGGGTGGAAGCAATATAGCGGCAAGTCTCCGGGGGCTGCTGGAAAGCCGGCGGTTGATCTACCTGCTGGGGGTGCTGGTGACCCTGCTGGTTTTGCTGGTCCATACCGCCGCACCGCCCTTCATCAGCTACCTGACGCAGCGCATGGACTACATGATCTATGATCTGCGGTATGCGGCTATGCCGCGTCCCGAACGGGCCGACGACTACAATATCGTCATCGTCGACATCGACGAGCGCAGCCTGCAGGCCGAAGGGCAGTGGCCCTGGGATCGCCTCAAACTGGCCGAGTTGACCCGCCAGCTCGAACAACAGGGCGCCTTGCTGACCGCCTACGACATCACCTTTCCCGAACCGCAGCGCAACCCGTTCCGCGACCTGCTGGAGCAGAGCGGCCTGCCGGAGGAGCTGGATTTCCTGTCCGGTTCCCTGGATGTGCTGATTGATGAGTTCAGCGCCGACAGTGAGTTTGCCGATGCGCTGGCCAGCCCGGCCATGGACACGGTGCTGGCCCTGTCTTTCAGTCCGGTGGAGGACGCCGAGTACGGGGCGCTGCCGGAGTCCATCGTGGATATCGAAACGTCGATGGCCCAGCGCCTGCGACTGCCGACTATGGCCGGCTATACCAACAATATTCCCGTCCTGCAGGAAGCGGCGCAGGGTGCGGGGCTGATGAACCAGATGCCGGACCCTGACGGGGTGGTGCGGCGCATTCCCCTGGTGGTGCGTTATGGCGATGCGCTCTATCCGACCCTGGCGCTGGAAATGGCACGTGCGTATTTTTTCGAGGAACGTTTCTCGCTGATCACCTATGAGAGTGGTGGCTCTGTGTCGGTAGACGGGGTGCGTATGGGCCAGCGCGGACAGTATGTGGTACCCACCGACTCGCGGGCCCAGGTGCTGGTGCCTTTCGTGGGCCGTTCGGGCCTGAGTGGTGAAAGCCCCTATACCTATGTCTCGGCTACTGATGTGCTGCATGGGGAGGTGCCGGAGGGCACACTGGACAATGCCCTGGTGCTGGTAGGCACCACCGCCACCGGACTGTTCGACCTTCGTGCCACGCCACTGGAATCGGTCTTTCCCGGCGTGGAGGTGCACGCCAATGTGCTCAATGGTCTGCTCAAGTCCTTCGAGTCACTGGAAGTGGGGCAGGACGGGCAGGTCATCGACAATGATGGCGAGACGCCGCCGGCCTTCCCCTACAAGCCGGTCTGGGAGCCGGGCGCGATGGCCGTGGGCCTGGTGGTGATGGGTGTTGCGCTGAGTTTGCTTCTGCCCATGCTGGGGCCGGCGCTGTTGACCCTGGCTTCGCTGCTGATCGTAGGCGGGCTGATCTGGGGTAATTTCTGGCTGTGGGGCAGCCAGCGGCTGGACCTGTCGCTGACCCTGCCGGTGGTATTGGTACTGTTGTTGATGGGCCTGAACCTGGTATGGGGTTTCCTGCGTGAGCGCCGGACCCGGCAGACCATCAAGGGCATGTTCGACCAGTATGTACCGCCCGCGCATATTGATGCCATGCTGCGTGACCCGGACCTGTACAGCTTTGCGGGGGTAAACCGTGAGCTGACGGTGCTGTTCTCCGACATCCGCAATTTCACCGCCATCTCCGAGTCGCTGTCGGCAACGGAACTGAAGACCCTGCTCAACGAGTTCTTCACCCCCGTCACCGGCATCATCTTCGATCACCAGGGCACCATCGACAAGTATGTCGGCGATATGGTGATGGCGTTCTGGGGCGCCCCATTGAAGGATGATGACCACGCCGAACATGCCGTGCAGGCGGCGTTGGTCATGCTGGCCATAGTGGAGGAGCTGAAGCCGCGTTTCGAACGGGAAGGGCTGCCCGAAATCAATATCGGTGTTGGCATCAACACTGGTCCGATGAATGTGGGAGACATGGGGTCGGAGTACCGCCGCTCGTATACGGTACTGGGCGATGCCGTGAACCTCGGCTCGCGTCTGGAAGGGCTGACCAAGTTCTACGGCGTCGGCTGTCTGATCGGTGAAAAGACCTTCGAAGAGCTGCAGAATATCGTCTGCCGTGAGGTCGACCGTGTACGTGTGAAAGGCAAGACCGTACCCATCACCATCCGCGAACCGGTGTGTCATCGTGAGGCGTTGACGGAGGAAATCGAAGGCGAACTGGCGCAGTGGCATCAGGCGCTGGATGCCTACTATCGCCAGGACTGGGCTCGGGCCCGGCAGCATATCGAGGCATTGCAGCAGGCGTACCCTGGCCGCCAGCTTTACCCGCTGTTCCTGTCCCGCATCGAGACGTTGCAGGACAGTGGCCTGCCGGCGGACTGGGATGGCGTCTATCGCCACGAATCAAAATAAAGGGCTGGAAAAAGAGGAAAAAGAGGGAAAAGAGAAAAAAAGAGGGAAGGGAAAATAGGGACAGTCCCGGTTTTCGGAAGCCGCGAAAACCGGGACTGTCCCTATTTTCCCTTCCCTCTTTTTCGTCCCTCTTTTCCCTCTTTTTCCCTCCCCCTCTTTTTCTTATTGACACGATCCGCGAAGTCGGTAAAATGCGCGTCACCCAACACGGCGGGTGGTTAGCTCAGTTGGTAGAGCGTCGCCCTTACAAGGCGAATGTCGGGGGTTCAAATCCCTCACCACCCACCAAAATGACGCGCTGTGGAATGTCGGGCAGAACACCCGCAAAATTGACATTTCCCGGTGCAACAGCAAGAAACGCATGCTACAATGCGCGCCTTTCGCGGACCGGTAGTTCAGCTGGTTAGAATGCCGGCCTGTCACGCCGGAGGTCGCGGGTTCGAGTCCCGTCCGGTCCGCCACTATTCCCGACGATAGGCTCTTGTAATGCAAGGGCTTTCTCGTTTCTGGCCATTTTACCTCGCACGTTTTGTCGGTTGTTTGTCGGTTTCTGTTTTTCGCAGCTCCACACCGGCCCCCTCGAATCGGCTCTTATCCTTGTTCCGGCTGTACTCCTCGATCCACTCCGAATAGATCCGCAGGAACATTTCCGGGCTGTGCCCCATCTGCTTCGCCGCGTCCGCCGGATCGATGCCGAGCGACAGCAGCTCCGCAGCCCGTGTGTGCCGGCAGGTGTAGGGGATGCGGTAGGGTATCCGGGCCTTCTTATGAGCTTTCTGCCAGGCGCCATTGAATACGTCGGTATCCAGGTAGGGCCCGCCCTTGCTGTTCACGAACACATACTCCCCGGCAAACCGGGTGACGTGTTGTTTCAGGAAGGGGCGCACCCATTTCGGGACGTACACCCGCCGGCGCTGGCTGGTCTTCGTACTGGGCTCGTGGCGCCGTCGGGTGATCTGCTTGCTGATGTCCAGCTCCTCGCCGTCATAGTCGGTCCAGCGCAGTGCCAGGGCTTCACCCGGGCGCAGGCCGCAGCCGAACAGCACGGCGAAGTACACCAGCTCCTGGCCGGAGAGATTCTTCAGCAGGGCGCTGCGTTCCTGTGGCGTGTATCGCTGCACGGGATTGGTCTGGCGGCGCCTGAAACGGATACCGCTCGCAGGGTTGGGAGCGAGGCCCGCATGATCCAGCACACCACGCAGAGGGATCAGGGCGTTCTTCTTCGTCTTGGCGGTAACCTGGTGGCTGGCCAGGGCGCCTTTGATGGCAGTAGCGGTGATTTCGTGGACAGGCCAGTGGCCGAACTCCGGTATCCAGTACCGGTTCAGCAAATTTTCATAGCTCAGGTGCGTTGAGTGCTTGGCGTCCAGGGTGTTCATGTACTCCTGTGCTGCCTCGGAAAAAAGCTGAGTGTCGGCCGTCTCGTCTCCGGCGTATAGCGGCAGGCCCAGGCGGAGCCGGGAGATCAGTTCCTCGCGCCGGCGTACCGCTGCGGAGAGGTCACGGGACGAATACGGGTCGCCGTTGACGGTTTCCGACCAGGCGAGCCGCCCGCCTCTCCAGATCTTGATCCGGATGCCTTTGCCGGAGGGGCGGATGCCAGCTGGCCATGATGATCTATCCATTCGTCTGCCCTCTCAATGTGCACCAGAGTCTGGTGGCCGATTACGACATACTGACAGCCCTTCGTCCAGTATCGCGTCTGCCATCCCCTGACAGTCTCCTCGGAGACTCCGATCATGTCAGCGTACCGGTCTCGGCGCTTGTAGCGTGAGTCAGACATGATTTCCCCCGGACAGATCCTGCTCTGGTGGCTGCGGGGCTTCTGAAATCATTGCCTTGTAGCCATCGGCCCATTTCCAGACCGACAAGCGGCCATCTACCATTTTCGCCGTATCTACCATGTGCTGAGTCGGCCTGATCGGAACCAGCCTCCACCCATCCGGCACCCGCGCAGCCGGGGCTATTAGGACAGCCGCAGCAAGGCATGGACGAAGAGGAAAACGATGAAAGTCACCCGGCCTTTCAGGCTGCGATGACCCAGGTGATGACGGCTCTTTACAAGAACGGGACAGCCGACAAGATCAACAAGCTGATGGTAAATGCCCAGAATCCGATGGAACAAGTGTCCACCATTGCCTATGAACTGACGGCCGTGGCGGGCGAGAAAGCCGGAGGAGAAATGCCGGAAGATCTGGTGGTCCTGCTTGGCGCCAATGTGCTGGCCGAGGTGCTGGATATTGCCGAAGGCTCTGGCGTGGAATACCAGCCGGCTGAGGTGGCGCAGGCATTCAAAACCATGCTGCTGCGATACCTGGGCGAGAGCGGCTACGATACCACTGAACTTGATCAGGCCATGAGCCAGGTCGGCCCGGAGCAGATCAATCAACTGGCAGCGGAGGTGGGCTGATGTCCGGAAAATACGGATTGCTTCGAGGTCTCGGGCAAAGTCTTTCGCAGGGCGGCGCCATGATGGCGGCCAACGAAATGGAGAAGATGAAAGAGCAGC